>NZ_JBIAZG010000003.1:0-559681 GCF_042898885.1 Micromonospora sp. NPDC000316
CAAGGGCACGGCTGGTTAGCTACGTTCGGAAGGGATAACCGCTGAAAGCATCTAAGCGGGAAGCCTGCTTCAAGATGAGGTATCCCACCCACCTTTGGTGGGGTAAGGCCCCCAGCTAGACGACTGGGTTGATAGGCCGGAAATGTAAGCCCGGTAACGGGTTCAGTTGACCGGTACTAATAGGCCGAGGACTTGACTACTAAGCTGCTACGCGTCCACTGTGCAACTCTAGACAAACGAACAACAAACCCCTGTGTGTGGTGTTGTTTGATATGTCTATAGAGTTACGGCGGTCATGGCGGAGGGGAAACGCCCGGTTACATTCCGAACCCGGAAGCTAAGCCCTCCAGCGCCGATGGTACTGCACTCGTGAGGGTGTGGGAGAGTAGGACACCGCCGGACAATCTTTCCAGAATGGGTCACCCTCACGGGTGACCCATTCTGCGTTTCTGTATGTGCCGACGCAGTAAAGAGTCACCTGCATGGGTGACCCCTTATTGCGTACCCCTGCTTGGTCAGTCGCGGGTCTGCATGTCGGCGCGGAGGTCGCGCAGCAGGGCGCCGGCGTCGGCGACCGACCGCCCGGGGAACATGGCCATCACGACGCTGCCGTGGTCGGCCCAGCCGCACACCGCGAAGTCGCCCCCCTCGCCTGTGGTGCTGCCGCACTTCATCACACCGCCGAGGTCGCCCGCGGGCACCTCGCGCAGGCCCGTCACCGCGCCGGTCTCGTCGGACATCAGGCCGAAGAGGCTGTCCAGGTCGCGCTCCGGCTGCCACAGCAGGGTGGTGCCGCCGAAAATCAGCACCGAACGCTTGTCGTCTGCCGGATCGCGGTAGACAGTGCCGAAGCTGCGGTCCAGCTCGATGTCGGCGGCCAGGCCGCTGCGCAGGTAGTCAGCTGTGCTCTTCGCCCGCTCGCTGTCGTCCCGCGTCAGCCCCGCCACCTGGTCGGGTGAGGTCAACCGGGTGTCCTTCTGCTGTGCCACACGCCACCCACCGACGGCAAGCGTGCCCGCACCCGCGAGGCCGACGGCAAGGGCGATCGCCCAGCCGATCCGGCGACGCCGGGACCAGCCGCCGGAACGCTCGTCGGGCCCGCCCCCGGTGTCCCGGGTGCTCAGCTGGATCGGCTCCTCGGTCAGCTCGACCGGCTCGCGACCGTCGTCGAGCGGGCGCTCAGTGAGATGTGCGTCGGACATAGCCGACACCGTACGCGAATGGCAGGTGGCGCACGCCAGGTCCGCGGAAGCCCTCCGTAGACTTGTCAGGTGACCGAGAGACTGGATGCCCGACGCCCCGACGCCCCGACCCTTGCCAGCCAGTACCTGCCGGGCGAGGTAGAGCAGCGACGGTACGAGCAGTGGGTAGCCGCCGGACACTTCCGGGCCTCCGCGACCAGCGACAAGCCGCCCTTCACGATCGTGATCCCGCCGCCGAACGTCACAGGCTCGCTGCACATGGGTCACGCGTTCGAGCACACGCTTATGGACTCGCTGACCCGGCGCAAGCGGATGCAGGGCTTCGAGGCGCTCTGGCTGCCCGGCATGGACCACGCCGGCATCGCCACCCAGAACCTGGTGGAGCGTCAGCTCGCCGCCGAGGGCCTGTCCCGGCACGACCTCGGCCGGGAAAAGTTCGTCGAGCGGGTCTGGCAGTGGAAGGCCGAGTCCGGTGGGGCGATCCTCGGGCAGATGCGGCGCCTCGGTGACTCTGTCGACTGGGACCGCGAGCGCTTCACCATGGATGAGGGCCTGACCAAGGCCGTTCAGACGATCTTCAAGAAGCTCTTCGACGAGGGCCTGATCTACCGGGCCAACCGGATCATCAACTGGTGTCCGCGCTGCCTGACCGCGCTCTCGGACATCGAGGTGGAGCACACCGACGACGACGGTGAGCTGATCTCCATCCGATACAGCGACGAGGTCGTGGTGGCCACCACCCGCGCCGAGACGATGCTCGGCGACACCGCAGTGGCCGTGCACCCGGACGACGAGCGCTACAAGCACCTGATCGGCACCGAGGTCGAGCTGCCGCTTACCGGTCGCCGCATCCCGATCGTCGCGGACGCGCACGTCGACCCGGCCTTCGGCACCGGCATGGTCAAGGTGACCCCGGCACACGACCCGAACGACTTCGAGATCGGCCAACGCCACGATCTCCCCGCCCTGACCGTGATGGACGAGCGCGGCGTGATCACCGTGCCCGGCCCGTTCGAAGGGCTGGACCGGTTCGAGGCGCGGCCCGCGATCGTTGCGGCGCTGCGCGAGCAGGGCCGGATCGTGACCGAGAAGCGGCCGTACGTCCACGCTGTCGGGCACTGCTCCCGCTGCAAGACGACTGTCGAGCCGCGGCTGTCGTTGCAGTGGTTCGTCAACACGGCCCCGCTGGCCCAGGCCGCCGGTGACGCGGTCCGCGACGGCCGGGTGCGCATCGAGCCCGCCGAGTTGTCCAAGCGCTACTTCGCCTGGGTCGACAACATGCACGACTGGTGCATCTCCCGCCAGCTGTGGTGGGGGCACCGGATCCCGGTCTGGTACGGCCCGCAGGGCGAGATCGTCTGCGTCGGCCCGGACGACCAGCCGCCCACCGGTGACGGCTGGCACCAGGACGAGGACGTGCTGGACACCTGGTTCTCCAGCGCGCTCTGGCCGTTCTCCACCCTCGGCTGGCCGGAGCAGACCCCGGACCTGGCCAAGTTCTATCCGACAAGCGTCCTGGTCACCGGCTACGACATCCTCTTCTTCTGGGTCGCCCGGATGATGATGTTCGGCCTGTACGCGATGGACGGCAAGCAGCCGTTCGACGTGGTGGCCCTGCACGGCATGGTCCGCGACGAGCACGGCAAGAAGATGTCCAAGTCGTTCGGCAACGTGGTCGACCCGCTGGACTGGATCGACAGGTTCGGCGCCGACGCCACCAGGTTCACCCTGGCCCGTGGCGCGAACCCCGGCCAGGACGTCCCGGTCAGCGAGGACTGGTGCCAGGGCTCGCGCAACTTCTGCAACAAGCTGTGGAACGCCACCCGGTTCGCGCTGATGAACGGCGCGCACACCTCGGGTGACCTGCCCGCCGCCGAGCAGTTGTCCACCGTCGACAGGTGGATCCTGTCCCGGCTGGCGCACGTGACCGCAGAGGTCGACGAGCAGTTCGAGGCGTACGAGTTCGCGAAGGTGTGCGACCTGCTCTACCACTTCGCCTGGGACGACGTCTGCGACTGGTACGTCGAGCTGAGCAAGCCGGTGCTCGCCGAGGGTGGCGAGCGGGCCGAGGCCAGCCGCCGCGTGCTCGGGCACGTGCTGGACCAGCTGCTCCGGCTGCTGCACCCGATCATCCCGTTCGTCACCGAGGAGCTGTGGCTCGCGCTGACCGGCGGCGAGACGGTGCAGACCGCCGCGTGGCCGGTGGCCGACCGGGCGCTCATCGACGACGCCGCCGAGGCCGAGCTGGTGAGTGTGCAGCGGGTGGTAACCGAGATCCGCCGGTTCCGTTCCGACCAGGGGTTGCGTCCGACGCAGCGGGTGGCCGCCCGCCTCGACGGGCTCACCGGCGCTGGCATCGCGGCCCACGAGCCGCTGATCCGGTCGCTGGTCCGGCTCGACCCGGCCGGCGACGACTTCCAGGCCAGCGCCACGCTGGCCATGCCCGGCGCGGTAGGTGTCGCGTTGGACACCCGGGGGTCGATCGACGTGGCCGCCGAGCGGGCCCGGCTGACCAAGGACCGCGCCGCCGCCCAGAAGGAGGTCGCGCAGGCGCGGGCGAAGCTCGACAACCCCGCGTTCATCGGCAAGGCCCCCGAGCCGGTGGTCGCGAAGATCCGCGACCGGCTCGCCACCGCCGAGGCCGACCTGGTCCGGATCGACGCTGCTCTGGAGGCGCTTTCCTCGTGACCGACCGTACCGAATTCGCCGCCGTCGAGGCCGAGCTGAACGCCCGCGGTTTCACCCGCATGGCCTTCGAGCTGGACCGCATCGAGTCGCTGCTCGACCTGCTCGGCAGCCCGCAGCGGGCGTACCCGTCGATCCACCTGACCGGCACCAACGGCAAGACCTCCACGGCGCGCATGATCGACTCGCTGCTCCGGGCGTTCGGGCTGCACACCGGCAGGTACACCAGCCCGCACCTGGAGACCGTTCGGGAGCGGATCAGCCTGGACGGCGAACCGGTGAGTGAGGAGCGGTTCGCCTCGGTGTACCGGGAGGTGAAACCGCTGGCCGAGCTGGTCGACGCGCGCTCGGACGAACCACTTACCTACTTCGACATGACCACAGCGCTGGCGTTCGCGACGTTCGCCGACGCGCCTGTCGACATCGCGGTGGTTGAGGTGGGGCTCGGCGGCGCCGAGGACGCCACAAACGTCATCCAGGCCGGGGTCTGCGTGATCACCCCGATCGGTCTGGACCACACCGAGTGGCTTGGCGACACCCTCCAGGACATCGCGCTCGCCAAGGCCGGCATCATCCACTCCGGCGCCACCGTGATCGCGGCGGCGCAGGAGGAGGAGGCCGCGCAACCGCTGCTCGAACGCTGCTCCGAGGTGGGCGCCACCATCGCCCGGGAGGGCGCCGAGTTCGGCGTGCTGGGCCGGGCCGTGGCGGTCGGCGGGCAGGTGCTCACCCTCCAGGGCCTCGGTGGTGTCTACGAGGACGTGTTCATCCCGTTGCACGGCGCGCACCAGGCGCAGAACGCCGCAGTGGCGCTCGCCGCGGTGGAGGCGTTCCTGGGTGCCGGGGCTCGACGGCAGCTCGACGTCGAGGCGGTCCGGGAGGGCTTCGCGTCGACCAGCTCACCGGGCCGGCTGGAGCGGGTGCGCAACGCCCCGACCATTCTGTTGGACGGCGCGCACAACCCGCACGGCATGAAGGCCACGGTCACCGCGCTTCAGGAGGAGTTCGCGTTCAGCAAGCTCGTGGCAGTCGTCGGCGTACTCGCCGACAAGGACGCCGAAGGTCTGCTGGAGCTGCTGGAGCCGGTGGCCGACCAGGTGGTGGTCACCCGGAACAGCTCGCCACGGGCGATGCCGACGGCGGAACTCGCCGCGCTGGCCGCGGAGATCTTCGGTGAGGAGCGGGTCGCGGTGGCCGAGGAGATGCCGGACGCCATCGAGTTGGCGGTCGCGTTGGCCGAGGAGGACGTCCCCGGCGAGCTGAGCGGCGTCGGGGTGCTGGTCACGGGTTCGGTGGCCACGGTGGCGGACGCCCGCCGGCTGCTGAAGCGATGAGCGGCCCGGAGCGGGACCCCCGGACCGCAGAACACCCACCAACTGAGCAGCCGACCGCCGCGCAGCTCGCGGCCGACCCGTCGGCGGAGCAGCCCGCCGCCGGGCAGCCGCGCCGTTCCGGGTTGCGCAACCCGGAAGGGGCGGTCCGTGGCCTGGGCGCCGGGACACTCAGCCTGGAAGCGCTCGTGCTGCTGCTGGCCATCCAGCCGATCCGGGTGGTCGGTGGTGACTTCGGCGGCGCCGCGATCGGCGCGGTGGTGGCCCTCGCGGTGGCCGCCGCGCTGCTCGCCGGCATGATGCGCCGCCCCTGGGCCTGGCACGCCGGCACCGTGCTCCAGGGCCTGCTGATGCTTGCCGGTCTGCTGCACTGGTCGCTGCTCGCGCTGGGCATTATCTTCGCCCTGGTCTGGGCGTACGCGTTGCACGTTCGCCGGACCATCCTCGGCTGACGCCGCACTCCACCCCGCTCACTCCACCCCGCTGCGGGGGAGTGGGCCGGGTCAGGCGTCGGCGCGTTCCCGCCACTGGGTGAGGGCGATGCCGTGGCCGTCCGGGTCCCGGAAGGCCGCCGCCCACACCTCCAGCTTGCTGCCCCGGCTGATCACCCGGGGTGCGTACGTGAAGCGGACACCGGAGTCGCGCATCCGCTCGTACGCCCCCTCGATGTCGTCCACCTCGAGGTTGACGTGCACGAGCCGGCGGCTGATCGGCGCCGCTTCGGTCAGCTCGCGCAGCACCAGCCGGGTCGTGCCGGAGGCGAGCACGGCGTTGCCGGTGCCCTGGTCGACCTCTGTGAAGCCGAGCCGGTCGCGGTAGAAGGTGAGCGACCGGGCCAGGTCGGTGACCAGCAGGGTGAGGCCGACCCCGCTGATCGGGCCGGCCCGGTCCGCGACGGCCGCGCCGTCGTACCCGAAGATCGCCTCATCCAACTCCTCGGCGGTGACGGTCTCGCGGGCCGTTGCGCCCACGGCCGGGTCGTCCAGCGGCAGGTCCAGTGGGTCCAGTGGGTCCGCGGCGACCGGGCTGGTCCGCTGCGTCGGCGGCGGGTCGAAGCGCTGTGCTGTGGGCCTGTCGACGTGTTCCTCCGCAGGTGCGGGCCTGTCGTCCTCCGGTGGGCGCTGCGTGGGGGTGGTGGCCCGTCGGGGCAGCCCGCCCCCGGCCTGCTGCTCGACCACGACGCCCTCCAGCACCACCCGGCCGCTCGGGCTGTGGCTCATCACCACCGGCTCGTGCTCCTCCGGCGCGACGATGGCGTCGTCACGCAGCGGGTCGGAGCTGTGCGGGTCCCGGAACGGATCGCCGTGCGGGTCGCGGAACGGGTCGCCAGCGCGGGGGTCCCGAAACGGGTCGCCACCGTGCGGGTCGCGGAACGGGTCGCCACCGCGCGGGTCGCGGTAGTCGTCGTCCGCGGGGTGGTCGGCCCACGGCGGGGCGTCCTGCTGGATCAGCACCTCGTCCACGGCGTCGATGTCGGCGAACTCCGGTGGGAGGTCGGCGACCGCCGCCGCCGTCTCGGCGTGGGTCGGCACCTCGTCCCACAGGACCTTGACGTGCCGCTGGTCGTCCAGCGCGACCCGGATCGGCAGGGCCTGGCCCAACGACGGCCACTTGGAAACCGGCACGCGTGGCTCGATGATCTTCTTGGAACGGGGCGGCAGGCCCGGCGCGTCCAGCACCAGTTGCAGCTCGCAGCGGCCGAACGCGTACTGGGTGGGTGGTTCGGAGGCGCTGTGCACGTGGCCGACGCCCACCACCCAGGTGCGCCCACCGCCGCGTACGGTGGCCAGCGCGATCGCCAGCACCAGCAGGGCGACCCCGAGGGCCACGATGGCCCAACTGGTCATGCCCAGCCCGAAGAGGACGACGAACGTGGCCACGGTGCCGAGCACCATGCCGATCAACTTGCGTACCGGCGCGATGGGCCGGTTCCCGCCATTCGCCACAGTGGACCTCCCGGGGTCAGGGCCAGGCTAGGCCGGATCGGCAGCCGGGGGAAAGACCGACCGCCGCGCCGGCGCCGGGACCGGGTCGCTAGGCTGACCGTACCGAAGCCCGAGCGTTCTGCGCGTACAGGAGGAACTCAGCGTGTCCAGCAACAGCCCGGATGAGCGCAGCCTCGTTCTGATCAAACCGGACGCGGTTCGCCGTGGTCTGGTCGGCGAGGTCCTCTCCCGCTTCGAGCGCAAGGGGCTGCGGATCGACGCGATGACGCACCGGACGATGGACGCGGCGCTCGCCGACGAGCACTACGCCGAGCACGTCGACAAGCCGTTCTACCCGCCGCTGAAGGACTTCATGACCAGCGGCCCGCTCGTCGCGCTCGTGCTCTCCGGCGACCAGGTCATCGACGTGGTCCGTGGGCTGGTCGGCGCGACCGACGGCCGGAAGGCCGCCGCCGGCACCATCCGGGGCGACCTGTCGCTGTCCAACCGGGAGAACCTGGTGCACGCCTCCGACTCACCGGACAGCGCCAAGCGCGAGATCGCGCTCTGGTTCCCCGAGCTGGGCTGACCCGAGCCCGTCGACCGCGAGCCCGTCGACTGCGAGCCCATCGACCGCGAGCCCGTCGACCGCGAGCCCTCGACGCGGGCTCGCGGCGGCGGGTTCAGTCGACAGGCGGCAGCTTCGCCGGGTTGCCCACCACGTAGATCCCGGTGATCCGGCCGTCTGCCGCGGCGACGGTAAGCGTGTAGCGGTCGCCGTTCGCGCGGGTGAGCAGGGCGGCGGGTTCGCCGTTCAACTCCAGCCGCCGCACCGCCCATTCGCGGTCCGGGCCGTAGATCCCGGCGAAGAACCGGGCGACCCGGTCGGCGCCGGTGACCGGATTGCGGGCGGCCTGCACCCGACCGCCGCCGTCGTTCCACGCCGTGGCGTCCGCGGCGACCAGGCCGGTAAGCGCCGCCAGGTCCCCGTCCCGGGCGGCGGCCAGGAACGCCTCCAACAGCCGCTCCCGCTCCGACCGGCTGGCGGTGAACCGACGCCGCTCCTGGTGTACGCGGGTGACCGCCCGGTGGTGCAACTGCCGACAGTCCTCCGGGGTCCGGTCCAGGATCTCGGCGATCTCCGCGTATGGCAGTTCGAACGCGGTGTGCAGGACGTACACCGCGCGTTCCGGCGGGGTGAGCCGCTCCAACACGTGCAGCAGTGCGGTGGACAGCGAGTCGCGCAGCTCCGCGCTGTCGAGCGGCCCGAACGGAGAGGGCTCGGTCGGCACCGGCTCGGGCAGCCACGGCCCGACGTACGTCTCGCGGCTCGCCTGCCGCGCGCGCAGCCGGTCGAGGGCCAGCCGGGTCACGACGCGGGACAGGTAGCGGCGTGGCTCGGCCACCGTCGAGCGGTCCACGCCCAGCCAACGCAGGTACGCCTCCTGGAGCACGTCCTCGGCGTCGTACCGGCTGCCGAGCAGGCGGTACGCCAGCCCGAGCAGCATCGGCCGGTGCGCCTGAAGCGCACCGGCCGCCTGCGTCGCCTCGGTCGTCACACTTGCGCCGGGAGCTCCGTGCGCGTGGTGATCGCCACTCGGTTCCATACGTTGATTGTGGCAATCGCGAGGACCAGGTCCGCCAGCTCCTTCTCCGACCACACCTTCGCCGCAGCGTCCCAGACGTCGTCCGGTACACCGTGGTCGCCGAGGCGGGTCACCGCGTCGGTGAGCGCCAGCGCGGCCCGCTCCCGCTCGTCGAAGAAGGGCGCCTCGCGCCAGGCGGCAACCGCGAACAGCCGCCGGCTCGACTCGCCGGCAGCGAGCGCGTCCCGGCTGTGCATGTCCACGCAGAAGGCGCAGCCGTTCACGATCGACGCCCGCATCTTCACCAGTTCGAGGACTGTGTGGTCGACATTCGTCTGGACGTACTTCTCCAGGCCCAGCACGGCCCGGTATCCCTGCGGCGCTACCTCGGCCGCGTTCATCCGCTGCATGACTACCTCCTGGTCGGTTCTGACACCCACACGACGAACCAGCCGGGGTACGCCGTGACAGCTCCGGCTGTGATCCCGGTCATGTGGGGTCAGCGGTGTACGGCCAGGGCGCCTCCTTCGGGTGGCGCTGCAGCACGAACAGGCTTGTCAGAACCTCCCAGAGCGGGCTGGTGGCGATCCGCGTACGGGCCAGCGTCGATTCGTCCAACTCGATCCGGATCACGCGGCCAGCCTGGGGGCCCGGCACGCGGGTTTACTCGGCGGCGGGGCGGCGGGTGGGTCGAGTATCGTTGACCGTCGTAAGGCGATGACCCGGCTATCACCGGTGAGCCTCCGGAAGAACAGCCGGGTGACCGGCCCAGTAGAACCGGACGGGTGCGGCCCGTCACAGCCGGCAATGAGCGGGCGGTCGATCCTGACCGCCAAGCGGGGTGGTACCGCGGACCACCCGGGAGCGCCGTTTCAGGCGTACCCCGGAAGGTTCGTCCTCGCAGACCCACGTTGAGTGAGCTGCGCGAGGAGAGCGACAGGCGATGGCCTATCCGTTGCACGACCCGACCGCCGCCGGTGTCCCGGCGAGCCCGGACCTGCCCACGGTCGAGCGCCGGGTGCTGGAGCACTGGACGGCCGACAAGACCTTCGAGGCGTCCGTCGAGGCCCGTCCGGCCGGCGACGACGGCAAGAACGAGTACGTCTTCTACGACGGCCCGCCGTTCGCCAACGGCCTGCCGCACTACGGCCACCTCTTCACCGGGTACGTCAAGGACGTGGTGCCGCGCTACCAGACCATGCGCGGGCGGCACGTCGAGCGGCGCTTCGGCTGGGACTGTCACGGCCTGCCCGCCGAGGTGGTGGCCGAAAAGCAGCTCGGCATCACAAGCAAGGCGGAGATCATCGATCTGGGCGTGGCCCGGTTCAACGAGGCCTGCCGCACATCGGTGCTGGAGTTCACCCAGGACTGGGAGCGGTACATCAACCGGCAGGCCCGCTGGGTCGACTTCGCCAACGACTACAAGACCCTCGACCTGGACTACATGGAAAGCGTCATGTGGGCCTTCAAGACCCTGCACGACAAGGGTCTGATCTACGAGGGTTTCCGGGTGCTCGCGTACTGCTGGCGCTGCGAGACGCCGCTGTCGAACACCGAGACGCGGATGGACGACGTCTACCGCGACAGGCACGACCCGACGCTTACTGTGTGGTTCGAGCTGACCCCGGACGAGTCCGCGCCGGAACTGGTGCGCGGGCCGGTCAAGCTGGGCGTCTGGACGACCACGCCGTGGACGCTGCCGTCGAACCTCGCGCTCGCCGTCGGCCCGGACATCCGGTACGCGGTGCTGGAGCGCGACGGCCAGCGGTACGTGGTCGGGGAGTCCCGGCTCGGGGCGTACGCCAAGGAGCTGGAGGGCTACGAGCAGGTCGGCTGGGTGACCGGCAAGGCCCTGGTCGGACGCCGCTACACGCCGCTCTTCGACTTCCTCGTCGAGCACGCGGGCGAGAACGCCTACCAGGTGCTCGGCGCGGACTTCGTCACCACCGAGGACGGCACCGGGATCGTGCACCTCGCCCCGGCGTTCGGCGAGGACGACCAGAACGTCTGCAACGCCGCCGGCATCCCCACCATCGTCACCGTCGACGACCACACGCGTTTCACCGCGCTCGTCCCGCCCTACCAGGGTGAGCAGGTCTTCGACGTCAACAAGCCGGTGATCCGGGAGCTGAAGGACCGGGGGGTGGTGCTCAAGCAGGACACCTACACCCACTCGTACCCGCACTGCTGGCGCTGCGACACCCCGCTCGTCTACAAGGCGGTGTCGTCGTGGTTCGTCGCCGTGACGCAGTTCCGGGACCGGATGGTCGAGCTGAACCAGGAGATCAACTGGACGCCCGGCCACATCAAGGACGGCTCGTTCGGCAAGTGGCTCGCCAACGCCCGGGACTGGTCGATCAGCCGGAACCGGTTCTGGGGATCGCCGATCCCGGCGTGGAAGTCCGACGACCCGAACTACCCGCGCCTGGACGTCTACGGCTCGCTCGCCGACATCGAACGGGACTTCGGCGTACGCCTCACCGACCTGCACCGGCCCGCGGTGGACGACCTGGTCCGCCCCAACCCGGACGACCCGACAGGCAAGTCGATGATGCGCCGGGTGCCGGAGGTGCTGGACTGCTGGTTCGAGTCCGGGTCGATGCCGTTCGCGCAGGTGCACTACCCGTTCGAGAACGCGGACTGGTTCGAGCACCACTACCCGGGTGACTTCATCGTCGAGTACATCGGGCAGACCCGCGGCTGGTTCTACACCATGCACGTGCTTGCCACCGCGCTGTTCGACAGGCCGGCGTTCCGCAACTGCCTCAGCCACGGCATCCTGCTCGGCTCGGACGGGCGCAAGATGTCCAAGAGCCTGCGCAACTACCCGGACGTCTACCACGTCTTCGACGCGTACGGCTCGGACGCGATGCGCTGGATGCTCATGTCGTCGCCGGTGCTGCGCGGCGGGGACATGGCGGTCACCGAGGCGGGCATCCGCGACGCCGTCCGGCAGGTGCTGCTGCCGCTGTGGAACGTCTGGTACTTCTTCTCGCTCTACGCCAACGCCGACGGCCACACCGCCCGTCGTCGGACGGACTCGACGCACCTGCTCGACAGGTACGTGCTGGCGAAGACGAACGAGCTGGTGTCGACTGTCGGCGCGCAGATGGACGCGTACGACATCTCCGGCGCGTGCGCCACCGTCCGGTCCTACCTGGACGCGTTGACCAACTGGTACGTGCGCCGGTCCCGGGACCGCTTCTGGGCCGGCGACGCCGACGCGTTCGACACGCTCTGGACCGTGTTGGAGACGCTCTGTCGGGTGGTGGCGCCGCTGGCGCCGCTGACGGCCGAGGAGATCTGGCGGGGGTTGACCGGGGAACGCTCGGTGCACCTGACCGACTGGCCCTCTGCGGAGGAGTTCCCCGCCGACCACGACCTGGTCGCCGCGATGGACGCCACCCGGGCGGTCGCCTCGGCGGCGCTGTCGCTGCGCAAGGCCAAGGGGCTGCGGGTGCGGCTGCCGCTGTCCAGGCTGGTCGTGGCCTCGCCTGCGGCGGAGCAGTTGCGCCCGTTCGCCGACCTGGTCACCGACGAGGTGAATGTGAAGGCCGTCGAGTTCAGCACGGACCTGGCCGAGTACTGCCAGCAGGTGCTGACAGTGGTGCCTCGGGCGCTCGGCCCGCGCGTCGGCAAGCAGGTCCAGCAGGTGATCAAGGCGGTCAAGGCGGGCGACTGGGAGCTGGTCGACGGGGCCCCGGTGGCCGCCGGCATCACCCTTGCCGAGGGCGAGTACGAGCTGCGCCTCGTCGCCGCCGACGCCGAGCACTCGTCGCCGCTGCCCGGCGGTGAGGGCGTGGTGGTGCTGGACACCGAGGTCACACCGGAGTTGGCCGCCGAGGGGCTGGCCCGCGACGTGGTGCGGGTGGTGCAGCAGGCCCGCCGCGACGCCGACCTGAACGTCTCGGACCGGATCGTGGTGTCGGTGTCGGCATCGGAGGAGGTGCGCGCGGCGGTGGCCGCGTACGGCGACTTCGTGGCCGGTGAGGTGCTTGCCGACTCGGTCGACTTCGCCGAGGGCCTCGACGGCTTCGCCGGTGAGGTAGGCGACGGCGAGCGGGTGACGGTAGTGGTTCGACGGGTGTAAGGAAAGGCCCCTTTCTGACGCCTGATGTATCGAAAAGACCCTTCCTAACGGAACATCGTCAGGGTGCGGACGCCTCACCACCTCCGTCCGGGAGGTGTGGAGGCGTCCGCTACCGTGACACCGCCCATTCGTCTACCTGATCGCGCCGGAGGACCAGTGCCCCTGCTCTACACCATCGGCAAGCTCACCGTGGCGCCCACGCTGCGGTTGGCGTTCCGCCCGACCGTGGAGGGGCTGGAACACCTGCCGGCGACGGGCGGCGCGATCTTCGCCGGCAACCACCTCTCGGTGGCCGACGAGCTGTTCCTCGGCACTGTGGTGCCCCGCCACCTGGCGTTCTGGGCGAAGTCGGAGTATTTCAAGGGCACCGGCGTGAAGGGCGCGATCTCCAAGTTCGTCCTCACGGGCCTGGGTGCCATCCCGGTCGAGCGGGCCGGCGGGCGGGCGGCACTGTCCGCGTTCGACGCCGCCATCCCGGCGCTCAAGGGCGGTGACCTGGTGGCGGTCTACCCGGAGGGCACCCGTTCACCAGACGGCAAGCTCTACCGCGGGCGGACCGGCGCGGCCCGCCTGGCGATCTCCGCCGGTGTGCCGATCATCCCGGTCGGCATGATCGGTACGGACAAGGCCCAGCCGATCGGTGCCCGGCTGCCCCATCCCGGCACCGCCAAGATCATTATTCGGTTCGGCAAGCCGCTGGACTTCACCGGCCGCCCGGACGACCGCGCCTCGCTGCGGCAGATGACCGACGAGCTGATGAGCGAGATCCAGAAGCTCACCGGCCAGGAGTACGTGCCGCGCTACGCCCCGCCGCGCGCCCACCCCGACCCGACCCGCGACGCCTGACGCTCGCGGTTCCGGGCTCACGCCTTGGGTTGGACGATCTCGTTGCGCAGAGTGGACAGCAGGGCGGCACTGTCGGCGACGGAGAGCCGGGTGAACACGCCTGTCGCGATGCTGCCGTGGTCGACCGAGGTGCAGACCACCACGTCGGCACCGGCGGAGCGGCCGACCGCGCAGCGCTCGTGCCGGCCCCGTACGCCGGTCTTCACCGTCTCGGGTGCGCCAAGCGTGTAGCGCTCAGTGAGCCGGGTGATCTCCGCGTCCGCGTCCGCCTCCGGGGTCAACCGGAAGCCGGTGCCGCCGAACACCGTCACCCGCTTGCCGTCCTTCGTGCCGTAGACGCCGGCGAACGTGTCCTCGGCCAGCAAGTACTCCTGGCGTACCTCCTTCTCCAGCTCGCGGGCGGTCTTGGCGCTGCCGTCGTCCTGACGGAGGCTCAGGTCGGCCACCTGCTCGGGTAGCGCCGCGCCGGCCGGGTACTGGGCCGAGATCGGGAACCCGTAGTAGGCGGGGCAGCCGCAGCAGCAGGCCAGGGTGAGCAGCAGCAGCCACGGCCAGCGGCGACGTCGCCGCACCGGCACCGGCACGTACCCCTTCGGCGCCTGCCAGCCCGGCGGCGGCGGTGGCGGCGCGGCGGATCGCCGACCCCGGCGCTGCTTGGGTGGCCTGGGCGGTGCCGGCGGTGGTGCGGGCGGCGACATGGGCCGGCTCGGCATCGCGGGCCCCACGGCCTGCGGCGGCCTGGGCGCGGCCTGCGGTGGCCTGGGTCCGACGGCCTGCGGCGGCCGGGGTGCGGCCTGCGGGGGCATCGGGGGAGCCTGCGGCGACACCGGGTGCGCCCCGACCGAGGGAACGGGCGGGCCGGACCACTGCCGGGTCGCCGGCGGCACCGGGTAGCCCAGCGTCGGAGGCAGCGGGGGCAGTTCGGCGGACGGCAGGTCCCAGCCGCCGGTGTCCACGCCGGCCCACGGGTCGACAGGCGTCTGGTGCTCCGGCGATGCGACGGGCACGGGCGGTGGCGGGGTCGGCTCGGCCGACTCGCCCCAGGCGCGTCGACGCGGCAGCGGGGGAGGCACCGGAGCGGACCCGCTCCACCGGGGCGCGGGAACATCCTCGGTCGCGGCGACGGGCTCCGGCGTCGTCGGCTGCTCCGGGGCTTGCGGCTGGCCCGTGGGCCGCGGCTCGTCCGTCGGTTCGGGCTGCTCCCGGGTCTGGGGCTCGTCCGTCGGTTCGGGCTGCGCCGAGGGGTCCGGCTGCTGCGGCGGTACGGGTGGGGAGGTCGGCTCGTCGGCGACCGCCGGACCCTTGTCCGGCCCCGCGCCCGGGGTGTTCCCGTCGGCCGGCCGTGCTCCCGGCTGGGGCTCCGGCATCGCGGCAATCTCCTCTCGCGCCGGTCCGAGGTTAGTACCGCGTCGCCACCGCCGCTCAGCGGGCGTTGAGGCGGGGGCGACGGCGCGGGGTCGGTACGGCAGGAGAAGGTGAAGGCGCGTCGTGGCGGCGTGCGCGCGGCCGCCGGCGGGTGGGCGCGTACCCTTGGCCATCATGAGTGCCCCGTCCACGACGCCGCGTGCGGCCGCGACCAATTCCGTCTGGCCCCGGCTCGAGCCGCTGCTCCCTCAGGTCTCCAAGCCCATCCAGTACGTCGGCGGTGAGCTGGGCGCTGTGGTCAAGGACTGGGACACGGCGACAGTGCGCTGGGCGCTTATGTATCCCGACGCGTACGAGGTGGGCCTGCCCAACCAGGGCGTGCAGATCCTCTACGAGGTGCTCAACGAGCTGCCCGACACCCTCGCCGAGCGGACGTACGCGGTCTGGCCGGACCTGGAGAACCTGATGCGCACGCACGGCGTGCCGCAGTTCACTGTCGACGCGCACCGGCCGGTGCGTGAGTTCGACGTGTTCGGCATCTCGTTCTCCACCGAGCTGGGTTATACGAACCTGCTCACCGCGATCGACCTGGCCGGCATGCCGATGCTTGCCGCCGACCGCACCGACGCCGACCCGGTGATCGTGGCCGGTGGGCACGCGGCGTTCAACCCGGAGCCGATCGCCGACTTCATCGACGCCGCCGTGCTCGGTGACGGCGAGGAGGCCGTCCTGGAGATCACCGCGATCGTCCGGGAGTGGAAGGCCGAGGGCTCCCCGGGTGGCCGCGACGAGCTGCTGCTGCGGCTGGCCCGCACCGAGAGCGTGTACGTGCCGCGCTTCTACGACGTGGACTACCTCCCCGACGGGCGCATCCAGCGGGTCGTGCCGAACCGGGCGGACGTGCCGTTCCGTGTGCACAAGCGCACGACGATGGACCTGGACGCCTGGCCGTACCCGAAGAAGCCCCTCGTGCCGCTCGCCGAGACGGTGCACGAGCGGTACGCGGTGGAGATCTTCCGGGGATGCACCCGTGGTTGCCGGTTCTGCCAGGCCGGCATGATCACCCGCCCGGTGCGGGAACGCTCGATCACCACCGTGGGGCAGATGGTCCAGCAGGGGCTGGAGTTCTCCGGCTTCTCCGAGGTGGGCCTGCTGTCGCTGTCGTCGGCCGACCACTCCGAGATCGGCGACATGTGCTCCGGCCTGGCCGAGCAGTACGCGGGCACCAACGTCTCGCTGTCGCTGCCGTCGACGCGGGTGGACGCCTTCAACATCGACCTCGCCCAGGAGCTGTCCCGCAACGGGCGGCGCACGGGTCTGACCTTCGCTCCGGAGGGCGGGTCGGAGCGGATCCGCAAGGTCATCAACAAGATGGTGACGAAGGAAGACCTGATCCGCACCGTCGTCACCGCGTACAGCAACGGCTGGCGGCAGGTGAAGCTCTACTTCATGTGCGGCCTGCCCACCGAGACCGACGAGGACGTCCTCGAGATCGCCGAGATGGCCCACGAGGTCATCAAGGCGGGTCGGGCCGCCACCGGCTCCAAGGACATCCGCTGCACGGTCTCCATCGGCGGTTTCGTGCCGAAGCCGCACACCCCGTTCCAGTGGGCGTCGATGGTGCGTCCGGAGGTCATCGACCACCGGCTCAAGATCCTCAAGCAGGCGATCAACTCGGACCGTTCGCTGGGCCGGGCCATCGGCTACCGCTACCACGACGGCGAGCCGTCGCTGATCGAGGGCCTGCTCTCCCGGGGTGACCGCCGGGTCGGTTCGGTGATCCGCAAGGTGTGGGAGAACGGCGGCCGGTTCGACGGTTGGAGCGAGCACTTCTCCTACCAGCGCTGGGTGGACGCGGCGGCCGAGACGCTTCCCGCGTTCGGGGTGGACCTCGACTGGTACACCACGCGTCAGCGTGAGGAGTTGGAGGTCCTGCCCTGGGACCACCTGGACTCGGGCCTCGACAAGGACTGGCTCTGGCAGGACTGGCAGGACTCGGTGAGCGGTTTCGAGCAGGACGACTGCCGCTGGACTCCGTGCTTCGACTGCGGGGTCTGCCCGTCGATGGACACCGAGATCCAGATCGGCCCGACAGGCAAGAAGCTCCTGCCGCTAACCCCCCTGAAATCCCTCAAAGCCCCCACCGCCTAATCGGCCGGCCCGCCCCAGACCGCGTTGATCATGAAGTTGTTGCCTGCGGCACTGCGTGTCGCGGACAATAACTTCATGATCAACGGTTACTGAGTTCCGAGGAGCGAGACGATCAGTAAGAAACCACAGCCGGAGGGCGGGCAGGCGCCGATCGTTCAGCGCGTCCGCATCCGGTACGCCAAGCGCGGGCCGCTGCGGTTCACCTCACACCGGGACTTCGCCCGCGCCTTCGAACGCGCCCTGCGTCGGGCCGCCGTGCCGATCGCCTTCTCCCAGGGCTTCACCCCGCACCCGAAGATCTCCTACGCCAGCGCGGCGCCCACAGGCGTTGCCAGCGAGGCGGAATACCTGGAGATCGGCCTCCAGGCCCCGGTCGACCCGGAGGCGTTGCGCGCCGCACTGGACGCCGCGCTCTCGCCCGGGCTGGACGTGCTGGAGGCGGTGATCGCCGACGGTGGCAACCTGCCGGACCGGATCGAGGCGTCGCACTGGCACATCGTGCTGCCCGAGGTCGACCCCGAGGTGCTGCGCGCCGCCGTGGACGCCTTCAGCGCCGCCGACGAGGTGCTCGTCGAGCGGATGACCAAGCAGGGACGACGGACCTTCGACGCTCGCGCGGCCGTTATATCAATCAATGTCATGGCGTCGACAGAGACGCCTTCCGGGGCGCCGGCCGTACCGTGTGCGATACTCGAACTGGTCGTGCGGCAGGTCACCCCGTCCGTACGGCCCGATGACGTCCTTTCCGGCCTCCGCGTGGTGGCCGACCTGGAGCCGCCGGTCTCGCCGAGGGTGACCCGGCTGGCTCAGGGCACGTTGACCGCGCAGGGTGCGATCGTGGATCCGTTGGATGCGGACCGCGGCGGGGCAGCCATCGTTGGGCGCTGACCGACGGTCAGTGCTCTGGCAGGCAGACTTCGGCGGTCGCGCACCACGCGCGCCCGGCGGAAACACTTTTGCGGCAACCCTGCGTGGCAGCGCTCACCCGCGCCCGGGGCAGCCAGAACTGGAGAACGTCCATGCTCGAGAACGAGCCCGAGGGCGGCGAACGGACCGGCTCACAGCCGGCCGGTGACACCGCTGACCAGAGCACCACCGACGGCGCTTCCGCCACGGCCGCCGGCTCGGCTCCGCTGGAGCCGACGGATGCGCCGAGCGCGGAGCCCGCAGCTCCGGTGCGGCGTGCCCGGACGACCCGTCGTCGGGCCGCACCGCTCAGCCAACCGGAGCAGACCGACGCGCCGGTCGAGGCGTCCACCGGTGGAACGGGCAGCGCCGAGTCGCCGCAGGCGGAGGTCCTCGCCCCGATCTCCGGCGACCAGGATGTCGCCCCGAAGACCCCCCGGCGCCGCCGCAAGGCCACCGCTGTCGAGACGACAGCCGCGGAGCCGCTTGTCGCGGCCGCCGCCGAGGAGGCGTCCGCCGAGGTGGTGCCCCCGGTCAAGGTGACGCGTACGCGGCGGAAGAAGGCCACGCCGGCAGCAGTCGAGGAACCCGCAGCAGTCCAGGAGCCGCCTGCCGTCGAGGAGCCCTCCGTCGAGGAGCCCTCCGTCGAGGCGGAGGCCGTCGAGACGCCGGCGGAGTCGGACCTGCGCGAGGCGGAAGCCGAACTGAACGAGGTGGAGATCGACGCCACCGCCGCGCCGACACGCACCAGTGGCGCCCAGGCGAGTTCCGGCGACGTACCGCCAGGGGTTTCGGTGGCCAACGTGGCGAACGAGCCGATCGAGCCGGCCGAGGTCATCGAGCCGGAGCAGCCGCGGACCCGGCGTCGGCGGGCGGCGCTCTCCGCGCCCACAGTGCTGTTCATGGCGCCGCAGCCGGACGCCGTGCCGGTGACCCGACCGGCCGAGCCCACCCCGGTCGCCGACGAGTTCGCCGTCGAGGCCGAGCCGTCCCGTCGGCGGCGGCGCGGTCGCCGCGACGTCGAGCCGGTGGAGCCGGTCGAGGCCATCGAGGCCGAGGAGGAGCCCGTCGACGAGGTCGACGAGGCTGCCGAGGCGGATGAGGACGACGAGGACAGCGCCGCCGCGCGTCGGCGCCGCCGGCGTGGTCGCCGTGGCCGTGGCCGGGGCAAGGGCGGGGCCGACGACGCCGAGGACGAGGACTCCGAGGAAGCCGCGCAGGCCGACGAGGAAGAGACCGCCGAGGCCGAGGGCGACGAGGACGAGGAGTCCGAGGGTGGGGACGGGCTGACCCGTCGCCGCCGGCGTCGCCGTCGCCGTGGCGCCGGTGACACCGAGGGGGCCGCCGACGACGGCGTACCCACCGTTGTCAAGATCCGTGAGCCACGCCGTACCGTCGACGAGGTCCAGGGTGTGTCCGGCTCGACCCGGCTGGAGGCCAAGCGCCAGCGCCGCCGGGACGGCCGGGAGCAGCGGCGTACCCGACCGCCGATCCTCAGCGAGTCGGAGTTCCTGGCCCGCCGCGAGGCGGTCGACCGGGTGATGGCGGTCCGGCAGCGCGGTGACCGCACCCAGATCGCCGTCCTGGAGGACGGGGTGCTTGTCGAGCACTACGTCACCCGCAACTCCTCCGGCACGATGGCCGGCAACGTCTACCTGGGCAAGGTGCAGAACGTGCTGCCCAGCATGGAGGCGGCGTTCGTCGACGTCGGTCGGGGCCGCAACGCGGTGCTGTACGCCGGCGAGGTCAACTGGGACACCTCCGGTCTGGAGGGCCGCGCCCGCTCGATCGAACAGGCGCTGCGCTCCGGTGACTCGGTGCTGGTGCAGGTCACCAAGGACCCGATCGGGCACAAGGGCGCCCGGCTGACGAGCCACATCGCGCTCTCCGGCCGGCACCTGGTCTACGTGCCCAACGGCAACGCCTCCGGCATCAGCCGGAAGCTGCCGGACAACGAGCGCAAGCGGCTGCGCGACGTACTCAAGAAGTTGGTCCCGGACGGCGCCGGCGTGATCGTCCGCACGGCAGCCGAGGGCGCCAGCGAGGACGAGCTGGCGCGCGACGTCAAGCGGCTCCAGGCGCAGTGGGAGGACATCCAGGCCAAGGCCGCCGAGGGTGGCGCCCCGGTGCTGCTCTACGAGGAGCCCGACCTGGTCATCCGGGTGGTCCGAGACCTGTTCAACGAAGACTTCCGCGAGCTGGTGATCGAGGGCGAGCAGTCGTACGGCATGGTCGAGTCGTACCTGTCGCACGTCTCTCCGGACCTGGTCGACCGGGTGCGCAGGCACGTCGGCACGAGCGACATCTTCGCCGAGTACCGGATCGACGAGCAGATCATCAAGGGTCTGGACCGCAAGGTGTTCCTGCCGTCGGGCGGCTCGCTGGTGATCGACAAGACCGAGGCGATGACTGTCGTCGACGTCAACACCGGCAAGTACACCGGCTCCGGGGGCAACCTGGAGGAGACGGTCACCCGCAACAACCTGGAGGCGGCCGAGGAGATCGTCCGTCAGCTCCGGCTGCGGGACATCGGCGGCATCGTGGTGATCGACTTCATCGACATGGTGTTGGAGTCGAACCGTGAGCTGGTGCTGCGGCGGCTCACCGAGTGCCTGGGCCGGGACCGCACCAAGCACCAGGTCACCGAGATCACCTCGCTCGGCCTGGTGCAGATGACCCGTAAGCGGATCGGCGCGGGCTTGCTGGAGGCGTTCAGCGAGACCTGCGAGTGCTGCAAGGGTCGGGGCGTCATCATCCACACCGAGCCGGTGCCGGAGAAGCCCCGCACCGGTGGGGCGGGGGAGAAGGTCAAGGCGGTCGCCTCGTCGGCCCCGGTGGCCGCCCCCGCCGCCGAGCAGGCCACCGCGTCCTCCCGCCGCCGGGCGCGCAAGAACGCCCCGGCCGAGCGGGCGGTTGTCGAGGTCGTCGACACCGACACCGACATCGACACCAGCGCTGAGCCGGACGCCGACTACCAGGACACCATGGGCTACGACCTGTCCCGCTACGAGTCGGAGGCTGCCGCCGGGCCGGCGGTCACCGACAGCCAGCAGGGCGAGTCGGCCCGGCTGGCCGCGGCGGACGACCCGGACGCGCTCGCCGACGGCGACGCGGACGAGGAGAGCAGCGAGGGTGGCTCAGGGCGTCGCCGTTCCCGGCGGGGTGGCACCCGCCGGCGGACCCGCCCCTGACGCCTGACCCGCGGCATGTTTGACGAGGTCCCTTCTCCGGCAATCTGACGGGGGAGGGACCTCGCCGTTTCGGGCCCACCGTGCCGCTCCCGGTCAGCGTGCCGCTCCCGGTCAGGAGGAGAGGATGAGTCGCCTGCTCGCCGCGATCGTGCTTGTCGGCGCGCTCACCGCCGGGGCGGGTTGCGCCGCCGACCGGCCGGCCGGTGAGGGCACGGCCAGTGCGACCACAGCGGGGTCCGGCCCGACGGCGGCCGGGTCCGAGGGAGCTTCCGCCGGGTCGAGCGGTACGCCCCCGGCGGGGGACGCGCAGGTGTGCTCCGAGGCACGGCAGGCCGGCACGACCGCCCTACGGGTGTACGTGGAGGAGTTGGGCCGGATGGTGGCGGCGATGGGTGCCGGCGACAGTGCCGCTGCCCAGGCGGCCCGCACAAGGGCCGAGGCGGCGCTGGCACGGTGGCGTGCCGCCCTGCGGGAGCAGTCGGCCCGAGCCGTCGATCCGCAGCTCAAGGCACTGCTCACCGACATCGGCACCGAGGCCGCCGCGCTCGGCGCCGACGTCGAGTCGATCGACGAAACCGAACTCGACAGGCTCCAGCAGCGCCTCGACCAGCTCTGCGCACGCTGAGCAGGGCGGGCCGGTTTGGGGTCCGGGCCAGGCATGGCGTACTCTTGCCTGCGGCGCACCTTTGGTGTGCTGAGTTCCCGTGTGCCCGCGCCGCCGTGCACTGCTACCCGGCGAGCCGCCACGGGGACGACCGTCAGCAGCCTAACGACAGGGAGTCCGCCTCCGATGTACGCGATCGTCAAGACCGGCGGCAAGCAGTACAAGGTCGCCGAGGGCGACGTGATCGAGGTCGAGAAGCTCACCGGTGCCCCCGGTGACGCGGTGAAGCTCACCGCGGTGCTCCTCGTCGACGGTGACGACCTGGTGACCGACGCGGCAAAGCTTGCCGAGGTCGCGGTGTCCGGCGAGATCGCCGCGCACACCAAGGGCCCGAAGATCCGGATCCACAAGTTCAAGAACAAGACCGGCTACCACAAGCGCCAGGGTCACCGCCAGCCGTTGACCCAGGTCAAGGTGACCGGCATCTCCAGCGGGAAGTAGGTCGTCCTCCAATGGCTCACAAAAAGGGTGCGTCCAGCTCGCGTAACGGTCGTGACTCCGCGGCCCAGCGACTCGGCGTGAAGCGCTTCGGTGGTCAGGTCGTCAGCGCCGGTGAGATCCTCATCCGGCAGCGTGGCACCAAGTTCCACCCCGGTGACCTGGTCGGCCGTGGCGGCGACGACACGCTGTTCGCGCTGTCCGCCGGTGCGGTCCTGTTCGGCACCAAGCGCGGTCGTAAGACCGTCAGCATCGTTCCTCAGCAGTAGCTTTCAGGCTTTGCGGGCCGCGGACCTCCGGGTCCCGGCCCGCTTCGCTTTTTTCGAAGTGCGGGGTCGACCCTCGCTGGAAGGATTGACGCCGTGGCGACGTTCGTTGACCGGGTCGTCCTGCATCTGCAGGCCGGCGATGGCGGGCACGGGTGTGTCTCGATCCACCGCGAGAAGTTCAAGCCGTTCGGGGGGCCGGACGGCGGCAACGGCGGGCATGGCGGCAGCGTGTCGCTTGTTGTCGACCCGCAGGTGACCACGCTGCTGGACTTCCACTTCCACCCGCACGTCAAGGCCGACAACGGCAAGGGCGGCGCCGGGTCGAACCGGGACGGGGCCAACGGCCGCAACCTGGTGCTCAAGGTGCCCAACGGCACAGTGGTGCAGACCACCGACGGCACCGTGCTCGCCGACATGGTCGGCTCCGGCACCACCTTCGAGGTGGCCCGCGGCGGGCGCGGTGGGCGGGGCAACGCCTCGCTTGCCAACGCCAAGCGCAAGGCTCCGGGCTTCGCCGAGTTGGGGGAGCCCGGCGACCAGTTGGACATCGTGCTGGAGCTCAAGAGCGTCGCCGACGTGGGTCTGGTGGGCTTCCCGTCGGCCGGCAAGTCGTCGCTGATCTCGGTGATCTCCGCCGCGAAGCCGAAGATCGCCGACTACCCGTTCACCACTCTCGTGCCCAACCTCGGTGTGGTCCGGATGGACAACCACACCTTCACCGTCGCCGACGTGCCGGGTCTGATCCCCGGCGCGGCCACCGGCAAGGGGCTGGGCCTGGAGTTCCTGCGACACATCGAGCGCTGCGCGGTGCTGGTGCACGTCATCGACTCGGCGACCCTGGAGCCCGGCCGTGACCCGGTCGCCGACATCGACGCCATCGAGGCCGAACTGAGCCAGTACGGCGGGCTTACCGACCGGCCGCGGCTGGTGGCGGTCAACAAGGTCGACGTGCCGGACGGCCGGGACCTGGCCGAGATCGTGCGCCCCGACCTGGAGGAGCGCGGCTACCGGGTGTTCGAGGTCTCCGCGGCCACCCGCGAAGGGCTCAAGGAGCTGACGTACGCGATGGCCGAACTTGTCGACGCGGAGCGTAAGGCCGCGCCGCCGGCCGAGCCCACCCGGATCGTCATCCGACCCATGGCCGTGGACGACGACGGCTTCACCATCACTGCCGAGACGGACGGCTCCTTCACCGTCCGGGGCGTCCGGCCGGAGCGGTGGGTCAAGCAGACGAACTTCGACAACGACGAGGCAGTCGGCTACCTGGCCGATCGGCTGGCCCGGCTCGGTGTCGAGGACAAGCTGGCAAGGGCCGGCGCCAAGCCCGGTGACCTGGTGCGGATCGGCGAGCGGGAGTTCGACTGGCAGCCGACGCTCCACGCCGGCGTGGAGTTCGTGCCCGGCAACCGGGGCACCGACATCCGGCTGGAGGAGAAGTCGAACCGGGCCTCGGCGGCGGAGCGGCTCGCCGCGCGCAAGGCCCGCCGGGTGCGTTCGGCGGACGAGGTGGGCGCGGACACCTCCGACGACGACGACTTCGACGACGACTTCGACGACGACATTGACGACGACACCGAGTAGCCCGTTGCGCTCCGTGACCGGGTTGACTGCTGGAAACCTCCGCGAAATCCACCCGGCCTAACGTCGGATGATGCTGATCGAGTCGCGGCCCGCCACCGATCCCGAGATCGCCACCCTGGTCATCGCCCAGCAGCGTGAGCTGCGTGTGGCCGACGGCGGGCTGGACGGGCAGGTCACCATCACCCACGACGACATCCGCTACCTGGCGGTGGTAGCGAACGGCCAGGCGGTCGCGTGCGGCGGCCTCCAGCCGCTCGACGCCACCACCGGCGAGATCAAGCGGATGTACGTCCGTCCGGCGCACCGGGGGCGGGGGATCGCCCGCCAGTTGCTCGCCGCGCTGGAGGAGTTGGCGTTCCGGCAGGGCCACTCGGTGGTTTGCCTCGAGACGGGCACCTACCTGCCCGCGGCCCTCGGGTTGTACGCCTCGTGCGGGTACGACCGGATCCCGGTGTACGGCGAGTACGTGGGTAACCCGTACAGCGTCTGCTTTGCCAAGCGGTTGCCGGTTGCGGCCTGACGGCTAGGCCGGTTGCGGCCTGACGGTTTTGCCTGTCGCGGCCTGACGGCGGTGGTCAGGCGGCTCCGGTCTCGGCGTGCGCCACGGTGACCGGCTTCGACTCGGGCGAGGCGTGCTGGCGCAGGACGATGCTCAGCAGGATCAGGGCGCCGACCGCCAGGAACTCGCTCTGCCAGTTCTGCATCGACTGGAACCAGAAGTCGCTGGTGCCGAGGAAGTCCCACACCCCGATCGGTGGTGCCCCGCTCTGCAACGCCTGCTCCTGGTTGTAGGCGGCCGTGCCGCCGAGCAGGTGGCCGACGAACGAACCGGCGAAGATCAGCAGCAGTGCGATGGACAGGCTGTTGCGGTAGACCACCAGCGGCAGGCCGCCGACGCGCGCCGGCCAGGGTGACTGCGGGGTGGCCCGACGCTCGTCGTCCTCGGGCCGGTCGGTCTGGTCCACAGGCTTCGACTCGGCCGAGCCGCGCTGCACGAGATGCGCCGTGAGCAGGACGTACCCGCCCATCTGCAGGAACTCCGACTCCCAGTTCTCGAAGACCGCCTCGGCGAAGTGCCCGGTGGTCAGGTACGCCGGCCAACTCAACGGCGCGGCACCGAACTCGGTCAGCTCCTCGTTGTGGGTCTGCCACCCGAAGATGCTCTGCAACACCAGGAAGACCAGGAACGCCCCCAGCATGGCGACGGTCAGGGCGTTGTCACGTATCCACCGAGGCATCATCGACCTCCTTGACGGGATCATCGACGCGCTGATACCCATGCCGGTGCGGCCGTGAAACCCGGAACGGGCAGGTCAGGGCCGGTCGAGCGGGGTGTCCAGTCGCCCGCCGGTGCCCACCTGGTTGGACAACAGCAGCCCGAGCGCGACCATGCCGAAGCCGAGCGCGAGGTGCAGCCAGTTGTCGGCGTTGTTCACCGGCAGGATGTTCGCGCCACCCGCCTCGTCGAGCCCCTCGACCACCAGCCCGTACAGCCAGAGGGCGAGGTAGATGGCACCGCCGCCGGCCAGGAAGAGTCGAGCGCCGGCGATGCTGCGGGCCATCACCAGGCCGACCAGCCCGAACAGCAGGTGCACAGCATTGTGCAGGATCGACACCTGGAACAGCCCGAGCAGCTTGGCCTCCGAGTGGTGCCCCGCGAAACGCAACTCGCCGTAGTCGGTGGTGATGCCGGGGATGAAGCCGAGGACACCGATCAGCAGGAAGACCCCGGCCACGGCCAGCGCGGCCACCTGCACCCGGGGCCGCTGCGCGGCAGGTCGGCTACCTCGCGCGTCTCGTGCCATCCCCTGCCCCCTCCGTGGATCTGCCAGCCCCGCGAATCTCGCTGTCCGTAGCGGCGACGTGACGCAGCCCGACGATCCTCCATTTTGAAGTCGATCCGGCCCGCCGCGCAGAGAAATGCGCGAAGAGGTATGGAAGCGAAAACGCAGGGTAGGTGATTTGTCGGCGGCCACGGCGACGCGGCCGCATCCCCCAGCACAACCGCGACGACATTCCGAGCGGAAGGGAAATCATGACTTACGATCTTTCACCCACGTCTTCCACGTACGGGCAGGAGTCGACGAACGGCGGAGGCGTTCGCGAGCAGGCCCGCCAGGTCGGGTCCGAGGCGGCGCACGCCGGTGGGGCGGTCGCCCAGACCGCCAAGGAGCAGGGCACCGAGGTCGGCCGCGAGGCAGCCCGGCAGGCCCGCAACCTCTACGGCGAGGCGCGTACCCAGCTCGCCGGCCAGACCGCCGAGCAGCAGCGGCGCGCCGCTGGCGGGCTGCGCTCGATCGCCGACGAGATGCGCTCGATGGCCGAGCAGGGTGGCCAGGCCGGCCCGGTGAGCGAGCTGACCCGTCAGGCCGCCGACCGGGTGCACGGCGTGGCCGGCTGGCTCGAGGAGCGCGAGCCCGGCGACCTGATCAACGAGGTACGCAACTACGCGCGGCGCAACCCGGGCACCTTCCTGGTCGGCGCGGCGGTCCTCGGCGTGCTCGCCGGCCGTCTCACCCGTGGCATCTCGGCGGGCAGCGACGACACCGGCAACGGTTCCGCCGGCTACCGGGGCGCCGGGGCGTACGACCCGGAGCAGACCGCTGTGATCCCGACGCCGCCGCCGGCACCCCGCGCCGCGCCGAACGCGACCCCGCCGGGTGGCTACCTCGACCCGACTCCCGGCACGTACACCGAGCCGACCTCCGGCGGCTACACCGACCCGACTCCGGGTGGCTACACCGACCCGACTCCGGGCCGGGCCACCGATGACGGTCGAGACGACTACTCGGAGCCGACCAGCACCGGGCAGCCGCTGCCGCCGGTGACCCAGACCGACCCGCTGCCGGGCGTGCCGTCCACCGGTAGCCCTCGCCCGTGAGCCACCGAGTCATCCGAAGGGAGGCGACGGCATGACCATGCCGACGCAGGGGTCCGGACTGGACTCCGGATACCACCCCGACGCGGGTGCCCCGCACACCGCTGCGGAGGTGAAGGGCAGCTCGCTCGGTGACCTGATGCGTCAGGTCACCACCGACCTGTCGACGCTCATGCGCCAGGAGGTCGAGCTGGCAAAGGCCGAGATCCGCCAGGAGGGCAAGAAGGCGGGCAAGGCCGCCGGGCTCTTCGGTGGCGCCGGCTTCGGCGGCTACATGGTGGCGCTCTTCGTGTCCATCGCCGTGTGGCAGTTCCTGGACAACGTCATGGACTCCGGCCTGGCCGCGCTGATCGTGGCCGTCATCTGGGCCGCGGTCGCCGCCGTTCTGTACTCCAAGGCCAAGCAGAACGCCCAGCACGTACGCGGGCTCAGGCAGACCAACGACAGCGTGCAGCAGATCCCCGACGCGCTCAAACCCCACCCGGAGGGAGTCACCCGATGAGCACCGATCCCGACCAGATCCGCCGGGAGATCGAAGCCACCCGCAACAGCCTCAGCTCCGATGTGGACGCGCTGGCGTACAAGGTCAGCCCCAGCCGCATCGTCGACGACCGCAAGCAGCGGGCACGCTCCGCGCTGCAGAATGTGAGGGACAAGGTCATGGGAACCGCAGCTGACCTCGGCCACGGCACCGGCCACGCCGCACACTCGGTGGGCGACCGCGCCTCGTCGGCGGCGTCCAGCGTCAGCGACGCCGCGCACTCGGCGGCCTCGACCGTCAGCGACGCCGCGCACGACGCGCCCCGGGTGATCCGGCAGAAGTCCCAGGGCAACCCGCTTGCCGCCGGGCTCATCGCCTTCGGGGTCGGCTGGCTGGCCTCCTCGCTCATCCCGGCCTCCCGCCGGGAGCAGCAGGCCGCGACGCAGGTCAAGGAGAAGGTCAGCGAGCACAGCGGGGCGGTCAAGGAGAAGCTGAGCGAGGTGGCGAGCGAGCTCAAGGACGAGCTGCGCGAGCCCGCCCAGCACGCCGCCGACTCGGTGCGGACCACGGCACAGGACGCGGTGCAAACGGTCAGGGACGACAGCAGGTCCGCCGCGCACGACGTCAAGGACCACGCCCAGCAGTCCCGCTCCTGACTCCGCTCGATCCTGACAGCTCGCGGTCACCCCGGTGCCCGCGAGCTGTCGCGCGCCCCCACCCTTCTGCCCCCACCCCCGCACCCCGCCCTCGCACCCCGCCCTCGCACCCCGCCCCGCCCTCGCACCGCGCCCCGCCCTCGTCCGCGATCTTGCAGTTTCGGTCTAGCTTTTGTCGGGTTCAAGCATTTTTGTCCCGACAGGAAGTGCAAGATCGCGGGCGCGGGCGCGGGCGCGGGCGCGGGCGCGGGCGCGCGGCGCGAGGCGCGAGCCGCAGGCGCGAGGCGCAGGCGCGAGCGCGAGGGGCCAGGGCGGGGTGCGAGGGGACCAGGGCGGGGCGCCGTTTTAGGTGCGGCGGATGTTGGTGAGGGTTAGGCCGCTGGGTGGGAGGGCGGGCAGTCGGCGTAGATCCAGGGTGAGGTCCTGCGGGGGTACGTCGTAGGTCATGGCGCTGGTCAGGTTGGTGACCGCCCGCTTCATCAGGTCGATGGTGATCCACTCGCCGGCGCAGCGGTGCCCGGTGGAGAAGTCCCCGCCGCCCTGGGGGACCAGCTCGAACGGGTCCACCCGGCGGCCGGCGAACCGTTCCGGTCGGAACAGTTCCGGCTCGGGCCAGAGCGCCGGGTGGTGGTTGGTGCCGTAGAGGTCGAGGAGTACCCGACGGCCCCGGGGGAAGTGGTGGCCCGCCCAGTCGAAGGAGCGCCGGACCCGGGCGACGGCGGACGGGAAGAACGGGTAGTAGCGGCGTACCTCCTGGACGAACTGTTCGGTGGCCCCGTCGTCGCGGACCCGCTGCCGCCAGGCGGGATGGTCGTGCAGGGCGAGCGCGGCGAATGTGATGTACCGGTCCACGGCCACCACCGGTCGCAGAATGTTGAGCAGTTCGACGGCCGCGATCCGGTGGGGGAGCAACGCGCCCCGCGCGTCGCGGTGCTCGGCGATCACGTCCAGCACGCTGCCGGCCGGTGCCGGTTCTGTGCCGACCCGGGCCCGCTCGATGCGGTCGGCGAGCCAACGCTCGGCTCGGCGGCGGGCGAGCAGCCCTCGCCAGTGCCGGGGGCCGACCACCGCCGGACCTTCGATCATGGCGTGCAGGTCGACGGCCCGGCGGTCGACCTGCGACGCGGGCAACGGGACCCCGGCCCAGGCGCAGACCACGCGGGTCAGCAGGCGGCCCACCTCGTCGTAGAGCGTCACCGGTCCGGCGGCCTCCCAGGCGGGGAGCCTGGCCCGCCACTCGTCGTCGAAGAGCTGCCCGAGCTGCCCGATCCGGTCCGGCGTCATGATCGACATGAACATCGCCTTGCGGTCGGAGTGCTCCGCGCCGTCCAGGCCCTGCACGCCACCCCGCCCGGTGAGCGTGCGCTGCACCCGCAGCGGCATCGCGTTGCCCCGCTGGAAGCGCTCGGTGTCGTAGAACAGCGTCGCCGCCGGCCTGCCCCGCAGGCAGATGGTAGGTGTCAGCAGGATCCGGGTCTGGAAGACGTCGCTGCCGTACCGGTCGCAGCGCTCACCGATGAACCGGTAACCGGAGCGCAGGAACGCGAGGGTGCTGTCCGGGCTGCGGTCGACCGGCATGGTCGCCATGGGTGTCTCCCCACGCACTCGTGGCAGCCGTCGACCTCCTGCCGCCCTGGTGCCGTGACTACCCCGGTCGCCGCCGCTGAATCCCGCCGATCGGCGCGCCGGCTGGCCCCTCCCAGGGGCGGCGGAACCTGGTTGGCTGCTGGTGGGGCCGCCGCCTGCCGGCGCCGGACCTGCCGGGCCTGGGGGCCACGACTACGGGGAGGGCGAGATGCGGGAGAACAGGTCGCCGCACTGGCGGCAGCGACGGGCGGCTGGGGCACCGGGCGGGGGCCGCGACGGTCGATCGCTGATCGGGCCGCCGGGTCGGCCCACCCGACCCCACCGGTTCTTCACCGTGCACCTGGGCTTCACAGTGCCCGGCCCGGCCGACGCACGCGAGGTGGCTGTGGCGTACGCGGAGGCGCTGAGCCTGCTCCGCCCGGAGTTGGCACTCGGCGCGGCGGCCCTGTCCCCGGCGGACGCCTGGCACCGTGCCGAACGACTGTTCTGCGGGGCGGTCGGCCCGGACGGTGAGCGCTGCGTCGACGTCGCCGACCATCCCGGCTTCCACCACGCCCCCGGCCCCGGCGGCCTCGGCTGGGGCGACGGCGACAGCGGCGGCGCTGGCGACAGCGATGACTGACAGCGAGCGACGGCGGCGGGCGGCAGCGCCGCCCGCGGCACCCGATCCCGGTCAGTCCAGGTCGAACTCGCCGTCCTGCGCGCCGGCGACGAATGCGTCCCACTCGGCCTGCGTGAAGACGAGCACCGGCCCGTCCGGCTCGGCGGAGTTGCGCATCCCGATCAGGTCGTCGACGAAGGCCACCTCGACCGCACTGTCGGAGGTGTCCCCCTCAGCCCGTTGCCAGACCGCCCGGGAGAGATCGAAATCGCCCTTGGGGTGCTGTGCCATGGTTCTTTCCTCCAGTGCCGAGGGTCGTGTGGTGACCGATTGCCGATCCCCATCGGGCAGGATAAGCGGATGCCGAGCTTGACCCGTGTAGAGGCGACCGCGCGTGGCGCGGCGATTACTGTCGAGACCTATCAGGTGGATCTTGACCTGACCGGCGACGGTGATCTGTTCCGTTCCCGCGTCGAGATCCGGTTCCGGGCGACCCCCGGCACCGCGACCTTCGTCGAGATCAAACCCACCACCCTGCTGGGTGTACGCCTCAACGACCGCGACCTCGACCCGGGCTCGTTGACCGACAACCGGCTCCCGCTCGGCGACCTGGACGCGGAGAACACGCTTGTCGTCGAGGCGGAGATGGCCTACTCCAACACCGGGGAGGGGATGCACCGCTTCGTCGACCCGGCCGACGGCGAGACCTATCTCTACGCCGTGACGTTCCTCGACAACGTGCAGCGCATCTTCGCCGCGTTCGACCAGCCCGACCTGAAGGCGTCGTTCGTGCTCACGGTGACAGCCCCGCCCGCGTGGACGGTCGTCGGCAACGCCGAGGTGGCCGCCAACCCGGCGCCGGGGCGCTGGGAGTTCGCCCCGACCGCGCCGCTTGCCACGTACTTCTTCTCGCTGATCGCCGGGCCCTACCACGTCCGGCGGGCCGAGCACGACGGTGTGCCGCTGGGCATCTACTGCCGCCAGTCGCTCGCCGAGCACCTGGACGCCGACGCCGAGGAGATCTTCACCGTCACCCGGCAGTGTCTGGACCGGTTCCACGAGCTCTTCACCGAGCGCTACCCGTTCGGCAAGTACGACCAGGCGTTCGTGCCGGAGTTCAACGCCGGCGCGATGGAGAACCCGGGCATCGTCACCTTCCGCGACGACTACGTGTTCCGCTCGGCGGTCACCGACACCGAGCGCGAGCAGCGGGCCACCACCATCGCCCACGAGATGGCGCACATGTGGTTCGGTGACCTGGTCACCATGCGCTGGTGGGACGACCTGTGGCTCAACGAGTCCTTCGCGGAATACCTGGGCACCCGGGTCACCGCCGAGGCGACGCGCTTCGACCAGGCGTGGACGACGTTCGCCATGCGCCGCAAGGCCTGGGGGTACGCCGCCGACCAGCGTCCGTCCACCCACCCGGTCGCCCCGGCGGAGGTGGCCGACGCCGACGAGGGCCTGCTCAACTTCGACGGCATCTCGTACGCCAAGGGCGCCAGCGTGCTGCGGCAGTTGGTCGCGTGGCTCGGCGACGAGGCGTTCCTCGCCGGCCTGAACGCGCACTTCGCCGCGCACCGCTTCGGCAACGCCACACTGGCCGACCTGCTGGCCAGCCTCTCCGCCGCCAGCGGCCGGGACCTGTCCGACTGGGCCGAGCGGTGGCTGCGCACCCCGCAGGTCAACACGCTGCGCGCCGAGGTCGCCGTCGACACCGACGGCCGCTACACCGAGGTGGCAGTGGTGCAGACCGCGCCCACGTCGCACCCGGTGCTGCGTCCACACCGCATCGGGGTGGGCCGCTACTCGGTGGACGGCACGGCTGAGCGCGACGAGGTCGACCTCGACCCGGCCGCCGCCGACGGCCGGACGGTGCTCGGCGCGCTTACCGGCGTGCCGGCGGCCCGGCTGCTGCTGCCCAACGACGGCGACCTCACCTTCGCCAAGGTGCGCCTCGACCCGGCGTCGGCGGACGCCGTGCCGCTGGTGCTGCCCAGGCTGGCCGACCCCCTCACACGGGCGGTGCTCTGGGGCGAGGCGTTGGACGCGGCGACCGACGGGGAGCGGCCGGTCGCCGGCCTTGTCGACCTGATGGTCGCCGCGCTGCCCGCCGAGACCGAGGTGATCATCGCGGAGGACGTGCTGACTCTCAGCCGGTCGCTGATCGACCGTTACCTCGACCCGCTGACCCGGTCGGCTGCGCTGGCCCGGGTGGCCGGGGCGTGCCGGCAGTTGCTTGACAGCGCCCCGGCGGGGGAGTCCCTCCAGCTCGCCGCAGCCCGGGCCTGGGTCGCCGCGACCACCGACGCGGATCTGCTCACCGGCTGGCTCGCCGGCCGCGACGTGCCGGCCGGGCTGAAGGCCGACGCCGAGCTGCGCTGGTCGGTGCTGCGTCGACTCGTGGTGCTGCGCGCGGCCGGCGAGGTGGAGATCGCCGCCGAGGCGGCCGCCGACCCGAGCTCAGCGGGTGCCGAGCGGGCCGCCCGTTGCCGGGCCGCCCTGCCGGACCCATCCGCGAAGCAGGCAGCCTGGGACGTCATCGTGGGGGACACCGAGTTGTCCAACCGGCTGCTGGAGGCGACGGCCGAGGGGTTCTGGCAGCCCGAGCAGGCCGAGCTGACCGCCGCGTACGTCGAGCGGTACTTCGCGGAGATGCCGGCCGCCGCCCGTCGACGTACCCCGTGGACGGCCGACCGGGTGGCGAAGCTGGCCTTCCCCCACTACGCCGTGGCGCAGCCGACCCGGGAGGCGACCGCGGCGCTTCTGGCCCGCGACGACCTGACCCCGGGTCTGCGTCGGGTTGTCACCGACGCCGACGACGACCTGCGTCGCGCGCTTGTCGCCCGGACGGCGGTGGCCGCCGGGGCGGCCTGAGCCGAGTCGGGCGCAGGTGGCGGGCCGCGTCGGCTGCGGGGCGGCGTCGGCCGTGTCGGGCGCGGGGTGGCCCGTGGGTCCCCCCGCGCCCGACAGCTCAGCGCAGTGCCGGGTCCGCCGTGACCGGGGCGTCCCAGTCGATGACGTAGCGCTGCTCGTGGGCGACGGTCTTCTCCGGGTCCATGGCGGTGCGCGTCAGCAGCGGCATCAGCAGCGGCATCAGCGCCCGGGCGAACGGCCCCGGCGCTTTGGCCTGGTTGATGCGGGCGGCGCGGGCGGCGACCTTCTCGACCCGGGCGCGGCGCAGCCGCACGAACGCGGCAAGTGCCGACTCCACGTCCGGCAGGTCGCGCAGGCAGCGGGCGAGCTGCACGCCGCTCTCGATGGCCAGCGACGCTCCCTGCCCGGAGCTGTTCGACGGCGCGTGCGCCGCGTCGCCGACCAGCACCATCCGCCCTCGGTGCCAGTGCGGCACCGGCGGCATGATCTGCATCGCCCCGACCACCTGGAGTTCGTCGGCGTTGCTGGTAGCCGTCAACTGCCGCCCCGGGTCGTCGTCGCCGTAGCTTTCGCGCAGTGTGTCCAGCCACTGCGCCGCTGGCACCGCGCGGGCCTCGACGAGGCTCAGCGGTCGCTGGTACGGCAGGTTGGCCCCCCACCGGGTGCCGCCGCCGGGCTCCGGCCAGTACAGGTAGTAGCCGCGTCGGCCGAACGCGAACGTCATCGTGCCGGGTTGGACGTCCACCTCGTGTCGGGCGACCGCCTCGAAGCCGAGCAGGCCGGTGAACCGGGGGCCGGGCGCGGCCGTGTCGATGAGGCCCCGGACCGTGGACCGGATGCCGTCGGCGCCGACGAGGAGGTCGGCGGTGGCGGTGCTGCCGTCCTCGAATCGGGCGGTCACAGCGCTGTCGGTCTGGTCGGCGTGGACCAGCCGCTTGCCGTACGCGAAGGAGACGCCCTCGGTGACCGCGCGGTCGTGCAGGACGCGGTACAGCTCGGCCCGGTGCACCACGCGCAGGGGCGGCACTCCGGCCAGTGTGGGCAGGTCGATGCGTCGACGGCCGACGGCCATCGCGCTGCGCTCGATCGGGGTGGCGATCGCCGTCACCGCCTCGTCCGCGCCGATCGTGCGCAGCGCCGCCACGCCGTTGGGCGCGAGCGCGAGGGTGCCTCCGATGCCGCCGGCCTCACTGGCGGTGGCGGGGTACGCCTCGTAAACGGTTGCGGTGATGCCGGCGCGGCGTAGCGCGAGTGCCGTCACCGGTCCGGCGATGCCGCCGCCGATGACGATAGCGGTTCGTACGGTGGTCATGGTCTCTCCCTGAGGTTCGTCGGTGCGTGCGCGTGCGAACCGACCTGGGAGGGAACCCGGTTATCCTCGTGGTTGCCGCTTCGGGCCGGGTGCCTCAACAGGTGTCGGTTCGAGGTAGGGCTCCGGCGGGGTGTTGGCGCACCCCGCCGGGGCCGTCTTTTCAGTAGGTGGTGTCGCGGCTGGTCCTCTCCGCCAGCTCGGTCAACTCCGCCGGCATCTCGCCGGTCTCGTGGAAGGTCCGCCAGGTGTCCAGGCCCGGGTAGGTGCCCGAGGTCAACTCGCCAAGCAGGGCCCGCAGCCAGGTCGCCTCGGCGGCTCGCATGGCCAGGTCGTACTCCGACTCGACGAGGAACAGTCGGGGGATGTCCCGAAGGTGCGCGTCGAGCGTGGCGCGGTCCTGGCGGATCGCGCCCTCCAGCAGTTCGAGTCGTTGGCGCAGCAGGTCGGTGGCCTCGTCGGGGTGCAGGGCGGCGAGCACGGAGAGGCCGGCGCGGAAACGGGGATGCTCCGGCACCGGTGTGGAGACCAGCTCACGGGCCCAGTCGACAAGCTCTGCCCGCCCGGCTTCGGTGATCCGGTAGACGGTGCGTTCTGGACGTCGGCTGTCGCGGACGCTCTCCACGGCCTCGATCAACTGGTGTTTGTCCAGGTTGCGAACCACCGTGTAGAAGGAGCCCCACTTGAACTCCATGTCCTGGTCCTTGCCCCAGGCGCGCAGTGTGGTGGCGATCTCGTAGGGGTGCATCGGCCGCTGGACCAGGGCGGACAGCACAGCCAGCGCCAGCAGGTTGCCGACCTTGCGCCGCTTCGGCACGACGCGCCTCCTGTCCTCGTATCCGATTGCTCGTAGGCGAGTATATGCCGGCGAGTGGTGGTGCTGCACACGGCCGGGCCGGATCGGCGGGCCACGGCGCTCCGCTTACGATCACGGGGTGGAGGAAGATATCCGGCGGATTGGGATCATGGGTGGCACCTTCGACCCGATCCACCACGGGCACCTCGTCGCGGCAAGTGAGGTGGCCGACCGGTTCGGCCTGGACGAGGTGGTCTTCGTCCCCACCGGGCAGCCGTGGCAGAAGGCCGACGAACCGGTCAGCCCTGCCGAGGACCGGTACCTGATGACAGTCATCGCCACCGCTTCCAACCCCCGCTTCCAGGTCAGCCGGGTCGACATCGACCGCAGTGGGCCGACCTACACGGTCGACACCCTGCGCGACATCCAGGCCGAGTACGGCCCCAAGGTGCAACTGTTCTTCATCACCGGAGCGGACGCCCTGCAACGCATCCTGTCCTGGAAGGACCTGGACGAGATCTTCGAGCTGGCCCACTTCGTCGGGGTGACCCGGCCCGGCTTCCCGCTTACCGACAAGCACCTGCCGGCGGACACGGTCAGCCTGATCCAGGTGCCCGCGATGTCCATCTCGTCGACCGACTGCCGCGCCCGGGTGGCCCGTGGCGAACCGGTCTGGTATCTGGTGCCCGACGGTGTGGTGCAGTACATCGCCAAACGCCGCCTCTATCAGCGCTGATCGCGCCCGGTATGGCCGCGTTTGTGCGCCTAACCGACCAGAACTGACGACTCGGGGTGTCAGCGGGTGTGAGACGCTTGGAGGATCGCACGGTTGATCGAAGGAGAACGGTGACAGTTTCCGAACGCGCTCACGAGCTGGCAATCGCAGCCGCCCAGGCCGCCGCCGACAAGAAGGCGCAGGACATCGCGATCATCGACGTCGGCGACCAGCTCGCCATCACCGACGCGTTCGTGCTCGCCGCCGCCCCCAACGAGCGTCAGGTGCTGGCCATCGTCGACGCCATCGAGGAGAGCCTGCTCGAGCTGCCGGAGAAGGCGAAGCCGGTGCGGCGCGAGGGCGAGCGCGGCGGCCGGTGGGTGCTGCTCGACTACGTCGACATCGTGGTGCACGTCCAGCACACCGAGGAGCGCGAGTTCTACGGGCTCGACCGCCTCTGGAAGGACTGCCCTACGATCCCGTTCGTCGATCGCGACCTGGTCGAGGCCGACGCCGGCGGGTCCGCCGCAGCCGAATGACCCGGCTGATCGTCTGGCGGCACGGCAACACCGACTGGAACGCCGCCAACCGCGTCCAGGGGCAGACCGACGTACCCCTCAATGAGCTGGGCCGCGACCAGGCTCGCGCCGCCGCGCCGCTGCTCGCGTCGCTGCGACCCGACGCCATCGTGTCCAGCGACCTGAGCCGCGCCGCGGATACCGCCGCCGCGTTGGCCGCGCTGACCGGGCTGCCGGTTCGCACCGACGCCCGGCTGCGCGAGCGGCACTTCGGCAAGTGGCAGGGCCTGCACCTCACCGAGGCCGCCGAGCGCTTCCCCGCCGAGTACGCCCGTTGGCGAGCCGGTGACCCCGACCCGGGCGCGGGCCTGGAGCCGCTGCGGGACCTCGGCGCGCGTGTCGCCGCCGCGTTCCTGGAGGCCGCCGACGCCGCCCCCGGCGGTACCGTGGTGATCGCCACCCACGGTGGAGCCTCCCGGCAGGGCGTCGGTCACCTGCTCGCCTGGGACCCGGGCGTGCTGCGCGCCGTCGGCTCGTTGGCCAACTGCCACTGGACGGAGCTGCGGCACGACGACGTCCGAGGCTGGCAGCTGCGCGGGCACAACGTCGGCCTGATCACCGCCGCCGCCGTCGTCGACGCGTTCTGAGCGCCGGCCCCGCCCGGCTGGGCGTGCCCGCGCCTCGGCGTTCGACGCCTCGATCGGCTAGCGTGCCGGGCATGCCCGTCGCGGTCGTGACCGACTCCACCGCCTACCTTCCGCCTGAGCTGGTGCAGCGGCACCGGCTGACAGTCGTCCCGCTGACCGTCGTGCTCAACGGCGCGGAGGGGCTGGAGGGGGTGGAGACCCAGCCGTCCGACGCCACACGGGCGTTGAGCGGCCGGCGGGTCACCGCGACCACCTCCCGGCCGGCGCCCGAGCAGTTCGTCCGCACGTACCGCCAGTTGCTCGACGCCGGCGCCGACGGGGTCGTCTCGGTGCACCTCTCCGCCGGCCTGTCCGGCACCGTCGAGGCGGCCCAGTTGGCCGCCGCCGACTTCGACGGCCGGGTCGAGGTCGTCGACAGCCGCTCCACAGGCATGGGGCTCGGCTTCCCGGCCATCGCGGCTGCCACCGCCGCCGAGGGCGGTGCCGACCTCGCCGGTGTACGCGACGCCGCGCTCACCGCCGTTGCACGGACCACCATCTGGTTCTACGTCGACACGCTTGAGTTCCTCCGCCGGGGCGGCCGGATCAACGCGGCCGAAGCGCTGTTCGGCACAGCCCTGTCGGTCAAGCCGATCATGCACATGCCGGACGGGGCCATCGTGCTGCGGGAGAAGGTCCGCACCGGCAGTCGGGGAGTGGCCCGACTCGTCGACCTGGCCGTCGAGGCGGCCGGAGACGACGACGTGGACCTCGGCGTGCACCACCTGGCCGCGCCGCAGCGGGCCGAGGCACTGCTCACCGCGCTCACCGAGCGGCTCGGCGACCGGGTGCACGACACGTACGTCTCCGAGGCCGGCGCGGTGGTCGCCGCGCACGCCGGGCCGGGGCTGGCCTGCGTCGTCGTGCACCGCCGCGCCGATGGCTGACCGGGTGCCCGCCTCCTATGTGGTCACCGGAGGTGGCCGCGGCGTCGGGCGGGCCGTGGTGCAACGGCTCGTGGCGACGGGTGCCGCCGTCGTCGTCGTGGAGCACGACGGCGACGCCCTCGACTGGCTGGCCGGAGACCCCGCCGCCGACCGCCTTGTCGCTGTGGTCGGCGACGCCGGAGCCGAGCCGGTGGCCGAGCGCGCCGCTGAACTGGCCGAGCGCTTCGCTCCGCTGACCGGCTGGGTCAACAACGCGGCCGTGTTCCGCGACGCCGCGCTGCACTCCGTGTCGGCCGACGCGATCCTGGACCTGATCGGGCTGAACCTGCGACCCGCCGTGGTGGGTGCCGCCGTCGCCGTCCGCCGGTTTCTCGCCGCAGGCAACGGCGGCGCGATCGTCAACGTCTCGTCGCACCAGGCTCGCCGGCCCGTGTCCGGCGCTCTGCCCTACGCCACAGCCAAGGCCGCCGTGGAAGGGCTGACCCGGGCGCTGGCCGTCGAGTACGGGCGGCACGGCATCCGCGCCAACGCCGTCGCGCTCGGCTCGATCGCCACCGAGCGGCACGCCGAGTTCCTCGCCGCGCAGGAGCCCTCCCAGGCCGAGTGGATCGACGCCGAGCTGAACCGACTGCACCCGGTAGGCCGTATCGGGCGGGCCGACGAGGTGGCAGAGGCCGTCGCGTACCTGCTGTCGCCGGCGGCGAGCTTCGTCAACGGGGTCATCCTGCCCGTGGACGGGGGACGGGCCATTCTCGGCCTCGATCCGGAGGCCCGCTGACCTGCTTCGACGGTCAGCATTCCCGTGCGCCTCGGGTTGGACCGCTCGGAGGTCTCTGACGCCCTTAGCAGATCGGCGCATGATCAGGGCGCTGTCCACAGTGGCAGTGGTTGTCCACAGGCAGAGGTCGTCGTGCCCCGCCACGCCGTGCGCCACCATAGCGTCGGGCCGTGTCGCACGACGAGGAGACAGAGGTACGCCAGCGCCTGCGCCGACTGACGCACCCACCGGCTGGCGTGCAGCCACCCCGGCCTGGGGCGCCGCTCGCGGGCGTACCTCTGATGGGCGCGCAGCCACCCTGGGCCAAAGCGCCGCTCGCGGGCGTACCCCTGGTGGGCGTGGTGCCGCCTCGGGCCAAAGCGCCGCTCGCGGGCGTACCCCTGGTGGGCGTGGTGCCGCCTCGGGCCGGGGCGCCGCTCGCGGAGCCGGCCCCGGACGGCCCGGCGGGCCAGCCCTCGTCGCTGCTGCCCGGGCCGGGAGCGTTCGATCCGGGGCGGCGCGGGGTGCGGGTGCTGGCGGTCGTCGCCGTGCTTGTGGTGCTGGCCGCCGCCGGTTGGGCCTGGCGGTCCCGGCCCCAGTCGGAGCGGGTCGCACCGCTGGCCACTGAGGCCGCCCCAGCCGCCACGGCGGGTGTCCCCGGTGCGTCCGGCTCGGGCGAGCTTGTGGTGGCGGTCGCGGGCAAGGTCCGCAAGCCCGGGCTGGTGCGGCTGCCGGCCGGCGCCCGGCTTGCCGACGCGGTGCAGGCGGCAGGTGGCCCGCTGCCTGGTGTCGACGTGGCGCTGCTCAACCCCGCCCGCAAGGTCACCGACGGCGAGCTGATCGTGGTCGGGGTGACGCCACCGCCGGTGCCGGCCGGCGCGATCGGCGCGGAGGCCGGTGGGGCACCGCCGGCCGGTCCGCTGAACCTGAACACCGCTACGCTTGCCCAGCTCGACGCGCTGCCCGGGGTGGGGCCGGTGCTCGCCCAGCGGATCCTCGCCTACCGGGATCAGCATGGCGGCTTCAAGGGCGTCGGTGATCTGCGCCAGGTCGACGGGATCGGCGACACGCGATACGAGCAGCTCAAGGACCTGGTGACAGTGTGAGCGCCCACCCCGTCGTCGGTGACCCGACCCCACCGGACCTCCGGCTGGCCGGGTTGGCCGTCGCCGCCTGGCTCACCGCGCTCGTCGGCCTGCACGTCGACGCCCATCTCCTCCTACTGGTGGCCGGGACGGCGACGCTGTTGACCGCGCTCACGAGCCTGCACCTGCTCGGCCGCCTCGGGCGACCCCGAGCCGTGGCCCGCCGGTACGGCTGGATCGTCGTCGCGGTCGGCCTCGGCGTGGTCTGCGGCGCGGCGGCAACCGCCGCTCGGCTGGCCGTCCGGGACTCGCCGCCGATCCGCGCCCTGGCCGAGGCGCGCACCCCGGTCACCGCCGACCTGGTCGTCCGGGACGACCCGCGCCAGATCCGATCCGCAGGCGGTCCCGGCATGCTGCTGGTGCCGGCCCAACTCGTCAAGCTCACCGGGCCGGACGGCGAGCGGGTCCAAACCTCGGTACGGCTGCTGATCCTGGCCACCGACCCGGCCTGGCGAGGGCTGCTGCCCGGGCAACGCGTGACCTCCGAGGGCCGGCTCGGCGTTCCGCGCGGTGGCGACCTCACCGCGGCGGTGCTCAGCACCACCGGGCCGCCCGAGCGGCAGGGCACGCCATCCTGGGCGCAACGTGCCGCCGGCACGCTGCGCGCCGGCCTGCAACGAGCCTGCGCGCCACTGCCCGACGACCCGGGTGGCCTGCTGCCGGGCCTTGTGGTGGGGGACACCAGCCGCTTGCCGCCCGCAGTCGAGGAGGACTTCCGGGCGACAGGCATGACACATCTCAATGCCGTCTCCGGCAGCAACGTCGCGATTGTCCTGGGTGCGGTGCTGCTGCTGGCCCGCTGGGCACGCGCCGGCCCCTGGCTCGCCGTCGGGCTCTGCGGGCTGGCGCTTGCGGGCTTCGTCATCCTGGTGCGTCCGTCGCCGAGCGTCGTACGGGCCGCCACGATGGGCGCGATCGGGCTCGCCGCGCTGGCCGCCGGCCGGCCCCGGGCCGCGCTGCCCGCGCTGGCCGCCGCTATCGCGGTGCTGGTGCTTGTCGACCCCGAGCTGGCCGGCGACGCCGGGTTCGCGCTCTCCGTGCTGGCCACCGGCGGTCTGCTGCTGCTCGCCCCACGCTGGCGGGACGCGCTGCGCCGCAGGGGCGTCCCGGGCGGGCTGGCCGAGGCGTTGGCGGTGCCGGCGGCGGCCCAGGTCGCCTGCGGGCCGGTGGTCGCCGCGATCTCCAGCACGGTCAGCCTGGTGGCGGTGCCGGCCAACCTGCTTGCGGTGCCGGCCATCGCGCCGGCGACGGTGCTGGGCGTGACGGCGGCCGTGCTGTCGCCGGTCTGGCCGGCAGGCGCCGAATTCGTCGCGTGGCTGGCGAGCTGGCCGGCCTGGTGGCTGGTCCTCATCGCCCACCACGGCGCACGACTGCCGGCCGGCACCCTGCCCTGGCCGGGTGGGGCGACAGGTGCCCTGCTGCTGGCCGGACTGACCGTGGCGCTGCTGGTCGCCGTACGCCGGCCGTTGGTGCGCAGGCTGGTCGCGGTCGTCGCCGTCGCCGCGCTTGTCGGCGCCCTCCCGGTCCGGCTGATGGCCTCGGGCTGGCCGCCGCCCGGCTGGGTGGTGGTGGCCTGCGCGGTGGGGCAGGGCGACGCCCTGGTGCTGCCGGTCGCCGCCGGCCGGGCCGTGGTGGTCGACGCCGGACCCGAGCCGGGGCCGGTGGACGCCTGCCTGCGGCGGCTGGGTGTGCGGGAGGTGCCGCTGCTGGTGGTGAGCCACTTTCACGCCGACCACGTGGGCGGGGTGGCCGGGGTGTTCCGGGGCCGGCGGGTGGCGGCGGTGCTGACCCCCGCGTCGACGGATCCGGAGGGCGGCCGGGACGCGGTCCGCTCGGCGGCAGCCGGCGGGCGGGCCGCGCTGCTCAGCACCACCGCCGGGGCGCGCCATCCGGTCGGCGGTGTCGACCTGCTCGTGCTCGGCCCGCCGTACTCGCTGACCGGCACGCGATCCGACCCGAACAACAACTCGCTGATGCTGCGCGCCACGGTCGCCGGGGTGCGGATCCTGCTGCCCGGCGACGCGGAGACCGAGGAGCAGCACGCGGTGCTGACGCGGGCGCTGCCGGGGCAGTTGCGGGCCGATGTGTTGAAAGTTGCTCACCATGGGTCGGCGTATCAGGACGGAAGCTTCCTGGACGCGGTGCGGCCGGCCGTCGCGCTGGTGCCGGTCGGTGCCGGCAACACGTACGGGCACCCGAACCCAGGGTTGCTGGCCCGGTTGGGCAGGGGCGGCGCACGGGTGCTGCGGACCGACACCGATGGCGATCTGGCGGTGGTTCGTGCCGGCGACGGGCTGGCGGTGGTCCGCCGAGGCGTGCCACCAGGGCGACAGCCGTGACAGCCGGCGGCAGGTGCTTGCCATGGAAATTGCGGCACCGCCAGAGCAAATGGCGGGCGTATTGCGGATTAGATGGTGAATCGAGATAGATGTCTGGATTTGCGCTAAGTGCGGGCTACGCCGACCGGGTGGCGAATGAGCAGGCCCGATCCCGCCGTGGGCCGTGCGAATATGGGCGACGTGACCCCCGCCAGCCTCGCACCCATTCTGCTCGTCCTCGGTGACGAGGAACTGCTCGCCACGCGCGCGGTCACCGAAGCTGTCGAGAAGGTCCGCAGCGTCGACCCCGATGTGGACGTCCGCGAATACCAGGCCGGTGTGCTCACCGTCGGCGAGATCGCCGAGATGCTCAGCCCATCGCTGTTCGGCGGGCGGCGGCTGCTCATCCTGCGCTCCGGCCAGGACGCCCGAAAGGACCTGGTCGCCGCCCTGCTGGCGTACGCCAAGAACCCCGACCCGGAGGTCCAGCTGCTGGTGCAGCACCTGGGTGGCGCCAAGGGCAAGGCGTTCGCCGACGGGCTGCGGTCGGCGGGTGCCACGGTGGTCCCGGCGGCCAAACTCAAGGGGCACCGTGAGCGGGTGGCCTTCGTCCGGGACGAGATCCGCCGGGCCGGCGGCAAGTGCACCGACGACGCCGCCGAGGCGCTTATCGCCGCGGTCGGCAACGACATGCGTGAGCTGGCCGCAGCCTGCTCCCAGCTCGTCGCCGACACCGACGGGCGGATCAGCGCCGACACAGTCGCCCGCTACTACAAGGGTCGGGTCGAGGTGACGGGCTTCACGGTGGCGGACGCCACAATGGTCGGCGACGTCCCCGGGGCTCTGGAGGCGCTGCGCTGGGCTCTGCACGTCGGTGTCGACCCGGTGCCCATCGCCGATGCACTCGCCGACGGTGTGCGCACGGTGGCCCGGGTGGCGTCGGCGGGGCGGGGCAGCCCGTACCAGCTCGCCAGCAGCCTCGGGATGCCCGCGTGGAAGATCGAGCGGGCACAGCGCCAGGGGCGCGGTTGGACGCCGGAAGGGCTGGTCCGGGCCATGCAGGTCGCTGCCGAGTGCAACGCGGCAGTCAAGGGCGGCTCGGACGACAGGGCGTACGCCCTGGAGCGCGCGGTCTTCTCGGTCGCGGCGGCGCGGCAGGGCAGCAGCCGGTGACGGGGCCGAACCGCACGGCGTGGGCCACCATCCCGGCCGCCGAGGAGCGTTACCGGCCGCTCTATGCCCGACTCCTCGGCCTGCGGTTCGTCAACCCCGGCGGGGTGCTCTGCTTCCTCTTCTTCGAGGGCACCGTCGCCCTGGCCGTGCTGCTCGCCTTGGCGGAGCTGGTCACCTGGTGGGCGGTGCTGGTGCTGCCCCTGGTGGTGGCGGTGATGGTCAAGCTCAACGACATGGTGGCCGCGACAGTGGTCCGGTCCGCCGCGCTCGTGCCGGAGCAGGAACGGGACCGCTTCCGCAGGCAGATGGAGCCGGTCGTCGGCCGGGCCCGGGTCGAGTGGATCTCGCACGGCGTAACCGGGGTCGTCGTCACGGTAGACGCGCCAGCCACGCACACCCGCCCGCCCGCCGAATCGCAGTAGATCTTGGAGGGAAACTGCCCCTCCAGGGGCGATTTCCCTCCAAGATCTCAGCCGGGTGCTGTGCCACAGACACGCGGAAGCCCCGGACCGGAGTCCGGGGCTTTCCGAATCAGTCTGACAGCGAGCGTCAGGCGGAGAGGGACACCACGCGCTTGGCGATCGCGGACTTGCGGTTCGCGGCCTGGTTGGAGTGGATCACGCCCTTGCTGACGGCCTTGTCCAGCTTGCGCGAGGCCTCCTGCATCAGAGCGGTGGCCTTCTCGACGTCACCGGCCTCTGCAGCCTCGTTGAACTTCCGGACGGCGGTCTTCAGCGACGACTTGACCGACTTGTTGCGCAGCCGGGCCTTCTCGTTCTGCCGGTTGCGCTTGATCTGGGACTTGATGTTCGCCACGCGACAGCCTCGTCTTGATAGCTCGGGTTGGTCAGCTTAGGTGCGCGGGATGACGAACATGCGTCAACGCTGCGCGAAGAGCCAGGTTACCAGGTCGCTCGGGACGAGCCAAAACGGCTCGACCACCGCGCGGCCGATCCCGGCTCGCCGGGGACCACGATACGCCCTCGGCCGCGCCGGCCGCGTCACTGCCAGCCCTGGCGGCGGGTGAGCCAGTCGAGGGCCTGCTCGCCGGTGCGTCGCCGGTGCGCACTCAGGTGCGGGGAGCCCGCCGCGTCCGCTCCGGTGAGGTAGTAGCCGGCCAGCGCGGCCAGTGTGGCGTCGAGGGCGTCCGGGGGCGCGCCCGTGGACGCCTGGTGCGCGGCGAAGAGCCGGTCGGCGTCCAGCCCGTCGGCGTACGCGGTGAGCAGCAGACCTGCCACGTCGAACCAGGCCGGGCCGGAACACGCCCAGGTCCAGTCGCAGAACCAGGCCCGACCGTCGGTGTCGACGAGCACGTTGTCCGCCCGCAGGTCGCCGTGGATCAGGCCGGTCGCCTCGGCGGCGTACCGGGGGAGGCGGGACTCCAGCGCCACCAGCTCGGGCAGCCGGCCCCGTACGGCCACGGGCAGCGCCGGGGTGGGCTCCCGGCCGGCGGCGACCTCCTCCCACCAGAGGATGTCCGAGCGGGCCAGGTCGGCGAGATGCGGCAGGCCGAGCGCCCTCAGCCCGGCCGGCGGGTCGGCAAGCGCGGCGGCGACCTCGGCGTACCCGGCGAGCGTGGCGCCCAGCTCGGCCGGCGCCCAGGGCCGGCGCGGGGTGTGACCGTCGACGGCGTCGGTGCAGAGCACGAACCAGCCGACCTCGTACAGGGTCCACCGAAGGCGGGGCGCGGGCAGGCCCACCGGCAGCCGTTCCAGGATCGCGGCCTCCCGGGCGTACGAGTCGACAAGGTGCGGCTCAGCCGCCGCCTTGACGAAGACCCTGCCCCCGTCGGCGGTGTCGAGCACGGCGGCGAAGCCGCCGGTGAAGCCGTCGGCGGCGACCCGGGTGGCGACCACCGCCGCACCGAGGCGGCCGGCGATCGTGGCCCGCAGCGCCGCAGGCAGCGCCGACCACGACGGGCGCGGCGCGCCCGCCTGGTGCGGAGGCGGCGGGGAAGACACCACACCATGCTGCCCCGGGGTACGTGCGCGGCGCGCGGCGACACTGCCAGACTGCCAAGCCATGAGGACCGAGGACTTCTGGCAGCTGATCGACGAGGCCCGGGCCGGCGGCGGGGGAGAGCCCGGCCCGGTCGCCGCGCGGGCCGTCGCCCTGCTCGCCGAACGCGACCCGGAGGACATCGTCGGGTACGCCCGGCACCAGACGCGGGTGCTGGCCGCCTCGCACAAGGCGGACCTGTGGGGCGCTGCGTACCTGATCAACGGTGGCGCCTCGGCGGACGGCTTCGAGCACTTCCGGGGCTGGCTGATGACCCAGGGGCGGGCCGTCTTCGCCCGCGCGGTCACTGACCCGGACTCGCTCGCCGAGTTGCCGCAGGTACGGGCTGCCTCGCTCAGCGGCGAGGAGTTCTCCGCCGAGCAGATGTTGGCGGTGCCCTGGGACGCGTACCGCAAGGCGACCGCGACGGAACTGCCGGCGGACCGGGACCCGGTGCGTACCCCGGATCTCAACGACTTCTGGGATTTCGACGACGAGGAGGAGGCCCGCCGCCGGCTGCCCCGGCTTGCCGCGCTCTTCGTCGAGCCGCCCCTGGAGTGAGGGGTTCTCGGAGCGATCCATCGCCCGCACAGCGGGGGCACCCCGGCGGCGTGGGAACATAGAGGGGGTCGGCGGCGCGCCGGCCTGTTCAGTCAGTCGACCAGAACGGACCGCTGTGCCACCGAAGCTCGATCCCGGCGCGAACGCTCCTGGTGCCACCGACCCCGGTCGCATCCGGAACTTCGGCATCATCGCCCACATCGACCACGGGAAGTCGACCCTGGCCGACCGGATGTTGCAGCTCACCGGTGTGGTCGACCCCCGGCAGATGCGCGCCCAGTACCTGGACCGGATGGACATCGAGCGCGAGCGCGGCATCACCATCAAGAGCCAGGCCGTCCGGATGCCGTGGACCATCCGCGAGGGCGAGCGGGCCGGTGAGCACGCGGTGCTCAATATGATCGACACCCCCGGGCACGTCGACTTCACCTACGAGGTGTCCCGGTCGCTTGCCGCCTGCGAGGGCGCGGTGCTGCTTGTCGACGCCGCGCAGGGCATCGAGGCGCAGACCCTTGCCAACCTCTACCTGGCGCTTGAGAACGACCTGCGCATCATCCCGGTGCTCAACAAGATCGACCTGCCGGCCGCCCAGCCGGAGAAGTACGCCGAGGAGTTGGCCCACCTGATCGGCGGCGACCCCGCCGACTGCATCCGGGTCTCCGGCAAGACCGGCGAGGGCGTGCCGTACCTGCTCGACGAGATCGTCCGGCAGTTCATCCCGCCGGTCGGTGACGCCGTGGCGCCCGCCCGCGCGATGATCTTCGACTCGGTGTACGACGTCTACCGTGGCGTGGTCACCTACGTCCGTGTCATCGACGGCCGGATCAGCGCCCGGGACCGGATCAAGATGATGTCCACGGGCGCCGTGCACGAGCTGCTGGAGATCGGCGTCATCTCACCCGAGATGGTCAAGGCCGAGGCGCTCGGCGTCGGCGAGGTCGGCTACCTGATCACCGGTGTGAAGGACGTCCGGCAGTCCCGGGTCGGTGACACGGTCACCATCAACAGTCGGCCGGCGGCCGAGGCGCTCGGTGGCTACAAGGACCCGAAGCCGATGGTCTACTCCGGCCTCTATCCGATCGACGGCTCGGACTACCCGAACCTGCGTGAGGCACTGGACAAGCTCAAGCTCAACGACGCCGCGCTTGACTACGAGCCGGAGACCTCCGGCGCGCTCGGCTTCGGTTTCCGCTGCGGCTTCCTGGGCCTACTCCACCTGGAGATCATCCGGGAGCGGCTGGAGCGTGAGTACAACCTCGACCTGATCTCCACCGCGCCGAACGTCGTCTACCGGGCGATCACGGACGACGGCGAGGAGATCGTCGTGACCAACCCGAGCGAGTACCCGACCGGCAAGATCGCCGAGGTGTACGAGCCGGTGGTCCGGGCGACAGTGCTGACGCCGAACGACTACGTGGGCGCGGTGATGGAGCTCTGCCAGGGCCGGCGCGGCACCCTGCTCGGCATGGACTACCTCTCGGCCGACCGGGTGGAGTTGCGCTACACGCTGCCCCTCGCCGAGATCATCTACGACTTCTTCGACCAGCTGAAGAGCCGTACCAAGGGCTACGCCTCGCTCGACTACGAGCCCTCCGGCGAGCAGGCGTCCGAACTGGTGAAGGTGGACATCCTGCTGCACGGCGAGCCGGTGGACGCGTTCAGCGCCATCGTGCACAAGGACAAGGCGTACAACTACGGCGTAACCATCGCCGCCAAGCTGCGGACGTTGATCCCGCGGCAGCAGTTCGAGGTGCCGATCCAGGCGGCCATCGGCAGTCGGGTCATCGCCCGCGAGACCATCCGCGCGATCCGCAAGGACGTGCTCGCCAAGTGCTACGGCGGTGACATCAGCCGTAAGCGCAAGCTGCTGGAGAAGCAGAAGGAAGGCAAGAAGCGGATGAAGATGGTGGGCCGGGTCGAGGTGCCGCAGGAGGCCTTCATCGCCGCGCTCTCCTCCGACTCCGGCGACGGCAAGGCCGGCAAGAAGTAGCCCGCACCCAGCACCCCACCACCCGGGCCCGGGTGATCAAGAGGCTTCGATCGGACGCGAGGTTCTTGATCAACAGTGCCCGAGGGCGGTGGGGTGCGGGTGCCTGTGGAGATTTTTTCGGTCCCGGCCGGTGGTCCGGGCACCTGGTCGCAGGGCACGTGACCTGTGTGGACGCGCTCCCACCCCAATCGACGCAGCCATCCGGCATTGACGTCTGCCGCTCGTTTCGTGGCGAGTCGGTTTGGTTTTTCCATGGGTCGGGCACTTAGCGGTCACGACAGGAAGCACACACATTGTGTGTCAGACGTTCTTTGAAGGAGGGCGACCGTGGAGCTCACCGTGTGGGGCATCATCACTGCCATCGTTATTGGTCTCATCGTCGGGGCGCTGGGTCGCCTGGTCGTTCCGGGCCGGCAGAACATGCCGATCTGGCTGCACCTGCTGATCGGTGTTGGCGCGGCCCTGCTGGGCACGGTGCTGGCGCGGGCGGTCGGCATCGCGACGGAGACGAACGGTGTCGACTGGGGCGAGCTGCTGGTGCAGGTCGTCGTCGCGGCCATCGCTGTCGCGCTCGTGGCCGGTGTGGGTGGCCGGCGTCGTGTGACCCGGTAACACAAGCATCACAGCGCACCACCGCAACCTTCGATGGCGCCCGACCGACAGGTCGGGTGCCCATCGGCGTTAGTCGTCCTGCGCGAAGTCGGCGCACGGCGTGGCGGCGCGGCCCCGCCAGACCCGATCGACCCCGAGCCGTGTCGCACGTCCCCTTGTATGCGTGATTGTGATCGTTCGGGGTGCCGAGTCGGTTTGGATTTTCGGGCGGTCGGGCACTTAGCGGTCACGACAGGAAACACACATTCGTGTGTCAGACATTCTTAGAAGGAGGGCGACCGTGGAGCTCACCGTGTGGGGCATCATCACCGCCATCGTTGTTGGTCTCATCGTCGGGGCGCTGGGTCGCCTGGTCGTCCCGGGCCGGCAGAACATGCCGATCTGGCTGCACCTGCTGATCGGTGTCGGCGCGGCCCTGCTGGGCACGGTGCTGGCGCGGGCGGTCGGCATCGCGACCGAGACCGCCGGTATCGACTGGGCTGAGCTGCTGGTGCAGGTCGTCGTCGCGGCCATCGCCGTCGCGCTCGTGGCCGGCGTGGGTCGCCGCCGCAGCGTCACCCGGTAACAACCTGGCATCACCCGCACCGCGAACGAACGCCCGGCCGATGGTCGGGCGTTCTTTCGTGGCGGAGTGCCCGACTTCGACCTGATGCCACGACCCCTCGCGTCGATGCCCTTGCGGTACCGTCGCCACGCTTCGGGCGCTCCGACCACTGTCGTAAAGGATTTCTTCGTACTAAGGTGCGGCGGAGAAGGTTAGTTCCAGGCGGCGCGAGGGGAGAAGTGGCGTGAACAGGTGGAAGCGGCTGGCCCCGGTCACCGCCGTGGTGGCCTCGGCCGCGATGGTGCTGACCGGCTGCGGAGGCTCCGGCGAGGACGCGGCCGACGACAGCAAGCTCACGGTATGGATGATGGGCGAGGGCGGCGACGCGCAGAACGCCTTCCTCGACTCGGTCGAGACGGAGTTCCGGCAGAAGCACCCCGACACCGACGTGGTGGTGCAGTACATCCCCTGGCTCGAAGCGCCCAAGAAGTTCCAGGCCGCGCTCGCCGGCGGTGAGGGACCGGACATCACCGAGCTGGGCAACACCGAGACCCAGGGCTGGGCCGCCCAGGAGGCGCTCGCCGACGTGAGCGGCCGGATGGGCGGCTGGGCCGACGGCAAGGACCTGCTGCCCGACCTCGTGAAGAACGCGCAGCTCGACGGCAAGCAGTACGGCGTGCCCTGGTACGCGGGCGTGCGCGCCATCTACTACCGCACCGACTGGTTCGCTGAGGCGGGCGTGCAGCCGCCGAAGACCTGGGACGACCTGGTGAGCGTGGCCAAGGCCGTGCAGGCGAAGAAGAAGGGCACCTACGGCATCGCCCTGCCGGGCAACTCCGAGCTGCCCTTCTACTCGTTCCTCTGGGGTGCCGGCGGCGAGATCGCCAGCAACCAGGGCGGCGCCTGGAAGTCCGGTTACACCACAGCCGAGGCGCAGCGGGCGGTCAAGTTCTGGACCGACCTGGTGACAGTGCACAAGGTGGCCCCGCCGGCCGCTGCCGGCTGGAACGAGATCGACGCGCGTACCCAATTCGCCACCGGCAAGGCCGCGATGGCCTTCGCCGGCAGCTGGCAGCAGGGTGCCATCAAGAAGGACAACCCCGAGATCGAGAAGGTCTGGGGTACGTTCCCGATCCCCGGCCCGGACGGCAAGGCGGCACCCGCGTTCGCCGGTGGCTCGGACGTGGCGATCTGGAAGGACAGCGCGCGGCAGGACCTGGCCTGGGACTACCTGACCGTGCTGCTCAACAAGAAGAACGCGCAGAGCTTCGCGAGCAGCCTCGGCTTCTTCCCGGTCTACAAGGACCTGGTCGCCGGTGACACGTACGCAAACGACAAGGTGATGGCCGCGTTCGCCACCACCATGCAGAACACCAAGCTCACGCCGCTCACCCCGAAGTGGGTGGAGGTCAGCCGCACCAAGACGGTGACCCAGGCGATGAACAGCTCGGTCATGAAGGGCCAGAAGACGGTCGAGAAGGCCACCGCCGACGCGGCCGCCGAGATGGAAGGCATTCTGAACAGCAAGTGAGCGCACAGACCAAAAGCCCGGAGACGGCCGCCGCGCGGGAGATCCCCGTGCGGCGGCGTCGCCGGGTGGACCGCCTGCCGTACCTGCTGCTCCTGCCCGCCCTGGTGATCATTGGGGTGTTGCTGCTCTGGCCGCTCGGCCAGGTGGTGACGATGTCGTTCTACCGGCTCAACAGCGTGCGGCAGTTGCGCGGCGACCGGGAGTGGCCCTGGGTGGGCCTCGGCAACTACATCGAGATCCTCACCGACCCGTTCTTCCTGACGGTGCTGCGCAACACCGTCCTGTTCGCCGCCGCCAACGTGCTGCTCACGATGGTCCTCGGCACCCTTGTCGGGCTGCTGCTCAACCGGCTCGGCCGCAAGATGGCGACATTCGTGGCCAGTTGCGTGATGCTGGCCTGGGCCACCCCTGCGCTGACCGGCACGATCGTCTGGAAGTGGATCTTCGACGACACGAGCGGCCTTGTCACCTGGCTGTTCAACGCACTGCCGGACGGCCTGTCCAACGGGCTGTTCGGCCGCAGCGACTGGACCGGCTACGGCTGGTTCAACTCCCCGCTGCTCTTCTTCGCCATCCTCACCCTGGTGGTGGTGTGGCACTCGTTCCCGTTCATCGCGGTGAGCGTGCTCGCCGGCCTGAAGAGCGTGCCGAGTGAGCTGCACGAGGCGGCCCGGGTCGACGGTGCCAGCCCGTGGCGGGTCTTCTGGAAGATCACGTTCCCGCTGCTGCGCCCGGTCTTCGGGATCCTGATCGTGCTCTCCACCATCTGGGACTTCAAGGTCTTCACCCAGCAGTTCGTGTTGGCCGGCGGCACCCAGGACCGGCCGACGTTCATGCTCTCCATCTACTCGTACGCCGAAGCGTTCTCGCCACCGCCGAAGTACGGCCTCGGCGCGGCCATCGCGGTGATCCTCACGCTGATCCTGCTCGTGGTCACCGGCTTCTACGTACGGATGGTGCTCAGGCAGGAGGACGAGTCGTGAAGAAGGTCGCGCTCAACGCCGCCGGGCTGCTGGTCGCGCTCTTCGCGGCCTTCCCGGTCTACTGGATGATCTCCACCTCGTTGAAGCCGAGCAGTGAGATCTTCTCGTCCACCCCGCAGCCGGTGCCGGCCCACCCGACGCTTGCGCACTACCGGGAGATCCTGACCGGCAACCTCATCCCGGGCGTGAGCTTTTTCGACTTCTTCCTCAACAGCGCGCTGGTGGCGGTCGCGACGGTGCTGCTCAGCGGCCTGGTCGCCCTGCTCGCCGCGACGGCGGTGGCCCGGTTCCGCTTCAAGCTGCGGACCAGCTTCCTGATCATGCTGCTGGTGGTGCAGATGATCCCGCTGGAGGCGCTCGTCATCCCGCTGTTCCTGATGATCCAGCGCCTCGGGCTCTACAACACCCTGCCCAGCCTGATCCTCACGTACCTCGGCTTCTCGTTGCCGTTCGCGGTCTGGATGCTGCGGGGCTTCGTCGCGGCGGTGCCAAAGGAGTTGGAGGAGGCCGCCGCGATCGACGGCGCGAGCCGCGCCCAGATCTTCCGCCGGGTCCTCTTTCCTCTTGTCGCGCCGGGCCTGGTCGCCACGAGCATCTTCTCGTTCATCACCGCCTGGAACGAGCTGATCTTCGCGTTGACGTTCATCAACGACCAGAGCCGCTACACGCTGCCGGTGGCGATGACGTTCTTCTTCGGACGGGACGACACCAACTGGGGGCCGGTCATGGCCGCCTCCACCCTGTTCACCCTGCCGGTCATCATCTTCTTCCTGCTGGTGCAGCGACGAATGGTCTCCGGCCTGGTGGCTGGGGCCGTCAAGGGCTGACCGCCGCGAGAGTCGACCCGGATGGAGCGCCGCTAGGCTGACGTCCATGACGGGCAGGGTGGCAGCGGTGAACCTCGGCGTGGTGACCGAGGCGAAGTGGGCCGGCGACGCGAGCGGTCGCAGCGGCATCGACAAGCGGCCGGTGGACACGCCAGTGCTGTTCCGTGTCGACGGCGTGGTCGGCGACTTCATCGGCGAGCGAGCCCACCACGGCGGCGAGGACCAGGCGGTCTACGCCTACGCCGAGGAGGACGCCGCCTGGTGGGCGACCGAGTTGGGGCGCGACATTCGGCCCGGCGGCTTCGGCGAGAACCTCACCACCTACGCGGTCGACCTGACCGGCGCGGTGATCGGTGAGCAGTGGCAGATCGGGTCCACAGTGCTCCAGGTGACCAAGCCGCGTACGCCGTGCACCACGTTCGCCGGCTTCTGGGGCGTACCGGACCTGATCAAGCGGTTCACCGCGCGGGCTCTGCCCGGCGCCTACCTGCGGGTGCTCCAAGAGGGCGAGGTGGGTCCGGGCGACCCGATCGAGGTGGTGGACCGGCCCGCCCACGGGGTGACAATCGGCGAGGTGTTCCGAGCCACAAGTCTGGAGCCGGAGCTGCTGCCCCGGCTGCTGGAGGCGGACGACCTGCCGGAGTCGATCCGGGAGAAGGCCCGCCGCCGGCTCGCCAGTCGCGCCTGATCGTCCGGCAGAGAGGCGGTCGCCGGAGCCGCAGATGTGAGGAAGGGCCCCCTGCTATACAGAAAGCGATAGCAGGGGGCTCTTCCTCGGGCGTCAGCGGAGCCAGGGGATGTTGCGGTCGAGCAGACCGCGCTCCTTGAGCTCCTTGCGCAGCGGGATCTCGTCGTCGACGTACCCGTCCCAGTTGATGCCCCAGTAGTTGGCGGTGTGGGTGCCCTCGCCGATCAGCTGGCGCTGCACGGGGGTGCGGTTGCGGTACCACTCGCCGTTCACGTCCGGGTGCAGCTCGTCGAGCGGGCGGATCCACCGGTAGGTGTAGCCGACGAAGAGCATCTTGCGGGTGATCGTCGACAGGTTCGTCGACCGGGAGTGCCACTGCCGGCGGTCGAAGATGAACGCGTCGCCCGGGTTGGCGGTGATCTCCACCGTGCCCTCCGGGTCGGGGTTCTGCACGGTGAGGTCCGCCGGCCGGGGCAGCGAGTTCTTCAGGTGGCTGCCCGGGATGACCTTTGTGGCACCGCGGCCGGTCTCCGAGAGGTCGGAGAGCACGTACGCGACCTTGAGCGAGAACATCGGCCGGGGCAGGTTCGGGTCCATCGTCTCCGGGTCGGAGTTCTGGCGGTACCCGTCCTGGTGCCAACCCCAGTACGGCTTCTCCGGCTCGGCGGCCGGGGGAGTGACGTCCAGGTGGTTGTGGTGGGTGTAGATGTTCCAGCCGGCCAGCCCCCACATGTACGGGAAGGCGATCGGGTGGGTGAGCAGCTCACCGAAGAGTTCGTCGCGCTCCAGGAAGCCCAGCAGGTGCAGCGTGCCGTCCTTCTTGGTGGTGCCCTTGGCCTGCTCCTCCGCGTAGACGCGGTCGACAGCCGCCTCCAGCGCCGCCCGGTGGTCCTCCGTCAGGACGTTGCGGAGCAGGAGGAAGCCCTGCTCGTGGAACTCCTTGCGGTCAGTGTCGCTGATCGGTTCGTAGCCGGTCCGGTCGCCGTAATCGAACACCGCGTCGTACCCCTCCCCATGAGGTGAATATGTTTCTGGCACAGGCCGCCGATCGTAACGCGGCGGCCTCGGCATCGGGGAGAGTGCATCGCACGAATGGGATTCGGCGGGACACCACGCAGCGGGGAGACTGCGAAGAGTGAGTTTTCGGTGATCAATAGGGGTGTTCGTGGATCAATGCCCGATTGTGCGGTGACTGCCGGTTAAGGGCTCCGGATCGGTCAGCCCTCGTTGAACACCTCGGCCACCACCTGGCCGGAGGAGTTCTGCTCCTCGGTCACCCGATCCCAGGTGCCGTTGCGGGCGGTCCACTCCTGGTCACCGAAACGGACCCGCTTCACGCCGTGGTCCCGGGCGTGCGAGACCAGCCAGTGCGCGTACCGCCAGCCGTCCCGCTGGTCGTCCGGAGTCACCGCCAGCCCGGTCGGGTCGGTCGGGTCGGTCCCCTTCAACCCCCAGTCCAGCACCAGGTTGCGGGTCAGCTGCGTGGCCGCCGCCGCCCCACGCATCACAGGGGTACGCCCCACCGTGCACGCCACCGCGCCTGTGACGTCGCCGAGCAGGGCCCGGCTGAGGACCTCGGACTCGTCGGCCCACTTCTGGTACGCCTCGGGGAACGCCGAGCGCTGCACCCGCTGGGCGGCGTCGGTGACCCGCATCTTCTCCCAGCCGCGCACCTTCTTCAGTGCCGCGTAGAAGCGGTTCGCCGCGTAGCGCTGGTCGCGGATCTGCGCCGGGGTGCCCCAGCCCTGGCTCGGGCGCTGCTGGAACAGGCCTACCGAATCCCGATCGCCGTCGGCGAGGTTGCGCAGCCCCGACTCCTGGTACGCGGTCGCCAGCGCGACCACCACGGCCCGCTCGGGCATCCCGCGCTGGGCGCCGATCGCCGCGATCGTCGCCGCGTTGGCCATCTGGTCGGCGTCCAGCACGACCCGGCCGTCGGCCTGGACCGTGCAGGTCCGACCCGCCAGCGGCAGCCGCAGTCGATCCCCGGCCTGCCGTACGACGAGCCAGATCGCGATCACGGCGACGAGGATGAGAACCACACCACCCGCCACGGCTGCCCGAGTTCGCACTCACACCCCCAGATCGACAGTCCGACAAGCGTACGTCCCCGTTGGCGTCGTCCGGGTCGTCCGGGCGTTTCTCGACCCGGGGAGCGGGGAAGGCCGAAGTGACGTTCCCCGCCGTCGCCAGGACAAACCGGCTACTCGTCGACCGGCACCCAGGCGGCGTCCCGCTTCTCCCGGAACGCCATGATCCCCTCGCGCCCCTCGTCGGAGAGGAAGTAGCCGGTCGACAGCGCGGACAACCGGGCCAGGTCCTCGCGCAGTTCGGCGGTGCCGGGCCGGCGCAGCAGCCCCTTCGCGCCGGCCAACGCCGCCGGTGCGCCGCGCACCAGCGAGTCGCAGTACCGGACCACCGCCGCGTCCAGCCCGTCCGCCGGCACGGCGGCGGTGACCAGGCCGATCTCGGCGGCCCGTCGGCCGTCGAAGGTGTCAGCGGTCAGGTACAGCTCGGCGGCGGCACGCGGGTGCAGCCGGGGCAGCACGGTCGCCGAGATCACCGCCGGGATCACGCCGATGCGCACCTCGGTGAACGCGAACGTGGCCTCCTCGGCGCAGACCGCCAGGTCGGCGGCCGCGATCAGGCCCAGCCCGCCGGCCCGGGCCGGACCGGCGACCTTCGCCAGCACGGGCTTCGGGCAGTCCCAGAGCGCCGCCAGCACGTCACCGAGCATCGCGGCCGGCACCGTCCCGCTGGCGTACGCCATGGCGGTCTCCTTGAGGTCCGCTCCGGAGCAGAAGACCGGGCCGGTGTGGTCGAGCACGATCACCCGGACCGTGTCGTCGGCGACCGCGTCGGCCAGCCCGGTCAGCAGTTGCGTCATCAGGGCGGTGGAGAGCGCGTTGCGGTTGTGCGGGCTGTCCAAGGTGAGGGTGGTCACCCCACGGGCCGTGGCGACCCGCACGAGGACGTCGGGAGAGGTCATGCCGGGCACACTAGTGGCCATGCCCGGCGTCCTTCCAGATGGTGAAACCGTCCCCGTCGACGGTTCGCTGCCCACCGCCGCCACCCGCGCGGTCGGTCGGCGCGGCTTCGGCGTGTACGTGCACGTGCCGTTCTGCGCCAGCCGCTGTGGCTACTGCGACTTCAACACGTACACGGCGAGCGAGTTGGGCGGCGGCGCCAGCCGCGAGGGGTACGCCGACACCGTGCTCGCCGAGCTGGCACTCGCCGCCCGGGTGCTCGGCGACAACCCACCGCCCCGGGTCGACACGGTATTCGTCGGCGGCGGCACGCCCACCCTGCTCCCCGCCGACGACCTGGCCCGCATCCTGGACGGCATCGACCGCACCTGGGGGCTGGCCGCCGACGCCGAGGTGACCACCGAGGCCAACCCGGAGTCGGTCACCCCGGAATCGTTGAAGCTGCTGCGGGCGGCCGGCTACACCCGGATCTCGCTGGGCATGCAGTCCGCCTCCCCAGGTGTGCTGGCGATCCTCGACCGCACACACAGCGCCGGTCGGGCCACCGCCGCCGCCCTGGAGGCGCGCGACGCCGGCTTCGAGCACGTCAACCTGGACCTGATCTACGGCACGCCGGGGGAGCGGGCCGAGGACTTCGCCGCCTCGCTGGAGCAGGTGGTCGCCGCAGGGGTGGACCACGTCAGCGCGTACGCCCTCATCGTCGAGGACGGCACCCGGCTCGCCGCCCGGATGAAGCGCGGCGAGCTGGCGTACCCCAGTGACGACGTCGCCGCGGACCGCTACCTGGCCGCGGAGGCCGCCCTCGACGCGGCCGGCCTGTCCTGGTACGAGGTCTCCAACTGGGCGCGCACCGACGACGCCCGGTGCCGGCACAACCTGCTGTACTGGACCGGCGCGGACTGGTGGGGGCTCGGCCCCGGGGCGCACAGCCACGTCGGCGGGGTGCGCTGGTGGAATGTGAAGCACCCCACGACGTACGCCCAGCGGATGGCCGCCGGAGCGTCACCGGGCCTGGCCCGTGAGGTGCTCACCGCCGACGAGGCGCACATGGAGAACGTGATGCTGCGGCTGCGGCTCGCCAGCGGCCTTCCGCTGACGGTGCTCGACACCGTCGGCCGGGCCGGCGCCGAGCGGGCGCTTGCCGACGGCCTGCTGGCCGCGGAGGACTACGCGGCTGGCCGGGCGGTGCTCACCCTGCGCGGCCGACTGCTCGCCGACGCAGTGGTCCGCGACCTGCTGCCCTGAGCCGACGCTCCCCGGCCTGCGGCGGTGTGCCGGGCCGGCCGGGGGAGCGGCCGACCCGGTTCACTTGATGAAGGTGGCCGACATCGGGTAGCGGTAGGGGCTGCCCTCGTTGGCCTTCATGCCGGCGATGATCCCGAACAGGATCTGGATCACCACGACGGCGATGCTGGGCAGGAAGAGCAGGCACCAGCTCACGAAGAGCAGCACGAACGCGATGATCGACCAGAGGATCTGGAAGTTCAACGCGGCCAGGGCGTGCGCCCGCACGGTAGGCGACTGGTTGCCGCGGACCAGGAAGGCGATGAGCGGGGCGACGAAGCCCAGCGGGCCGAAGCTGATCAGCGCGCCGGCGGCACCGCCGAAGTGCGCGACGAGCGCCCAGGTCTTGTCCTCGTTGTTGGCGTAGCCGCCGCCGGGGCCGCCGTAGGCGCCGCCGGTCGGATACCCGCCAGTGGGACCGCCCGGGGGGTAACCACCCGGCGGGGGATAGCCACCCGGGGGCGGATAGCCACCGGGCGGAGGGTAGCCGCCTGACGTCGGTTGGTCACCGGTGGGCGGCGGATAGCCACCGGCTGGGGGATAGCCGCCCGAGCCGGGTGCCCCGGACAGTGGTGCGGTGGGCGGCTCGGACGAGTAGGGCGAGCCCGGGGAGGTCGGGTCCGGCGGGTAGCCGCCAGGATCTCCCGCACCGGGTGGGCGAGGTGGTTCAGTCATGCTGCCACGGTAGGGGTGGGCGGCAACGCCGCACCAGAGCGACACCGCCGAGCCGCCGACTGAACGAACAGCGAGGCACTTGATCATCGCGTCGGTGGACGTGCCGACGTAGACTGGCACTCGTTACAGTCGAGTGCCAGGACGGTCCGTCGGCCCCTGTGGGCCGGCGGCCGACGTGCGACAGGAGGTGCGGAGGATGGGTCTCGACGACCGCAAGCTCGCCGTGCTCCGCGCCATCGTCGAGGACTACGTCTCCACGCAGGAGCCGGTCGGCAGCAAGGCGCTGGTCGAGCGTCACCAGCTCGGGGTCTCCCCGGCCACGGTCCGCAACGACATGGCCGTGCTGGAGGAGGAGGGCTACATCCGGCAGCCGCACACAAGTGCCGGTCGGGTGCCCACCGACCGTGGCTACCGGCTCTTCGTCGACAGGCTGTCCCGCGTCAAGCCGCTCAGCCCGGCCGAGCGCCGGGCCATCGAGCGCTTCCTGGTCGGCGCGGTCGACCTGGACGACGTGGTGCACCGCACAGTCCGGCTGCTCGCCCAACTGACCCGCCAGGTCGCCGTCGTGCAATACCCGAGCCTGGCCCGTTCCTCCGTGCGGCACCTGGAGTTGGTGCCGATCTCCACCACCCGGCTGATGCTCGTCATGATCGCCGACACCGGTCGCGTCGAGCAGCGGCTGGTGGAGCTGCCCGGGCCGGTGCCCGCCGACGACGTCACCGACATGCGTCGGCTGGTAAACGAAAAGCTCGCCGGCGCGCGGCTGTCCGACACACCGCCGCTGGTGCAGGCGCTTGTCGAGGAGGCGCCGGCCGGGCTGCGTCCGATGATGACGACCCTCGCCACCGTGCTGCTGGAAACGCTCGTCGAGCGGCACGAGGAACGCATCGCGCTGGCCGGCACCGCCAACCTCACCCGGGGCGGCCTGCTGGACTTCCAGGGCTCCCTGCGACCGATCCTCGAAGCCCTGGAGGAGGAGGTCGTGCTCCTCAAGCTCATCGGCGAGACCGAGCCGAGCGCGACCCGGGTGCTGATCGGCGACGAGAACGAGTTCGACAACCTCCGGGCCGCCTCCGTGGTCAGCACCGGGTACGGCCCGGGCAGCACAATCGTCGGCGGCCTCGGAGTGCTGGGGCCGACCCGGATGGACTACCCCGGCAACATCGCCACGGTGCGCGCCGTGGCACGCTACGTGGGCGAGCTGCTGGCCCAGAACTGATTGGTCAGGGCCGACGGCCGGCTGCGGCCGCCGGTCGGCGCAACGCGAGACGAACATGAGGACACGGAACGCAGTGGCCAGGGACTACTACGGCATCCTCGGTGTCAGCCGGGAAGCCTCCGATGACGAGATCAAGCGCGCCTACCGCAAGTTGGCGCGCCAGTTCCACCCGGACGTCAATCCGGACCCGGAGGCGCAGGAGAAGTTCAAGGACATCAACGCCGCGTACGAGGTCCTCTCGGACGACCGCAAGCGGCAGATCGTCGACCTGGGCGGCGACCCGCTCGCCCCGGGCGGCGGTGGCGCCGGCCCGGGCGGCCCGGGTGGAGCCGGCCCGTTCGTCGGTTTCCAGGACATCATGGACGCGTTCTTCGGCGGTGCGGCGGGCGGTGCCCGTGGCCCCCGTCCGCGGACCCGTCCGGGTGCCGACGCGATCCTGCGGCTCGAACTGGACCTGCACGAGACGGCGTTCGGCGTCGAGGCCCCGATCACCGTCGACACGGCGGTGCTCTGCACCACCTGCTCGGGCGCAGGCACGGCGGCCGGCACCCACCTGGCCACCTGCGAGGCGTGTGCCGGTCGGGGCGAGGTGCAGTCGGTGCAGCGCACCTTCCTCGGCCAGGTGGTCTCCGCCCGGCCGTGCACCGTCTGCCAGGGCTACGGCACCACCATCCCGCACCCCTGCCCCACCTGCGCTGGCGACGGCCGGGTGCGCACCCGGCGCTCGCTGACCGTCAAGATCCCGGCCGGCGTCGAGGACGGCATGCGGATCCGGCTGGCCCAGCAGGGTGAGGTCGGCCCGGGCGGCGGCACCGCCGGTGACCTCTACGTCGAGATCCACGAGCGGCCGCACGACGTCTACTCGCGCAAGGGCGACGACCTGCACTGCCGGGTCACCGTGCCGATGACCGCCGCCGCACTGGGCACCCGGCTCACCATCAAGACGCTTGACAGCGAGGAGACCGTCGACGTCAAGGCCGGCACCCAGCCGGCCAGCACGCTGCGGCTGCGCGCCCGGGGTGTGCCGCACCTGCGCGGCACCGGCCGGGGCGACCTCTACGTGCACCTCGACGTCCGTACGCCGACCAAGCTCGACCCGGACCAGGAGCGGATGCTGCGCGACTTCGCCAAGACCCGGGGCGAGGAGGTCGCCGAGCTGAGCAAGCAGGGCGGCTTCTTCTCCCGGATGCGCGACGCGTTCAACGGGCACGCCTGAGGTGTCCGCGCCGCTGTTCCTGGTCCAGGCGCTGCCCACCGGCGACGCGCTGACCCTGGACGGCCCGGAGGGGCACCACGCCGCCACAGTGCAGCGGCTGCGGGTCGGCGAGGAGTTGCTGCTCGCCGACGGCCGGGGCGGCACGGCAGCCGCCGTGGTCACCGCCGTCGGCCGAGGCAACCTGGACCTCACCATCACCTCCCGGGGGTACGCGGACGCGCCCGTACCCCGGCTGGTGACCGTGCAGGGCATCGCCAAGGGCGACCGGGGTGAGCTGGCCGTGCAGGCGATGACCGAGGTAGGGGTGGACGAGATCGTGCCCTGGGCGGCGTCCCGTTCGGTGACCCAGTGGCGCGGCGACCGGGGCGTACGCGCCCGGGAGAAGTGGGTGGCCACCGCCCGGGAGGCGGCCAAGCAGGCCCGCCGGCCGTGGCTGCCGGTCGTGGCCGGTGCGCCCGACGAGTCCACCGCGACAGTGGCCCGCCGGATCGCCGGTGCCGCCGCCGGGTTCGTGCTGCACGAGGAGGCCGACGAGCGGCTGACCACCGCCGACCTGCCGGCAGCCGGTGAGATCGTGCTCGTGGTCGGCCCGGAGGGTGGCATCGACTCGGCCGAGCTGACCGCCTTCCGGGAGGCCGGCGGCCGACCCGTACGGCTCGGTGCCGAGGTCCTGCGCACCTCCACCGCCGGCGTGGCCGCGCTCAGCGTGCTCGCCACCCGCCTCGGCCGCTGGTAACCCGACCTTCACCCACTCCACGCCCGACGGGCAGGCCCAGCCCAGCCGCGTCTGGTGGCCCTTCGCAGCCTCGGTTCCGGGCGGACGACAGTGCGCGGGCCAGGCCGACCCAGGCCGAGTCGAGCCGGCCCAGGTGGGCCCGGCCCCGGCCCCGGCCCCGGCCTCGGCCCGGACCACCTGTGGGTGTCCTTTGCTCTGCTTCAACGGACGCAACGGTTTCGGTCGTTGGGTGTTGCGGTGGTTGAAGCAGAGCAAAGGACACGATGAGCAGGTGGAGCCGCTCGGCGCTTGCCGGTCGTTGGTCGGTCGTTGGTAGGGTTGGTCAGCTGCGCAGGTAGGACGCGCCGTTGAGGTCGACGATCGTGCCGGATGCCCACTCGGCCTGCGGCGAGGCCAGCCAGTGCACGGCAGCGGCGATCTCCTCCGGTCGGCCCACCCGGTCGAACGGGCTCTGCGCCCGGATTGCCGCGCCCTGCTCGCCGTCCAGGTACTCGGTGACCATGTCGGTCGCCACGAAGCCCGGCGCGACGGTGGCGACGGTGATGCCGTACGGCGCGAGCGCCACGGCGAGGGACTGACCCAGCGCGTTCAGCCCTGCCTTGCTGGCCCCGTACGCCGGCTGGTGCGGCTCGCCGCGAAACGCGCCACGGGACGAGACGTTGACGATCCGCCCGCCACGTTCGCGCATGTGCTGTGCGGCGCACCAGATGACGTTGCCGGCACCGGTCAGGTTCGTCTCCAGCACCTGCCGCCAGCGCTGCTGCCACTCCCCGTACGAGGCGCCGAAGATCGGGTGCGGGTCGTCGCGGTCGCCGTACGTCCCGGCGTTGTTGACCAGCACGTCCAACCCGCCGAGCAGTTCGGCGGCTCGGTCGACCATGGCCCGGACCGCATCCGGATCGGTGAGGTCGGCGCGAACCACCACGTGCCCGGTACCCGGCAGTCGCCCGCGTAGCTCTTCGGCCGTGTCGGCGGAGTCGCGGTGGTGGATCGCCACGCGGTCACCGCCGGCCGCGAACGCCATCGCCACCGCCGCGCCGATGCCACGCGAGGAACCGGTCACCAGTACGGCCCGAGCAGTCATGCCAGCCATCCTGCCCCAGGAGTCGCGCGTGCCTTGAGCGGCCCCTTCCTTACACTGCCCCGATGGGATCCGACTGCCTGTTCTGCCGCATCGTCGCCGGGGAGATCCCGGCCACAGTGGTCCGGGAGACCGCCACGACGCTCGCCTTCCGCGACATCGACCCGAAGGCACCTGTGCACGTTCTGGTCATTCCGAAGGAGCACTACGCCGACGTCGCCACCCTCGCCGAGGGTGATCCCGGCCTGGCCGGTGAGGTGCTGGCCACGGCCGCCGCGGTGGCCGAGGACGAGGGTCTGCTCGGCGACGGCTTCCGGCTGATGTTCAACACCGGGGCGTACGGCGGGCAGGAGGTTTTCCACGTGCACGCGCATCTGCTCGGTGGCGCGCCGCTCGGCCCGATGCTCGCCCGGGACCTGGCGTGACGACCGGCCCCGACGTGCACGACCGGTTGGGCCGGCTGGTCCGGCGGGTGCAGGCCGACGCCCGGGTGCCGGCGCTGTCGGCAGCGCTGCACCGGGCCGACCGGCCGCTGTGGACCTGCACCGTCGGCGGCACCGGCACCGACAGCGCGCTGGGGCCGCGCACCCAGTTCCGGATCGGCTCGGTCACCAAGACGTTCACTGCGGTGCTGACCCTCCAGTGCCGCGACGACGGGCTGCTCGACCTGGACGATCCGGTGGGCCGGCACCTGGACCTGCCGGCGCACGGTGAGCTGACCGTACGACGGCTGCTGTCGCACACCGGCGGTCTGCAACGGGAGCCGTTCGGCGACGTCTGGGACACCCTTGCCGCGCCGGACGCCGAGCGGCTGGTGGCCGAGCTGGACCGGGCCGAGCGGGTGCTGCCCGCAGCCCGTCGGTTCCACTACTCCAACCTGGGCGTGGCGGTGCTCGGCCTGCTGGTGGCCCGGCTGCGCGGCGGCAGCTGGGCGGAGGTGCTCGCGGAGCGGGTGTTGACGCCGCTCGGGCTGACCGACACCACAGTGACCCCGCAGCCGACGGCGGCGACCGGGTTCCTTGTCGACGCGTACTCCGACGAGGCCCATGCCGAGCCACCTACCGACTTCGGCGCGGTCGGTCCGGCCGCCCAGCTCTGGAGCACCGCTACCGACATGGCCCGCTGGGCGGCCTTCCTCGCCGATCCGGCGGCGCTCGACCCGTCCGGCGCGGTTCTCGCCCCCGGCACCCTTGACGAGATGCGCTGGCCGGTGACGACCACCGACGAGACGCTCTGGGGCGCCGGCTTCGGTCTCGGGCTGATCCTCGTACCGCAGGGCGAGCGCGTGGTGCACGTGGGGCACGACGGGGCGATGCCCGGCTTCCTGGCCGCCGTGTACGGCCGCCGGGGCGGCGACGGCACGGCCAGCGCGATGGGCGCCGCGGTGCTCGGCTCCTCCGGTACGGCTGCGGAACTGCTCGACCTGCCGCACCGGCTGCTCACCCAGGCCGTCGAGCACGACCCGGCCGACATCGAGCCGTGGCGACCCGGTGCACCCGCACCGGCGGCTCTGCGGGGTGTGCTCGGCCGGTGGTGGGGCGAGGGCTTCGAGTACGTCTTCTCCTGGCACGACGGCACACTGCGGGCGCGCGGGGCCGGCGACCCGGCGGGGCGCCCACCTGCGGTCTTCGCCCCGCTACCGGACCGGCCGGACGTGTTCCGGACCGTCTCCGGCCGGGAGGCCGGCGAGCTGTTGAGGCTGACCCGGGACGAGACCGGCGCGGTGGTCCGGATGCACTGGGCGACCTACCGGTTCACCCGCCACCAGGAGACCTTCGACAGGCACGACTTCCGGGCCGGGAGTTGATCGCGGCCAGCGGAAATGGGCGCGATGCGCCCCGCGTTGAACGGATACGATGGCTGCAACGTCCGCACGCCGTGCCAGCAGGGCCCGGCGCCCGAGATCGAGAGCAGGTGCGCAGGGCCCTTCGGCCCAACTTATGACCGGCACTCCACCTCCCGGCGCTCCCCGGGTGCAGACCAGGATCACCGTGCCCGACCCCAAGATCATGGTCAATCTGCTCGGCGCGGGCGACGAGATCCTGCGGCTCGTCGAGCGCTCGGTCACCAGCGACGTGCACGTGCGGGGCAACGAGATCACCATCACCGGCGCCCCCGCCGACAACGCCCTCGCCGAGCGGGTCTTCACTGAGCTGCTCGAACTCATCGAGAAAGGCGAGACCCTGACCACTGACGCCGTGCGGCGTACCGTCGGCATGCTCGAGCAGGGCAGCACCGAGCGGCCCGCCGAGGTCCTGACCCTCGACATCCTCTCCCGTCGCGGCCGCACCATCCGCCCCAAGACACTCGGGCAGAAGCGGTACGTCGACGCGATCGACTCGCACACCATCGTCTTCGGCATCGGCCCGGCCGGCACCGGCAAGACCTACCTGGCGATGGCGAAGGCCGTCCAGGCGTTGCAGGCCAAGCAGGTCAACCGGATCATCCTGACCCGGCCGGCGGTCGAGGCGGGCGAACGGCTGGGCTTCCTGCCCGGCACGCTCAACGAGAAGATCGACCCATACCTGCGCCCGCTCTACGACGCGCTGCACGACATGCTCGACCCCGAGTCGATCCCGAAGCTGATGGCCGCGGGCACGATCGAGGTCGCCCCCCTGGCGTACATGCGGGGCAGAACGCTCAATGACGCTTTCATCATCCTGGACGAGGCGCAGAACACCACGCCCGAGCAGATGAAGATGTTCCTCACCCGACTCGGCTTCAACTCCAAGATCGTCGTGACGGGTGACATCACCCAGGTGGACCTTCCCGGCGGGACGAGCAGCGGCCTGCGGGTGGTCCGGGAGATCCTGGAAAACGTCGAGGACGTGCACTTCTCCCAGTTGTCCAGCTCCGACGTGGTCCGCCACCGGCTGGTCGGGGAGATCGTCGACGCGTACGCCCGCTGGGATGCCGAGCGGGAAGCCCAGCAGTCGCAGGGCGTCCATGCCGTGCCCGGGCGACCCGCCCAGGGCGGCCGGGCCGGCCGCCGCCGCTAAAGCAGAGGAAAGCAGTTGTCCATCGAGATCGCCAACGAGTCCGGTGTCGAGGTTGACACCGACGCCGTGCTCGCTGTCGCCCGGCACGCCCTCGACGAGATGGGGGTCAACCCCCTCGCCGAGTTGTCCGTGTTGCTTGTCGACATCGACTACATGACCGAGCTGAACCACCGCTGGATGGGTGGTGACGGCCCGACCGACGTGCTCGCCTTTCCGATGGACGAGGGAAGCGTCGACCACGGCCCGGGCGAGACCGCACCCGCAGGCGGTGAGCCGGCCCTGCTCGGCGACATCGTGCTCTGCCCCGAGGTCGCGGCCAAGCAGGCGGCGACCGCCGGGCACGCCCCGGCCGACGAGCTGCACCTGCTCACCGTGCACGGGGTGCTGCACCTGCTCGGCTACGACCACGCCGAGCCGGAGGAGGAGCGGGAGATGTTCGCGCTCCAGGCCCGCCTGCTCACGAGCTGGCGGTCGACCCGCACCCAGTGATGTCCACTCCGCTCCTTGCGGTCGGCCCCGCCGGCCTTCCCGACCTGCAACTGATCTTCTTCGCGGCCGGCCTCGTGGTGTTGGCAGGTCTGATCGCGATGACCGAGGCGGCGCTCGCCGCGATCTCGCCGGCCCGGGCCGCCGAGTTGGCCCGGGACGGCGTACGCGGTGCTCGTACCCTCCAGGTCGTGGCCGGCGACGTCGTCCGGCACCTCAATCTGCTCCTGCTGCTGCGGCTCCTCGCGGAGCTGACCGCCACCACGCTCGTGGCGCTTGTCGCGGTGGACAGCTTCGGCGCCGGTTGGCGTGCGGCGCTTGTCACCGCCGGTGCGATGGCAGTGGTGAGCTTCGTCGTGGTCGGTGTAGCCCCGCGCACCATCGGCCGGCAACACGCGTACGCCGTGGGGCGGGCGGTGGCGCCGCTGGTCCGCTGGCTGGGCCGTGCGCTCAACCCACTCGCGTCGCTGCTCATCCTGATCGGCAACGCGGTCACCCCGGGGCGCGGTTTCCCCGAGGGGCCGTTCGCCAGTCAGGTGGAGCTGCGTGAGTTGGTCGACCTGGCCGAGCAGCGCGGCGTCGTCGAGCACGGCGAACGACAGATGATCCACTCGGTCTTCGCGCTCGGCGACACCATCGCCCGTGAGGTGATGGTGCCGCGCACCGAGATGGTGTGGATCGAGGAGGGCAAGACCCTCGCGCAGGCGCTGGCGCTCTTCCTGCGTTCCGGGTTCTCCCGCATTCCGGTGATCGGCGAGAGCGTCGACGACGTGCTCGGCGTGCTCTACCTCAAGGATCTGATCCGCCGGTCCCGGGGCGGTGACCCGGATGCCGAGCAGTTGCCTGTCGCCGAGCTGATGCGCCCGGCCACCTTCGTGCCGGAGTCCAAGCCGGTCGACGACTTGCTGTCAGAGATGCAGGCGGCCCGCAACCACCTGGTCATCGTCGTCGACGAGTACGGCGGCACCGGCGGCCTGGTCACCATCGAGGACATCCTGGAGGAGATCGTCGGCGAGATCACCGACGAGTACGATGTCGAACGCCCGCCCGTCGAACGCCTCGGGGACTCCTCGGTGCGGGTCACTGCCCGCCTTCCGGTGGAGAACCTTGGCGAGATGTTCGACACCGATCTGCCCACCGACGAGGTGGAGACGGTCGGTGGCCTGCTCGCCCAGTCGCTCGGGCGGGTGCCGATCCCTGGGGCTGAGGCCGAGGTGGCCGGCCTTCGGCTGGTCGCCGAGGGCACCACCGGCCGGCGCAACCGGATCGACACCGTCCTGGTCAGCAGGTTGGAGCCGGGCAGCGAGCAGGACACCTCCGGGCGCGGCGAGCAGGCCGGTCCCGGGGACGACCCAGATCATTTTCGAGACGAGGAGAGGCAACCCGCCGATGCCTGACACACCCGCCGCGCCCCCCGCCCGGCCCACCCCCACCGCGCCGGCACCGCTGAGTGCCGAGGACGGCAAGCTCGTCGTCCTGGCTCGGGGAGCCCGCGGGCGGGTCGGCGCCGTGGAGGGCGCCGCGGTCCGGGACTCCGACGGCCGGACGTACGCGGCGGCCAGCATCGCGTTGCCCTCGCTGACGCTCACCGCCCTGCAGTTGGCGGTGGCCTCGGCCGTGGCAGCCGGGGCGAGCCGGCTGGAGGCGGCTGTCGTGGTGACCGAGGCGTCGACGCTTGACGGCGCCGGGCATGCCGTCGTGCGTGACCTCGCCGCGGACGCGCCGATCCACGTGGCCGCGCCGGACGGCACCGTGCTGGGCACGGTGACCGAGTGAGCCCCGTGCGGGATCCCGAGCCGCGCCCGTACCGGGCTGGGTTCGGCTGTTTCGTGGGCCGGCCCAACGCCGGAAAGTCGACGCTTACCAACGCCATCGTCGGCACCAAGATCGCGATCACCTCGAACAAGCCGCAGACCACCCGCCACGTCATCCGGGCGGTGCTGCACCGGCCGGAGTCGCAGTTGGTCCTTGTCGACACGCCGGGCCTGCACCGTCCCCGGACGCTGCTCGGGGAGCGCCTCAACGACCTGGTCCGGTCCACCTGGACGGAGGTCGACGTGATCGGTCTCTGCATCCCAGCCGACGAGCCGGTGGGGCGTGGCGATCGGTTCATCAGCGGTGAGCTGGCCGAGTTGAAGGCGACAGTGCTTGCCGTGGTCACCAAGACCGATCTGGTGGACAAGGGTCGGCTGGCGGAGCAGTTGCTCGCGGTGAGCGAGATGGGGGAGTTCGCCGAGATCGTGCCGGTGAGCGCCGTCTCCGGGCATCAGGTGGACACGCTTGTCGACGTGATGACCAGCTATCTGCCGCCGTCGCCGCAGCTCTATCCGGACGACATGCTCACCGACGACCCGGAGCAGGTGATGGTCGCGGAGCTGATCCGGGAGGCCGCCCTGGAGGGGGTCCGTGACGAGCTGCCGCACTCGATCGCCGTGGTGGTGGAGGAGATGATCCCCGAGGGTCAGCTCACGAAGATCTACGCCGACCTGTACGTGGAGCGGCCCAGCCAGAAGGCGATCGTGCTCGGTCACAAGGCGAGCCGGCTCAAGGAGGTCGGCACCAACGCTCGCCGGCAGATCGAGGAGTTGCTCGGCACCCGCGTCTATCTGGACCTGCACGTCCGGGTGGCGAAGGACTGGCAGCGCGACCCGAAGCAGCTGCGCAAGCTGGGGTTCTGACGCCGTTCCGCCTGGCCCAGCGGGTCGGGCCAGGCGGTCGTTGGGTGCGCTGTCGGACAAAGTCGTTTTCGGTCGGACGTATGGGATGATTCACGTTTGGCCGGCGTCGGTACCGTTTAGCGGCGACAGCGCGAAGGGTAGGGGAGTACGACCCCCCGCGTCCCCGACCCAGATGCAGGCTGATGCGCAACAGGTATCTCGATCTGCTCCGTTTCCTGGCCATCGTCCGAGTAGTCGTCTACCACGTCACCGGGTGGGCGTCCCTCACACTCGTCTTCCCTGCCATGTCGGTGATGTTCGCGCTCGCCGGTTCGTTGATGGCCGCCTCGCTCACCCGTTCCGGCCCGGTGGCTGTCGGTCGCCGGTTGCGCCGGCTGCTGCCGTCGCTGTGGGTGCTGGCGGTGATCTTCGTGCCGGCCATGCTGTTCAGCGAGCTGGCGTTGTCACCTCGGGTGCTGCTGTGGCTGTTCCCGATCGCGGACCCGCCGGCCAACCACTGGGGTGCTCTCGCGCTGAGCGTCATCTGGTACCTGCGCGACTACCTGTGGTTCGTGCTCGTCTCGCCTGTCGCGCTCTGGCTGTTCCGTAAGGCTCCGCTGCCCACCCTGCTCGCCCCGTACCTGCTGTTGGTGGCGATCGAGGTGGGCATCTACCAGGCGCCCCCGGCGGTGCTGCGCGAGTTCGGGTTGTACTTCGGCGCGTGGCTGCTCGGCTTCGCCCACCACGCCGGGATGCTGCGACGGCTCGCCGGCCGGGTCCTGTACCCGCTGGCGTCGGTCCTCGCGCTGGCCGGCGGCGCCTGGCTCGTCGCGCATCCAGGCCCCCGGGGGTACGACCTCAACGACAACCATCTCGGCAACGCCCTCTGGTCGGCGGCGTTCATCCTGATCGCCCTAGGGCGGGCACCGGCGGGGATGGCCTGGTTGCAGCGTCTCCGGCTGGCCGACCGGGCGGTGACTGTGGTCAACCGGCGGGCGCTGACCATCTACCTCTGGCACATGCCGTTCGTGGTGGCACTCACCCCGCTTGTCGATGTCGTCGGCTGGTCCCACCAGGACCCGCTGGGACTGGCCATCCGGGTGCTGCTGGTCTTCGGGCTGGTCGGGCTGGTCACCCTGGCTGTCGGCTGGGTCGAGGACGTCGCCGCCCGTCGCCGCCCGGAGTTGATCCCCCTTGGCGCGCCGCGCCCGTTCGGGCCACCGAACCCGGCCACCGCCGATCCGACGGGCCGGTCGGCTGCCCCGCAGCCCCGCTCCGATGCCGATCCGACGGGCCGGTGTGCCGTCGAGTCAGTCGACCGGTTGGGCGCTGGCCGGGCAGAGGAGACCAGCGGCCGGGCGGGCGTACCGGCGCAGGGGGTGGCCGGGGCCGCCTCCAGCGTCGAGATCAACGCTGGCTGATCATGACGTTGCCGCTGCCGGCCGAGCCGTCGAGCACCAGGGACGCGGCGGGGTCGTTGGCGACGGTGACCACCGCCTCCCCGGAGCCGGTGCTGGTGCGGACCCGGTAGGTGCCGGCCGGCACCAGCAGTGTGGCGTTTCCGCTGGAGGTGTGCACCCGTGCAGAGGCGGGCGTATCCAGTTCGACTGTGACGTTGCCCGAGCCGGCCTCGGCGTCCGTCGCGCCGTTCACACGGCGGGCGTTGACCTCGCCGGACCCAGCGCGCAGGCGTACCGCCGCGCTGGCCCCGTTCACCTCGATGTTGCCGGAGCCGGTCTCCACGTCGAGCGCACCGGAGGCGTCTGTGATGCGCACGTCGCCCGAGCCCAGCCGCAGCTTCACCGCGCCGACACGGCTCAGTTCGGCGTTGCCGGAGCCGCCCTCACCCTGCACGATCACGCCCGGCGGAACTGTCACGTCGTAGGAGACGCTGCACCTGTTGCCGCAGTCGCTGTCGAGCACCAGTTCGCTGCCCTTGATCTCGTACCGCGTCTTGGGCTCGCCGCCCTGGTAACGCACCACCCGCTTGATCCGCACTTCGGTGTCCGGGCCGCTGCCCCGGACCACCATGTCGCCGGAGCCTCCGCGCACCTGGATGCTGGTGATCTTCACCGCCTCGGTGTTGTCGTAGTCGAGCCGGCGGAAGGCCAGGTTGTCACACGCGGAGAGCAGGATGAGGCTGGTGGCCAACCCCCACGTGACGGCCACGGTGGCCAGGCGGCGAGGGGCGGCGGTGATCCGGTGCTGTGCCATGGGGAGCACGCTACGGTCGGTGGAGATCCTTGTGCATCAGGGAACTTCCGCGCGTCCACCCCGAAGCAACCCTGATTTCGCACCCCGAGGGAGAATGGCCCGATGGCCGGGTACCGCCGACAGCTCTACCGCGACGACGCGGTGGTGCTGCGCGTGCAGAAGCTCGGCGAGTCCGACCGGATCATCACTCTGCTCACCCGCCGGCACGGCCGACTGCGCGCGGTGGCCCGGGGCATCCGGCGCACCACAAGCAAGTTCGGTGCCCGGCTGGAGCCGTTCGGTCACGTCGACCTGCAACTTGCCGGTGATCCCAAGGGCAACCACGGCAGTTCGCTGCACACCGTCAGCCAGGTCGAGGGCATCGACCTCTACGGCAAGCGGTTCCTCGGCGACTATCCCCGCTACACGGCGGCCAGCGCGATCGCCGAGACCGCCGAGCGGCTGACGCCTGTCGAGCGGGAGCCGTCGCTGCGGCTGTTCCAGCTCACCCTGGGCGCGCTGAAGGCGCTGTCCCGCGGTGAGCACGCCACCACCCTGGTGCTCGACGCGTACCTGCTGCGCGGCATGTCCCTGGCGGGCTGGGCGCCGGCGCTTATCGCCTGCGCGGTCTGCGGCACTCCCGGGCGGCACCGCGCGTTTTCCGTGCCGGCCGGCGGCGCGGTCTGCCCGGACTGCCGGCCACCCGGCGCGGCCCACCCCGCGCCGGCCACCATCGACCTGATGTCCGCGTTGGCCACCGGTGACTGGGTGGTCGCCGACGCCACCGAGACCGGTGTACGCCGGGAGTGCAGCGGCCTTGTCGCGGCGCACCTGCAGTGGCACCTGGAACGCGCGCTACGCTCGCTGCCGCTGGTCGACCGGGGTTCCTCGGCGGCCGGCACGGCCTCGCCGCCGGATGGCACCGGGGCCGTGGTGCTCCGGCCACGCGGCGACGTCGAGGCCGGGGCGGACGGCGCGAGCAAGGAGTGATCGAGTGATCCGATCGAAGAAAGCCGGCCGGCGCGAGCCGACGCCACCGACACCGCACCCGTCGGGTGCCCGGCCGCCGGCGCTGCCCACCGAGGCGGTGCCAAAGCACGTGGCCGTGGTGATGGACGGCAACGGCCGGTGGGCCAAGGACCGCGGGTTGCCCCGCACCAAGGGCCACGAGGCGGGGGAGCACAGCCTCTTCGACACCATCGAGGGCGCCATCGAGATGGGCATCCCCTACCTGTCGGCGTACGCGTTCTCCACCGAGAACTGGCGGCGCTCGCCCGACGAGGTCCGCTTCCTGATGGGGTTCAACCGGGATGTCATCCGTCGGCGTCGCGACCAACTTGTCGACCTCGGCGTGCGGGTGGTCTGGTCGGGTCGGCCCGGCCGGTTGTGGAAGAGCGTCATCTCCGAGTTGCAGACCGCCGAGGAGATGTCCCGGGGCAACTCGACGCTTACCCTGCAGTTCTGCGTCAACTACGGCGGGCAGGCCGAGATCGGCGATGCCGCCGCCGCGATCGCCCGGGACGTGGCGGCCGGCCTGCTGGATCCGGCGAAGGTCACCGAGAAGACCGTGGCGAAATACCTCTACCACCCGGAGATCCCGGAGGTGGACCTGTTCCTGCGCCCCTCCGGCGAGGAGCGGATCTCCAACTTCCTGCTCTGGCAGACCGCGTACGCCGAGTTGGTCTTTCTGGACACGCTCTGGCCGGACTTCGACCGCCGTCACCTCTGGTACGCGTGCGAGCTGTACGCCCAGCGGGACCGACGCTTCGGCGGCGCGCTGCCCAACCCGGTCGCCCCGGTGGGCTGAGAGGCTTACCGGCACGTCACAGTGGGTACCAGAAGCGTCAGGAGCCACTGACGGAGGTGAACCCACATGATCCAGAAGCGCATTGCACAGTGGGCGGTGATGGCGATCGCGGTGCCAGTGGCCGCGGCCGGTGCCCGCCGCCTCAGCCACACCCTGGAGGCCCGGCGTGGTCCCTCCGGGGCGAGTCGGCTGCTGACCCGAGGTGCCGACCTGATCCGCCCTCAGAAGGCCAAGCGCCGCCGGTTCTTCTGACCCCCGACGCCAGGCGCCGCCCGCATCCGTGCGGGCGGCGCCTTCGCGTTGTTCCCGGGTGGCGGGGGACGAGGGGCGGGTAGGGTCCGAAGGTGGCGTGATGACGGCGGTTGGGGTGGATATGCGCGATCTCCGGTACAAGATGATCATGGCGTTGAGCGCTGCCGACCTGGGTGACCCGATCTGCGAACAGGTGGCCGAGATCTGCGCCGAGATCGCCGAGCAGCACTGCGCGGAGTTCGGCCACACGCCGCAACTGCGCAGCGGCGAGATCGCCGAGTTGGCCACCGGCGAGCCGGCCCTCACCTGGGCACCGTCGACCCCCGACGCCGGGCAGCGGGCCTGGTGACCACGCCCGCACCCTCGGTCGACGTGCGCCGAGCCGAGGACCGCTTCGCCACCCGGATCTCCTGGCTGGACTCGAAGCACTCGTTCTCGTTCTCGCGGCACTACGACCCGGCCAACACCCACCACGGTCTGCTGCTTGTCAACAACGACGACGTGGTCCACCCGGGCGCCGGCTTCGAGACCCACCCGCACCAGGACATGGAGATCATCACCTGGGTGCTGCGCGGCTCCCTTGTGCACCAGGACTCCACAGGCCACTCCGGCGTGATCTACCCGGGCCTGGCCCAGCGGATGAGCGCCGGCACGGGCATCCTGCACTCGGAGAAGAACGACGCCTGGCGGCTCAACAACCAGGAGCCGCACAGCGACCCCGTGCACTTCGTGCAGATGTGGGTGCTCCCCGACGAGCAGGGCGTCGACCCCGGCTATGAACAGCTGGAGATCGAGGACGAGTTGCTGCGGGGCGGCCTGGTGCCGATCGCCTCCGGGATGGACCGCTACGACGGCGCGTCCGCGATCCGGATCCGCAACCGGTACGCCACCCTGCACGCCGCCCGCCTCGCCCCCGGCGACGAGGTCACCCTCCCGGACGCGCCCTTCGTGCACCTGTACGTGCCCAACGGCACGGTGACCCTGGAAGACAGCGGTCCGCTAGGCACCGGCGACGCGGCCCGACTCACAAGGACCGGCGCCCGCCGCGTAACCGCCACCGAACCCGCCGAAATCCTGGCCTGGGAAATGCACGCAACCCTGGCCTAACCCGCGCCCCGCCCCGCGCTGCCCTGCCCCGCCCCCGCGCTGCCCCGCCCCGCCTCGCGCTGCCCCGCCCCGCCTCGCGCTGCCCCGCCCCGCCTCGCGCTGCCCCGCCCCGCCTCGCGCTGCCCCGCCCCGTCCCGCGCTGCCCCGCCTCGCCCGCGATCTTGCACTTTCTGCCCGGGCATAACGGTATATAGACCGCGTTTCGGGGTCCGAAAGTGCAAGATCGCGGGCGCGGGCGCGGGCGCGGGCGCGGGCGCGGGCGCGGGCGAGGGCGAGGGGGCGCGGGGCAGGGTGGGGGGTGGTTAGGCTTTTTGTTCGGTTTGGTCTCCGGACCACAGGGTGTGGAACGAGCCCTCGCGGTCGACGCGCTGGTAGGTGTGGGCGCCGAAGTCGTCCCGCAGGCCCTGGATCAGCGCGGCGGGGAGCCGCTCGGCGCGCAGCGCGTCGAAGTACGCCAGTGACGACGAGAACGCCGGCGTCGGCACTCCGGCCCGGGCCGCGTCGGCCACCACTCGCCGCCAGCTCGGCACGCCGGCACTTACCGCGTCGGCGAAGTACGGCGCCACAAGCAGCGTCGGCAGGTCGGGCTGCTCGTCGTACGCCTCACGGATCCGGTCGAGGAAGCGGGCTCGGATGATGCAGCCGCCCCGCCAGATCGTCGCCGTGCCGCCGAGGTCGATGTTCCAGTCGTACTCCTGGCTGCCGGCGCGGATGTGGTCGAAGCCCTGCGCGTACGCCACGATCTTGGAAGCGAGCAGCGCCCGGCGGACGTCCTCGATAAACGCGTCCCGGTCGGTCACCTGCCACTTGTCACCGGCGTCCGGGAACGCCCGGCGGGCCGCCTCGCGCTGGTCGACGTGCCCGGAGAGCGAACGGGCGAACGTCGCCTCGGCGATCCCGGTGATCGGAATGCCGAGGTCGAGGGCGCTCTGCACGGTCCACCGCCCGGTGCCCTTCTGCTCGGCGCGGTCCTGCACGATGTCCACGAACGGCCGGCCGGTCGCCGCGTCGGTGTGCGCGAGCACATCGGCGGTGATCTCGATGAGGAACGAGCCCAGCTCGCCCTCGTTCCAGTCGCGGAAGATCTGCGCGATCTCCGCCGGCTGCGCGCCCAGACCGGCCCGGAGCAGGTCGTACGCCTCGGCGATGAGCTGCATGTCGGCGTACTCGATGCCGTTGTGCACCATCTTGACGAAGTGCCCGGCGCCGTCCGGTCCGACGTGCATGCAGCACGGCGCACCGTCCACGTGGGCGGCGATCTTCTCGAACATCGGACCGAGCTTGGTGTACGACTCGTCCGAACCCCCCGGCATGATGCTCGGCCCGAGCAGCGCGCCTTCCTCGCCGCCGGAGACGCCGGTGCCGCTGAAGTGCAGTCCCTTCGCGCGCAGCGCCTCCTCCCGGCGACGGGTGTCGGCGAAGTGGGCGTTGCCACAGTCGACGATGATGTCGCCCTCGTCCAGCAGCGGCACCAACTCGTCGATCACCGCGTCGGTGGGCGCGCCCGCCTTGACCATCACGATCACCGCGCGGGGCCGTTCCAGTGACGCCACGAAGTCGGCCATCGACTCGCCGGGTACGAAGGTGCCCTCGTCACCGTGCTCGGCGATGAGGCTGCGGGTGCGCTCGGGTGAACGGTTGTGCACCGCCACGGTGAAGCCGTTGCGGGCCAGGTTGCGGGCCAGGTTGCGGCCCATCACCGCCAGCCCGGTCACGCCGATCTGCGCTGTCGCCTGCTGAGCCATCCGTGCTGCCACCTCTCGCTGTCGTGCAGTCCTGCTGCGACCGTATCGCGGGGTACGCAGCGCGAGCACACCTGTCAACAGTTGGTCACCGACCGGTGGCGCTGCGCCCTCGACCGGCCCAGCGGCCAGCCTCGGGGCGGCGACCGACCCAGCGGCCAACCCTTGGCGTCAGCGACCGACGGTGGTCAGCCCCGGGCCAGGCGATCCTCCACGTGCGCCACCTTCGCGGTGAGCGCGTCGGTCACGCCGGGCCGCACGTCGGCCTTGAGCACCACGCTCACCCGCGGCGCCTGCGCGGCCACCACGTCGACCGCCCGCTTGACCACCGCCATCACCTCGTCCCACTCACCCTCGATCGTGGTGAACATGGCGTCGGTCCGGTTGGGCAACCCGGACTCGCGGACCACCCGTACCGCCTCGGCGACCAGGTCACCGACGGACTCACCGACACCGAGCGGGGTTACCGAGAACGCGATAAGCATGCCGCCGATCGTGCCAGGAAAATCGGCTGCGCCGGTGTACGCCCACCCGATAGTGTCCGGTCATGCGCTACTGACGCCCCACTTCCGAGCCGGCCGCCGCCCCGCGTCGCGGTCCGTGCGCTCCCGGCGTCCGCATTCTCGCCAGCCGTCTTCGGCGGTGCTTGTCGGTTCCGGTGAGCAGTCCCCTCCCCATCTCGACCGTCGCGCCGCGACGGTCACCAGCCGATCCGACCGACCGCCGGAGCGCGGGACCGGCCGTGACGGTCGGCACCGAAGGAGGCCCGGATGCCCGCCAGGCGCAACCCGAAGAAGTCCCGTACCCCCGGACCGACGCCGCTCGGCACCGACCCGGCGGCCAAGCGCGGCCCGCTCCCACCAACCCGCCCCGACCTCGGCCGCACGGTCGAGCCGGCGCTACCGGCCGTGCTGGTCGAGCCGGCAGGGCTGGTTGAGCCGGCGCTGCCGGCGGGGCTGGTTGAACCGGCGCTGCCGGCGGGGCTGGTTGGGCCGGCGCTGCCGGCGGGGCTGGTTGGGCCGGCGCTGCCCGCGGTGGCGCTGGGTGAGCTCGCGCCGGTCGACGTGCCGGCAGCAGTCGACGCGCCAGCGGTGGCAGACCTGCCGAAGGCGGCCGGGCGACCGACGGCGCCGACGGCCGGGCCGCCGCACGGTGGTGGAGGCCGCTCCGGCGGCGGCAAGAGCCAGCAGGCTGGCCAACCACGCCGCTACGCCTTCCGCCGCAGCTGACCGATCCGTCATCGCCCGCCGTGCGGCGGGCGATGACGACACCATCCCCGATGTTGTGGCCTCCACCGGCAGGCGAGGCCGCAACATCAGGGATGGTGCGGTCTTCTCCGGCCTGCGAGGCCACAACATCCCCGATGTTGTGCGGATCTTGACAGCGGCCCCGGGGCTGATCAGCCGATCAGCGGGCGGAAGGTGCCGAGCAGGACGCTTACGGTCAGGGCGCCGCCGGCCAGGGCGACCGCCCCGGCGACGAGCAGCCAGTCGGCGGGGCCGAAGCGTTGGCGGCGGGCGACGGTACGGGGTGTGTCGGCGTCGAACCCCCGCGCGTCCATTGCTACGGCCAGTCGGGTGCCTCGGCGGATCGCCCCGACCAGCAGCGCGAACGCGGTGGAGGTGAAGAGTCGCAGCTTCGCCACCGGGTTGCGTCCGGCGTCGACGCCGCGCGCCCGCCGGGCCATGCTGATCATCTGCCATTCCTGCCCGAGCAGCGGCACCAGCCGGAACGCGGCAAGTGCTCCGATGGCGAACCGGGGCGGCGCCTTCGCGTTCTGGATCAGCGCGTCGGCGAGGTCGGTGGGGTCGGTGGTGGCGAAGACGATCACGCCGGGCAGGGCAACCGCGAACACCCGCAGCACCAGACCGAGCGCGGTGAGCAGGACGCCTGTGGTCACCAGCACCGGCCCGACGTCCAGCAGGACCCGGCCGGACTTGTCGGCGGCGAAGAGCACCAGGGTGACCAGGATGCCCACGGCGCTGAGTAGCAGGGGCAGGGATCGTCGGGCCAGCACCCGGTAGCGGACGCCGAACAGCGGCAGAACGGCGAGTTCCACAGCGATGGCGATCGCCGGGGCCACCGGGTCCAGGGTGGCCAGCAGGGTGAACGAGAAGACCAGGGCGGCGGCGACCTTCGCCACCGGGTTGCGCCGGGCCAGCGGCGCGCCGGGCGCGGCGACCGGCTCAATACTGATCATCGGACGCCACCCCGGGCGACCACTGTCGCTCCTGAATCGCGGTGCGGCCGGAGAGCGCCGTCGACGAGGTTGGCGCCCGGGGTGGTCACTGTCGCTCCAGGGTGACGGTGCGGTCGGCGAGCGCGGCGACGAAATCCGCGTCGTGGGTGACAGTGACGATTCCGTGTCCGGCGTCGCGCAGGTCGGCGAAGAGGTCGACCAACTCCCGCCAGGTGCGCCGGTCCTGGCCGAAGGTCGGTTCGTCGCAGATCAGCAGGCGTGGCGCGGTGGCCAGGGCGGTCGCGACGCTCAGCCGCCGCGCCTCCCCACCCGAGAGGGTGTACGGGTTGGCGACGGCCAGCCGGGTCAGCCGCAGCCGGTCCAGCAGGTCCGCCACGGTGTCCTTGACGGTCGAGTCGGATTGGCCGGTCCGGCGCGGGCCGAGCGCCAACTCGTCGAAGACGGTGCTGGTGACGAACTGGTGCTCCGGGTCCTGGAAGACCGACCCGATCCGCCGGGCGAGCGCGGGTGCACGCCACCGGTGCGGGGGAGTGCGCTGGTCCGAACCGGCCAGCTCGGCGGACGCGGTCACCCGGCCGGTGCCCGGCTTGAGCAGCCCGCCGAGCAGCAGTGCGAGCGTCGACTTGCCGGCGCCGTTCGGGCCGCGTACGGCGAGTGCCTCTCCGGCGCGTACCGCCAGGTTTGTGGGACTCAGCCGGGGCGGCAGGCCGAGCCGGTCGGCGGTGATCAGCACCTCCCCGGCGGCGGCGGTGGCCGGCCGGGGCGTGACGGGGTGGCCCGGCACCCACACGCCCTCGGCGGCGAGGGCGGCGCCGTGCGCGGCGAAGACCGCCTCGGGTGGCCCGTCCGCGCGGACCCCGCCGCCGGGTTCCAGGACGACCACCCGGTCGACAAGCGGCAGCGCATCGGCGACCCGGTGTTCGACAAGGATCAGCGTGGTGTCCGCGTCCAGGGCGCCAGCCACCGCCCGTCGGATCAGGTCGGCGCCGGCCGGGTCGAGGTTGGCGGTCGGTTCGTCGAGCAGCAGCAGGCCGGGGCGCAGGGCAAGTGCGCCGGCCAGGGCGAGGCGTTGCTGCTCGCCGCCGGAGAGTGCGGCGGTGTTGCGGTCCCGGGAGTACGGGAAGCCGACGCGACGCAGTGCCTCGTCGACGCGGGGCCAGATCTCGGCTGTCGGTACGCCCCGGTTCTCCAGCCCGAACGCGACGTCGTCTCCGCTGCGGGCCATCACCAACTGGGTCTGCGGGTCCTGGAAGACGATGCCGACGCGTTCGCGGCCCTTGCGCGGGTCGAGCCCGTCGATCTCGACGGTGCCCTCCTGCTCGCCGGAGTCCTCGGCCAGCAACCCGGCCAGCGCGCTGAGCAGGGTGCTCTTGCCGGCCCCCGATGGCCCGAGCAGCAGTACGCGCTCACCGGCCTCCACCCGCAGGTCGACCCCGCGCACCGCCCAGGCGCGCCGCCCAGCGTGCCGCCACCCGAACCCCCGCAGCAGAACCTCACCCACCGGACCCACCCCCTCCCACCCACCTGTGCCACCCTGCCTGGTCGATCATGAGGTTGACCTGCGGATGGATACCCAATCCACAGTCAACCTCATGATCGACACGAGGGGTGGGGTCAGACGAGGGCTCGGTTTCGGCCTGCGGGGAAGCGGTCCAGGACGCCTGTGTTGGCCAGGGCACGGGTGAGCAGCCAGCCGCCGACACCGGCGATCACCGTGGCGCTGACGATGGTGAGCAGCGCGTACGGGATGCGGTAGTCACCCAGCGCGTAGTCGACGTTCCAGACGAAGAAGTCGAACAGCGCGGCACTCAGACCGGTAAGCGCGCCGGCCAGCGCCGCTGTCGGCAGCCGGTACGACCGGTAGCGGAAGGCGGCGAAGGCCAACTCGGCGCCGATGCCCTGCACGATCCCCTGCGGGATGACCGTGCCGGCCCACTGGCTGCCCAGCAGCGCGGAGACGACCGCCGCCACCGTCTCGCAGTAGAGCGCCGCGCCGGGCTTGCGGATGACCAGGCCGCCGACCACGGCCGGCATCAGCCAGACGCCGTAGATCAGCGTCTGTGCCGGCGGGAAGAAGGCGAAGGCGCCCTCGGTGGCGCTCCAGACCAGGCCCCAGGCCCAGAAGATGACGCCGAAGGCGACAGCGATCACCGAGGCGACCACGATGTCGATGGTCCGCCATCGGTGTGTGGTGTTGTCCATGTTTGCTCCCAGTTCAGTGAACGAACCAGGAGAAGACGCACGCCGCGCGTCCGGTGGCACCGGACGGCGGCGCGGCTGGAGGTCGACCGAACTCCCTGCGCTGGCATTACCCAGATCAGGTTCGAGGGTCTGCGGGCATGCCCGCACTCTCAGCGCTGTGCGCTCCCCTGTCGGATGTGAAGTTGTCTCGGTGACGCTAGCACCGACGAGCGTGCCGGCCCAGTGCGACGTCCGCCATCTGAGCGGCCGGCCGGCAGGACGCCGGCTGGGTAGGCTGACGATCATGCAGGTCGACGCACGAGGTTTCACCTTCGAGGTACGCACCGGTGGTCCACCGACCGGCGCTCCGGTCCTGTTGCTGCACGGCTTCCCGCAGCACAGCGGCGAGTGGGACGAGGTCGTCCCGGCGTTGCACGCGGCCGGGCTGCGCACGTACGCGCTGGACCAGCGCGGCTATTCGCCGGGTGCGCGGCCGGAGGCGGTCGCCGACTACCGCATCCCCGAGTTGGTCGCCGACGCGGTGGCCGTGCTCGACGCGCTCGGGCTGGACGCCGTCCACCTGGTCGGGCACGACTGGGGCGCGATCGTGGCGTGGGCGGTGGCCGCCGCGCACCCCGATCGGGTCCGTACGCTCACCGCCGTGTCCGTGCCGCATCCGGCCGCCATGGCGCACGCCCTCGCCACCGGCACCGAGCAGAAGGCCCGCTCGTCGTACATCGCGCTGTTCCGTAAGCCCGGCAAGGCCGAGAAGGTGCTGCTGGCGTTCAACGCGATGGCGCTGCGCAAGCTGCTCGGCGGGGTGGGTGACGCGTCCCAGGTAGGCCGTTACGCCGACCCGATGCGCGAGCCGGGCGCCCTCACCCCCGCCCTCAACTGGTACCGGGCCATGTCCCGGGCCGACCTGGCCGCCGTCGGCCCGGTCGCGGTGCCGACCACGTATGTGTGGAGTGACAGGGACATCGCCATCGGCCGGACCGCCGCCGAAGCCTGCGCCGCAAACGTTAGTGGCGACTACCGCTTCGTACCGCTGCCCGGTGTCACCCACTGGATCCCGGACGCCGCGCCGGGGCCGCTCGCCGAGGCGATCCTGGCCCGGGTCGCAGGAACGGCCTGAGCGGTGCCTGTCGACGGGGGCGCGGTGACCACGAACGCCGGCGGGCCGAGCACCCGCCGCTCGGTCGCCGCGCAACTGCGCCTGCTGGGCGTACGCCCCGGCTCGACAGTGCTTGTGCACGCGGGTCTGCACCCGTTGGGCTTCGTCTGCGGTGGACCGCACGCGGTGGTGCTCGCCCTGCGTGACGCGCTCGGCCCGGACGGCACGATAGTGGTGCCGACCCACACGCCCGACAACAGCGACCCGGCGCAGTGGCGCAACCCGCCGGTGCCGGTGGACTGGTGGCCGCTGATCCGCGCCGAGATGCCGGGGTTCGACCCGGCGGTCACTCCCAGCCGCTACATGGGCGCGCTCGCCGAGACGGTGCGCGGCTGGCCCGGGGCGCTGCGCAGCGCGCATCCCCAGGTGTCGTTCGCCGCGCTCGGCCCGGCCGCCGAGCAGGTCGTCGCCGGGCACGCCCTGGCCGACATGCTCGGCGCACAGTCTCCGCTGGCCCGGCTCTACGACCTGGACGCCGACGTGCTGCTGCTCGGAGTGGGCCACAGCGCCAACACGTCGCTGCACCTGGCCGAGTACCGCCTACCGGCGCCGGTCCGCGAGCGGCTGGGCGCGGCGGTGCGGACGGGCGACGGTGGCCGCGAGTGGGTGTGGTGGGAGGACGTCCGGCTCGACGCGACCGACTTCGGCGCGTTGGGCCGGGACCTGGAGTCCGGCGGGACGGTCCGCATCGGCCCGGTGGGCGCCGGGACCGCGAGGTTGGTACGCCAGCGGGCGGCAGTCGACTTCGCGGTGCGGTGGATGGCCCGCAACAGGACGACGGAGGACACATGAGCGTGAGCGCCGACGACTATCTGGCAGTGGTGACCGAGACGATCGGCCGGGTGGCCGCCAGCCAGCGGGAGGCGGTGGGGCGCGCCGCCGACCTGATCGCCGACGCCGTACGCGCCGACGGGGTGGTGCACGCCTTCGGGACTGGGCACTCCGAGGCCCTGGCCATGGAGATCGCCGGTCGGGCGGGTGGCCTGGTGCCGACCAACCGGATCGCGCTGCGTGACCTGGTGCTGCTCGGTGGTGAACCGGCCGAGCGGCTCGGCCCGCTGCTGGAACGCGACCCGGCCGTGGCGCACCGCCTCTACGAGTTGGCCCCGGTGCGGCCAACAGACGTCTTCGTCCTCGCCTCGAACTCCGGGGTCAACGGCGCCATGGTCGAGTTCGCCACGCTTGTCAAGGAGCGGGGGCACGGGCTGGTGGCGATCACCTCCGCGCAGCACTCCGGTCGGATGACGTCCCGCCACCCGTCCGGGCGCAAGCTGAGTGACCTGGCCGACGTGGTGCTCGACAACGGCGCACCGTACGGCGATGCGACGCTGCCGCTGCCCGGCGGCGGCGCGGTCGGCGCGGTCTCGTCGATCACGGCGGCGCTGCTGGCCCAGCAGGTCACCGTGGAGGTGGTGGCCCGGTTGCTGGCGGCGGGGGAGCGGCCCCCGGTCTACCTGTCGGCGAACATCCCGGACGGCGACGCGCACAACGCGGAGTTGGAGGCCCGGTACGCGGGCCGGATCCGTCGCGGTTCCTGAGCCTGTCCGGTGCCGCCGGGCTGGGCACTGTCCCGGCAGCGCCGTGCAGGTGTCGTGAACCTGTTTCGCGCTCAGCCGTGTGGGGCATTGGCGTTGCTGCCGGCGGGCAGGACCGCCGGCAGTAGCGTTTCACCGGAGGTAGCGCGTGTCGAAGGAGACCGAGAAGCAGCGTTGGCAGCGCAACTTCGCCGACCTGCTGCAGGAGTTGCGGGTCGCCCAGACCGGCGTGCAGATCCTCTTCGCCTTCCTGCTGACCCTGCCGTTCAGCAACGGGTTCAACCAGACCAGCGAGTTCCAGCGGGATGTCTACATCGTCGCGTTGCTCTCCGCGGCCGCCGCCACCGCGATGATCATTTCGCCGGTGGCGTTCCACAGGGCGCTGTTCCGGCAGGGGCGCAAGCCGGAGTTGGTCCGCTTCGCACACCGGATGGCCAGCGGCGGGCTCGCGTTCATGCTGATCTCCATGGTCAGCGCGGTGCTGCTGATCACCGACTTCGTGCTGGACCGGCCGATCGCCTTCCTGCTCAGCGCGCTGACCGGGCTCTGGTTCCTCACCTTCTGGGCGGTCCTGCCGTTCTCCAGGCGCAGCTGGGGCGAGGACGACATCGACGACGACGATGACGACCCGGAGACGCTTACCGGTCGCTGAGGACGGCGATCCGCACGTACGTGGCGCTACCCCTTGGTAACAAGCGGGGGTAGCGTGACGGTAGTCACGCACGTCGACGCAGCCGCACCGAGGTTCGAGGGGGCAGCCGTGACCACGACGCAGAACGGCCGACCGACGCCGGACGGCCCCGACTCCGCTGCCACAGCGGACGCCGCCGCTGCCACGCCGGAATCCGCTGGCACGCCGGACTCGGGTGGAGCGCCGGACTCGGGTGGAGCGCCGGCGGCCGGTGGTGCGACGCCGCTACCGGCGGAGGCCGGGCAGGTCTCCGAGAAAGAGGCCCGACAGGTCGCCGAGGCGGCCCGCGAGTCCACCTGGGACCGGCCCAGCTTCGGCAAGGAGTTGTTCCTCGGTCGGTTCCGGCTCGACCTCATCGACCCGTGGCCGCGCTCCGACCCGGACGATGTGGCCCGCGCCGAGGAGTTCCTCGGCCGGTTCCGCGACTTCCTCGCCTCCGAGGTGGACGGAGCCGCCATCGAGCGCGACGCGTCCATTCCGGACTCGGTGTTCCACGGCCTGGCCGACCTCGGCGCGTTCGGCATGAAGATCGACCGGAAGTACGGCGGCCTGGGCCTGAGTAACCTGCACTACTGCCGGGCGCTGATACTTGCCGGCTCGGTAAGCCCGGCGATAGGCGCGCTGCTCTCGGCACACCAGTCGATCGGGGTGCCGCAGCCGCTGAAGATGTTCGGCACCGCCGAGCAGAAGCAGCGTTTCCTGCCCCGGCTCGCCGCTGGCGAGGTGTCCGCGTTCCTGCTGACCGAGCCGGACGTCGGCTCCGACCCGGCCCGGCTGGCGACCACCGCCGAACCGACCGAGGACGGCACCGGCTACCGGCTCAACGGTGTGAAGCTGTGGGCCACCAACGGCATCGTGGCCACCCTGCTTGTGGTGATGGCACGGGTGCCGGCCGGCGAGGGCCGCCGCGGCGGCATCACCGCCTTCGTAGTGGACGGCGACAGCGCGGGCATCACCGTCGAGCGGCGCAACGAGTTCGTCGGCCTGCGCGGCCTGGAGAACAGCCTGACCCGGTTCCACGACGTTTTCGTACCTGCCGAGAACGTCATCGGCGGCGAGGGCAAGGGCCTCAAGATCGCCCTGACCACGTTGAACACCGGTCGGCTCTCGTTGCCGGCCATGTGTGTGGGTGCCGGCAAGTGGGCGTTGAACGTGGCCCGGGGATGGGCTGCCGACCGGGTTCAGTGGGGTCGGCCGGTGGGCGAGCACGAGGCGGTCGCCCAGAAACTCTCGTTCATCGCGGCCACCACGTACGGCATGGAGACCATGCTCGACCTGTGCTGCCTGCTCGCCGACGACGACCGCAACGACATCCGGATCGAGGCGGCGCTGGTCAAGCTGTACGCCAGCGAGATGGCCTGGAAGATCGCCGACGAGCTGATCCAGATCCGGGGTGGACGCGGCTACGAGACGGCCGACTCGCTGGCCGCCCGAGGCGAGCGCGCCGCAGCCGTCGAGCAGATGATGCGTGACCTGCGGATCAACCGGATCTTCGAGGGCTCGACCGAGATCATGCACCTGCTGATCGCCAGGGAAGCCGTCGACGCCCACCTGTCGGTGGCCGGCGACATCATCGACCCGGAGGCGGGGCTCGGCCGCAAGGCCCGCGCCGGTGCCCGGGCGGGCGCCTTCTACGCGAAGTGGCTGCCGACCCTGGCCGTCGGCCGGGGGCAGAGCCCGTCGGCGTACGCCGAGTTCGGCCCACTGGCCGCGCACCTGCGCCAGGTCGAGCGGTCGTCGCGCAAGCTGGCCCGTTCGACGTTCTACGCGATGTCCCGCTGGCAGGGAAAGATGGAGCGCAAGCAGGCGTTCCTCGGCCGCATCGTCGACATCGGGGCAGAGCTGTTCGCGATGTCGGCGGTCTGCGTCCGAGCGACGGCCGAACGGGACAGCCGACCAGAGAACGTCGAGTTGGCCGACCTGTTCTGCCGGCAGGCGCGGGTCCGTGTGGACGCGCTGTTCGCCGCCCTGTGGGACAACACCGACTCGGTCGACACCGCCGCCGCGAAGCGGATCCTCGCCGGCCGCTACGCCGGTCTGGAGGAGGGTGTGATCACCCCGTCCGACGAGCTGCCCTGGGTGGCCGGGTGGACGCCCGGCCCGTCGACCGCCGAGGACGTCCGCCGCCGAATCCCCCCGAAGCCGTAGACCGCGGCGCCCGGCCACCGCACCGCAGCCACGCCGGCCGGCGGCGGCAACCGGGTGGCAGATCCATACCAGGTCGCCGAGGTGGGGGCATCCGGACGCCCGGACACACCCATGTCGGCGATCTGGAGTGGATCAAAGCCAGGGTTCAGCGGCCCCTGCCACGCAGGCCCAGTTGGCGCAGCTCCAGCGCGGCCAACGCGTCGACTGTGTCGTCGTCGCCGCGCCGCCACGCCTCGGCCACGTCCGGCGCGATCCGAGTCAGTCGGCCCAGTGGCTGGGTGGCCAGCGCGCGCAGGGCGAGCAGGTCCCGGCCGGCCGGTCCGGCGGCCAGTTTCGCGGCCGACCCGGCCCGGCGCATCCACCGCAGTCGCAGCGGCAGCCACCCGAACAGCACCAGGCCGAGCGGAAAGATCAGCACCGCGATGGTGAGCGCCAGGGCGAGTTGGTCGACCAGGTGCTGCTGGTCGCGGCCGGCGTCGGCGAGCCCACGAGCGGCGTCGGCCGCACGCTGGAAGGGCGCGGTCAGCTCGTCGCCGACAAGCGGCACCCGGCCGACCTTGCCGCCGGCGTCACCCAGGTTGTCGGCGAGCCCGCTGCCGGCGCCCTCCAGCTTCTGCCCGGGTACGGCGAGCTTCTGCACCAGGTCGTGCAGCCAGAGCGCGCCGCGGATCGCGACGTACACCCAGGCGACGACGAGTAGGTCGGTGAGCAACTGGCGGGCGGCGGTCGGAAAGCGATCGGCGTAGATCTTCACGCCGGACAGCGTGCCACGAACGGCCCGCCCCGGCACCTCGCCGGATCAGCCGCGAACGTCAACCCTCGGGGCGCGACAGTCAGCGCACGCAGGCCGGGCAGGTGCCGAAGATCTCCAGGGTGTGGCTGACGTCGGCGTAGCCGTGCTGTGCGGCGACCCGGTCGGCCCAGCTCTCCACCGCTGGCCCGGCCACCTCGACGGTGCCCCCGCAGGCCCGGCAGACCAGGTGGTGGTGGTGGCCCTCGCTGCACCGGCGGTAGAGGTGCTCGCCGCCCGGCGGGCGCATCACGTCGATCTCGCCCGCGTCGGCAAGCCCCTGCAACGTCCGGTAGACGGTGGTCAGGCCGACCCGCTCACCGCGCTGCCGGAGCATCGCGTGCAGATCCTGGGCGCTGTGGAAGCCCTCCATCTCGCCCAGCAGGGCGCTCACCGCCGAGCGCTGCCGGGTGTTGCGCACCGCGGAGCCGCTCTCGCTCATGACCCCTCCCCGGCGTGGCTCACCGCATCCGCCACGATGTGCGCCACGTGCTCGTCGACAAGGCAGTAGGCGATCTCCCTGCCCCGGCGGGACCCCCGCACCACGCCCGCGCCGCGCAGCACCCGCAGGTGCTGGGAGACAAGCGGTTGTGCGGCCCCGAGCTTCTCCACCAACTCGTGCACACACCGCTCGCCGTCGGCGAGCTCGCTGACGATGGCCAGCCGGATGGGTGCCGACAGGGCGCGGAGCAGCTCGCTCGCCCCGTCGAAGCCCTCGTAACCCGTAGCGCTGGTCATTCTGTAACGGTAACCAATACCACCGTCATCCGCCGATCCGGTCAGTGGAGCACGACCTCGTGCGGTTCGGCCGGCGATACGGAGGCCGGCGTCGCCCGGCGGCGCAGCGCCCGCCAGATGCCCCCGGCCACGGCCACCACCAGGAAGGAGGCGATCGCCATCAGCACCACCGAGGCTCCCGGCGCGGTGTCCGCCGTCGCCGCCACCCAGACGCCGGTGCCGGCGGCGAAGAGCCCGAGTGCCATGGCTGCGGTCATCGTGCTGCGGAAGCCGCGGGTGACCTGCTGGGCGGTCGCCACCGGAACCACCATCAACGCGCTGATCAGCAGCACCCCGACGGCCCGCATCGCGATGGTCACGGTGACCGCCGTGGTGACCGCGATCAACAGATTGAGGGTACGCACCGGCAGGCCGGAGACCCGGGCGTACTCCTCGTCGTGACTGACCGCGAAGAGCGCCGGCCGCAGCGCGATCATGGTGACGAGGATCGCCGCTCCGAGCACCGCGATGGTGGTCAGGTCGGCGGCGGAGATGGTGGTCAGCGACCCGAACAGGTAGGAGTTGAGGTTGGCGCTTGTGGCGTCGGAGAGGCCGACAAGCAGCACGCCGCCGGCGATGCCGCCGTAGAAGAGCAGGGCCAGCGCCAAATCGCCTGAGGTGCGGCCACGGGCACGGACCAGCTCGATGGCTATCGCGCCGGCGGTCGCCACGATCACCGCCACCAGCACCGGCGAACGGTTGAGCAGCAGACCCGCGCCGACACCTGTCAACGCCACGTGCCCGATGCCGTCGCCGATCAGCGTCAACCGGCGCTGCACCAGGTAGATGCCGAGCGCCGGCGCGGCCAACCCGATCACCAGCGCGGCAATCAGGGCACGCTGCATGTACGGATACTGGAAGAGTTCCATGGTCAGCTGCTCCACAGCCCGGCGGGCTCGTCGGGACCGTGCGGGTGCACGTGGTCGTGGTCGGGCTCCGCGTGGTGGCCGGCCGGGTCCGGCACCGGGCCGTCGTGACAGATACCGCCCTCGTGTACGACGACAGCCCGGCTGATCACCGGCCGCAGCGGGCCCAACTCGTGGGCCACCAGCAGCACCGTGCCGCCGTCGCTGACGAAGTCGCGCAGCGCGCCGGCGAACGCCTCTTGGCTGGCCGCGTCCACCCCAGCGGTGGGCTCGTCGAGGATCAACAGCTCCGGTCGGCCGGCCAGCGCGCGGGCGATGAGCGTGCGCTGCTGCTGGCCCCCGGAGAGGGTGGCCACCGGGTCGGCGGCCCGGTCGGCGAGCCCGACCGCGCGTAGCGCGTCGTCCACGGCGACCCGGTCGGCCCCGCCCGGAGGGCGGAGCAACCCCCGGCGAGCCAGCCGGCCGGAGGCCACGACCTCGCGGACGGTCGCTGGTACGCCGCCACCCGCGCCGAGGCGCTGGGGGACGTACCCGATGCGCTGCCACTGCCGGAACCGGCGCAACGGCTGGTCGAAGAGGGTGATCGAGCCGGTGCCCAGCGGCACCAGGCCGAGCACGGCGCGGATCAGCGTGGACTTGCCGGAGCCGTTGGCGCCGAGCACCGCGACCACCTCCCCGGCGGTCACGGTGAGCGAGACGTCCCGCAGCACCGGGCGGCCGTCGTAGCCGACCGCCGCGTGCTCGACGGTGATCACAGGTGCGCTCACGAGCAGCTCAACGCCGTCCGCAGGGTCTCCAGGTTGGTACGCATCACCGAAAGGTAGTCGCCGCTGCTGCCAGCGGCGAGCCCTTCGAGCGGGTCGAGCACCGCGGTCTTCGCTCCGACCTGACCGGCGATGGTCTCGGCCACCTTCGGGCTGACCAGGGTCTCGAAGAAGATCGTGGAGGCCTGGTGCTCCTTGGCCTCCTCGATGACCTGCGCGAGCCGTTGCGGCGAGGGCTCGACGTCCGGGCTCAGCCCGGTGATGCCGATCTGCTCCAGCCCGTACCTGTCGGCCAGGTAGCCGAACGCGGTGTGGCTGGTCACGATCTCGCGCCGCTGGCAGGTCCGCAGGCCGTCGGTGAACTCGCCGTCCAGCGTCGTCAGCTCGGCGCGCAACGTCGTGGCGCGGTCGGTGTAGTCGGCGGCGTGGTCGGGGTCGGCCTCGCCGAGCCGCTGGGCGAGTTGGTCGCCGATGCGGGCCAGCCGGGTCGGGTCGAGCCAGACGTGCGGGTCCTTACCGCCGGTCTCCTCGCCGTGCTCCTCCTCGCCGTCGTGGTCGTGGCCGCCGGCGTTCAGATCCAGCAGCGGCTGCACGCTCGCCACGTCGAAAACCCGGTCGCCACCGCCCTGCGCGACCGCATCGTCGACCGCCGGCTGGAAGCCCTTGAGGTAGACGATCAGCTCCGCGTCGCTGACCTGGCCGACCTGCTTCGGGCTGAGCTCCAGGTCGTGGGGCTCGGCGCCGGGCTTGGCCAGGTTCGTCACCCGGACCGCGTCGCCGCCGATCCGCTCGGCGAGGAACTGGAGCGGATAGAACGCGGCGACCACGTCGACCCGTTGCGGATCGGCGCCGGCCGGGCCGCCGGTGGAGCAGCCGGCCCCGGCGCCCAGGGCGAGCAGGGCGGTCGCGGCGGCCAGGACACGGGACGTGGTGCGGTTGGTCATGCCCCCAACTGTCCGTGGCAACGACAATGATTGTCAAAAACGCATAGCTGCATGTCAGAGCAGCTTCGCCAGGCCCACAGTCACCAGCAGGGTCAACATCAACAGCCGGATCAGCCGGGTCTGCGGCGCCTGAACCGCCCAGGTGGTCACCAACAGGGCCACCAGGGCTGCTGCGAGCGCCAGCGTCAGCAGCCCGCCGACCACCCCCGGGGTGAAGAACGCGACAAGCACCACCACAAGGGTGAGCAGGAACACCGACGTCGGGTTGGCACCGGCCAACCGGGTCAGCAGAGGGCGCTGCGTACGCTGCATCCCACAGACTCTACGAGGAGGCACCCCAGTTGCTGGTGACCAACCGGTTCGTGGTCGACGTCGATGTCGCCGACGATTTCACCGAACGGGCGCACGCCGCCCTCACCGCACTGGCCGCCCGCCCCGGCTACCTGCGAGGTCAACTCCTCCGGGCACTTGACGACCCCCGGCACTGGACGCTGCTCACCGAGTGGGAGTCGGTCGGCACCTACCGGCGGGCCCTGGGCGCCTTCGAGGTCAAGGTCAGCGCCGTACCGCTGCTCGCCGAGTCGGTCGACGAACCGTCCGCGTACGAGACGCTGGCCAGCGCGGCGCCCGGCGGGGCAGTGGTGGTCGCCGAGAGTGATCGGGCTGCTGGTCCTTACCGCTGAGCCGTCGGGCACTACCCTGCTCGTATGACCGCACCCGCCCCGCCGCCCGGTCCCGGTGTGGCTCCGCCGTTCGCCGCGCCGCCCACCGAGGGCCGCCGGACCCGGCTCTGGATCGGCCTCGGCGTCGGCGCACTCGCCATCCTGCTCTGCTGCGGAGGGGGAGGCAGTGCCATCGTCGGCCTGGCCGTCAGCGGCGTGCAGGCGATCCGGGAACAGGGCCGCACGGTCACAAGCGACTACTACCAGGCGCTTGTCGAGCGGAAGTACGGGCGCGCGTACGACCAGCTCTGCGACGACGCGCAGCGGCGCGAGTCACGCCCCGAGTTCGAGCGCAGGGCCGCCGCCGAGCCGCAGGTCACCGCCTTCCGGGTGGGCGAGGTCGACACGACAAACCTGACCGTGCCCGTCGACGTGACACTCGACGGGGGCGACCGGGAACGGCAGCAGGTCACCCTCGGCCAGGACGGTGAGACCGGTGGCATGGAGGTCTGCGGGGTGAGCTGAGCCGCCCCCGGTATTCTGCTGTCGCTCGGGGTGCCGATGGTCGTACCGTTGTCCCCGAACTGCCCGATCCATCCACATCTCGCCCCCGCCGACCGCCAGCCGGCGTAGGAGGAAACATGCCAGCCGACCGTATCGACGCCGTCGTCAGCCTCGCCAAGCGCCGAGGCTTCGTCTTCCCCTCCAGCGAGATCTACGGAGGCACCCGATCGGCGTGGGACTACGGTCCGCTCGGTGTGGAGCTCAAGGAGAACGTCCGCCGGCAGTGGTGGAAGACAATGGTCCAGCAGCGCGACGACGTCGTCGGCCTCGACTCCGCGGTGATCCTGGCCCGCAAGGTGTGGGAGGCGTCCGGCCACATCGCCGAGTTCGTCGACCCGCTCACCGAGTGCCAGTCCTGCCACAAGCGGTTCCGGGCGGACCACATCGAGGAAGCGTACGAGGCCAAGCACGGCCACGCGCCCACCTCACTCGCCGAGGTCAACTGCCCCAACTGCGGCAACAAGGGCACCTTCACCGAGCCGAAGATGTTCAACGGCCTGATGAAGACGTACCTGGGCCCGGTGGAGAGCGACGAAGGGATGCACTACCTGCGCCCGGAGACCGCGCAGGGCATCTTCGTCAACTACAAGAACGTCGAGACGGTCGCCCGCAAGAAGCCGCCGTTCGGCATCGCGCAGACCGGCAAGTCGTTCCGCAACGAGATCACCCCGGGTAACTTCATCTTCCGGACCCGCGAGTTCGAGCAGATGGAGATGGAGTTCTTCGTCGAGCCGGGCACCGACGAGCAGTGGCACGAGTACTGGCTCCAGGAGCGCTGGAACTGGTACCTCGACCTCGGCCTCTCGGCGGACAACCTGCGTCTCTACGAGCACCCCGCCGAGAAGCTCTCCCACTACTCGAAGCGCACCGTCGACATCGAGTACCGCTTCCAGTTCGGCGGCACCGAGTTCGCCGAGTTGGAAGGCGTCGCCAACCGCACCGACTTCGACCTCTCCACGCACAGCAAGCACTCCGGCGTCGACCTGTCGTACTTCGACCAGACCAAGAGTGAGCGCTGGATGCCGTACGTCATCGAGCCGGCCGCCGGCCTGACCCGCGCGGTGCTCGCCTTCCTGCTGGAGGCGTACGACGAGGACGAGGCGCCGAACACCAAGGGCGGCGTGGACAAGCGCACGGTGATGCGGTTCGACCCGCGGCTGGCCCCGGTCAAGGTGGCGGTGCTGCCGCTGTCCCGCAACGAGGCGCTGTCGCCCAAGGCCAAGGATCTCGCCGCGCTGCTGCGCAAGCGCTGGGTGGTGGAGTTCGACGACTCGCAGGCGATCGGCCGCCGCTACCGTCGGCAGGACGAGATCGGCACCCCGTTCTGCGTGACAGTCGACTTCGACACGCTGGACGACAACGCCGTGACGGTCCGCAACCGAGACACCATGACCCAGGAGCGCGTCTCCCTGGACCAGGTGGAGCGCTACCTGATCGAGCGCCTCCCCGGCTGCTAAGACGGTGGGCACGGGGCCTCGGCCGACGCGAAGAGCGCCGGTCGGGGCCCCGTACACTTGTGCGGTGACTGCCTCGACCGTCCCTGCGCTGCGCCCGTTGACTCTTGGGCAGAACCAGGTGTGGCCGCCGGTGGTGCTCGCGCCGATGGCGGGGATTACCAACGTCGGTTTCCGCCGGCTCTGCCGGGAGCAGGGCGGCGGCATCTACGTCTGCGAGATGATCACTACCCGGGCGCTTGTCGAGCGGAACCCGAAGACACTGCGCATGATCGCCTTCGGCGACGACGAGAAGCCCCGCAGCCTCCAGCTCTACGGCACCGACCCGGAGATCACCGCCGCCGCCGTGCGGATCGTCGTCGAGCGCAACCTGGCCGATCACATCGACCTCAACTTCGGCTGCCCGGTCCCCAAGGTCACGCGGCGTGGTGGCGGCGCGGCGCTGCCGTGGCGGCGCCGGCTCTTCGCCCGGCTGGTGAAGGCCGCGGTGGCCGCCGCGTCACCGGCCGGCGTGCCGGTCACGGTCAAGATGCGCAAGGGCATCGACGACGACCACCTGACGTACGTCGAAGCAGGGCTCGCCGCCCAGGACGCCGGCGTGGCCGCAGTGGCCCTGCACGGGCGGACGGCCGCGCAGCGCTACTCGGGCACCGCCGACTGGGACGCGATCGCCACCTTGAAGCAGGCGCTCGATGTGCCGGTGCTCGGCAACGGTGACATCTGGGAGGCCGACGACGCGCTGCGGATGGTCGCCCACACCGGGGTCGACGGCGTGGTCGTCGGCCGTGGCTGCCTGGGGCGGCCGTGGCTGTTCGCCGACCTGGAGGCCGCCTTCAACGGCCGGCCCGAGCGGCGGCTGCCCTCCCTCGGCGAGGTGGCGGTGACCATGCGCCGGCACGCCGAGTTGCTTGTCGACCAGTTCGTGGCGGGAGCCCGCAACCCGGCTCGGGGGGAGCGGGACGGCTGCACCGACTTCCGCAAGCACGTCGCCTGGTACCTCAAGGGCTTCCCGGTCGGCGGCGAACTGCGCCGCTCGCTCGCGATGATCGAGAGCCTGGCCCAGCTCGACGACCTGCTCGGCAAGCTCGACCCGGCCGAGCCGTTCCCAGTGGCCGCCCTGGGTCAGCCGCGCGGCCGTACCAACTCGCCGGGCAAGGTCTTCCTGCCCGACGGCTGGCTGGCCAGCCGGGACGACGACACCGTCCCCGAGGGCGCCGAGATGGACGACTCCGGCGGCTGATCCACACCGACTCGGCACCTGGTGGGTGCGTCCCGTGCGGTGGTGCGTCGGGGCTGGGCCCGGCCTTGGCCGGGCTGGGCCTGGGTTGGGCTGGGCCTGGGTTGGGCTGGGCCTGGGTTTGGGCTGGGCCCGGGTTTGGGCTGGGGTGCCGGGGGTTGGGTTTGCGTCCTTTAGAGCTGATGTCGTAGACGGATCATCGCTCTGACCGCCGTTGGTGGGCCGCTCGTTTGGCCACCCGTTGCTTGGCGGAGGGCGTTGGCGGGCTGGCGGGTGTCGGCTCCGCCTGCAAGCGATTGAGGCGATCGACAGCGGGTCCGTGGCTCGTAGGTGGGTCGGCGCTTGCCATTGTCATCGTGGCCGTAGGTAAGTCGGTCCTGCCGTCGTCATCGTGGCCTTCGGCGGCATTCATCGCCGACGCTGCCGGTGAGTGGATCGCGGCCGTGGCCGGTGCTCTGATTCGTTTGCGGCATCAGCTCCAAAGGATCCGCGGCCCATGTCCGGTAGTTCGGCGGTCCGCTCGATCCGGTCTTGGCGTTCTCGCCGTCGGCTGGCTTTATGACGGCGGAAGGGCCGGGCCCCTGGTGGGGTCCGGCCCTTCGTCGTGTTCGCCGTGCCGTGGTGTGGTGGGTTAGCTGGTGGCGTAGCCGCGGGTGGCGATCCAGTCGGCGAGGTGCTCGACGGTGACCTGGTAGGAGGCGGTGTTGGGGTTGGCGGAGTCGGCGATGGTGACGGTGTTGCCGTTGTCGGTGTAGCCGACGACGCTGATGTAGTGGCCGCCTTCGAAGGAGTGGGTGTTGCCGTCGGTGTCGGTGGTGGTGCCGGCGATGTTGGCGACCACGGCGCGGCCGTCGTCAACGGTCTTGACGATGTCCTGGCGCAGCTTGTCGGTCTGGGTGTCGTCGGCGGCGGGGGTGTTGATCTCGACGGAGCGGTAGGCGTCGTTCTTGCCGGTTTCCTTGTTGAGCACGGGGGTGATGTCGTTGATGCTGTTGGTGCCGTTCTCGGTGGTGCCCATTTCCTTGGCCATGGCGTCGACGCTGATGTCCTTGCCCTGGACGGACAGGGCGTTGCGGGCGGCGGCGGGGCCGCAGTAGTAGAAGTTCGGCTGGGCTTCGTAGCGCACGTCGAGCTGACGCTCACCCTTGCCCTGGCTCTGGCCGGTGGGCTTGGCGTCGGCGGCGTAGGCGGTAGTGATGGGGCCGGCGATGGCGCCACCGGTGAAGGCCAGGCCAGCAGCGGTCAGAGCGGTCTTACGAATCAGATCGGTACGCATGGCGTGCTCCTCTGCATTCGGGGGTCCGCGACACCAGGGGGGCGGTGCGCACGGGCGTGCAAGGGGAGAAAGGGTTCCGGGGGGATCTCACCGGGCGGCCCGGGGGGCCTGCTCGGGGTGGTCCAGGGGGATGTAACCGTCCGGGCCGGCGGGTCATTCCACCGCGCTCCGGGGGATTTTCAACCGGCGGCCCGGGGGCCTGCTCGGGGTGTTCCGGGGGATGTAACCGTCGGGGCTGGCGGGTCATTCCACCGCGCTCCGGGGATCTTCAACCGGCGGCCCGGGGGGCCTGCTCCGGGGTGTTCCGGGGGATGTAACCGGGCCGGCCGGGTCGATGTTCCCGGAGGCCAGGGGAGCCGGGCCGCGCGGGGCGGGGGCTGTCGTGGTTACCCCCTGTACAACCAGGCGGCCCGGCCCATCATTCCGCCGCCAGAGTGCCCCCGACCACAGCGCACCCAACCCCAAACCCGACAAACCACCCGACCGCAGTCGGGGCCGGGCGGTGATCGACTCGGTATCGGCGACATCGCGGTATCCGAACGCCCGGACACCCCCTCATCGCCGACATGGAGTCGATCAGCGAAACGAAACCCGGCAAACAGGCTCTCAGGGGATTTCCGGGCCGAGTTGGGGCGCTTCGTATTGACGGGGGATGGCGGGGACTGCCGGCCAGGGGATCTCGGGCGTGCGGTGGAAGGTGATGCCGGCGGTGGCCCACCGTGGCCCGTGCCCGGCCAGGCGCTCACGGAACCCGGCCCAGTCGTGCGCCGCCTGGGGTGACCAGCCCAGCTCGGCGATGGCCGGGAGCCGGGGGAGCAGCAGGTACTCGATCTCGGCAAGCGAGGTGACCGACTCGGTCCAGAGCGGCGCCTCCACGCCGAGCACGGCCTCTGCGGGTACGCCTGTGAGGTGTGTGCCCGGATCCCAGTCGTAGGCCCGGCGTACGTCGATCAGGCCGGCCCAGTCGTGCCCGATCGGGGTGTCCGGCGCGTACTTCATGTCCAGGTAGGCGTGGTTGCCGGGGGAGAGGATCAGTCGGGCGCCCCGGCGGACGGCGTCGCCTGTGGTGGGGTCGTCGCCGTTCGTCCCCCACCACTGGAGGACCCGCCCGTCGACGTGGGCGGCCGGTGCGACCTGGTGCCAGCCGACGACTGTCTTGCCGAGGCCGGCGACGATGCGCTGGACCCGCTCCACGAAACCGGTGTAGACCTCGCCCTTGACCTTGAACGCCTCGTCACCGCCGATGTGCAGCCACGGCCCCGGGGTGAGGGCGGCGAGTTCTCCGAGCACGTCGGCGACGAAGTCGTACGTCCGCTCGTCGGCGGGGTCGACGTAGCTGAAGCCGACCTCGGTGCCGGTGTACGGCGGCGGCGCGACCTTGTCCGGTGCCAGTTCGGGGTACGCGACGAGCGCCGAGTTGGTGTGGCCGGGCAGGTCGATCTCCGGTACGACGGTGATGTGCCGGGCGGCGGCGTACTCGATGATCTTTTGGTAGTCGGTCTTGGTGTAGTGCCCGCCGGGGCCGCCGCCGACCTCGGTCGTCCCGCCCAGCGTGGTCAACCTCGGCCATGAGTCGACGGCGATGCGCCAGCCCTGGTCGTCGGTGAGGTGCAGGTGCAGATGGTTGAGCTTGTAGCGGGCCAGGTGGTCGATCACCCGCAGCACGTCCTCGACGGCGAAGAAGTGTCGTGCCACGTCGAGCATCGCGCCCCGGTAGGCGAAGCGTGGGCGGTCCACGATGCTGCCACCGGGCAGCGCCCAGCGTGCGGCGACAGGCGTCGGGCTCTCCACGGCGGCGGGGAGGAGTTGGCGCAGGGTCTGCACGCCGTGGAACAGGCCGGCGGCGGTCTCGGCGGCGATGCGGACCTCGGTGCTTGTCACGTCGAGCCGGTAGCCCTCCGCGCCGAGGGTGGTGGGCGGGCGAGCCGGGGCCGGGGTGGCGGGCGTGTGGGCCAGGGTGAGCGTCAGGTCGCCGGTGGGCGCGACGTCGACGCTGTCGGCGACCGGCAGGGGGAACCCGGTCACGGGCCGGAGCAGCGCGGCGAGGTGTTCGGCGACCGCGCGGGCGCCCGGGTGGGCGGTGACCCGGATGGCCGTGTCCCCGGTGAGCACGAATGTCGCCGTCGGGTCGGCCTCGACCTGCTCGGGTGCCGGTACGACGGCGTCGAGGCGTGCCGGGGGTGCGGGGGTGAGCAGGTCGCTGGCCGTGCGCGTGGCGAGCATTGCCAGGTCCGCGGCGGCCGGCTCGTGCGTGGGCAGCACCGTCGGGTCGGTGGCGGGGGCCGTGAGGCTCGGCTCGGGGCCGGTGGCGGAGGGGGATGGCACGACGACGGCTCCGGGGGTTATTTCGCGTCGGATATGGCAAAAGCGAACTTCGACAGAACCAGTGCCGTCAAGAATACGAGGACCTGGGGCGATGCGTGATCGTGCTCGTGGAAGCGTTCCCAAATACCCGTACGAACGCGGATAGTCGTGATGGCTGTGCCTATTGTCACCGAACGGTCCCAGGCCACTCAAAGTTGGCTTAGCCTTCGCCCACCGATTGATGTCGACGCCGGGATTGCCGGCGGTCCGTCCCGGGGTATCAGAAAACTGAACCTTCGTTAAGTGTCCATTGCGGCGTGCGTGGGAGGCTCTGGTGGCAGCGCAAGAGACCGTCGATCATAAGTACGTCTACGACTTCTCCGAGGGGAACAAGGACCTCAAGGGCCTGCTCGGCGGCAAGGGCGCCAACCTCGCCGAGATGACGAACCTCGGGCTGCCGGTACCTCCCGGCTTCACCATCACGACCGAGGCGTGCCAGGCGTACCTGGCGACCGGCCAGGAGCCGGACGGTCTCGCCGGCCAGATCGAGCAGCACCTGGAGTCGTTGGAGCGCGCGATGGGCAAGCGCCTCGGCGACCCGCAGGACCCGCTGCTGGTGTCCGTCCGCTCCGGCGCCAAGTTCTCCATGCCCGGCATGATGGAGACCGTCCTGAACGTCGGCCTCAACGACCAGAGCGTCGTCGGTCTCTCCGCACAGGCGGGAGGCAACGACCGATTCGCCTGGGACTCCTACCGACGACTGATCCAGATGTTCGGCAAGACCGTCTGCGAGGTGCCGGGCGAGGAGTTCGAGCACGCGCTTGACGACGCGAAGAGCGCCAAGAGCACCCACAACGACCTGGATCTGGACGCCGACGACCTGCGTGGGTTGGTCGACACGTACAAGAAGATCTTCTTGAAGCACACCGGCCGGGAGTTCCCGCAGCAGCCGCGCGAACAGCTCGACCTCGCGATCCGGGCGGTCTTCGAGTCGTGGAACGCCGAGCGCGCGGTGCTCTACCGCCGCCAGGAGCGCATCCCGGCCGACCTCGGCACCGCTGTCAACGTGGTGACGATGGTCTTCGGCAACCTCGGCCCCGACTCCGGCACCGGCGTCGCGTTCACCCGCGACCCGGGCAGTGGCGCGCAGGGCATCTACGGCGACTACCTGGCCAACGCCCAGGGTGAGGACGTCGTCGCCGGCATCCGCAACACCGTGCCGTTGCAGGAGTTGGAGCAGCTCGACAAGGCCTCCTACGACGAGCTGCTCGGCATCATGGCGCGGCTGGAGGAGCACTACAAGGACCTGTGCGACATCGAGTTCACCATCGAGCGCGGCAAGCTGTGGATGTTGCAGACGCGGGTCGGCAAGCGCACCGCCGCCGCCGCGTTCGTCATCGCCGGCCAACTCGTCGACGAGGGCCTGATCGACCTGGACGAGGCGCTGCACCGCGTCAACGGCGCGCAGCTCGCGCAGCTCATGTTCCCCCGCTTCCAGCTCGACCACGAGTTCGAGCCGGTCGCCAAGGGCATCGGCGCCTCACCGGGCGCGGCGTCCGGCACTGTGGTCTTCACCTCCGCCCGCGCCGTCGAGTTGGCCGCCGAGGGCAAGTCGGTGATCCTGGTCCGCCGGGAGACCAACCCGGACGACCTGAACGGCATGATCGCCGCCAAGGGCATCCTCACCTCGCGCGGCGGCAAGACCAGCCACGCCGCCGTGGTGGCCCGGGGGATGGGCAAGACCTGCGTCTCCGGCGCCGACGAGATCGACGTCAACGTGCCCGCGAAGCGGTTCACGGTGGCCGGGCAGACCGTCAACGAGGGCGACGTCGTCTCCATCGACGGCACCACCGGCAAGGTGTACCTGGGCGAGGTGCCGGTCATGCCGTCGGAGGTGGTGCAGTACTTCGAGGGCAGTCTCGACCCTGAGCACATCGACAACGCGCTGGTCCGGGCCGTACACCGGATCATGACGCACGCCGACGGCAAGCGGCGGCTCGCGGTCCGGACGAACGCCGACACCGGCGCGGACGCCGCCCGTGCCCGGCGCTTCGGCGCCGAGGGCATCGGGCTGTGCCGCACCGAGCACATGTTCCTCGGCGACCGGCGGGAGCTTGTGGAGCGGCTGATCCTGGCCCGCGCCCCGGGCGAGCGGGAAGCGGCGTTGGAGGCGCTGCTGCCGTTGCAGCGGGCCGACTTCGAGGAGATCTTCCGCGAGATGGACGGTCTGCCGGTCACCGTCCGGCTGATCGACCCGCCGCTGCACGAGTTCCTGCCGCCGCTGGAGCAACTCGCCGTCAACGTCGCTGTCGCGCAGGAGCGCGGCGAGGACGTCGCCAAGGAGGAGGCGCTGCTCGCCGCCGTCCGGCGGATGCACGAGGAGAACCCGATGCTCGGGCTGCGGGGCGTACGCCTGGGCCTGGTCATTCCCGGGCTCTTCGCGATGCAGGTCCGCGCCATCGCCGAGGCCGCGGTCAGCTGCGCCCGCGCCGGTGGGGTGGCCAAGCCGGAGATCATGGTGCCGCTTGTCGGTGCCGTGCAGGAGCTGGAGACGGTCCGCGCCGAAGCCGAGAAGATCATCTCCGAGGTGGTCGGGGACAGCGGCGTCGAGGTGCTGATCGGCACGATGATCGAGGTGCCCCGGGCGGCGCTGACCGCCGGCCAGATCGCCGAGGCGGCCGAGTTCTTCTCGTTCGGCACCAACGACCTGACCCAGATGGCCTGGGGCTTCTCCCGCGACGACGTCGAAGGCGCGTTCTTCTGGCGCTACCTGGAGTTGGGCATCTTCGGCATCTCACCGTTCGAGTCGATCGACCGCGACGGCGTCGGCCGGCTCATCCGGATCGCCGCCGAGGAGGGCCGGGCCGCCCGACCCGGGCTGAAGCTCGGCGTCTGCGGTGAGCACGGCGGCGACCCCGACTCGGTGCACTTCTTCCACGAGGTCGGCCTGGACTACGTGTCCTGCTCGCCGTTCCGGGTGCCGGTGGCGCGACTGGAAGCCGGCCGGGCGGTCGTGGAGACCGACGGTTCGGACAGCCGCTGACGCGAGGGCCGGCGGCCGACCCGGGGGACCGGGCCGCCGCCGGCCCGACACTCAGATCGGCGGGCGACGCCAGGTGGGCCGGGCCGAGCGGCGCAGTTGCGTGGGCAGGGTGGCCATCGGAGTACGGACGGCAAGCGGCGCGTGCGCGTCGGGAATCGGCGTGGCCCCGATCCCGCCGCCGCGGACGTCGAGCACCCGGCCGGCCCGGTGGGCCACCACCCGGGCCTCCTCGTGCAGCCCGCGCAGATCCTCCGCCGACGACACGGTGACCAGGGTCAGCAGGGCGGCGCGCCCGGCCGGGTAGGTGACCACGCAACCAGCGGTCGTGCACACCACCGACTCGCGGAAGTCACCCCGCCCGACGGTGTCGGCGACCCGGTGGCCGAGCCCGAAGCTGGCCGCGGCGAGCGCGGCGAGGTGGGTGGCGTCGGTGCTGGGCAGGTCGCTGCAGATGAGCAGCCCGTCGGTGCCGGCCAGCACGGTCCCGGCGATGTCGGGTCGGCGTCTGCGTAGTCCGCGTAGTTCCGTCCCCACCACCGTGTCTGCGTCCACGAGAGTCTCCCCTTAACCGGTCGGGCTCTGGCTGGTCACGTTCCGCGCTGGGAACGCTACCGGCGGCGACTTGCGTCCGCGAGTGCGTGACCCAGGGCAATCGGATCGCAACTGCCAGCCAATCGGCCGTTGTGGACCCGCCGTCGATGCGTCGTCGGCACGTCGAGCGGCACCGGCGGGCGTAATCTTGACTCCTCGCACAGGGCCGATTGCGAATGCCGTCGAGAGGGAAAGGTGACTGCATGACCAGCGTCTGGGAAAGCCTGACCATCGACGCCCGTGATCCGGCCCGGCTGGCCCGCTGGTGGGCGGAGGCCCTCGGCTATCAGGTCGTCGCCGAGAAGCCGGACGAGGTGGAGATCCGACCGAGCGCCGACCGTCTGCCCGGCCTGGTCTTCGTGCCGGACGCCGACGGTAAGCGGGGCAAGAACCGGCTGCACATCGACCTGCGCCCCGCCGACCAGGAGGCCGAGGTCGAGCGCCTCGTCGACATGGGCGCTCGGCACGTCGACATCGATCAGGGTGACGTCGACTGGACGGTGCTTGCCGACCCGGAGGGCAACGAGTTCTGCGTCCTGCGCGCGGAGCGGGGCTAGGCCGGTGACCGGTTGACCGCACCGCCGCCCGACGCGGCGGACGCCCGGCTGGTCGAGGAGCCACCCAAGGACACCGGTCACCGCCGGTCGCCGTACGAGCGTGACCGTGCCCGGGTGCTGCACTCCGCGGCGTTCCGTCGCCTGGCCACCAAGACCCAGGTGCACACCGCGGGAACCGACGACTTCCTACGTACCCGGCTGACCCACTCGCTGGAGGTGGCACAGATCGCCCGGGAGATGGGTGCCCGGCTGGGCTGCGACCCGGACGTGGTGGACGTCGCCGGGCTGGCCCACGACCTCGGGCATCCGCCGTTCGGGCACAACGGTGAGGCGGCGCTGGACCTGCTCGCGACACCCTGCGGTGGCTTCGAGGGCAACGCGCAGACGCTTCGGGTGCTGACCCGGTTGGAGGCGAAGGTGCTCGCCCCGGACGGCTCGTCCGCCGGGCTGAACCTGACCCGGGCGTCGCTCGACGCCATCGGCAAATACCCCTGGCTGCGCCGCCACGGGCAGCGCAAGTTCGGGGTGTACGCCGACGACACAGTGGTCTTCGAGTGGCTCCGCCTCGGTGCTCCTGGTGACAAGCGCTGCCTGGAGGCGCAGGTGATGGACTGGGCTGACGACGTCGCGTACTCGGTGCACGACGTGGAGGACGGCATCCACGGCGGCTACGTCACGTTGCGCCCGCTGCTCGTTGACGCCGACGAGCGGGCCGCGCTCTGCGCCGACGTGGCCGCCGCCTATTCCGGTGAGTCGGCGGACGACCTGGCCGGGGTGCTTGTCGACCTGCTTGCTGATCCGCTGCTCGCCCCGCTCGCCGGGTACGACGGCAGCCATCGCGCCCAGGTGGCGCTGAAGGCCACCACCAGCGGCCTGACCGGTCGGTTCGTCTCCGCGGCGGTGACTGCCACCGAGGAGCGGTTCGGTCCCGGCCCGCATCGCCGCTACGCCGCCGACCTGGTGGTGCCGAGGCGTGTACGCGCCCAGTGCGCGCTGCTCAAGGGCATCGCGCTGCGGTACGTGATGCGTCGTACCGGTTCCTGGGATCGCTACGAGCGGCAGCGGACGATGCTTGCGGAGTTGGTGGCCGCGCTGGTCCGGCGGGCACCGGACGGGCTCGACCCGGTCTTCGCCCCGCTGTGGCGGGCCGCCCCCGACGACGCCGCCCGGCTGCGCGTGGTGATCGACCAGGTCGCCTCGCTCACGGACCCGGCGGCAGTGACCTGGCACACCCGCCTGGTCGGGGATCGCACACCTCCGGTGGACACCACTGCGACTTAGGTTAGCCTAAGCGACATGACCGATCGCCCCAGGAACGTCACCTCGGTCCGGGTACTGCGCACCGAACGGCCCACCCCGCACCTGATCCGGCTCGTCCTCGGCGGGGAGGAGCTGGCTGGCCTTCCGGTCGGCGAGTTCACCGACCACTACGTCAAGCTGGTCATCCCGCAGCCCGGCGTGACATACCCGCAGCCGCTGGACCTCGCCGCGATCCGCCGGGACCTGCCCCCGCAGCAGTGGCCCCGGCAGCGCGCGTACACCGTGCGGCGCTGGGATCCCCTCGCCGGGGAGATGACGATCGACGTGGTGCACCACGGCGACGTGGGGCTCGTCGGCCCGTGGGTCGCCGCGCTGCGACCGGGCGACCCGGTGCACTTCCTCGGCCCCGGCGGGGCGTACGCGCCGAGCCCGGACGCGGACTGGCACCTCCTGGTCGGCGACGAGAGCGCGCTGCCGGCCATCGGCGCGGCGCTGGAGCGGCTGCCGCTGGGCGCACCGGCGAAGGTCTTCGTGGAGGTCGCCGACGCGGCCGACGAGCAGGAGCTGCTCAGCCCGGGCGCTGTCGAGTTGAGCTGGCTGCACCGGGGCGACCGCCCGGTGGGCGAGGCGCTTGTGACTGCGGTGCGGGACTTGGAGTTCCCACCGGGTCAGGTGCACGCCTTCGTGCACGGCGAGGCGACATTCGTCAGGGAGTTGCGCCGACTGCTGCGGGCCGAGCGCGGCGTGGCCGCCTCCCAGTTGTCCATCTCCGGCTACTGGCGGCGGGGCATGGACGACGAGGGTTGGCGCTCCTCGAAGGCCGACTGGAACCGGCAGGTCGAGGCCGAGGAGCCGGCCGTCGCCTGAGACACGTCAGCCCTCGGCCACGTCCTCCGACTCCTGGCCGGCCCGGTTCAGGCGGCGGGTGAGCAGCACGGCGTACCCGACGATCGTGGCCGCGAGCAGGAACAGCAGCAGACGCGGCTCGCGTACCGTCGCGGCGATCAGGCTTACCGACGCCACCCCGTAGCCGGTGATCGCCAGCCGGAGGACGCTCGGCGGGCTCCACAGCCAGTAGAGGGCCAGCCCGCAGAGCATCCAGACGATCACCGAGCCGGCCAGCAGCAGCCGTAGCTCCGACGGCACCCGGACCGCGTCGTCGTCGGCGAGCCGGACCACCTGCCCGAGCGCCCAGCCGAGCACCAGCAGCGCCCCGTCGAGCGGGACGTGCAGGTAGCTGTATGCCTGCCCGCCCCGCAGTCGACTCGCCACCAGGTGGGTGGTGACGAACGTGGTGTAGATCCACCAGATCGCGGCCGGCACCAGGAAGGCGATTCCGGCGGTGAGGATCATGTGCGGCCGGGGGTGGTCCGGCACCGCGAAGAGCAGGCTGGCAAGCGCGCTGCCCAGCACGATGATGGTGAACTGCCCGATCCGCTCCGGCAGGTGCCGGTTGTCCACAGGCCACCTGTCGAGCCAGCGCCGGCCGACCCACGGCGTGGCGAGTTCGATGGTCATGGCGGCGATCCACAGCGCGGGCCGGTGGCTGGCGGACACGACAAGCGAGACCAACCAGATCAGCCAGCCCGACCCGAAGCCGATCAGATAGACGGTCGTCACCGTACGGGCCTGTGCGTTTGTCGGCCACGCCCGGAGGTAGAGCACGAGCAGCACGCCCCGGACGATCAGGTATCCGACGGGCAGGAGCACGCTCTCCGGCACCTCGTCCACGCCGAGCGTCATCGTGCCGGCCCCGACCAGGGCGACCAGCACCAGCACCCGGTGCGGCGCGTCGTCCGGGTCGAAGCGGGTGTCGTAGTAGACCTGCCCCACCCACGCCCACTGGATGACCACGAAGAGCCCGCCGACGGCCGCCACGGCACTCGGCGCCGGCGTCGGGTCGTTACCCAGCCGGGCCGCCACCGCCGCCAGCGCGTACACGAATATGACGTCGAGGAAGAGTTCCAACCAGGTGGCGTGCCGGTGACCCGCCTCGTCCGACCGGGGTTCGATGCCGCGCAGGCCCAGCCGGCCGGTCACCCATCCGGGCCGGAAGACGCCGTCGGTCCGTACCCTGCGCACCTGGTCATGGTCCCCGCGCGGGCCCGGCGGCGGGGTCGGAACCGGTGAGCCGGCGGCGGCCGCCACACCGGCGTCCCCCGCCCGGCGCGTCGTCGGTCCCGCAGGGCAGGATGTACGCGGAGGGGGTGGCGAATGGCTGGGCGGATCCGGGACGAGGACATCGCACTGGTCCGGGAACGCACCTCGATCGGGGATGTGATCTCCGAGACGGTCACCCTGAAGTCCGCAGGCGGCGGCAACCTCAAGGGTCTGTGCCCGTTCCACGACGAGAAGAGCCCGTCGTTCAACGTGTCGCCGGCCCGCAACGTCTGGTATTGCTTCGGCTGCGGCGCGGGTGGCGACGCGATCAAGTTCCTGATGGACGCCGAGCACCTCAGCTTCGTCGAGTCCGTCGAGCGGTTGGCCGGCCGCGCCGGCATCCAACTGCGCTACGTCCAGGACGACGGCAACACCCCGCGTCCCCGCCCCCAGCAGGGGCAGCGGCAGCGTCTGGTGGCCGCGCACGCCGCGGCTGTCGAGTTCTACCGGGCGCAGCTCAGCACCGCGGGTGCCCGGCCGGCGCGTGAGTTCCTCGCCCAACGGGGGTTCGACCGGGCCGCCGCCGAGCGCTACGGCTGCGGCTTCGCGCCCGAGGGCTGGGACCTGCTCACCAAGGCTCTGCGCCAGCAGGGCTTCACCCACCAGGAGCTGGTGACCGCCGGCCTGTCCCGGGAGTCGCGTTCCGGCACGCTCATCGACAGGTTCCGCCGCCGGCTGCTCTGGCCGATCCGCGACCTCGCCGGCGACGTGATCGGCTTCGGGGCGCGCAAGCTCTTCGACGACGACGACGGCCCGAAATACCTCAACACCCCCGAGACGCCGATCTACAAGAAGTCACACGTCCTCTACGGCATCGACCAGGCCAAGCGGGAGATCGCCAAGCAGGGCCGGGCGGTGATCGTCGAGGGCTACACCGACGTGATGGCCTGCCACCTAGCCGGGGTGACCACTGCCGTCGCGACCTGCGGCACCGCGTTCGGCGCGGACCACATCGGTGTGCTGCGCCGACTCCTGCTGGACACCGACTCGGTGGCCGGCGAGATCATCTTCACCTTCGACGGGGACGCCGCCGGGCAAAAGGCGGCCCTGCGCGCCTTCTCCGACGACCAGCGCTTCGTCGGCCGGACGTTCATCGCGGTCAGCCCCGACAACATGGACCCGTGCGAGCTGCGGCTGGCCAAGGGCGACCTCGCCGTGCGGGACCTGGTCGCCCGACGCGAGCCGCTCGTCGACTTCGCGCTGCGACACGAACTGAGCCGCTTCGACCTGGACACCGTCGACGGCCGGGTCGAGGCCATGCGCCGGGCCGCGCCGCTCGTCGCGCAACTCAAAGACCGGGAAAAGCGCCCCGAGTACGTCCGCAAGCTCGCCATGGACCTCGGCATGGAGATCGAGCCGGTGCAGCGGGCGGTGCTGGCCGCCGCCAACGCCCCGCCACCCGGCGCCCGGGACTCCGCGCCCTCGGCCCGCCCCGCGCGGGGCCGCCCCGAGCCGCCGGTGGACAGCCCGCAGTCGATGGTCGAGCGGGAAGCGTTGAAACTCGCCCTCCAACAGCCGGTGCTCGCCGGGCCGATGTTCGACGCGATCGAGGCGACCGAATACCGGAACCCGATGCACGTGGCGGTGCGTACCGCAATCGCCGCCGCCGGTGGGGCCGTGTCGGCGACCGGCGGCGCGGTCTGGATCGAGTCGGTCCGCGACGCCTGCGACGACCTGGCGTCGGCGGCGCTTGTCGGCGAGTTGGCGGTGGAGCCGCTGCGCATCGACGGCGAACCCGACCCCCGGTACGTGTCGATCACCATGGCCCGGGTGCAGTTCGGGTCGGTCACAGCCCGCATCCGGGACCTCAAGTCACGAATCCAGCGGATCAACCCGGTCAACAACAAGGACGAATACTTCGCCGCCTTCGGCGAGCTGCTGTCGCTTGAGCAGCACGCCCGGGCGCTGCGCGAGCAGGCCGCAGGAGGGCTGTAGATGGGACTGTTCAGCCGTAAACCCAAACTGCCTCCGGCCGACCGGCCGCCCCTGGCCCGCGACGAGCGGGTGCTCGCCTGGGCGGCGGCGGGCAACGGCGAGGGCGACGGAGTGGTGGTGGCCAGCAACCTCGGGCTGTGGCTGCCCGGCCGGAAGCACCACCTCGGCTGGCACGACATCCTCAAGGCGGTCTGGTCCGGCCGGCAGCTGACAGTCACGCCCGCCGAGGTCGCCACCGAGCGGGACGGCTACACAGTGGTCGTCGACGGCCCGGCCGAGACGTACCTGATCATCGACCCGGGCGAGCTGCCGCACCAGGTACGCGCGCGGGTGACCCGCTCGGTCGCGTACACCGAACACCATCGGCTGCCCGGCGGCGCGGTGCGGGTCGCGGCCCGGCGCGTGGCCGGCGTCGACGGCCTGACCTGGACAGTACGCCCAGACCCAGGCACCCCTGTGGACGACGACCTGCTAGCCGAAACCGACCTGCTAGTAACGGCAGCCCGCGCCGCCACGGCACCCGCCGACGAATAACCCCACGCGCCCCTGCCCCCCGCCCCTCGCCCCTCGCCCCTCGCCCTTCGCGCGCCCCGCCCTTCGGCCTTGGCCCCCGCGCGCCCCGCCCCTCGCCCCCGCGATCTTGGCCCCCGGCCCCGCCCCTCGCCCTCGCCCTCCGCCCTCGCCCCCGCGATCTTGCACTTTCTGCCTCGGCATAGCGGACAATTCCGCGCGAATGGGAGACAGAAAGTGCAAGATCGGCGAGGGCTTGGCGTGAGGGGTTGGGGTTTGGTCTCAGGGCTTGGCGTGAGGGGTTGGGGTGAGGGCTTGGGGTGAGGGCTTGGGGTGAGGGCTTGGTTTGAGGGTTTCGTGTCAGGGGTTGGGTGGGAGGTTGGGGCCGGCGGGGGGTTGGATTTTGCGTGGATTGGTGTCGGGGGGCGGCGTTAGGGTCGGGCGGTGACTTCGGGGCGATCACTGATTCAGGCTCGGGGGCTGGTGAAGCGGTTCGGCGACTTCACCGCCGTGGACGGCATCGACGTCGAGGTGCGCTCGGGTGAGGCGTTCGGCTTCCTCGGGCCCAACGGCGCCGGCAAGTCCTCCACCATGCGGATGGTCGGCTGCATCTCCCCGCCGAGCGGGGGTGAGCTGCGCATCCTCGACATGGATCCGGTCAGCGACGGGCCGGCGATTCGAGCCCGGCTCGGCGTGTGCCCGCAGATGGACAATCTCGACCCGGAGCTGACTGTTCGGGAAAACCTGACCGTCTACGCGCGCTACTTCGGCATCGCCCGCCGGGTGGCCCGGGCGCGGGCCGACGAGCTGCTCGACTTCGTGCAGCTCACCGAGCGGGCCAACAGCAAGGTCGAGCCGCTCTCTGGCGGGATGAAGCGCCGGCTGACCATCGCCCGCGCGCTGGTGAACGATCCGGAGATCGTGCTGCTCGACGAGCCGACCACAGGCCTGGACCCGCAGGCCCGGCACCTCGTGTGGGAACGGCTGTTCCGGCTCAAACAGCAGGGCGTCACGCTTGTGCTCACGACGCACTACATGGACGAGGCCGAGCAGTTCTGTGACCGGCTTGTGGTGATGGACGGCGGGCGGATCGTCGCCGAGGGTTCACCCCGGGCGTTGATCGAGAGGCACTCCACTCGCGAGGTGGTCGAGCTGCGCTTCGCCGCCGAGTCGCAGGAGCCGTTCGCGGGCAAGCTCGCCGGGCTGGGGGAGCGGGTCGAGGTGCTGCCCGACCGGGTTCTGCTCTACGTGGCCGACGGTGACGCGGCGGTCGCCGAGGTTTCCGCGTTGGGGCTCAACCCAGCAAACGTGCTGGTGCGGCGCAGCAGCCTGGAGGACGTCTTCCTGCAACTGACCGGCCGCACCCTGGTCGACTGACGCGCTTGCCGGGCGTCTGGCGTTCCGGGCCGTCCCGCATCGGGCTCAAGCCCCGTCTGGTGCATCCCATTGATCGACTCGGCTTCCTGGAAACCGCTGTAACGCTGCGCTGGGGACACCCCGATATCAGGGAACCCGAGTCGATCAATGTGTCGAAACCGGGGCGACACGCTGCCGGGGGCGTCGTAGGGTGACCGGCGGTCTGTCGTACCCCGGAGGTAGACAGGTCGTGGCGGTCGGCATGGCGGGGGCGGGGGTGGTCGTCGTGAGCGTGGCGGGCTCGACGCGGAAGCGGGCGCGGCCGGGGTTGCCGCGGGTGCCGGCGCTCGCGGTCTTCGAATACTTCCTGGTGGGTTATCGCCGCACCTGGCGGGCCGGGGTGTTCTCGTCGTTCCTGCTGCCGGTGCTCACGGTGCTCGGCTTCGGGGTGGGTGTCGGCGCGTACATCGACCAGGGTGTTGGCGGGGTGCGTTACCTCGACTGGCTGGTCCCGGGGCTGATCGCCTCGACCGCGCTTCAGGTGACAGTCGGTGACTCGACCTGGCCGGTGTTCAGCAACTTCCAGTGGATCAAGACCTACTTCGCGCAGAGCGCGTCGCCGCTGCGGGTGGGCGACATCCTGGCCGGGCACCTGACCTTTGTGCTGTCCCGGGTGCTCACCACGATCGCGGCGTTCCTGCTTGTCACCGGGTTGTTCGGGGCGTTGCGGTCACCGTGGGCGGTGGCCGCCCTGCCGGTGGTGGCGCTGCTCGCGCTGGCGGTGGCCGGGCCGACGTTCGCGTTCGCGGCGTCGGTGTCCAGCGACAGTTGGCTGGCGATGCTGTTCCGGTTCGCGGTCATCCCGATGACGCTGTTCGCAGGGGTGTTCTTCCCGGTCGAGTCGCTGCCCGACGCGCTGCGTTGGCTGGCGTACGTGACGCCGCTGTGGCACGCCGTCGACCTGTGCCGCGCGGCCACTCTTGGCATCGCTCCACAGTGGTCGATCGTCGGTCACCTGCTCTACCTGGGGGCGTGGTCGCTCGCCGGTTGGCTGCTGGCGCTGCGGGCGTTCCGCCGCGAGCTCGTCGTCTAGGGAGGCATCGTGGTCACGCTGGTTCTGCCCCGGCTGGTCGACGTCTCGGCCGCTTCCCGGCGGTCGGGCTCGGTGGTCGAGCGCAACGTCGCTGCGCTGAAGTCGGTCTACTGGCTGCTGCTGCTCTCCGGTTTCGTGGAGCCGCTGCTCTACCTGCTGTCCATCGGGGTGGGCGTCGGATCGCTGATCGGCGACCTGCCGTTGCCCGGTGGCCGGCTGGTGTCGTACGCCGAGTTCGTGGCCCCGGCGATGCTGGCCGCCTCGGCGATGACCGGGGCGCTCGCGGAGACCACATTCAACTTCTTCGGCAAGATGAAATACATGAAGCTGTACGACGGGATGATCGCCACCCCGGTACGGCCGTTCGAGATCGCCGTCGGCGAGTTGGGCTGGGCGATGTTGCGGGGCAGCGCCTACTCGGCGGCGTTCCTCGCGGTGATGGTCGCGCTGGATCTGACGACCGTCGCCCGTGCGCTTACCGCCCTTCCGGCGGCGGTGCTCGTCGGGTTCGCGTTCGGCGCGCTCGGCATGGCGCTGTCCACGTTCATGCGCAGCTGGCAGGATTTCGACCTGATGGGCTCGGCCCAGTTCACGCTCTTCCTCTTCTCGGGCACGTTCGTGCCGGCGCAGGCGTACCCGACCCTGCTGCACTGGCTGATCGAGGTCACGCCGCTGTACCGGTCGGTGCACCTGATCCGCGGTGTCACGCTTGGCGAGGGCGGTTGGTCCTGGCTGCTCGACGTGGCGTACCTGCTGATGATGCTGGCGATCGGCCTTTTGGTGGCGTCGCGCCGGATGGGCAGGTTGCTCTACCGGTAGGGGTTATCCGCCGCCGCTCACGGGGCATGTCGGAGGCGACACCCGACGATGAGGAGGGGCGATGGCCTCGGACGAGTCTTCCGCCCGCAGCCGGCCCGGCCGTGCTGCCGCCAGCGAGCCGGTCGGCCCTGACGCGGGTCCGGACAGCCCCACCGACCTGCCCGGCAGTGGCTGGAAGGCGGCGCTGCGCCGGACGGTCAGCGAGTTTCAGGACGACAGCCTTACCGACTGGGCGGCGGCGCTTACCTACTACGGAGTGCTGTCCATCTTCCCCGGGCTGCTGGTGCTGATCTCTCTCCTCGGTCTGCTCGGCGAGAGTGCCACAAACGGTGTCCGGGACACCGTCAACCAGGCGGTGCCGAACGACAGCATCCAGAAGATCATCAACGATGCGATCGGCACCGCGCAGGACAACGGCGGCCTGGCCAGCCTCGCGGCGATCATTGGTCTGGTGGCGGCGTTCTGGTCCGCCTCCGGTTACGTAGGCGCGTTCATGCGCGCCTCGAACACCATCTACGACGTGCCCGAGGGGCGGCCGATCTGGAAGACGCTGCCGATCCGGCTGGGCGTGACGGCTGTGATCGGGGTGCTGCTGCTGGCCAGCGCGGTGATCGTGGTCTTCACCGGTCGTCTCGCCGAGGCGGTCGGGGATGTGGTCGGTCTCGGCTCGACAGCGGTCACGGTGTGGGACATCGCCAAGTGGCCGGTGCTGCTGGTCCTGGTCAGCCTGATGTTCGCGATCCTCTACTGGGCCTCGCCGAACGCCCGGCACGGCGGGTTCCGCTGGGTCAGCCCGGGTGGCGTGCTGGCAGTGGTGATCTGGCTGGTGATCTCCGGGCTGTTCGCCTTCTACGTGAGCAACTTCGGCTCGTACAACAAGACGTACGGGGCGCTGGCCGGCGTGATCATCTTCTTGATCTGGCTCTGGCTGAGCAACATCGCGATCCTGCTGGGTGCCGAGTTCGACGCCGAGTTGGAGCGTGGCCGGGCCATCGAGGCGGGCCACCCCGCCGACGACGAGCCGTACGTCGAACTGCGCGACGACCGCAAGCTTCGCAAGAAGCGGAACGCGGCAGGCAGTCACTGACCTGCCCGCTACCGCCCCACCACCCGCAGATCGGGGTGGTGGGGCGATTTTCTGCCCGGCATCCGGTGCGGGGCGTGATCAGGCACAAGCTTTCGGTAACCCTTTCCTTGATCGACTAGTAGCTTTTGTTCCTTCGGACAGAAGTTGGGGAGCAGATCGGCCGAAGCTCTGGACACGCGGTACGGAACGCTCCTACTGTGTCGGACACAACACCTCGGCGTTGCGTCGATGTGAACGAGGTCGAAGAGGTGAGTCCGGTGCGGACCGTCGAGCCCCTGCACGTCCGACTGTTGCGGCTGCTCCGCGACGAGGGGGCCGTGTCCCGCGCCGAGTTGGGCGACAGGCTCCAGATGCCCCGCCCCCGGCTCCTGGCCGAGCTGGACCGCCTGGTGGCCCTGGGTTACGTCGCCGAGGCCGGCCTCGCCGCGTCGCGGGGCGGGCGTCGCTCCACCCTTGTCGAGCTGAACCCGAAGCTGCGCTTCGCGGCAGTCGACCTGGGCGCCAGCTCGATCGACATCGAGGTGGTCAACGGCCGCCTCGAACCGGTGGCCCACTACGCCGAGGCCGCCGACATCCGCAACGGACCCAAGGTGACCCTGCAACGGGTCAACGAGCTGCTGCACAAGGCGCGGGTCGACGGCGCGTACGAGCGGTTGGACGCGGTGGGCGTCGGTGTGCCGGGCCCGGTCAGCTTCCGCGACGGCGTGCCCGTCTCGCCGCCGATCATGCCCGGGTGGGACCGCTTCCCGGTGCGCGAGTTGCTCAGCCGGGAGCACAGCTGCCCGGCGGTGGTCGACAACGACGTCAACATCATGGCGATCGGCGAACGCCACGGAGGGGTCGCCCACTCGGTGGACGACTTCCTCTTCGTGAAGATCGGCACCGGCATCGGGTGCGGCATCTACCTCACCGGCGAGGTCTATCGGGGCACCGACGGCTGCGCCGGGGACATCGGCCACATCCAGGTCGACGCCCACGGGCCGATGTGCTCCTGCGGCAACGTCGGCTGCCTGGAGGCGCTGTTCAGCGGTGCCGCGCTGGCCAAGGATGCCGCCGCCGCCGCACGCAGCGGGGCGTCGCCGGCGCTTGCCGAGCGGATGAGCCTGCGGGGTTCGGTGAACGCACTTGACGTCGCCGAGGGCGCCGTCGAGGGCGACACGACATGCATCCAACTGATCCGCGACGGCGGGCGGCGGGTCGGCGGAGTGCTCGCCGGCCTGGTCAGCTTCACCAACCCGTCGATGATCGTCATCGGCGGCGGTTTGGCCCAACTGGGGCACATCCTGCTCGCCGAGATCCGCAGCGTGGTCTACCGCCGGTCGCTGCCACTGGCCACCGGCAACCTGCCCGTCGTGCTGTCCGAGCTTGGCGGCCGGGCCGGTGTCGCCGGCGCGGCGGTGCTCGCAAGTGATGTCGCATTCGGGGAGGCCTCGTGAGCGCGAGGAGTGAGCCGGGTTTGCGAGCCCCGCAGTCGCGAACCCCGGACAGTTCGGTGAGCGCGAGGAGTGAGCCGGGTTTGCGAGCCCCGCAGTCGCGTGTAAGGGATGCATCGTGAGGGAGGAGAAGCCTGTGGTCCATCCTGATGAGTCTGTTGCCGGCACCGGGTCGGCGGACGCCGTCGCCGAGGCGCCGCTTGTGGAGGCGCCCGCCGACACCGTCGTGGGCGAGGTGGTCCTGCGCCTCACCGATGTGGTCAAGACCTTCCCGGGGGTACGCGCCCTGGACGGCGTGCAGTTGGAGGTGCGGGCCGGTGAGGTGCACTGCCTGCTCGGCCAGAACGGCGCCGGCAAGTCCACTCTCATAAAGGTTCTCGCCGGTGTCCATCGCCCGGATTCGGGGCTTGTCGAATGGCGTGGTGAGCCGGCGACGTTCGCCAACCCGCAGGCCGCGATGCGTGCCGGCATCGCCACCATCTACCAGGAGCTCGACCTGGTCGAGGATCTGTCGGTGGCGGAAAACGCCTTCCTGGGCCATGAGCACCGCAGCTTCGGGTTCGTCCGGCGCGGCCGGATGGCCCGGCACACCCGGCAGATCCTTGCTCGGCTCGGCCACGGCGAGATCCCGCCGGGGCGGATGGTCCGGTCGTTGCCGGCCGCCGGCAAGCAGATCGTCAGCATGGCGCGGGCGCTGTCCCACGAGGCACGACTGATCATCATGGACGAGCCGAGCGCGGTGCTGGCCCATGACGAGGTCGGCAACCTGTTCCGGATCATCCGCGAGCTGACCGCGCAGGGCATCGCGGTCATCTACATCTCCCACCGGCTTGAGGAGATCCGCGAGATCGGCGACCGGGTCACCGTACTCAAGGACGGCCGGACCACCGCGGCGAACCTGCCGGCGCGCGACACACCGACCCGCGATCTGGTCAGCCGGATGACCGGCCGCACCATCGAGTACGTCTTTCCGGACCGGCCGGTCGACGACACCGCCGGTGCCGAGCTGCTCCAGGTGGAGGGGCTGACCCGTCCGGGCGAGTTCGCGGACGTCTCACTGAGCGTGCGCGCCGGGGAGATCGTCGGCATCGCCGGCCTGGTGGGTTCGGGTCGCTCCGAGCTGCTGGAGACCATCTACGGCGCCCGTCTCGCGGAGGCCGGTACGGTCCGGATGAACGGGCGGGTGCTGAGCCCGGGCGTCGGCGCGGCGGTGCGGGCCGGCATGGGGATGGCCCCGGAGGAACGCAAGAGCCAGGCGCTGCTTCTCGGTGAGCCGATCTACCGCAACGTCACCCTGGCCACCTTTGGCCGGTACGCGCGCCTTGGCTTCACCGACGCCAAGCGGGAACGGGCCGAGGCGGACCGGATCGCCGAGAGCCTGGAACTGCGGCCCCGGGACGTCAACCGGCCGGTACGCACCCTGTCCGGCGGCAACCAGCAGAAGGTGGTGGTCGGGCGCTGGCTGCTCGGCGGCACCAAGCTGCTGCTGCTCGACGAGCCCACCCGGGGCGTGGACGTGGGTGCCCGGGCCGAGCTCTACCAGGTCATCCGGGCGTTGGCGGAGCAGGGCGTCGGGGTCCTGCTCGTCTCCAGTGAGGTGCCCGAGGTGCTCGGTCTGGCCGACCGGGTGCTGGTGATGCGGGAGGGGCGGGTCGTCCGCGAGGCCCCGGCCGGCGAACTCGACGAGAACACTGTGCTCGACCTCGTGATGGCGGGGTCCCTGATGGAAGGCGCACCGGCATGAGCGACGCGACTCCCACTCCCACCGCGACACCGGAGCGCCCGCAGCTTCCGGCGCAGTCGCCGCCGGTGGATCCGGCCGAGACCGCTGTGGCCGGCCACAAGGCGGCATCCACGGGCCGGCTCTCCTGGTGGCAGGGCGACGGTGGCGACGGCGCCAAGCGCAACCTGGGTCTGATCGGTGTGCTGGTCGCGCTCATCGTGGTCGGCGTGGTCACCAAACCGGATCTGTACGGCGATCCGAGTTGGGTCTGGAACAACATCCTTGCCATCCTGCAGCTCGCCTCAGTGGTCGGCGTGGTGACGGTCGGCATGACCTTCGTGATCATCGGGGGCGGCATCGACCTGTCGGTGGGCGCGATCGTGGCGCTGGCCGGGGTCTGGTGCACCACTGTGGCGACGCAGAGCTACGGCGCGGCCGGCATGATCTTCACCGCGATCGTGGTGGGCATCTGTGTCGGCCTGGTCAACGGCGTGCTCATCTCGTACGGGCGGCTGGTGCCGTTCATCGCGACGCTCGCCATGCTGGTGGCCGCGCGTGGGCTCGCGGCGTCGATCTCGAACAAGCAGACGCAGGTGTCGAGCAGCACCTTCATCAACGACATCGCCGCACGCAAGGTGCTCGGCATCCCGATCCTCGTCTACATCCTCGGCGCGGTGGTGCTGGCCGGGTGGATCCTGCTCAACCGGACGACCTTCGGCCGGCGGACCATCGCGGTCGGCGGCAACCCGGAGGCGGCGCGGCTGGCCGGCATCAACGTCCGCCGACACACCATGCTGCTGTACGCGTTGTCCGGTCTCTGCTGCGGCATCGCCGCCATCATGCTCACCTCCCAGGCCACCTCGGCCCAGGCAGCGATGGCCAACCTCTACGAGCTGGACGCGATCGCCGCCGCGATCATCGGCGGCACGCTGCTCAGCGGTGGCCGGGGCACGATCGTCGGCTCGCTGCTCGGCGTCATCATCTTCGCCACTATCACGAATCTCTTCGCCATCAACGGCCTCTCCATCGAGGCGCAGAACATGGTCAAGGGCGGCATCATCGTCGCGGCCGTCCTGGTCCAGCAGTTCCAGTTCAAGTCCTTCACACGGTTCCTCGCGCGGAACAGGGTCACCACCGCGACCTGACGCACCGCACCGTTTGTCCCGGGCGACGTCGAGAAATTCGACAGTGGCCGGGCCTCGCACACCCTTCACCACTCGAATCCGTTCCCAGGAGGTCGTCATGACCCAGCACAGCCGCGACCTGTCGCGCCGCCGGCTGCTCTTCGGCGGGGCCGCAGTCGGCGCCGCCACCCTGCTCACCGCCTGCACCAGTAACGAAACCCCGGCGGCCAGCACCCAGACCAAGGCCGCCGGCGACGGTGCCGGCAACAACGCCCCGGGCAAGAAGGTCGTCATCGGTTTCTCGGCTCCGGCCGCCGACCACGGCTGGATGGGCGCGATTCACGCCAACGCCAAGGCCCAGGCCGCGGCGTACTCGGACGTGGAGCTCAAGGAGGTCGACGGTGGGTCGGACTCCGCGGCCCAGCGCTCGACGCTCGGCACGCTTATCGCCCAGAAGCCGGACATCATCGTCGTGCTGCCGCACGACGGCAAGGAGGTCAACCCGGTCGCCCTGCAGGCGATGCAGGCGGGCATCCCGGTGGTGAACCTCGACCGGATCTTCCCCGACGCGCTGGCCTTCCGGCTGGTGATCAAGGGCGACAACTACGGCATGGGCGTCTCGGCCGGGCACTTCATCGGCAAGCAGCTCAAGGACAAGGGCGTCGCCAACCCGGTCATCGGTGAGATCGCCGGTCTGGAGATCCCGCTGACCGTCGAGCGTAGCGCCGGCTTCGCGGCGGCCCTGGCGACCTACGGGTTCAAGGTGAGCAACCGTCGCTCCGCCGAGTTCACCTCGGACAGCGGCCAGCGTGAGGCGTCCCAGCTGCTCCAGGCGCTGCCGAAGATCGACGCGATCTGGAACCACGACGACGACCAGGGCATCGGTGTGCTCGCGGCCATCAAGCAGGCCAACCGGTCGGAGTTCTTCATGGTCGGCGGCGCGGGATCCAAGCTCGCGATCGACGCCATCAAGGCCGACAACACCGTGCTCAAGGCGACGGTCACCTACAACCCGTCGATGGCCTCGTCGGCGATCTCCCTGGCGCGGCTCATCGCGCAGGGTCGGGGCTTGGGCGACCTGACTGAGCTGCAGGTGCCCAAGGAAGTAACCCTCGCCTCCGAGACGATCACCAAGGAGAACGCGAGCAGCTACGACAAGCTCGGGTTCTGACATACCGGGGGGAGACCCACCTTGTCCACGACAGACAGAGAACTGCGGATCGGCATGGTCGGCTACGCGTTCATGGGCGCCGCGCACTCGCAGGCGTGGCGCACCGTGAACCGCGTGTACGACCTGCCGGCGCGGGCCAGGATGGCGCTGATCTGCGGCCGGGACTCCGGGCAGGTGGCGCAGGCCGCCGACCGGCTCGGCTGGGACGCGTACACGACAGACTGGCGTGACCTGATCAACCGGGACGACATCGACGTAGTCGACGTCTGCACACCGGGCGACAGCCATGCCGAGATCGCCCTCGCCGCGTTGGCTGCCGGCAAGCACGTGCTGTGCGAGAAGCCGCTGGCCAACACGGTTGCCGAGGCACGGGCGATGACCGCTGCGGCGGCCACAGCCCGGGCCGCCGGGGCGAGGTCGATGTGCGGGTTCAACTACCGCCGGGTGCCGGCGGTCACGATGATGCGTCAGATGGTCGCAGACGGACGACTCGGGGTGATTCGGCACGTCCGAGCGACGTACCTGCAGGACTGGATCGTGGACCCGCAGTTCCCGCTGGTCTGGCGGTTGCAGAAGGACCGGGCGGGCTCCGGCGCGCTCGGCGACATCGGGGCACACATCATCGACCTGACGCAGTTCGTCACCGGCCAGCGGATCACAGGCGTCAGCGCGGTCACCGAGACGTTCATCAAGGAGCGGCCGCTGCCGGCCGGGTCGAGCGGTTTGGCGGCCACTGTGGACGGCAGCGGATCGGCAGACGCCAACGGCTCGGCCACCGGGCCGGTCACCGTCGACGACGCCGCGGTCTTCGTGGCCCGGCTCGACGGGGGTGCCCTGGCCACGTACGAGGCGAGCCGGTTTGCCACAGGTCGGAAGAACGCTCTGCGTGTCGAGATCAACGGCTCGCTGGGCAGCGTGGTCTTCGACCTGGAACGCCTCAACGAACTGGAGTTCTACGACGCCACCCGGCCCACCCTGGAGCAGGGGTTCAGCCGGATTCTGGTGACCGAGGGCGAGCACCCGTACATGTCGGCGTGGTGGCCGCCCGGCCACATCATCGGCTACGAGCACTCCTTCACCCACCAGATGCGCGACTTCATCGAGGCGATCGCCACGGGCACCGACCCGGCGCCGTCCTTCGCCGACGCGTTGCAGGTCCAGCTGGTGCTGGACGCGGTGACCCGTTCGGCGGAGGTCGGATCCACCTGGACAGAGGTGGAGCCGGCGTTGTCCGCGGTGGCCGTCTGACCTGACCATCCGCGACGGCGGTGTTCGCGCCGCCGTCGCCCGACCGGCTTTCCGGAGCCGACCGGCGAGGGACCGGCCGCGGTTTGCGCCCCGCGGCTGGGACGAGGTCGGCACCGGAGAGTGTGCGGCCGGGCCTGACGGCCCGGTGGCACACGAGCAGGACGGTCGTCCGGTGTGGCCGGACCGGGATTCCCCGGCCACACCGGAGGGCCGCCACCACCACCCCGGCGATCCGGAGAACCTGACGGTTTCGTCGGCCTGAGACGTCCGGTCGGGGCACGCCAACGCCCCGGCCGGCCGGATGCGGGGGAGGCAGGGTCGAGACGCCGACCGACCCTGCCTGCCAGCCCCGTCTGCCCGTGCCCGTATCGGGAGCCGGTCCGTCGTCGTCGCCGCCGACGCCGACGCCGGAATCCGGCGGCAATCCCGGTGCGGGTCGGGTGGGCGGGGCCCATCCAGCAAGGGCGTATCTTTACCGACAATATTCTGATATTCCTATATTTAATTACACCGACGGTTCCTCCTGAACGGGGAAGGAGCACCATGCGAACGGGTGTCTGGCTGGTAGGAGCGCGTGGTTCGGTCGCGACTACGAGCATCGTCGGAGGGCTCGCGCTGCGGGCCGGCCTGGCCGGCCCCACCGGCTGCGTCACCGAGCTGCCGCAGCTGCGCGGCCCCGCCCTGCCGTCCTTCGCCGACCTGGTGTTCGGCGGGCACGACCTGGCGACCACGCCGCTGTGCAAGCGCGCCGAGGCGCTGGCCGACAGCGGGGTGATACCGGGTCGGTTGGTCGCCGCGCTCGGCGACGAGATGGCCGCCGTCGAGCAGGAGCTGCGCCCGGCCCCGACCGGCGCCACCCAGGCAGACCGCGTCGCCGTCGTGGTCCGTGACCTCACCGACTTCCGTGCGCGGCACCGGCTGGACCGGGTGGTGGTGGTAAACGTCTCCGCCACCGAACCGGCCCCCGAACCGCACCCCGGGCACGCCGACCCGGCCGCGCTGAGCGCCGCCGTCGCCGGCCCGGACGACGTGCTGCCACCCAGTTCCCTCTACGGGTACGCCGCGCTGCTGGCCGGCTGCCCGTACGTCGACTTCACCCCGTCCACCGGGCTGCGGCTGCCAGCGCTGGCCGCGTTGGCCGTGCAGGCCCGGCTGCCGTACGCCGGGCACGACGGCAAGACCGGGGAGACGCTCGTCAAGTCGGTTCTCGCGCCGATGTTCGCGATGCGCAACCTGGCGGTGCGGTCCTGGTCGGGCACCAACCTGCTGGGCGGTGGCGACGGCGCCACCCTCGCCGACCCGGCCGCCAACGCCGCAAAGGTGCAGAGCAAGCAGCGGGTGCTCGGCGAGACGTTGGGCTACGTGCCGCAGGGCGGCACCCGCATCGAGTACGTCGAGGAGTTGGGCGACTTCAAGACCGCCTGGGATCTGATCACGTTCGCCGGTTTCCTCGGCACCGGGATGCGGATGGAGTTCACCTGGCACGGCTGTGATTCCGCGCTTGCCGCGCCGCTTGTGCTCGACCTGGCCCGGCTGACCGCCGCCGCGCACGCCGCCGGGCACGTCGGGCCGCTCGCCGATCTGGGCTTCTTCTTCAAAGACCCGCTCGGTGCGCCCACCCACTCGCTTGCCGAGCAGTGGGCCCGGCTTACCGATTTCACGCAGCGACTGCACGCCGGCCTGGACGGTTCCCATGACCACGTTGGCTGACCTTGCCGAACTCGTCCGGGCACCGGCCGCGCTCTCGGTTCCCGGTGACGTGGTCGCCGGAGCGGCGGCGGCCGGCGCGTTGAGTCCGCGTACCCCCGCCCTGGCCGGCGCGTCGGTGCTTCTCTACTGGGCCGGCATGGCCGCCAACGACTGGGCGGACCGGCGGCTGGACGCCGTCGAACGGCCCGAGCGGCCGATCCCCAGCGGGCGTGTCACACCGGCCGCCGCGGTCGGTCTCGCCGCCGGCCTCACCGCCGCCGGTGTCGGCCTGGCCGCCGCCGTGGGCGGTCGCCGCGCCGCCGTGCTCGCCGTGCCGCTGGCCGCCACCATCTGGGGGTACGACCTGCTGGCCAAGAACACGGCCGCAGGCCCCGCCGTGATGGCCGCCTGCCGAGGGCTGGATGTGCTGCTCGGCGCGTCCGGCGGCCGGGTGACCCGGGCGTTGCCGGCGGCGGCGACCGTCGCCGCGCACACCTGGACGGTCACCGCGCTGTCCCGCCGGGAGGTCACCGGCGCCGACGCCGCCCTGCCGATGCGCACACTGGCCGGCACCGCGCTGGTAGCCGCCAGCGCCGCCGTCGCCGGCCAGGTCGGTGTGCGCGCGAGCCGGACCCGGTTGCCCGGGATCGCTGCCGTGCTGCCCGCCGTGCTTGCCGGGTGGTACGCCGCCCGCTACGGCGCGGCCCAGGTCGAGGTGGTGCGGGACCCGTCGGCAGGAAAGGTTCGCGCCGCAGTCGGTGCCGGGATCACCGGCCTGCCCGCCCTACAGGGAGCGCTCACCGCACGTGGTGGAGCCGGCCTGCTCGGGTTGGCCGTCGCGGCGGCGGCGCCGCTGGGTCGCCGGTTGGCCCGGAAGGTGTCCCCGACATGACCGTTCCCCAGGCCCGATCCGCTCCGCCGCGCGACGCGACGACCCTGCGCCTCGGGTACGGCACGAACGGCTTCGCCAACCACCGGCTCGACGACGCGCTCGCCGTCATCGCCGACCTCGGGTACGACGGGGTGGCGCTCACCCTGGACCACGATCACCTCGACCCGTTCGCGCCGGGGCTGACCCGCCGCGTCGCCGCGGTCGGCCGGAGGCTGAGTGCGCTCGGCCTCGGGCTGGTGATCGAGACCGGTGCCCGTTACCTGCTCGACCCGTGGCACAAGCACGCCCCGACGCTGCTGCACGACGACCCGACCCGGCGGATCGAGTTCCTGCGCCGGGCCGTCCGGATCGGCGCCGACCTCGGCGCGGAGGCGGTCTCCTTCTGGGCCGGCGTCCGCCCCGAGGCGGTGCCGCCGCAGTGCGCCTGGGACCGGCTGGTCGCCGGGTGCGCCACAGTCGTCGACGCCGCCGACACGGCCGGCATCACGCTGGGCTTCGAACCGGAGCCGGGGATGCTCGTGCAGGACATCGCGGACTGGCGTCGCCTCCGCGCCGCACTCGGCTCACCGGCCCGCTTCGGCATCACCCTCGACATCGGACACTGCCGCTGCCTGGAGCCGTGGCCGGTGCCGCAGTGTGTCGCCGAGGTGGCCGACCACCTGGTCAACGTGCAGATCGACGACATGCGCCGGGGCGTGCACGAGCACCTGGAGTTCGGCACCGGCGAGATCGACTTCCCGCCGGTGCTCGCCGCCCTGTCGCAGGCCGGCTACCGAGGGCTGGTCGCCGTCGAGCTACCCCGGGACTCGCACGCCGCGCCGGCCGTGGCTGCCCGTTCGATCGAGTTCCTACGCGCCGCCGCCGTTGCGGCCTCGCCGGCAGCCGGCGGCGCCACCGAGGCCGAGGCACCCCCTCGCCCCCTTTGCTCTGCTTCAACGGACGCAACAGCGACCGTCCGCTATCCGGACAGTGGCCGTCGCGTGGGTTGAAGCAGAGCAAAGGGCGTCCCTGGGGTGCCCTGCGGAGCAGCACAAGGGGAGGAGACGGGATGACACCGGATTCACTACGGGCCGCGCTGCGGGGCGTACCCGATCCCGATTGGCTGGACGAGGCGCTGCGCCGGGTCGCGGCCGAGCCCACAGCGATCAGCCGGCTCTTCCCGGCCGCCGGCCGGCGCTGCGGCCGGGCCGCACTGCCCGACGCGCCCGGCTGGACCGCCGACGACGCGGCCCGGGTGCTGCTGCTCACCGCCCTGCCCGGCGAGCATGCCGCCTACGCCGACACCCTCTATCAGCACGGCGACGCGGCCGAGCGGCGGGCCGTGCTGCGGGCCCTGCCGCTGCTGCCGCTCGGCGCCGAGGGCGTGTCGCTGCTGCACGACGCGATCCGCACCAACGACACCCGGCTGGTCGCCGCGGCGCTCGGCCCCTACGCCCGGCACCTCGACCCGGCCGCCTGGCGGCAGGCGGTGCTCAAGTGCGTGTTCAGCGGCGTGCCGCTGGCCGCGGTCGCCGACCTGGACAGCCGCGCCGACGGGGAACTCGCCGCGATGCTTGCCGCGCTCGCCGCCGAGCGGCACGCCGCCGGCCGGGAGTTGCCCGCCGACGCCACCGACCTGCTCGACCGGCTCACCGCGCACAGCGGCGGGGCCGGCACCGTCGACCGGCCCACCCCCACGGAGGCGTGATGCGTATCTTCGACCCCCACATCCACATGACCTCGCGCACCACTGACGACTACGAACGGATGGCCGCCGCAGGCGTCCGCGCGGTGGTGGAGCCGGCGTTCTGGATGGGTCAGCCGCGCACAAGCGTCGCCTCGTTCGTCGACTACTTCGACTCGCTCATCGGTTGGGAGCCGTTCCGGGCCGGGCAGTTCGGGGTGCGGCACCACGCCACGATCGCGCTCAACCCGAAGGAGGCAAACGACAGGCGCTGCCGGCCGGTGCTCGACCTGCTGCCCCGCTACCTCGACAAGGACGCGGTGGTGGCGGTCGGCGAGATCGGGTACGACTCGATGACGCCGGAGGAGGACGAGGCGTTCGCCGCGCAGCTCGCCCTCGCTGTGGCGCACGACCTGCCGGCGCTTGTGCACACCCCGCACCGGGACAAGGCGCGCGGCGTCGAGCGGACCCTCGCCGTCGTCGCCGAATCCGGCATCGGCGCGGGGCGGGTGGTCGTCGACCACCTCAACGAGGTGACAGTCAAGCTGGTCCGGGACACCGGCTGCTGGCTGGGCTTCTCGATCTACCCGGACACCAAGATGACAGCGCTGCGGATGGTCGAGCTGCTGCGCGAGTACGGCACGGAACGGATGCTCGTCAACTCGGCGGCCGACTGGGGTCGCTCGGATCCGCTGCTCACACGCGCTACAGGCGAGGCGATGCTGGCCGCCGGGTTCGGTGACGACGACGTCGACCGGGTGCTGTGGCGCAACCCTGTGGAGTTCTACGGGCAGTCCGGTCGGCTCGACGTGAGCGACGTGGAGGACCCCGCCGCGGTGGACCCGCAGACCGGCAACTCGATCCTGCGCGGCGGCAGCTGATGCGGCTGCGACACACCGGCGGCGAGACCATCCACCTCGGCTACTGCACTAACGTGCACCCCGCCGAGGACCTCGCCGGCATCCTCGGTCAACTGGACACCTACGCCGTGCCGGTCCGCGTGGCCCTCGGCAGCGACCTGTTGGGGCTCGGCCTGTGGCTGGCCGCCCCGGTCGCCGCCGAGCTGGCCGCCGACCCGGCGCTGCGCCGCCGGCTGCGCGCCGAGTTGGACGCGCGCGGGCTGGAGGTGGTCACCCTCAACGGCTTCCCGTACGCGGCCTTCCAGGCACCGGTTGTCAAACACGACGTGTACCACCCCGACTGGACCACCGAGCAGCGGCTGACGTACACAGTGGATTTGGCCCGGGTGCTCGCCGACCTGCTGCCCGACGATGCCGCGCGGGGCTCGATCTCCACACTGCCGTTGGCCTGGCGGCAGCCGTGGGACACCGCACGGGCCGACGCCGCGCGGCACCGGCTGGACCAGCTCGCCGCCGGGCTGGCCGCCGTGCAACGCGACACCGGCCGCGAGGTGCGGGTCGCCTTTGAGCCGGAACCTGGCTGCGTGGTGGAGAGCACCGGACAGGCCGCCGCGATACTGTCCAGCATGGACACTGAGCGGCTGGGTATCTGCCTGGACCTCGCCCACCTCGCCTGCGCGTGGGAAGACCCGACGGCGGCACTGGACCGGCTGCGCTCGGCCGGGCTGCCGGTGGTGAAGGTGCAGGTCTCGGCGGCCGTCGAAGCGGCCGACCCGGCAGCTGACGCCGAGGCGCTGCGCCGCTGGGTGGAGCCGCGCTTCCTGCACCAGACCCGGGGCGCCGGTTGCGTGGGCGCGGCTGACCCTGCCGACCCGGCGTACGCCGCCGATGACCTCGACGCGGCGCTGGACGCGGCGCTGCCCGGCCCGTGGCGGGTGCACTACCACGTACCCCTGCACGCCCCACCCGAGCAACCGCTCGGCTCGACCCTGCCCGTGCTTCGCGCGGCCCTGGCAGCGCTCTTCGACGGCCCGGTCGCCGGCTGCGACCACCTCGACGTCGAGACGTACACCTGGGGGGTGTTGCCGGCGGCGCGGCGGCCCGGCAGCGACGCGGAGCTGGCCTCCGGCATCGCCGCCGAGTTGGCCTTCGCCCGAGACGAACTTGTCGAGCTGGGTCTGACCGTGGATCAGGCCGTGACTGCGGAGGTGACGCGATGAGCAGGCGACTTGTGGTCCTCGACGTGGTCGGGCTGACCCCCCGACTGCTGGCGCACATGCCCCGGCTGCGCGGTGTCGCCGACGGTGGCTTCCGGGCCGAGCTGGGCACCGTGCTGCCCGCGGTGACCTGCTCGGTGCAGTCCACATTCCTCACCGGCGAACCGCCCAGCGGGCACGGGATCGTCGGCAACGGGTGGTATTTCCGGGAGCTGGGCGAGGTGTTCCTGTGGCGGCAGCACAACGCGCTTGTCGGCGGGGACAAGCTCTGGCAGGCGGCCCGTCGGGCCGAGCCGGGCTATACCGTGGCCAACGTCTGCTGGTGGTACGCCATGGGCGCGGACGTCGACTGGACCGTCACCCCACGGCCCGTCTACTACGCCGACGGCCGCAAGGAACCGGACTGCTACACCGACCCGCCGGAGCTGCACGACGCGCTGACCGGGCGGCTGGGCACCTTCCCGCTGTTTACCTACTGGGGGCCGACGGCCGGGCTGCCCTCGTCGCGGTGGATCTGCCAGGCGGCCGAGCAGATCCTCGCCGACGTGTCACCCGACCTCACACTCGTCTACGTCCCGCACCTCGACTACGACCTGCAACGGTTCGGCCCGTCGTCCGCCCAGGCGGCCGCCGCGGCGGCCGAGCTGGACGCGGTGCTCGGGCCGCTGCTGGACGCCGCCCGCGACCGGGACGCCACTGTTGTGGTGCTGTCGGAGTACGGCATCACCGACGTGTCCCGGCCGGTGGACGTCAACCGGCTGCTGCGCGCCGAGGGGCTGCTGCGGGTCCACACGCAGGCCGGCATGGAATACCTCGACCCGTGGACGTCGAAGGCGTTCGCGGTCGCCGACCACCAGGTCGCGCACGTCTACGTAAAGGATCCGGCCGACGTGCCGGCGGTGGCGAAACTCTGCGCCGGGCTGCCCGGTGTGGCCGAGGTGCTCGACGCGGACGGAAAGGCCGCGTACGGGCTTGACCATCCGCGCGCCGGTGAGTTGGTGCTGGTGGCCGAGCCGGATTCGTGGTTCACCTACTACTACTGGCTCGACGACGCCCGTGCGCCGGACTTCGCCCGGCTGGTCGAGATCCACCGCAAACCCGGGTACGACCCGGCGGAGCTGTTCTTCGACCCGGCCGCGCCGCTCGCCGCCAAGCGCCGGGCCGGGGTGGCCCTGGCCCGCAAGAAGCTCGGCATGCGCTACCTGATGAACGCCGTCGGTCTGGACGCCGGCGCGCGTGCGGTACGCGGCTCACACGGCCGCCTGCCCACCGATCCGGCGGACGCCCCGGTGCTGCTCTGCTCCGACCCGGCGGCAGCCCGGGGCCGGATCGAGGCCACCGAGGTCAAGGCGCTGCTGCTGGAACTCGCCGGGCTGAGCACCGGCGACGGGCAAGCGGAGCGGCCGGGGGAGGGGTCGTGACGGTCACTGTGACCCCTACCGACGCGAGTGGGCTGCGGGCGCGCTTCGACGCGGAGTTGGCCGCGTTTCTCGACAGGCAGGGCCTGGACTGGCCGGACGGCGCGCCGCGTGGGGTGTTCACCGCGCTGCAACGGTTCGTGCTGGCCGGCGGGAAACGGCTGCGCCCGCTCTTCTGCTACTGGGGTTGGCGTGGCGCGGGGGCGGCCGACGGCGGCCCGATCGTGGTGGCCGCGGCGGCGCTTGAGCTGTTCCACGCGTTCGCGCTGATCCACGACGACATCCTGGACGGCAGCGACCGTCGCCGGGGGGAGCCGTCGGTGCACCGCCTCTTCGCCGACCTGCACGCCCGCTCGTCCTGGCGTGGCGACCCCGAGGCGTACGGGCGCAACACCGCGCTGCTCTGCGGGGATCTCTGCGCGGCGTGGTCGGATCAGATGTTCCACGAGTGCGGCCTGGACACCGAGCAGGTGCACAGGGGGTACGGCGTGTTCGCGTTGATGCGGACCGAGGTGATCGCGGGGGAGTACCTGGATTTGGTGTCCGGGGTGGGCGACGGCTCGGTGGCCAGCGCGCTCACCGTGATCCGAATGAAGGCCGCCCGGTACACGGTGACCCGGCCACTGCAGATCGGCGCGGCCCTGGCCGGTGCGGGGCCGGAGCTGATCGCCGCGTTGGGCGAGTTCGGCGACCCGCTGGGCGACGCGTTCCAGCTGCGCGACGACGTGCTCGGTGTCTTCGGTGATCCGGCGGTCACCGGCAAGTCGGTCCTGGACGACCTGCGTGAGGGCAAGCCGACGGTGATGATGGCGTTGGCGCGCAGCGCCGCCGACCGGTCGCAGACGGCCCGACTGCGGGAGCTGTTCGGCAACCCCTCCCTGGACGCCGACGGCGCGGCGGAGCTGCGCGAGATCATCGAGGCGACGGGTGCGCGGGAGCGGATCGAGCAGATGATCCGGGTCCGGACGGAGGCGGCGCTGAGCGCGCTGCGTAACGCGGTGCTGACCGAGGAGGCCCGGGCGGCGCTTGTCGCGCTTGCCGGGCAGGCGATCGATCGCCGCGCCTGACCAGTCACCTTTTGATCAGATCGACGAAAGTTGATGGTGGATCGCCGGAAGCTATGGACACATCGACACTTGCAACTTAGTGTCGTGCCCAACACGGCATTGTTTCGTCGATGTGAACCGGTGGCGCGGTAACCCATCGACCCCACCCCCACCGCTACGGCATCCGGCGCGACGGCGCGCGCCCGGCCTGGCAGTCACTCGTCAGGAAGGGACAGCAGATGTCCATGAAGGACGCCCTCACACATCGGTCCCGACGATGGTTCTCCACCGGCTCGACACTGCTCCTGGTGGCCGCGGCCGGCACCGTCGCGCTCGGCGCCGGTCCGGCCGCGCTCGGCGGCCCCACCCCGGCCCAGGCACACACGATCAACGCCACCGACTTCCAGCAGGTCGAGCTGGCCCGCGGTGTCGCCGACATGGGCGAGCCGATGTCGCTGGCCGTGCTGCCGGACCGCTCCGTCCTGCACACCGCCCGCAACGGCACACTGCGCCGCACCGACGCGGGCGGCACCACCACAGTGATCGGGACCCTCGCGGTCTACAACCACGACGAGGAGGGGTTGCAGGGCGTCGGGGTCGACCCGAACTTCGCCAGCAACCGGCAGATCTTCCTCTACTACGCCCCGCCGCTGTCCACCCCCACCGGCGACGCGCCCGCCACCGGCACCAGCTGGTCGGCATGGCAGGGCGTCAACCGGCTCTCCCGGTTCACACTCAACACCGACTTCACGCTCAACCAGGCCAGCAAGGTCGACGTGCTCGACGTACCCGCCGACCGCGGCCTGTGCTGCCACGTCGGCGGCGACATCGACTTCGACGCCGCCGGCAACCTCTACCTGTCCACGGGTGACGACACCAACCCCTTCGAATCCGCCGGCTACTCGCCGCTTGACGAGCGGACCAACCGCAACCCGGGGTACGACGCCCAGCGCAGCGCCGGCAACACCAACGACCTGCGCGGCAAGATCCTGCGGATCAAGGTGAACGCCAACGGGACGTACTCCATCCCGTCGGGCAACCTGTTCGCACCCGGCACGGCCAGGACCCGGCCGGAGATCTACGCCATGGGGTTCCGCAACCCGTTCCGGATCAGCGTCGACAAGGCCACAGGCGTCGTCTACGTCGGTGACTACGGGCCGGACGCCGGCTCCACAAGCTCCACACGAGGGCCGTCGGGGCAGGTGGAGTTCAACCGGGTCGCCGCGCCTGGCAACTACGGCTGGCCGTACTGCACCGGCACCAACACCACAACCGAGACGTACAACGAGTGGGACTTCGCCAGCAACACCAGCGGGGCGAAGTACAACTGCACAGGCGGGCCGACCAACAACTCGTTCCGCAACACCGGCCTCGCCACCCTGCCGCCCGCCCAACCGGCCTGGATCCGGTACGCCGGCGACGCCGGCACCCCCACCGAGTTCGGCGGCGGCTCCGAGTCGCCGATGGGCGGCCCGGTCTACCGCTACAACGCCTCGTCGACCTCCACCACGAAGTTCCCGCAGTCGTTCGACGGGCAGTTCTTCGCCACCGAGTTCGGCCGGGGCTGGATCAAGCCCATCCACGTCAACGCCGACGGCTCCCGGGGCACCATCGATACCTTCCCGTGGGTCGGCAAGCAGGTGATGGACTCGGCGTTCGGCCCGGACGGCGCCTATTACGTGCTCGACTACGGCACCGGCTACTTCAACGGTGACGCCAACTCGGCGCTCTACCGCTTCGACTACGTCGGTGGCGGCAACCGGGCACCCACCGCCTCGGCCAGCGCCAACAAGACCTCCGGCGCGGCGCCACTGACAGTGGTGTTCTCCTCGGCCGGCTCGTCCGACCCCGAGGGTGGGACGCTCACCTACTCGTGGGCCTTCGGCGACGGCACCACCTCCACGGCGGCGAACCCGACGAAGACCTACAGCGCCAACGGCACCTACACCGCCACGCTTACCGTGCGGGACCCGCAGGGCGCCACAGGCAGCAGCAGCGTGCAGATCAGCGTCGGCAACACCGCGCCCACGGTGACCATCAACAACCCCGGCAACGGGCAGCTGTTCAGCTTCGGTGACACGGTCTCCTACAGCATCACGGTCACCGACCCGGAGGACGGCACCATCGACTGCACGAAGGTCAAGATGACCTACGTGCTCGGGCACGACCAGCACGGGCACCAGATCACCTCGAAGACCGGCTGCTCCGGCACGATCACCATCCCTGTCGACGGTGAGCACGACGACGCGGCGAACATCTTCGCGATCTTCGACGCCGAGTACACCGACGCCGGGGGTCTGACCACGCACACCCAGCACACGCTGCCGCCCCGTCACCGGCAGGCCGAGTTCTTCGGCACCTCCTCCGGGGTCAACGTGTTCAGCAAGACCCCGGCCGAGGGCGGCAAGACCGTCGGCGACATCAACAACGGCGACTGGATCGCGTTCCAGCCCTACCGGCTGGGCAACGTGACAGCGTTCAACGCCCGGGTTTCCTCGGCGGGCGCCGGCGGCACCCTCCAGGTCCGCGCGGGCTCGGCAACCGGCACGGTCCTCGGCTCGGCCACCGTGCCGGTGACCGGCGGCTGGGAAACCTTCACCACTGTCACCGGGACGATCACCAACCCGCCGACCGCCACCACCACGCTCTACCTGACGTTCGCGGGGACGGGCACCGGGGCGCTCTACGACGTGGACGCCTTCAGCCTCGTCACCGGCACACCCTCCACGGGCGGGACCGGCCCGATCAAGGGCCTGGCCGGCAAGTGCCTTGACGTGCGCAACGCGGCCACCGCCGACGGTACGCAGGTCCAGATCTACACCTGCAACGGCAGTGCGGCGCAGACGTGGACGGTGACGCCGAACTCGACGATCAAGGCGTTCGGCAAGTGCCTCGACATCTCCGGGGCCGCCACCGCCGACGGCACCAAGATCCAGCTCTGGACCTGCAACGGCACTGGCGCGCAGAACTGGTCCGCCCAGGCCGACGGCACGGTACGCAACCCGGCGTCGGGCAAGTGCCTGGACGTCTCCGGCAACAACTCGGCAGACAGCACCCCCGTGCACCTGTGGACCTGCAACGCCGCCGCGAACCAAAAGTGGACCCTGCCCTGAGTTGACAGGAGGGGCACCTTGTTAACGCCTAGTGTTGTACAAGGGGCCCCTCCTAACAGTCTTTAGGAGAGCGACATGCGCAGACTCCTGCGACCCATCCTCGGCGCGGCCACCGCCGTCCTCGCCGTCATCGCCTGCACAGCCCCGGCCAGCCCGGCCAGCGCCGCCGACGCCCCGTACGACGTGCTGGTGTTCTCCAAGACCGCCGGCTTCCGCCACGACGCGATCCCGGTAGGCATCCAGACCATCCGTGACCTGGGCGCGGCGAACAACTTCACAGTCACCGCCACCGAGGACGCCGCCGCGTTCACCACCGGCAACCTCGCCCAGTACGAGGCTGTCGTCTTCCTCAACACCACGGGCGACGTGCTCAACGCCAGCCAGCAGACGGCCTTCGAGTCGTACATCGGCTCCGGTCGCGGGTACGTGGGCGTGCACGCCGCCGCCGACACCGAGTACGACTGGCCGTTCTACGGCAACCTGGTCGGCGCGTGGTTCGCCTCGCATCCGGCCATCCAGCAGGCAAACGTCAAGGTGGAGGATCGCGGGCACGCGGCGACCGGGCACCTGCCGCAGACCTGGACCCGCACCGACGAGTGGTACAACTACCGGACCAACGCCCGGTCCACCGCCCACGTGCTGGCGACGCTCGACGAGTCGTCGTACTCCGGTGGCGGGATGGGTGCCGACCACCCGCACTCCTGGTGCAAGAGCTACAGCGGCGGCCGGTCCTTCTACACCGGCGGTGGGCACACCCAGGCGTCGTACGCCGAGCCCGCGTTCCGCAACCACCTGCTCGGCGGCATCCGGTACGCGGCCGGTCGCAGCAAGGCCGACTGCCGGCCGGAGACCGGCTACACCCCGTTGTTCAACGGTTCGACGGCCGGCTGGTCCCAGGCGGGGCCGGGCAGCTTCACCAACTCCGACGCCACCCTCACGTCGGTGGGTGGCATGGGGCTGTACTGGTACAACGCCAAGCAGTTCACCAACTACTCGCTGAAGCTGGACTGGAAGCTCGCCGGTGACGACAACTCCGGCGTGTTCATCGGCTTCCCGCCGTCCAGTGACCCGTGGTCGGCGGTGGACAACGGCTACGAGATCCAGATCGACGCCACCGACGCGGCCGACCGCACCACCGGGTCGGTCTACACCTTCAAGTCCGCGGACCTGGCGGCTCGCGACGCGGCGCTCAACGCGCCGGGGGAGTGGAACACCTACGAGCTGCTGGTCGAGGGCGAGCGGCTGCAGATCTTCCTCAACGGGGTGAAGATCAACGACTTCACCAACACCAATCCGGTACGGTCGCTGGCCGGCCACATCGGCATCCAGAACCACGGCACCGGCGACGACGCCTCGTTCCGCAACATCCGGATCAAGGAGTTGGGCACCACGCCCCCGCCGACGGGTAACACCACGGTCCAGGCCGAGGCGTTCAGCTCGGCGAACGGCGTCTCCGCGTTCGCCAAGGCCGGCGCCAACGGCGGTCAGACCATCGGTTACATCGACCCGGGCGACTGGGCCGCGTACAACGGCGTGGACCTGACCGGCGTCACCTCGTTCACGTCCCGGGTCGTCTCCGGCGGCGCCGGCGGCACCATCCAGGTGCGTACCGGCTCGGCCACCGGCCCGGTGCTCGGCTCGGTGACGGTGCCGAACACCGGCAGTTGGACGACGTTCGCCAACGTCACCACCAACCTGTCCGGGGTTCCGTCCGGCACCCAGAACCTCTACCTCACGTTCGGTGGCAGTGGCACGGGGCTCTTCGACGTGGACGACTTCACACTCGTCAAGGGCGGCGGCACCGGCACTCCCGGCGTCGGCCCGATCAAGGGTCTGGCCGGTAAGTGCCTGGACGTGCGCAACGCCGCCACCGCCGACGGTACGCAGATCCAGCTCTACACCTGCAACGGCAGTACGGCGCAGAACTGGACGGTGACGGCGAACTCGACGATCAAGGCGTTGGGCAAGTGCCTCGACGTCTCCGGTGGCGCCTCGGCCGACGGCACCAAGATCCAGCTCTGGACCTGCAACGGCACCGGCGCGCAGAACTGGTCCGCCCAATCCAACGGCAGTCTCCGCAACCCGACGTCCGGCAAGTGCCTGGACGTCAGCGGAAACAACTCCGCAGACAGCACCCCAGTCCACCTCTGGACCTGCAACGGAGCAGCAAACCAAAGGTGGACCCTGCCCTAACCCCCGGACACCCCGTCGATCTTGCAGTTGCTGTCGGGATTGTTGCCGCAATTCCGGACGTTCCGGCGACACAAAGTGCAAGATCGGCGGGGTTGGGGGCAGGGCGCTCACAGGCTTCTGCCGTACCTTGACCTGCATGAGGCGTTTCGCGCGGTGGCGCCGGATGGTGCGGGCGCACGGGCACCGGCTGCTGCACGGGGCCGAGGAGCCTGATCCGGCGACCGGGCCGGCGCCGAGCCTGAATCGCCTCGACGCCCTCATGGAGGGTTTCGCCGCAGGTCAGCCGGTGCGCTGGAAGCTGGCCGGCCAACCCCGGCCGCTGCCGGGCCCGGTCGACGTCGTGGCGTACCGGATCATCGAAGAATCGCTTACCAACGCGTGCCGTTACGCTCCCGGCGCGCCCGTCGCGGTCCGCCTGCGCTACGACCCCGAGGGCATCACCATCGAGGTACGCGACGAGGGCGTTGGTGTCGCGCCGTCCGGCGGCGCCACCCAGGGTGCCGGGCGAGGTCTGCTCGGGGTTCGCCGTCGTGCCGAGCGGCTCGGCGGTACGTTCTCCGCCGGCCCGTGCGTCGGTGGTGGCTTCGTCGTGCGGGCCGTCCTGCCCGCGCCGGAGGAAATGGTCGGATGATGACCCGGCCGCGGGGCTTTCGCGATGGGGTACGGCGGAAATAGGCTGGGGGCGGCGACCGTGACGGTGGCCGGTGACCCGGTGGGAGGCGCAACCCGCCGGGTTCAGGTGCGCTCGGCACCCACCGGTGTTCCGCCTCGACGCCGCGCACCGGTCTGACCGGTCACCCTCGCCTCGGTCCGCATGACGGAATCCCCATCACAACAGGGGAGAAGGACAATGGCGCGACCCATCACGCTCTTCACCGGCCAGTGGGCCGACCTTCCGTTCGAGGAGGTCTGCCGGCTCGCCTCCGAGTGGGGCTACGACGGTCTGGAGATCGCCTGCTGGGGCGACCACTTCGAGGTCGACAAGGCGCTCGCCGACGACTCGTACGTCGATCGCAAGCGGGAGACGCTCGCGAAGCACAACCTTCAGGTCTTCACGATCTCCAACCACCTTGTCGGTCAGGCGGTCTGTGACCACCCGATCGACGAGCGGCACCAGGACATCCTGCCCGGCCGGATCTGGGGCGACGGTGAGCCGGAGGGGGTCCGCCAGCGGGCCGCCGAGGAGATCAAGGACACCGCGCGGGCGGCGGCGAAGCTCGGCGTGAACACGGTGGTCGGCTTCACCGGCTCGTCGATCTGGCACACGCTGGCGATGTTCCCGCCGGTGCCGCCGTCGATGATCGAGCGCGGCTACCAGGACTTCGCCGACCGGTGGAACCCGATCCTCGACGTGTTCGACGAGGTCGGGGTGCGGTTCGCACACGAGGTGCACCCCAGCGAGATCGCGTACGACTACTGGACGACGAAGCGGACGTTGGAGGCGATCGGCAACCGGCCCGCGTTCGGGCTGAACTGGGACCCGTCGCACTTCGTCTGGCAGGAGCTGGACCCGGTGAACTTCATCTTCGACTTCGCCGACCGGATCTACCACGTCGACTGCAAGGACGCGAAGGTGCGTACCGGCGACGGCCGGCGCGGCCGGCTCGCCTCCCACCTGCCCTGGGCGGATCTGCGTCGTGGCTGGGACTTCGTCTCCACCGGGCACGGCGACGTGCCCTGGGAGGACTGCTTCCGGGCGTTGAACGCGATCGGCTACACCGGCCCGATCTCCGTCGAGTGGGAGGACGCCGGAATGGACCGCCTGGTGGGTGCTCCGGAGGCGTTGCAGTTCGTCCGGCGGCTCGCCTTCGATGCCCCGAGCGCGGCCTTCGACGCGGCGTTCAGCAGCAAGGACTGACCGGCAGGTACGGCTGAGCGCGCTGACGCGCGGTCAGCCGTACCTGCGGACAGACCACGGGCCGGTCGCCCTGCGGCGACCGGCCCGTCGACGTGCTGTTGGTCAGAGCGTGCTGCCGTTGGTGCCCGAGCCGGACGGCTTGCGGGGGGTCGTGGCCGACGGCGACCCGGAGGTCGTGCCGACCGTGCTGCTGGTGCCCGACGAGCCGGAGCCCGCCTTGGCGCCCACAGTGGCGGGCGTGCCGGCGAACGCGTCGTCGGCGGCGGTCAGCTCGTTGCTGCCGTTGCCCAGCTTCTCGCCCAGCTTGGTCTGGCCGAGCTTGTCCTTGCCCTCGCTGTAGAGCTTGTTGGCCTGAGCCTGCGCCACCCCGGCCGCCTCCTGGACGGTCGGGTGGTCGAGCACCTTGCGGCCCCGGACCACGAGCTCTTCGTACTTCTCCCGGCCGGCACGGGCGCCCAGGACGAATCCCGCAGCCAGCCCGCCAAGAAACATGATCTTTCCGCGCATGGCGGCTCCTTCCGTACCTGACGCGCCGTCGCCCCGGAGGGTTGCCCCGTCGGGGCGAGCAGTTCGCGCCTGCGTCCTCTGTCCGCAGCTAACTACCCATCCTGCTCCCCGCTCACGCCTGCTTGTGTCGGGATGGCGATTTGCCCCGATTGCGCGAGAGTCGTGTCGCCCGGCCTGCCGGATCTGATCATGGCGAGCGAGGGTGCAACCCACTGGACCATCACCGGGGTATGTCCTGTACTCTTGTCCCGTCGCACGGCACCGGCTAGATCCGGGTCCGAGCGGTGCACGATCCCCTGTAGCTCAATTGGCAGAGCAGCCGGCTGTTAACCGGCAGGTTATTGGTTCGAGTCCAATCGGGGGAGCTTCGCTTCACCCAACGCCCGTCGGCCCAGTGCCGACGGGCGTTCTTGCGTCTCCCGCGTCTTCCGCTGGCGCCGCACCGGCGCCGCACCGGCCACAGAGCCGACGACGGTGCGGGGCGTGGTGCCGGATGGGATGGGGGGTTTGGCCATCTTTGGGCACGTTTGAGCGGCAGGATGGTCGATGTCGACCCAGGCGTCCCGCTGCGTCGATTGATGCGTCGATGGGATGGGTGCGGATGTCCGGACGAGGAGGCTTCGGCCGGGCCACGCTGATCGCGGTGGCCGTCGTACTGGCCTGGCTGGTGATCGGTGGCGTGGCCGGGCCGTACGCCGGGCGGCTGAGTGAGGTCTCCACAAACGACAACGCCGCCTTCCTGCCCACCGACGCCGAGGCGACCCGCGCACAGGATCTCGCGGCCGGATTCGTCGACCGCGAGACCGTCCCGGCGCTTGTCGTCTACGAGCGAACCTCGGGCATCACCGACGCGGACCGGCAGCGGGTGAGCGCCGACGTCGCCCGGTTCGCCCAGGTGCCCGGCGTGGTCAGCCCGCTGCCCCCGCCGATCCCCAGCGAGGACGGCCAGGCGCTACAGGTCGTCGTGCCTGTAGACGACGCCGAGGGCGAGGAGATCGGCTCGGTCGTCGAGCGGTTGCGCGACATCGCCGGCGGGGACCGGGACGGGCTCAGCGTGAACGTCGCCGGCCCGGCCGGCCTGCTCGCCGACCTGATCGAGGTCTTCTCCGCCATCGACGGGCCACTGCTGCTTGTCACCCTCGTGGTGGTGCTGATCATCCTGCTGGTCGTCTACCGCAGCCCGGTGCTCTGGATCTTTCCGCTGCTGGCCGCAGGCATGTCGTACGCCCTCGCGTCGGTATTCGTCTACCTGCTCGCCGACGCCGACATCGTCAAACTCAACGGGCAGGCGCAGGGCATCCTCACCGTGCTGGTCTTCGGCGCCGGCACCGACTACGCGCTGCTGCTGATCGCCCGCTACCGCGAGGAGTTGCACCGCCACCACAGCGCCTGGGACGCCATGCGCACGGCGTGGAAGGGTGCCGCGCCGGCCATCATCGCCTCCGGCGGCACTGTCATCGTCAGCCTGCTCTGCCTGCTGCTGTCCAGCCTCAACTCCAACCGCGCACTCGGCCCGGTCGCCGCCATCGGCATCGCCGCGACCCTGCTGGTGATGCTCACCTTCCTGCCCGCGCTGCTGGTGCTCGGCGGCCGTTGGGCGTTCTGGCCCCGCCGGCCGCAGGAGGACCAGGCCGACCCGCGCGCCGAGCACGGCATCTGGAGCCGCATCGCCGGCTTCGTGGCCCGGCATGCCCGACCGATCTGGCTGAGCACCGCCGTCGTGCTGGCCGTCCTCACGCTCGGCCTCACCCAGTTGGGCGCCACCACCCTCGGCCAGTCCGACCTGTTCACCCAGCGCACCGACTCGGTGGACGGTCAGGAGGTCATCTCCCGGCACTACCCGGCCGGCACCGGCAGCCCGGCCACCATCTTCACCACGGAGCAGACCGCCCGGCAGGTGGCCCAGGTGGCGCAGAGTGTGCCAGGCGTCGCGTCAGTCCGCCCGCTTACCAGCGGCTCGCAGACCGGCCCACCCGACCCGAACGCCGCGCCGAAGGTCGTCGACGGGCGGGTGGAGTTGGAGGCGACGCTCGCCGACGAGCCGGACAGCGACGGCGCCGAGCGGACCATCCGCGACCTGCGTGTCGCAGTACACCAGGTGCCCGGCGCGGACGCGGTGGTCGGCGGCTTCACAGCGATCAACGTGGACACCTCGGACGCCGCCGAGCGCGACCAGAGCGTCATCATCCCCGTGGTGCTGGTGGTCATCGCTGTCATCCTGGCACTGCTGCTCCGCGCACTGCTCGCCCCGCTGCTGCTGATCGCCACCGTACTGCTCAGCTTCGGGGCGACCCTCGGCCTCTGCGCGCTGCTGTTCCGCCACGTCTTCGACTTTCCCGGCGTCGACTCGTCGTTTCCGCTGTTCGCGTTCGTCTTCCTGGTCGCCCTCGGCATCGACTACAACATCTTCCTGATGAGCCGGGTCCGCGAGGAGTCGGTCAAGCGCGGCACCCGGGCCGGTGTGCTCGCCGGCCTCGCCGTCACCGGCGGTGTGATCACCTCCGCAGGGATCGTGCTCGCCGCGACGTTCTCCGCCCTGGCCGTCCTGCCCCTGGTGGTGCTCGTCGAGCTGGGCACCGCTGTCGCGGTCGGCGTACTCATCGACACGATCGTGGTCCGGTCGCTGCTGGTGCCCGCGCTCGCGTACGACATCGGGCCGAAAATCTGGTGGCCGGGCCGGTTGTCCCGGGCGAACGGTGAGCGGGAGGCGCGCGATGCCGGCTGAAACCGACGTGGTCATCGTCGGCGGCGGCCTCGCCGGCCTCGCCGCCGCCCGCCGGCTGCACCGCGCCGGTGTGCCCTGGCGGCTGCTGGAGGCCGCAGGCCGGCTCGGCGGCCGGGTCGCCACCGACGTGGTCGACGGCTACCTGATCGATCGCGGCTTCCAGGTGCTCAACACCGCCTACCCGAGGCTCGGCACGCTGCTCGACACCGAGCGGCTGAACCTCGGCTACTTCACCTCCGGGGTGCTGGTGCGCAAGGGCGACGACCTGCTGCGGCTTGTCAACCCGGTGCGCGAACCGACCGGCGGGCCACGCACCGCTCTGGCCGGCATCGGTTCGCTGCTCGACCGGGTGCGGTTCGCCGCGCTCGCCACCGGCTGCGCCACACTGCCCGTATCCAGGCTGCTCGCCGCGCCGGAAACCACCACCGAGACGGCGCTGCGCCGGGCCGGCCTCTCCGACGCGATCATCGAGGAGTTGCTGCGGCCGTTCCTGTCAGGTGTGTTCATCGACCGCGAGTTGGCGACCTCCAGCCACGTGCTGGCGATGGTGCTGCGCTCGTTCGCCCGCGGCCGGATCGGCGTGCCCGCCGAGGGGATGGCCGCGCTGCCCCGGGCCGTCGCCGACCCGCTGCCGGCCGACCTGCTCGACCTGGACACCCCTGTCGCGCAGGTCGCGCCCCGCCTGGTCCGCACCCAGACCGGCGAGATCCACTGCCGGGCCGTCGTGGTCGCCGTCGACCCGCCCGCCGCGGCCGCGCTGCTGCCGGCCCTGGCGAGGGTACGCATGCACAGCTACACCACCTACTACCACAGCGCACCCGAGCCGCCGCTGGCCGAACCGATCCTGCTCGTCGACGGCGACCGACGGGAGATCGTCGCCAACACGGCAGTGCTCAGCAACGCCGCACCGACCTACGCGCCGGCTGGCCGCCATCTCGTCGCCACCTCCGTGGTCGGCCCGACCGCACCGCCCGAGCCGACCATCCGGGCCGAGTTGACCCGGCTGTACGGTCGATCCACAGCCGACTGGACCCACCTCACCACCGTGGCAGTCCCGGACGCGCTGCCCGCCGCGCCGCCACCACAGGGGCGACTGCGTAAACCGGTAGCGCTGGGGGAGGGCCTGTTCGTGGCCGGTGACCACCGGGACAGCCCGTCCATCCAGGGTGCGCTCGCCAGCGGGTGGCGCGCCGCCGGGGCGGTCCTGGAGGAGCTGCGCGCGATGTAGCCCGCGCTGGAGGACCGGGAAAGCGGGACGCTTGATCACCGCTGCTGCGTGTTCGCCGCCGACAGGGAAGTGGTTCTGGGGCGTCATCGCTGTCGGCCGGCTGCCCACTGTTATCCTCGCGTTGCCCATCGTGCTGCTCAAGCGACGGCGGCGGTGATGAGGTAGGGCCGGATCGCTGCTGGCCTATGATCCACCGAGCGGGATAAGATCCGGCGCGGTGTCAGGGGCGGTAGCTCAGCCGGTTAGAGCAGGGGACTCATAATCCCTCGGTCGCGGGTTCGAGTCCCGCCCGCCCCACCAGCCGTTTTCCCTGGTCAGCCATGCTGTCGATGACCCGGGCGGACCGCATCGAGGTCCGGACCGACGCTCTCCGCTCCTTCACCCCTGATGTTGTTGATCCACTCCGATGCACGCCAGGACTGTGGTCGACGCCGCCCGACACCGACGGACGGGCTGACCAGGAGCGCCATGTCCCGACCAGCCAGCCGCGATCTTCTTCTAAACCCTAGGCCGCTTCCGATCCCGGCGAATGAGCAGCACGAACACAGCAGCACTGACCAATGACATTGCCGCCATAAGAAGCCCGCTTGATTGCTTGTCCGCCGGACCGGCGAGGATGGCTACAGCGAGCACGCCGGTGATGATCGAAATGACTGCTGACATTCCCCGGTTAACCAGACGATGATGTCGGCGGTCGGTCTCAATCATTGCCGCGCGCTCAGCTTCGCTTCGATCGGCCACCCCGAAGCGTGACGGGTAACCCATCAAGAAGAGAACCCCGAGCCCTGAGACGATGACAATGGCCACAAGGATCGACTTCAGCACGGCGGTGAATTCCATCGTTGACCAACGTACTGGAGATAGAAGCCAGGGGGAACGGCACAGTGGCCAGTTCAGGCGGCCTCCGGCGGCAACCCGTAAGCGGCTGCCTCCTGACCTCAGCCTGACCCAGCCGCGCCGCCACGGCCGTCCCTCGATGAACGACAGCCGCGACTTTAGTGGCGAGGCGAGCCAGGTGCCCGTGGATACCGGACGGTCCTACCGATCAGAAGGTAGCTGTACAGCCATCCGTACAGCCAAGACCGCCGACCAACGCCGACCCTGCCCGACAGCTGCGGACGGGCCGACCAGGCAGACAGCCAGGCCACCAGCCATCCGCGATCTTCTTCTAACTCCCAGGCCGCAGCGTCACGTGGTTCGGTGGGAACGGAACAAGCGGACGTTCAGCCGCGCAAGGGCTCCAAGGCCTGCCAAGGTGAAGAGCAGACCCCAACCGTCGACTGCCGCTCCTAAACTGAGAAGGCCGAGCGCGACCCCCAGCCCGATGCAGTAATACCCGTAGTCCGTGACGGAGTGAAAGCGTCGCGTTTCGCGCCTCGGCGCCCGCCCCGTGATGAGCACCGCAAGGCCCCAGGAGATCGCAAGTCCAGCGAGAACTCCGCACGACCAGACAGCGAAAGACTGCATCGTGCAACCCTAAAGGTCGCAACGGCTACTCGATACCCCGAGGCAGGTCTGCTTCGTCACCATTCAATCCGGCCACGCCCGCACAGTAGAGGAACGGCGGCAGGGACCCGGCAGATGTGGTTCACCCCCGGATGCGGTCGGGTGTGACGGGGAACGGGCGGATGCCAGCGGCTCGTCGTCCGGCGAGTTCGATCATGCGAGGTCCGAGCATGCCGATGATCCGGTCCTGTGTGGCCAGCGACGGGACGGCGGTGTCGGGCCCGCGCCGGCGCTGCCCGGCCACCCTCTCAGCGAGCCCTGCGGCCTCCTTCGGGTCGGCCTGATCCGCCCCTCGGTACGGAAAGCGGTCCTTGGAGAGGGTCAGCCACAGGCCCAGATCAGGGCCGCGGCGCCGACCGACGCGGCGAGTGCCAGGGGTACGCGTCGCGCGTCGGTAGAGGGTCATCGTGACAGGACTGCCAGCAGCCTTCGCCTGATCCTGCAGCAGTTGGTGCTGGGCAGCAGGACGGCCGACAGCGCGTCGAGGGCCGCATGAGCCGACAAGCAGCCCGATCGCGCCCAGCCCGACGGAACATCGGGCCGGGCGCGTTCAGCGGGCTATGCGACGAAACGGGAACGGCGTCGGCGTCCGATCAGGTAGCCAGCGCCGCCGAGGAGCAGAAGCGCACTGCCGATGCCGGCCACGGTCGCGGTGTCGTTGCCGGTGACGGGCAGCCCACCGCCCCCGCCGCCGTCGGTGGCGCCCAGGCTGGCGGAGGAAGAAGGAGCGGGTGCGACGGTCGTCGTGGCGCTGGGCGTGGTGCTCGGTGTGGGCGTGGGCTGAGACGTCGCCGTCGGTGTGGGCTGGGCCGCGCAGTCGAGCGCACGTGCGACGTACAGGCCGTTGTTCAGGTAAGCCAGGTACGCGTCGATGGTCGCCTCGTCAAGGGCCTTCTGCGCGGCCGCCTTCACGTTGGCACCGGCGTCCGTCAACGTCCGGACCGCCGTGATCCGCAGAGCCGTTGACCAAGCTTTCTGCACGTCCGCCTTGAGGAATGCGCGCAGATCATCCGCGGTGCCGTCGAGGCGCTCCTGAATGATGTCAGGTAGCACCGGCAACGAGTCGGCGTTCGCCGCGGTCAGGATCTGACCGGTCAACACACGCACCTCGGTATCGGTGGCGGTATCCAGGTCGATGGTGAGAAGCTCGCGGATGTCCTTGTAGACCTTGCGCTCGACTGTCTGGCAGGCCCCGTTCAGCACCGGCGGCTCGGGTTGAGCCATCGCCGGCGCCGCCGGAACCAGAAAGACCAGCGCCACTATGACGCCGGCCGGCAGCTTCCATTGCATGTGGATCTTCCTCCCCGTTTCAAACCAAACGTGGAGAGATTACCTGTCACTCACGCCAGGTCGTTGCCCCATCCGTGACCGGCCCCGCGTCGAGGCTACGAATCGGGGAGGTCGGCGGGGCGGGCATTTTGATCTTCCGCGTCACCGGGTCGCCCCGGCCCGTCCTGCAAGATGAGCATCGGCCGGTTCGGCGACGGGTCGCCGACCATCTGTCGTCCCACCTGCCATTCCTCGCGGAGGTGGACGGCGACGTGGTCGGAATGGCATGACTGATGATCGCTGACCGGGTACCCACGCCCGCGCGGCGGCTTCGGCGCAGCGGCGACGTCCAGTCGGTGTATGTGGTGCCCGAGCTGCGTGACAGCCGGATCGGTGCGACCCTGCTGGAGGCGCTGGCTCCGCTGGCTACCGGAATGACGCTACCGCCGCCATTGACTCGCGGGATCATGTCGAGCATCTGATGGGACGCGAGTTCCGTGACGGGGCGCTGCTGCCGCGGCGCTGTCGTCCGCCAGGTGGTGGACGACGGACGCTGAGCCGGGACCCTTGACTCGGTAAGGGCCCAGGTGTTGGCTTACGGCTATGGGCCCCGCCCCAGCGGAAGAACAGGATTCGTCCACCCGGTCGAATGTGGCTGACCGTCGGCCCGTCGTTCCGTGGTACTACGCGACGATCGGAGTAATCGCAGGAGCCGCGATCGTGGCAACTGCGCTTCTGCCGCAGCAGGTCGGGGGCCTCTCTCTCGTCGCCGCATCCCTGTTTGTGGGAGTGACAAGCCGTATCGCGGGGAAGGCCTCGGGGTCTCGTCTGTCCATTCCGGCGAGCGCCTCCGGCATCGGTTATCTGGTAGCCCTGGCGGTCGTGGTGATCGGGTCCTTGATCGTCGTATGGACCGTCGTGCGCCCTGGCGGTTCGTCGTGGCTCGCCTGGATGCTTGCCGCTCTCGTGTTTGTGGTCGCGTTCTGCGGGACATGGGTGGCGAAGAGGGGGCGTACGGCATAGGCCTGTCAGCGACGTCGCCCACCGACAGATCGCAAACGATCCCTGCGCCCCACTGACCTGGTGCGGTGCGCGGCCACGCGATCGGCTTGCCGAAGTCGTACGTTGACGCTGTCGTTCACCATGGCGATATGGGTAGGTGGCAGCGTCCGTACTCACTCGATGCCGCGACCGGTTTCGCGATGCTGGGGCTGGTCGGGGTGGTTGGTTTCGCCACGTTCCTCGCGATCGTGTACGTGCGCGAGCGCCCGGTTCCCGCGCCGGTTGCGATCCTTGTCGGGGCGTGGTTGGTCGTGTGTGCCGCCGTCGCCCTACGGCAGGCGATGCTCGGTGTCTACGTCAGCGCGGGCGGCATCCGGTCCCGAACCCTTCTCCACACGACCACGGTGCCCTGGGAATCGGTGACGGCCATCCAGAGCGGCATCGCCACCATCGCGGGTCTGGACATGGGCCGCTCCGCGATCATCATCGAGCGCACAGACGGGGCCCCGGTCCAGACCGCGCTCCAGCGCGGTGACCTGCTCCGGCCGTTCACGTTCCGGCCGGAACTGGGCCGGCTGGCCACCTGGCCGGAGCACTACGACGAGATCCTGGCGACACTGCGGGCACACCACCGCGACGAGCAGCCCCGGCACACCGGCCAGACCGGTGGGCCTGCGCGGCCCCGCACCGGCGGTGCCGGGACGACGAGCCCGTCCGCCGGAGTCGGCCGGACGGGCGTCACCCGTGGTGGCCCAACCGCTGACCAGCGGCGGGACATTCACGCGCTGACCCGGCAGCACCAGCGTGGCGCGCTCACCGACGCCGAGTTCGCCGCGGCACTGGCGAAGATCCAGGGCACAAGGGAGGGTTAGCCCTTCCGTAGCGTGGCCGGCGCCGAGTTCACTCGCGCCGGGCGGCTCCGATGATGGCGTACGTCAACAGGCCCGTGACCGCCAGGACGGCCGCGACAACCGCTGCGGGCCGGCTGGTATGGGGTTGGCCCTGCCACGTGGCGAGGGCGCCCCACGTGCCCGATTGCGGGAATATGGCGGCGACGACAGTCCAGCCCAGCGGGAGGAACCAGGCGCGGGTCGCGCCGATGACGCTGGCGCACAGGGCGGTCAGGCCCAGCAGGCCGACGGTGTCGCGGAGCACCAGCGCGGCGGGGCCGAAACGGGCGTCGGTGGGCAGTGTGGCGAGGAGTACGACGAGCACCAGCGCCAGCGCGGCAAGCAGGTGCAGGGCTCGCCGCCAGGGCCAGCGCAGCGACGCGGTGCGCTCCAGGTCCTCGTCCGGGGCGGCGAGCGTTGTCGACAGGACCGACACCATCAGCACGATCGTCAGCACGACGATCAGGAGGATGGCGTCGCGTTCCTTGGCGAGGGTCAGCCACAGCGCCCAGATCAGGGCGGCGGCGCCGACGGACGCGGCCACTGCCAGGGGTACGCGTCGCGCGCGCAGGTGGAGGGTCACCGCGACAGCAGCCCGGTGCTGTCGCGGCAGGCCAGAATCGCGTCGCGTACCGCCGTCACGCGGGAGAGCGCCTCCGGTTCCGGCAGCTTCCGCAGCCCCTGCCACAGCGCGACAGCCTCGGCAGTGATCTCCGGATCCTCCTCGAACACCTCGGGGATCTCCTCGACGGCGGAGACCGGCTGCCTGCCGAGCAGGTAGTAGGCGGCTGCCCGTTCGACCGCGCCGTTGCGCTCGCAGCGCGTGTCGGCGTACCCGATGCCCAGACCGAAGACCATCTCGGGCACCACGACGTCGGGATGGGCCAGGCCGCCGCGTTCGTCGATCCGGACGAAAACCGTGACGACGCCGAGGTCACGCGCCGGCGCACCTTCGATGAGGTAGGCCCGCCGCTCCTCGTGCGCCTGGGTGGGGGCGTTCGGCAGCTTCGCGAGAACTGCCAGCCCTTCGCGGGCGAGCGGGGTCAGGGTGTCGAGCACGTTGGCGTGGATCCGGGTGACGCAGACCTTCGGCGCGTCGTCGGTGCAGACGAGTTCGCGGGCGACCGGATCGACCGGTGCGACGAGAGCGGCCTCGTCGCGGGGGACGATCGCCGCTGCGGCGCCGAAGCCGAGCAGCACCGGCAGCGCGGCGGCCAGCCAGACCCGTGGGTTCCGGGCGACCAGCAGCAGTACGCCCGTCAGCGCGAGCCCGACCATCCAGATGGCGAGCGCGGCGGTGACCCCCGCGTCGATGGTCTGGAACGGATAGAACGAGCCGCTGCCGTAGGCGGGGGACAGCACCGCAGCCATCCAGTCCGGCTGCATGATCGCTGTGAAGAAGACAAGCAGCACACCGGCCACGGCGAGCACGGGGGCGGTCACCAGTGCGGGCAACAGCCGCCCGATGCCCAGGCCGAGCCAGGTCGCCGCGACCAGAGAGAACGCGCCGACAAGCACGATGGCGACGACGTCCGGCGGAAAGTAGCCGGTGGTCGAGGCGAGCTGCACGCCGCCCGCGACGACGACGAGCACGTAGGCGAGCCCGAGTGCGGCACCCATCGCGACGAGCACCGGCAGCATCCGCCGCAACGGTGAGCGGGGTGTGGTGTCGAACAGCTCACCGACCTTGGCGCGGTGCTCGCGGCGGCCCTGCCACGCGCCGGCGGCCAGGGCGATCGGCCACAGCAGGATCATGTATTCCTTCGTGGTCAGTGCGAGGGACAACCACCCGTCCGACCAGCGCCCCCGGGCGAGGTAGAGAGTGGCCACACCGACCGTCAACGCGAGCAGGGCTGCGCCGAGCGCGGCGGAGCGGCGCAGTTCGATCCGCAGGATGCTCATTGGGCGACCTCCGCCCGGTGGGAGCGCAGCAGGGCCGAGTAGCCGCGTTCGGCGGGGCTGTCGCCCGCATGGCTGTCGTCGCCCTGTGCGGCGAGCGCGGTAGGCGTGCCCTGCCACACCAGCCGGCCCTCGTTGACAAGCACCACCTCGGTGCAGGCGGCCACCACGTCCTCGACCAGATGGGTGGAGACCAGAACGCAGGCGTCCGTGCCCAGGTCACGCAGCAGCTCGCGCAGGTCGAGGCGCTGCTCCGGGTCGAGGCCGACGGTCGGCTCGTCCATCAGCAGCACCTGCGGGTCGTTCACGATGGCCTGGGCGACGCCGGCCCGGCGCAGCATCCCGCCGGAGAGTGTCTTGAGCCGGGCGTCGGCCTTGGCGCTGAGCCCCACCCGGTCGATTGCGCGTTGCGTGGCCGCCGGGATGTCGGCCTTCGGCATCTCCTTCAACCAGGCCATGTACGCCACGAACTCGCGCACCGTGAACCGCGGGTAGTAGCCGAAGTGCTGCGGCAGGTAGCCCAGCGCACGCCGGGCCGGCCGCAGGTCGGCGCGGCCGTCGACGGGGCAGCCGAGCACTGTCAGCCGGCCACCGGACGGCTTGATCACCGTGGCGAGGGCGCGCATAAGCGTCGTCTTGCCCGCGCCGTTGGGCCCGAGCAGGCCGTGGACGCCGGTGCCCAGGCTCAGATCGAGCCCGTCGACGGCCAGGTGGCGCCCGGCGCGCACCTTCAACGCTTCGGCGTGGACGGCCCAGGGGTGGGTGGTGGCGGTCGTCTCCGCCGTGCTCACCGCTCGCATTGTGGTTCCTCTCAGAACGAGGTGAGGCGCCGGAAACTGTCGGCGCGCAGCAGGGTCAGGGCGGCCAGTACGACCGTGAGGAGGGCCCACGCGCCGGTGGCGGCGGGTTCGAGCAGCACGGGCAGTTCGGCGGTGACGAGGCTGGGGGCGACCACCGCGGCGGCCCAGGCCGCCATCAGGCCGATCGCCGCGCGCTGGACGCCCACGAGGGAGCCGAGCAGCAGCGTGGCAGCCGTGAAGGCCAGACACGGCAACAGCAGTAGCGCGGGGTTCGCCCGGCTCACACCGAAGGCGGCGAGCACGGTGAGCACCGGGATGACAAGGACAAGCACGACTGCGGTACGCCGCAGCAGCATCGTCAGGCCGGCCGACGGGGTGCCGGCGACCAGCTCCCAGGCCGGGTCCACGCGTCTGCTCCAGGCGGCCGCCACACCGGGCAGCGGCGCCAGGGGCGCGAGCAGCACCACGAACGACGGCATCTCGGGCAGGAGTTGCGTGAGCAGGGCGGCGGTGCCGAGCACTGCGGCGGTCATGGCGACCCAGGGCAGCAGCGCCGCCACGAACCAGCGCTGCCGCACCGGCGTACCGAAGAGAGTCTTGGATCGTGGTCGTGGGCCGGCGGCGATGTCGCGGTCGACGGCTGCCGCGACCTGGGCGATCAGGGCGCGCGACGCGGCAGTGGTGCTGCCGGCCAGGCGGGCGCGGCAGTCGGCGCAGCTCTCCAGGTGCACCTCGATCGACCAGACGGTCGCCTCGTCCAGCCCGGGGCCGCCCTCGGCGTAGCTGTCGATCTCGCTCAGGGTGGGATGCGTGGTCATGACAGGGCCTCCCGCAGGGCGATCCGGGCTCGGCGGACCCGGGACTTGACGGTGTTCTCGGGTACGCCCAGCAGCACCGACGTCTCGCGGACGGAGAAGCCGTCGAGGACTGTGGCCCGCAGCACCGCGCGGACCTCGGCCGGCAGGACGGCGAGGGCCTGTTCGAGCTCCTGCCCGACGCGGCCGGCCAGGACCTCGTCCTCCGCGGCGGGCACGACGGTGTCGGTCGGGTGCACCTGCGGCATCCGGGCCTGCCGGGCGCGACGGCGGAACGCGTCGACAAGGCGGTGCGCGGCGATTGTCCACAACCAACCGACGGCGCTGCCCTTGACGTGGTCGCCGGCGAAGCTGCCGGCCGCCCGCCAGAGGGCCAGGTAGGTCTCCTGGAGCACGTCGGCGACCACGTCCGGGTCGGCACAGCGGCGGCGCAGCCGCACCTCCAACCACGGCGCCGTACGCCTGTACAGCTCGTCAAAGGCCCGCCGGTCGCCGTGGGCCACGCGGCGCACGAGTTCCTGCTCGTCGGCCGCATCCAGGCTTCGTCTCACATGGGGTAAGACGACTGCTCCCGCGTGATGGGGTCTTGCGATGATGTGATCGCCGCCACACTCGTCCTTTCCTCAGTCGATACGTCGGTGCGTCTTGAAGAGGAGTTTCCGCCGATGGTGTCGTATCGAGGCGCAACCGTTCGTGGAGCAAGTGTGCGGCCGGCTGGGCCACACACGAGAAATCGGGGCGGCTCCCGTCGCGGGGGCTGAGAGGAGACGGCCATGACGGAGTACCTGATCGCTTTCAACGACGAGTGGGTGCCCGAGCACACGGCGGAGGAGTTGCGCGAGAAGGCCAGGGTGAGTCATGCCCTGATCGCGGAGATGCAGGCCGAGGGCGTGCTGATCTTCACAAACGGTGGGCTCGACCGGTCCACCGCGGTGTGTGGTGTCGAGTCGGTCGACGGCAAGCCCGTCTTCACCGACGGCCCGTACGTCGAGACGAAGGAACACCTCGGGGGCTTCGTCGTCGTGGACGTGCCCGACGACGAGGCGGCGCGATACTGGGCTGGACGGCTCGCGACCGTGCTCGACTGGCCGCAGGAGGTGCACCGGTTCCGAAGCGCGGGGATGGCCCGGGGTGACGGCTCCGGGGAGCGGTGAGCGCCCAGGAAGCCGACAGCCCGGAGCCCGCGACCACCGCCACCATCGAGCAGGCGATCACCCGTGCCCACCGCGAGGAGTGGGCGCGGGTGGTCGCCGGCCTCGCGCGCCGCTTCGGCGATCTCGATGTGGCCGAGGAGGCGGCGGCCGAGGCGTTCGCGTCGGCTGCGGAGCGGTGGCCGCGCGAGGGCGTACCCCCGAATCCCGGCGGTTGGCTCGCCACCACCGCGAGCCGCAAGGCGATCGACCGGCTGCGTCGCGAGGCGCAGCGCGACGCCAAGCACCAGGCGGCCCGGCTCATGTTCGACGACACCCCTCCCGCGCCGACCGGCCCGGTCGAGGACGACCGGCTCAGGCTGATCTTCACCTGCTGTCACCCGGCGCTCGCGGTGGAGGCCCGCGTGGCGCTCACCCTGCGCCTGCTCGGCGGCCTCACCGTCGCAGAGATCGCCCGCGCCTTCCTGGTGCCGGAGACCACGATGGCACGTCGGATCACCCGCGCCAAGGCGAAGATCAAGGGGGCGCGCATTCCCTACCGGGTGCCGTCGGCCGACGACATCCGCGAGCGCCTCGCCGGCGTGCTCGCGGTCGTCTACCTCGTCTTCAACGAGGGCTATCTCGCAGGCGAGGGGGACGACCCGGTGCGCGGCGACCTCACCGACGAGGCGATCCGCCTCGGCCGCCTGCTCCGGACGCTCCTCCCCGACCACGGCGAGGTGACCGGCCTGCTCGCCCTGATGCTCCTCACCGACGCCCGGCGGCACGCGCGGGTGTCCCGCACCGGCGAGCTGGTGACCCTCGACGAGCAGGACCGGGGGGCCTGGGACCGTACCCTCCTCGCCGAGGGCAACGCCCTGGTACGGGAGCGAATCGAGGCGGTGGCGACCCGCGGTGACCTGCCCGGGCGCTACCAGCTGCTGGCCGCGATCAACGTGGTTCACACGGACGCCCCATCGGCCCGGGACACCGACTGGTCCACAATCGTCGCCCTCTACGGCCGTCTGTTGCTGCTCGACCCCTCGCCGATCGTGCGGCTCAACCGTGCGGTAGCGGTCTCCGAAATCGACGGCCCCGGCGTCGGGCTCGCCGAGGTCGACCGGCTCGCCGAGGCCTTGGACGGCTACCACGCCTTCCACGCCGCACGCGCCGACCTGCTGCGGCGACTCGGGCGCAGCGGCGAGTCGCGGGAGGCGTACGACCGGGCCATCGGTCTTGCCGGCAACCCGGCGGAACGGGCCTACCTCACCCGGCGACGCGACCAGCTCGCCGGCTGACGGCGCCCGGCGTCGGGCCGACAACCGCTGCATCAGGGTGAGGGACCGCCGTTGTCACGATTCGCGCTTGTCGACGGTGTCGACCGGACCGAGCGTCCGATCCCCGGCGAGGAGCGGCTCGGGCAGCCATGTCGTGGTCTGGCCCTGCCGTCCGAGGTGGCGGCCGCGGCCGACAGGCAGATCGCCACGGCGGCGAGGAGCGGCGGGCGGGCGCCCAGGTGGACGGCCGCGGAACCGAGTGGGATCGCCGCTACGAGAGGTCCGAACATCGCGGTGTTGGCCGTCGCGGACACCCGCCCCAGCAGCGCCGACGGCGTGTGCGTCTGCACGGCGGTCACCGCGGCGACCAGGGTCCAGGGCAGGCCGACACCGGCGACCACAGCGCCGACAACCGTGACCGGCCACCACGGCAGACAGCGCGCCAGGCAACCGATGGCGAACAGCGTCGTCCCGGCCACGCCGTGGAGATCGTCTCGCCGGGTTCGGAGGCGATGGACTCGGTGACCAAGGTCCGCGAGTACGCGTCGGTGGGGATCCCGCAGTACTGGGTCGTGGACCGGGACGGCGCGCAGACGGTCACCCTGCACCGGCTGGCGAGGGACGGCGCCTACGAGGAGCGGGCGCGGATGCCACTTGCCTGGCTGCTTCAGACCGCGCCCGCCGACCACCTCGACTGAGTGCTCTTCTACCGCCGCACCACGGCGCCCCGGGAGGCCCGGTGGGCGCTGTCGTGATCCGGACTGGACGGTAAAGCCCCTGGTAGAGCACGCTTGGGGCAGGTGGAGGCAGACGGGTGGCGGGCCACATCCCAACCCTCCGGACCGGCGGGGACAACATCGTCCGCACCGGTGCCGCCCCAACCCACACACCCCTGCGGGCGCCCGCAGCGGTGCTTCCGCCCAGCGGGACGAGGACGTCGGCACTGCCGACAGTCAGGCGACGCCGCCCAACGGCTTCCTGCCGTCCCCGTGCCCCGCCGGCCTTTCGCACTGTGGACCCCGCCGGGTCCGGTGTCGCTCAACCGCGCGCCGAGCCCTGGCGACCGAGCCAGAAGGGGCCCGACATGGCCGCTCCCACCGTGACCGCAGCCCTCAACGCATCCGTCTTCGCGCCGGGTGACCAGATGCTGCTGACCGTCACGTACTCCGACACCGACACCAAATCGCTCACCGTCACCATCGTGGTCACCGACGCGCAGGGCAACAGCAGCGCGCCGGTCAAGGTCAGCGCCGTCATCGACCCGCTCGCCGTGACCGTCACCGACAACTCCGGGCGTACCTGGACCCGGGTCTCCGACAACGGCTCGGTGGCCGTGTACCGGGCGGTGGCGTGATGCCCCGGGTCACCGTCCAGGTTCGCGACGCCGCCGGACACACCACGACGGCCGCCGCCGACTACAACCTCAGCCAGCCGGTGCTCGGTGGCTACTACCTGTCCGGCGGCGCCGACCCGACCGCCGACATGGCCGGCGGCAACTTCCGCTCCCTCACCCAGTACCGCAGCTTCGCCGACGGATACACCTTCCCCGGCTACAACCGGCCCTGGCTCGTCAACCTGGGCAAGGCCGCGGTGCAGATGAACATGGTGCTGGAGTTGAAGCACTACGGCGCCCCGGACACCGGGCCGCAGACCTTCACCGTGGACGGCACGACCTACACCGTGCCGGCGCCGTCGATGACCATCCAGCAACGCCCCGGCACCGGGTGGCCGAAGGCGTACGGGTACACGCAGGTCGTCACCGGCCAGTGCGACGGGCTGCTGCACCGCGCCCTTGCGCAGTATCGGACGCTCGGCTTCGGGGTGAACATCCAGCTCGCCTCCGAGTTGGACACCGACCACGAGTTCGGCACCACCGAGAGCGGCAAGGCCTACACGTGGGCCGAGTCGGACGCCCGCGCGGTGCAGGCGGTCAACTACATCCTCACCTGGTTCAAGGCCCGCACACTGCCCGCCGGCACGACCTTCTCGATCGGTCTCGGCGGCTTCGACCGGGCCTGCTTCCAGCGCACCCACCCCGAGTCGCTGATGTCCCGGCTGGACTTCCTCCAGTGGAACGCGTACGCCACAGACGCCAAGGACACCGCCCTGGCCCGGTTCCGCCGTACGAAGGACTGGGCGGTGGCGGACCTCGGCCCGGTGGCACTGTCCCGACCAGTGATCATCGCGGAGTGGGGGGTGCGGTCGGCTGAGATCCCGAACCAACCCGCCTGGATCGCCAGCGTCCCGGCGGCCATCGCCCAGCTCAACGCCGAGCGCGGGCCGCGGATCGCCAGGACCAACTACTTCAACTCCGGGTGGGGCACCCTGTCGCCGAGGGCGGCCGGGCTTGCCGCGCTCCGGACCGCGTACGCCACAAGGCCGTACGTCTGACCGCGCGCGGCCCGCCGATCGGCTACCTATGCTCGGGGAATGGAACTGAGGATCTTCACCGAGCCGCAGCAGGGTGCCACCTATGACCAGTTGCTCGCGGTGGCCCGCTGTGCCGAGGACGCCGGCTACGGCGCGTTCTTCCGGTCCGACCACTACCTCAAGATGGGTGGGGTGAGCGGCGACCCCGGCCCCACCGACGCGTGGACCACGCTCGCCGGCCTGGCCCGGGACACCAGCCGAATCCGGCTCGGCACCCTGATGACCGCCGCCACCTTCCGGCTGCCCGGCCCGCTGGCGATCACCGTGGCACAGGTCGACCAGATGAGCGGCGGTCGGGTGGAGCTGGGCATCGGCACCGGCTGGTACGCCGACGAGCACACCGCGTACGGCATTCCGTTCCCGGCGCTGGGGGAGCGGTTCGACCGGCTGGAGGAGCAGCTCGCCGTCATCACCGGCCTCTGGTCCACCCCGGCGGGGGAGCGGTTCGAGTACGACGGCAGGTACTACCCGATCCGCGACTCACCGGCACTGCCCAAGCCCGTGCAGCAGCCCCGACCGCCGATCCTGCTCGGCGGGATGGGCCCGAAGCGCACCCCCCGGCTGGCCGCCCGCTACGCCGACGAGTTCAACCTGCCGTTCGCCTCGGTGGCGGACACGGCGGCGCAGTTCGAGCGGGTCAGCGCGGCCTGCGCCGAGATCGGCCGGGACCCGGCCGGCATGGTCTGGTCCAACGCCCTGGTGCTGTGCTGCGGGCGCAACGACGCCGAGGTGGCCCGGCGTGCCGCCGCCATCGGCCGCGAACCGGACGAGCTGCGGGCCAACGGCCTGGCCGGTACGCCCGACGAGGTCCTGGACACCATCGGCCGGTACGCCAAGATCGGCAGCCAGCGGCTCTACCTCCAGGTGCTGGACCTGGCCGACCTGGACCACCTCGAGCTGGTCGCCACCGAGGTGATGGCCAACCTCTAGGGCTCGCGCGGCGGCGGCCCCGGCGCTGGTACGGGCGTCGGGGCGGGCGCGGGCGCGGGTGTCGGACGGGGGCCGGGCGTGGGCGACGGGTGGCTCGCCCACCGCGCATCCGGTGGGGCGCTGGCCGGCTCGATCGCGCTGCCGGTCGGGTCCAGCTCCTCCTCGGAGGGGAACACGTCGCCGCGCGGGGCCGGGTCACGGTAGCTGCTCATGGGCGTAGGGTTCCCCGACGATGGTGAGAACAACCGTGCCCGATCGTCCGGTGTCCGTGGCGTCTGGTCTGTCGGAGGATGCGGAGAGCGACGCCACGGTCATGAACGGGGGTCCGAGCGTGGAGCTGCGCCGGAGTCGGGGGTCCCGACTGCTCGCCCTGGTATGCGTACTCGGCGGGGTGGTGCTGTTGGCCGTGCCCAGCGACGGCGCCCTGCTCCGGACGATCATCGCGCTCGGTGCGGTCGCGCTCGGTGTCGCGGCGCTGGTCAGCGCCCTGCGGCCGTTCCGGTTCAGGATCGGCGAGGACGGGCTTACCATCCGGCGTCCGGGCCTGCGCCGGTCGATCGCCTGGGCCGAGGTCGACGCGCTGGTCCTCGACGAGCCACCCCGACGGGACGGCCGTCCGGACCCGCCGCGCCTGCTGCTGGTGCCCCCGCCGGGTGTGCCGGTCGAGCCCGTGACCGCCCGCCACCCGATCGACGGGCGGCCCGCGATCGAGCTGCTCGTCCTCGACCAGATCCGGGAGCAGCCCGAGCAGGTGGCCGCCGCGCTCGCCCGCTACGCAGGCGGTCGTTTTGTGGACCTGCCCGCGCAGCGCCGTGCCGCATTCGCCGACCCGGACCTGCCCGTCGGCCTGCGCGGCTACCAGATGAACCGGGTCGACGAGTTGATCCGACGCGGCCAGGACGCGCTGCTGTCCGGTGACGCGCAGGCCCGGCAGGCCGCCCGCGACGAGATCGAACACGCCTGCGCGGCCGGCCTGCCGATCGCCCAGCGGGGGTACGGCGGGCTCCAGGCCGACACGGCACTTGACGCCCTCGCCGCCGCGCTCGCCGACCACCCGACCACCGACCGGAGGACCACGCAGTGACCGCCCCCGGACAGGGCGGCCCGCCGGCCGCCGCCGACGTGCCGCGCCGCAACTGGGCCGGCAACGTGCGCTACGCCGCGCGGGAGTTCCACCGACCCGCCACGACCGACGAACTGCGCCGGCTCGTCGCCGGCAGCAGCCGGATCCGCGCGGTCGGCACCGGGCACTCCTTCAACCGCCTCGGCGACACCGACGGCGACCTGGTCACCCTCGCCGGCCTGCCCCCGACGATCGAGATCGACCGGGAGCGCGGGCAGGTCACCGTCGCCGGCGCGTTGCGCTACGGCGACGTCGCCCAACACCTGCACACACAGGGGTACGCGCTGGCGAACCTCGCCTCGCTGCCGCACATCTCCGTGGCCGGCGCGGTGGCCACCGCCACCCACGGCTCCGGCCAGACCCACGGCAACCTCGCCACCTCCGTCGCCGCCCTGGAAATGGTCACCGCCGACGGCGACCTGCTGCGCGTGGACCGCGACGACGACACGTTCGCCGGCATGGTGGTCGGGCTCGGCGCGCTCGGCATCGTCACTCGGGTCACCCTGGACCTGGTGCCGACCTTCGACCTGCGCCAGTTCGTCCGCCTCGACCTCGCCCCCGAGGCGCTGGACGAGGCGCTCGGCTCGGCGTACAGCGTGAGTGTCTTCACCGACTGGCGTACGCCGACGCTGCGGGAGGTGTGGCGCAAGCAGGTGGTGGACCAGTCGCCTCCGGAGGCGGACTGGCTCGGCACCACGGCCGCCGACGAGCCACGGCACCCGGTGCTCGGGATGCCTGCGGAAAACTGCACAGTCCAGCTTGGTGTGCCCGGCCCGTGGCACGAGCGGCTGCCGCACTTCAAGCTCGGCTTCACCCCGAGCAGCGGCGACGAACTCCAATCCGAGTACCACGTGCCCCGCGCCTCGGCGATGGAGGCGCTCGCCGCGCTGGGGGACGTGGCGCACCTGATCGCCCCGGTGCTCCAGGTGTGCGAGCTGCGTACGGTGGCGGCGGATGAGTTGTGGCTCAGCCCGAACCACCTGCGGGACAGCCTCGCGGTGCACTTCACCTGGGTCGACGACGCCGCTGCGGTGCTGCCGGTGCTTGTCGAGGTGGAGGCGCGGCTGGCCCCGTTCGGGCCGCGCCCGCACTGGGGCAAGGTCTTCGTCACCGATCCGGCCGAATTGGCCGCCCGCTACCCGAGGTACGCCGACTTCACCGCCCTGCTGACCGACCTGGACCCGAAGGGCAAGTTCCGCACCGACCTGCTGGACCACTACTTCCCCCGCTGATCACCGGGAGTTTGCGGCGGCCGGGGTGCGCAGCGTGCTTCGCTGAACTGCTCGGCTGATGTCGCTGGGGGAGATGATGCCGGTGAGGCGACCGTCGTCGGTCACCACCAGGGCCCGGCCGTCGGCGCACTCGCTGAGCCGTGGGAGCAGGTCGTTGAGCTGTTCCCCCGGCTGGGCGAGGACCAGTTGGTCAGCCCGGCAGGCCACCTCGGCCAGAGTTGTCGACGCCCGCCTGTCGGCCGGTACGCCCCGTACCCGATCCAGGGTCACCAGCCCGGTAGGGCGGCCCTCCTCGGTCAGCGGCAGCGCCGAATGCCGGTACGCGAACAGGTAGTGGTCGACGAAGTCGGCGACCGTCATGTCCGCCGAGGCGGTCTGCGGTTGTGGGGTCATCACGTCGGCGACCCGGATCCCGCGCAGCGCGCTGCCGGTGCGGGCCTGCCGCTCCTCCATCCCGGCAGCGCCGATGAGGAACCAGCCGATCAACGCCAGCCACAGCCCACCGAAGCCGACGCCGGACAGGAACTGCCACAGGCCGAGACCGATAAGCAGCGCGCCGAGCACCCAGCCGGCCCGGGCGGCGACCACCGAGGCCCGGGTCCGGTCGCCGGTGGCCTTCCAGACGGCGGCGCGGAGCAGCCGGCCGCCGTCCAGGGGTGCGGCAGGCAGCACGTTGAAGATCGCCAGCAGTACGTTGATGCCGGCCAGCCACGCCAGCGCCCCGAGCAGCAGCCCGCCCTGCCCGGCAAGCGCGAGCAGCACCGCGATGGCGCCGAAGAACGCGCCGAGCAGCAGGCTGACCAGCGGGCCGACGCCCGCGATCCGTAACTCCGCACCCGGGTCGCGCGGCTCGCCCCGCAACTCGGCCACGCCGCCGAACAGCCACAGCGTGATGCCCTCGACCGTCAGGCCGTTGCGCTTGGCCACCACGGCGTGGGACACCTCGTGGGCGAGCAGGCCGACGAAGAAGACCACCGCCGCTGCCAGCCCCGCGATGGCGTACGCCACCGGGGAGCGGTCAGGATACGAGCGGGGGAACTGGTTGGCGGCCAACCCCCAGGCGATCAAGGCGAAGATAACCAGAACGCTCCAGTTGACACCGACCGGCACACCCGCGATCCGACCAAGTCGGAAGCTCGCCCTCATCCCCGACTCATACCCGCGGATGGTGTGCTCATGCAGGCGGCCGGCCGAGGCTCAGCGGCGAGGGCTCTCGCTGGCGACTGTCGCTTCCCTGGGTAGAGCCGCCGCGCGCAGCGCCCAGTCCAGTGCGTAGTCGGCGATCCGCTCCCAGCCGTCCTGCCCGACGGTGAAGTGGGACCGGTCGGGGAACTCCTCGTACGCGGTAAGCGCCCGGGACTTCTGGTAGAGCCCCGCGTTGGACTGCACCACTGTCGCCGGCGCCACGTGGTCCTGTCCGCCGGACATCAGCAGCAGTGGCGCGCGGTCGTTGCGCCCGTTGTCGATGCGGGCGGGCGAGCGCGGGTCGAGGTTGGCGAAGACGCTCTCGAAGAGCACCCGCCCGGCTCCTGGGACGGCGTAGCGCTGCCACGCCCGGTCGGAGTCGGCGCGGCTCATCGTGTTGCCGAAGGTGTAGGCGAAGTCGTCCTCGGTGAAGGGGACGGCCCGGTGCCGGTTGGCGGGGCTGCGCAGGATCGGGAACGCGGAGCGCAGCTGGCTCAGCGGCACCTTGAGCACCCCCTTCGGCGGGGCGGGGTGCACGCCAACGCCTGCCGCGCCGAGGCCCCGGTCGACGAGGATCTGGGTGAACAGCCCACCGAACGAGTGCCCCATGATGATCGGCGGTCGCGGCAGCGCCCGGATGATCCGGTCGTAGTGCGCGACGATCGTGGCGATGCTCTGCTGGGCGATCGGGGTCGGATCGTCGCGCAACTGCTCGACCGACTGGTCCATGCCGGGCCAGGCTGGGGCGAGGACCTGCATGCCCCGCGCCGTGTACCGGTCGACCCACCCCTCCCAGCTGCGCGGGGTCATCCACAGTCCGTGGATCAGTACGACCGTGTCGACTCGGCCCTGCGGCGTGGCGCCCATCGCGTCCTCCCGGTGTCGCTGTGTCCGGCCGGGCGGTTACCCGCTCCCGAGCGCGGAATTCCTCCCCCGCTGCCGCCCGGTCCCCTGACAAATGTCATGGCGGGAACGTGACGACCGCTCCGGGTGTCACGTCCCGCGCCGCCGGAGCATCAATGCATGACACGTACGCAGCCGGCCGTCGAGCTGAACGGCCTCACCAAGACCTTCGGCGCGGTCACCGCTGTCGACGGGCTGAGCCTGCGGGTGCAGCCCGGCGAGGTGGTGGCCTTCCTCGGCCCCAACGGTGCGGGCAAGACCACCACCATCGACATGCTGCTCGGGCTGGCCCGCCCGGACGCGGGCACGGCCCGTGTCTTCGGCGGCACCCCGGGCGACGCGGTGGCCCGGGGTCGGATCGCCGCCGTACTCCAGACCGGCGGGCTGCTCAAGGACCTCACCGTGGGCGAGACGGTGCGGATGACAGCCCACTTCTACCGGCACACCCGCCCGGCCGCCGAGGTGCTGGAACGCGCCGGCATCGCGGATATCGCCGACCGGGTGGTCGGCCGCTGCTCCGGCGGCCAGCAGCAGCGGCTGCGCTTCGCGCTGGCACTGCTGCCCGACCCGGACCTGATGGTGCTCGACGAGCCGACCACCGGGATGGACGTCGAGGGCCGCCGGGACTTCTGGCAGGCGCTGCGTCGTGACGCCCGGGACGGCCGGACGATCATCTTCGCCACCCACTACCTGGACGAGGCGGACGCGTACGCCGATCGGATCGTGTTGGTCCGGCATGGGCGCATCGTCGCCGACGGCACCACTGCGGAGATCAAGAACCTGGCCGCCGGCCGTACGGTGCGCGCCACCCTGCCCGATGCCGACCAGGCCGCGCTCGCCGCGTTGCCCGGCGTGGACGCCGTGGAGGTGCGCGGCGACAGCGTGCTGGTGCGCACCGGCGACTCGGACTCGATCGCCCGACACCTGCTCACCCGGACCACCGCCCGGGATGTGGAGATCACCTCCCGCAACCTTGAGGACGCGTTCCTCGCCCTGACCACCGAGCGCACCGGAGCCTGAGATGACCACCCTGCCCGCCATCCAGACCGACAAGCCCGGCCAGCCGAGCCGACCTGACCGGCCGGACCGCCGGTTGCCCGCCCTGGGTGGCTTCGCCCCGGGCGTCCTCGGCATCGAGCTGCGCAGGGTGCTGCGCAACCGGCGCACCCTCGCCTTCACGCTCGTCATGCCGGCGGTCTTCTTCCTCATCTTCGGCCTGCCGCAGCGCGGGCAGTCGTTGGACAACGGCCGGCCCGTCACGGCGTACATCATGATCAGCCTGGCCGTGTACGCGGCAATGGTCGCGACCACAAGCGCGGGCGGCGCGGTCGCCACCGAACGGGCCCTGGGCTGGAGCCGGCAGTTGCGGCTCACCCCGCTGCGGCCCGCCGCGTACGTGGCGATGAAACTGGTCACCGCGATGACCCTCGGCCTGCTCGCGGTCGTCGTCGAGTTCCTGGTGGGCGCCGCGGCCGGTGTGCGCCTCCCGGCGTACGTCTGGCTGCTGGCCGGGCTCGCCGCCTGGGTCGGCTCGCTGGTCTTCGCCGCGTTCGGTCTCTTCATCGGCTACCTGGTGCCGGCCGAGAACGTCATGCAGTTCCTCGGCCCGATCCTGGCGGTGCTGGCCATGTTCGGTGGGCTGTTCGTCCCGCTCGACGTGCTGCCGCACGTGTTGCAGCAGGTCGCCACGTTCACCCCGGTGTACGGCTTGGGCGAGCTGTCCCGAGCGCCGCTGACCGGCGACGGGGTGAGCGTGGCCGAGGTGGCGAACATCCTCTTCTGGGCGCTGGCCTTCGGTTTCGGCGCGGCCCGGCTGTTCCGCCGGGACACCGCGCGGGTCTGACGGCCGGCGACCGCTAGCGTGAACCCGATGGACCTCTCGACGGGGCAGCCTCGGCCGGCGGGCCGCCACTGGCGGTTCACCGGCTGGCTGCTGGCCGCCGTGTGGCTGTTCTTCCTCAACGTGCCGCTCTCCACCGCGCTGCACCAGCCCCAGCCCTGGCGGCGGGTGCTCGGCGTGGCGGCGCTCGTCGCCTTCAGCGTCGGCTACGTGCTGCTGTTCCAGTGGGCTCGCCGGCTGCGCCAAGCTCTGCTGCCGGTCCCGGTGGGTCGGGCGCGGGCCGCGCTGGTGCTGCTGCTCGCGGTGGGCGTGGCAAGCATCCCGGGGACCGGCGGGGACTGGCTGGCCACACTGGTCTACGTCGCGGCGTTGGCGGTCTTCCTGCTGCCGCAGTGGGAGGCGTTGGCCGTCGTGGTGCTCTGCGCGGGGTCCCCGGTGCTGGCGTCCCGGCTGGTGCCGGGATGGGGATCGGAGAGCACGATCTTCTTCGCGGTGCTGCTCGCCTCGTTCGCCATGTTCGGTGTCTCCCAGCTGGCCCAGCGCAACAGTGAGCTACAGGCCGCCCAGCGGGAGATCGGCCGGCTCGCGGTCGCCGAGGAACGAGCCCGCGCGGCCCGTGACCTGCACGACATCCTGGGGCACTCGCTGACCGTGGTGGCGATCAAGGCCGAGTTGGCCGGGCGGCTCATCGAGGTGGACCGCGAGCGCGCCGCCGCCGAGATCGCCGAGGTGGAGGGGCTGGCCCGCGCGGCGCTGGCCGACGTACGGCAGACGGTCGGGGCGTACCGGGAGGTCACTCTCGCGGGGGAGTTGGCCGGCGCGCGGTCTGCCCTCGCTGCGGCGGGCATCGCGGCAGATCTGCCGGCGGAGCTGCCCGAGTTGCCGGGGGAGTGGGACCGGTTGTTCGGCTGGACGGTGCGCGAAGGGGTGACAAACGTGGTCCGGCACAGTGGGGCGCGATGCTGCACGATCCGGGTGCGCCCGGATCGGGCCGAGGTCAGCGACGACGGCCGGGGGCCGTCCACGCCGGACGCCGACGGGGCCGGGTACGGCCTGGTCGGGCTGCGTGAGCGGGCGCGGCGGCTGGACGCGGTGGTGACCGTTGGTCGCCGGCCGGACGGCACCGGCTTCCTGCTGCGGGTGCACGCCTCGGAGGAGACCCGGTGACCGGCCGGTCCGCGCCGATCCGGCTGCTGCTCGCCGACGACCAGGCGCTTGTGCGTGGCGCGCTGGCCGCGCTGCTGTCGCTGGAGCCGGACCTGACAGTGGTGGCCGAGGTCGGTCGGGGCGACGAGGTGGTGCCCGCGGCTCGCCGCAGCGCGCCCGACGTGGCACTGCTGGACGTGGAGATGCCCGGTCTGGACGGGATCGCCGCCACCGCCGCGCTGCGGGCCGCGCTGCCCGCCTGTCGGGTGCTTGTGGTGACGACGTTCGGCCGGCCCGGCTATCTGCGTCGCGCCATGGAGGCCGGCGCGAACGGCTTCGTGGTCAAGGACACCCCGGCCCGGCAGCTCGCCGACGCCGTCCGCCGGGTGCACGCCGGTCTGCGGGTGGTCGACCCGACGCTTGCCGCCGAGACCCTGGCCACCGGGGCCAGCCCGTTGACCGAGCGGGAGACCGAGGTGCTGCGCGCGGCCCGGGGTGGTGGCGCGGCCGCCGACCTGGCGCGGACGCTGCACCTGTCCGAGGGGACGGTGCGCAACCATCTCTCGGCGGCGATCGGCAAGACCGGCGCCCGCAACCGGGCCGACGCCGTGCGTATCGCCGAGCAGAACGGCTGGCTGCTCGGCGAGTGAGCGACGTGCTGCCGGGCGGGTGAGGCGACGTGTCCGCGCCGCTCAGGCGGTCGGCGGCGGCGTGGGCAGCTGCTCGACCACTACCAGGCTGCTGCCGGGGCGGACCTCGGCGAGCAGCTCGCGCTGGCCGCTGCGGGTCACCCGGATGCAGCCGTTTGTCGTGTTCTCGCCCAGGTCGTCGTCGTTGTGCCAGGTGTGCAGACCGATGTGGGCGCCGCGCAGCCCGGCCGGCACCGCCTCGGGGTCGTCGGGCACCGAGCCGAGGGCGTAGATGTCGACCCCGCCGTAGACCTTCTCGGGCGGTTCGGTGCGGCCCAGGATGAACGTCCGACCGAGAGGGGTTTCCTGCCCGGCCTGGCCGAGGCTGGTCTCCCAGGTGCGCATCGCCTTGCCGGCCCGGTACCAGGTGAGCCTGTTCACCTTGCGCTCCACCACGATCTGGTCGCGCAGCGGCACGGTGTCGAACCCGCCGGGTGGCAGCCAGGCGAGACGCCGGTTCGCCGAGGGCAGCAGGACGGCCGTCCAGCCGGCCCGCCGCTCGGCGATCGGCACTGTCAGCTCCACACCGGCGAGTGTCGGTTCGAGGAAGGCGAGTGGACGTCCGCCGGGCGCGTCGTACGCGGCGATCCGCCGGGTCGGGTGCACGCCCTCGGTCAGTGGTGTGGTGTCCATGGTGGCCGGGTCGGCCGGGAACCCCTTCGGCGCCGGGTCGTAGTCGACCACAGGCAGCCCGTCCGGGGCGGGAGCCGCCGCGGGCACCGACTCCTCGGGGCTCTGCTCGATGCTGGGCGGCGTCGGGTCGGTCGCCGCCGCGATCGGCCGGTCACGGGCCGTCGAGCGTGGAGTGAGGGCCTGGCCGACCAGCAACGCGACGATCAGCAGCGCGGCGACAGCGAAGGCCGCGCCCACCCATACACCCCGACGACGGTACGGAGACATTCGGTCAAACTGCACCAAATGACTGTATCGGACCACCCGACGTTAGGAAGGGCCCCTTCCTATACAAAAAGCGATAAGAAGGGACCCTTCCTTGCACTGGGTTAGACGCGGGCGCCGATGTGGATCGCTATCGCGTCGTGGGCCGGCACGTTGGCGGTGAACCAGCCGTTACCGTCCACGGTGATCACCGGGCCGCTGCACGTGCCGCCCGCGTACGTGCCGTGGATGACGTCGCAGAACCGGCCGGCGGGCAGCCCGGCGTAGTACGAGCGGCCGTTCACCGCGGAATCCTCGTCGTTGACGGTGATGTAGCCCTTGCCGCTGCGGCTGAACGCGATGTGGTTGTTGCCGTTGTCGTACCAGTTGGCGACGCCCGCGCCCTCGGTGGCGTTGCGGAAGCCGACCATGTTGGCGATCACCGGCCAGCGGTGCTCGCACTCCCAACCGGAGTAGCAGGTGGTGTTGAGCGTCTTGTTCGCGCCGTCCGACGGCGGGCCGGCGTCCCGGTTGCTGAAGGTGTAGCTGGACATCACCGTCGGCGAGCCGTACGGCCAGGCCAGCATGAACGCGTTCGCAAGCGCGTAGATGCCCCGATCCTTGTAGGTGAGCACACCGCCGACGTCGCGCTGGGTGTCGTGGTTGTCCACGAACACCGAGGCCGGCCCGCTGGGCAGGTGGCCCCAGCCCGCGCCGAAGTTTTGCAGGTACGCGAGCCGCTCCGAACGGAACACGCGGGCGAGGTCCTTGCCGTAGCGGAACTCGTGCACGTCGCCGTTGCCTGTGTACTCGGTCGGCTGGACCGGCTCACCGGCGCCGTAGATGACTTCCTGCACGATGTACGCGGAGCGGGAGAGCTTGCCCCTGATCGCGGCGATGTCGGCGGCCGGCATGTGCTTGCTGGCGTCCAGCCGGAAGCCGTCCACGCCGAGTGCGAGCAGGTCGTTGAGGTACGACGCGATCTTCGTGCGGACGTAGTCCGACTCGGTCTTCAGGTCCGACAGGTTGACCAGTTCGCAGTTCTGCACCTCGTACCTGTCGTTGTAGTTGACGATGTCGTCGCCGCCGTTGCGCCCACAGTGGTGGAAGTCCTGCGTCTGGTAGATGCCCGGGTAGTCGTAGTGCGAGTAGGACGACCCGGCCCAGCCGGTGCCGCCGTTCGCTTGCCCGGACATGTGGTTGATGACCGCGTCGACGAGCACCTTGACCCCGGCGGCGTGGCAGGTGTTCACCATCGACTGGAACTGGGCGCGGGTGCCCTTGCGGGATTCGATCCGGTAGCTGACCGGCTGGTACGCCAGCCACCACTGGTTGCCCCGCACGTGTTCCTGCGGGGGCGAGACCTGGACGTAGCCGTAGCCCTTCGGGCCGAGCGTGCTCTGGCACTCGCTGGCCACCGACGGCCAGTTCCACTCGAAGAGTTGGACGATGACCTTCTTGTTGCCCGCCGGGGCGGCGGCGGCCGGGGGTGCCGTCACGGTGAGGGGGACGAGCAGGCTGGCGATCAGGCCGAGGGCGAGGATTGCCGAGCCGCGTCGACGACGGTGCATCGAGGACTCCTGACGGGAGCGGGGGTGGGGTGGTGGTGCGGGGGAACACCGAGGTTGCTCGAATCTTGCAACCGATGCTGAAAATTGCCGAAAGATTACAAGCCTGTTGCAACGACTGTCAATGCACGGGCATCAATCGGTGCCCGCCCCGTCACGAGGGGTTCGGCTACTACGCGCGTTGACGCCTGTCGGTTCGATCCGACCCAGAAATTTCCAACCCGAAGTGATCCGCGCGCCTCGTCCGTCCGTACTGGATGGGGGAGCAGGGGTCGGCCGGTGGTGCGCCGCCGCGAGACGATCGAGGAGCAGATGGCCCGGGCAAAGCAGAACGAGAAGGCCACCGCGGTCCGGACCAGCACCAGCAGCCGGGGGGTACGAACCCGGTCGCGGTCGGCCACGATGTTGCTTATCGCGTCGGTGGTCGCCGCGCTCTGGGCGGCGACGATGCTGACCGGCGCGGGACAGACGGCGTACGCGTACGGCTTCTTCTTCACCGAGTTCTTCGCCGGGGTGATCGCCCTGGTGTCACTGAGCCTCACCGTGATGCTCGGCCTGCTCGCCACCGACCGGCTGGTGCTGAGCATCTCGCACCGGGTGTTGATGCAGTCGGCGCACCGTGCGACAGGTGTCCTGGGCGTGGCCGGGCTGGGCTTCCACGTGCTCACCAAGATCGCCACCGGTCGGGCGGCGGCTACCGACTCGCTCGTGCCGTTCGTCGGCGGTCGAGGGCTCTACGTCGGCCTCGGCACGGTGGCCGCCCTGCTGATGGTGAGCGTGATCTGGACCGGCATCATCCGGGCGCGCTTCGCCGGAGTCGGTCCGAAGTGGCTGTGGCGGGCGATGCACTCCACCGCGTACCTGGCCTGGCCGTTCGCGGTGCTGCACGGTCTCAACGCCGGACGGGCCGCGAGCTCCTGGGTGGTGCTCAGCTACCTCGCCTGCATCCTGCTCGTCGTGCTGGCGCTGCTGGTGCGGTTCTCGGTCACCATCGGCCGGCGCAGCCGCGAGCAGCACCAGGCCGCCCTGCGCAACGCGGCGATGGCCGGCCGGGCCAGCGCGGAAGCCCGTGGCCGATCGCTGCTGGCCGGCCTGAGTCGACGCCGCGACACAAGCGAGGACAAGCGTCCCGCCTGGGCGGAGGCCACCACCGCCACCTGGACCGCGCCGCCGGCCGGCCCACGGCGGCGCGACCCCGAGCGATTCACCGTCCCGGTGGTGCCCGAACCCGGTTCACTCGTCGAGCCGACCCGGCCCAGCCGACGGCGCAGGGACGAGGAACCGGCCGCCCGACAGGACGTCGACCGGCCCACGCGCGGGCGCCGCGACGAGGCGGAACCCCGCCGGGCCGCCCGCCGCGAGGCGCAGGAGACCCGCCAGCGCGACGAGGAGGACTTGGAGCCCGTGGCCCGTCGGCGCGGCGAGCGCAGCCGGTCCCGGACCCGGGACGAGGCGACCACCACCGGCCGGCGAAACGCCACCGCGCCCGTCGAGGAACCGGTCGCCGAACGGCCCAGCCGCCGCTCCCGTACCGAGGACGAGAGCAGCCGGTACTCGGCACCGCCACGACGGACGTTCGACGAGGCCGAAGAGCCGTGGGACAGCCCACGCCGCTGGCAGGCCGCCGAGCCGATCTCCGGCCAGCCGATCTCGGCGGGCCCGATTTCCGGCAGCCCGATCTCCGCCGGCCCGATCTCGGCGGCGCCGCGCAGCGGCAGCGGCCGGCACAGCGTCGAGGACGACCTGCCGGAGGAGCCGGACTACTGGCGGCCACCGGCCCGGTACGTCCCCGAGGAGGTGCCGCCGCCCGTCGACGACACCCCGACCCTTGTCGACCTGGCGTCACGGCGAGCCCGTCGGGCCGCCGGCGAGAGCCGCTCCGCCAAGCGCCGCAAGGCAAGCGCGGACGCTGTGGACGGCGCGTACTGGGCCGGGCTGCGGGGTGAGGCCAAGTGATGCGGACGGCAGTGCCCCCGGTCGCCTGTGTGGGCGAGCCCCGACTGACCGCCGGCTTCGCCGAGTTCGGCCGGCTCGACCTGGCCGCCCACGAGGAGGTGCACGGGCCGATCGGCCCGATGGAGCCGGCCCAACTGCTCCGGCTCGCCGAGGGCATGCAGCTCAAGGGCAAGGGCGGGGCCGGCTTCCCGTTCGCCCGCAAGCTGCGCGCCGTGTTGGAGTCCTGTGAGCGGCAGGACCTCGCCGCAGTTGTCGTCGTCAACGCCACCGAGGGCGAGCCGGCCAGCTGGAAGGACAAGGTGCTGCTCACCCGCGCGCCGCACCTGATCCTCGACGGCGCGGCGCTTGCCGCGTACGCCCTGGACGCCGAGGAGATCGTGATCGGCGTGGCCGACGACGGGGTCGGCCGGGAATCGCTTATGGAGGCGCTGAGTGAGCGCCGGATGCCGGTGCCGGCCACCATCGTCACCGTGCCGCACCGCTTCATCTCCGGCGAGGGCGGCGCGCTTGTCAACGGGATCAACGGGCTGCCGCACATCCCGCCGGGCACCAAGAAGCGCTCCAGCGACTCCGGCGTCGGTGGCCTGCCCACTCTGCTGTCGAACGCCGAGACGTACGCGCAGCTCGCCATCGGCGCGCGCCTCGGCCCATACGAGTACGCGGCGCTCGGCACCGACGACGAGCCGGGCACCGTACTGCTCACCGTGACCGGCTCGGCGGGCCGACCGGCGGTGGTGGAGTGCACCGCCGGAATGCCACTGCGCGACGTCCTCGACCTGTGCGAGGTGCCGGACGTCCAAGGCATCCTGATGGGCGGCTACCACGGCAAGTGGATCACCCCGGAGGCTGCGGAGAAGGCAGAGGTCTCCCGCAAGGGCCTCGCCGCCGTCGGCGGCACCCTCGGCGCGGGCATCATCGTCCCGCTCGGCCTGGACACCTGCCCACTCGGCGAGGCCGCGCAGGTGGTGCGCTACCTGGCCGGGGAGTCCGCCGGCCAGTGCGGCCCGTGCAAGATGGGCCTGCCGGACCTGGCCCGCGCCGTCGACCTGGCCGTCGCCGGCAGCCAACCCGCCGACGTGGTACGCGCCGCCGCCGGCGAGGTGAAGGGCCGGGGCGCGTGCAGCCACCCGGACGGCACCTCCCGGTTCGCACTCTCCGCGATCGAGGTCTTCGCCGACGACCTGCGGATGCACAGCACCGGCGACGGCTGCGGCCGCCGGGTCAAGGGCGTGATGGGCCTGCCGGGCGCGCCCGACCCCAACCCGCAGAAGCTCACCCTGGACTGGTCGCGCTGCGACGGCCACGGGCTCTGCGCACACGTGGTGCCGGACTTCATCAGGCTCGACGGCAACGGATACCCGGCCTTCCCGGCCACGCCGGTGCCGACCTGGCTGCGCGAGGGCGCGCTGAAGGCGGTAAAGGTCTGCCCGGAGCTCGCCCTGCGCCTAGCCAAGGCCGAGTAAGGAAGGGCACCTTCTTAACGCCTCGTGTATAGGAAGGGCCCCTTCCTAACGACTGTGGAGGGAGACACCGATGCGCAGCTGGCACGTACGGAGGTGGGCACGCCGGGGCGGTACTGCAGCCGTACTGGCTGTCGCTTTGCTCGCCACGGCGTCCTGCACCGGCACGGTGCCGCCCGACGCTGCCGCCGTCGAGGCGACGCCGGCCCCGGCCACCGCCCCGGCCACGCCTACCACCTCGGCCGCCGGGTCCGAGCCGCCGGTCGCGCCCGCCCGGATCCCGGACACGCTGCGCTTCACCGGCACCACCCTCACCGGCGACGCGTTCGACGCGACCCGACTCGCCGGCCGACCCGTGGTGCTGTGGTTCTGGGCGCCGTGGTGCGCCACCTGCGCCAGTCAGGCGTGGACGGTGGCCGAGATCGCGCCACAATACCGGGACACCGTGCCGATCGTCGGCGTCGCCGGGCTGGGCGAACAGAAGGCCATGAAGGACTTCGTCACCGAGTTCGACCTGGCCGGCACGCCGCAGATCGACGACCGCGCCGGCAAGCTCTGGCGTCGCTTCACCGTCACCGAACAGAGCATCTTCGTGATCATCGACCGGGACGGCACTGTGGTCCACAAGGGCTTCCTGGACGGCGCGGCGCTCACCGCCAAGGTCGCCGAGCTGGCCCGGGCGTGACCGCCCCGCTGCTGCTCGCGCTGACCGCTGGCATGCTCAGCGCGGTCAACCCGTGCGGCTTCGCGCTGCTGCCCGCGTACCTCTCGCTGTTGGTCGCCGGGCCGTCGGACACCCGGGGCGCGGTCGGCCGCGCGCTCACCGCGGCGGCCGGGCTGACAGTGGGGTACGTAGTGGTCTTCGGCGCGTTCGGCCTCGCGCTCGCGCCGCTCGCTGGCTGGCTGCGGCCCCGGCTGCCGTGGCTGACCGTGGCGCTCGGCGTTCTGCTGGTGCTGGCCGGCTGTTGGCTGCTCGCCGGCCGGCGACTGCCCGCCCCCGGCTGGTCCGCGCGGGCACCCCGGCTGACCCGCTCCTGGCCGTCGATGGCGCTGTTCGGCGCGGCGTACGCGCTGGCCTCGCTCGGCTGCGCCATCGCGCCGTTCCTGGCCATCGTGGTGACAAGCCTCCAGGCCGGCTCGACCGGCGAAGGGTTGGCGTTGTTCGGCGCGTACGCCCTCGGGATGGGTCTGGTGGTCGCGGTCGCCGCGCTCGGTGTGGCGCTGTTGCGCGACGGCCTGGTGGCCCGGCTGCGGGTCGCCGGCGCCCTGGTGCCCCGGCTCAGCGGCCTGGTGCTGCTGATCACCGGCGGGTACGTCGCCTGGTACGGCTGGTACGAGCTGCGGTTGTTCGACGGCCAGCGCGAAGCCCTGCACGACCCGGTGATCGAAGCGGCGGCAAAGATCCAGCAAGCCGTAGCAGAAACCCTGAACACCCTAGGCCCACTCCTACTCCCAGCAGCCCTGCTCCTGCTCCTGTTACTGCTACTGCGACTGCGAGCAAAAACCCACCCCCACCCCCGCGATCTTGCAGTTTCTGCCCCGGCAAAAGCCGCAGACTGCCCCATTTCGGGGTCCGAAAGTGCAAGATCGCGGGGGTGAGGGTGGGGTTCGCGGGGGCAGGGTGGGGGTGGGGGTGAGGGCAGCGGTTTAGCGGGGGGTGAGGGTGTCTTTGCCTAGGCGGTCGCGGAGCACCTCGGGGATCTGCACGCTGCCGTCGGGTAGTTGGAACTGCTCCAGGATGGCCGGGAAGAGCCGGCTGGTGGCCAGGGCCGACCCGTTGAGCGTGTGCACGAACCGGGTCTGCTTGCCGCCCGGCTCGCGATAGCGGATGGCCGCCCGCCGTGCCTGGTAGTCGCCGCCCCAGGAGACCGACGACACCTCCTTGTACTTGTCCATGCTCGGCATCCACACCTCGATGTCGAGGGTCTTGCGCATGGACGCGCTGGCGTCGCCAGCCGACAGCAGGCTGCGCTGGTAGTGCAGCCCCAGCTTCTCGACCAGGCTCTCGGCGTGGGTGACCATCTCCTCAAGCGCCGCGTCCGCCTGCTCGGGCAGCGTGAACTGGAAGATCTCCACCTTGTTGAACTGGTGGCCCCGCACGGTGCCGCGCTCGTCGGAGTGTGAGCCGGCCGCCTCCCGGCGGTAGCACGGCGTGTACGCGAACCGCTTCAACGGCAGCTTCGACGTCTCCAGGATCTCGTCCTGGTATGCCCCGAGGATCGCCGTCTCCGAGGTGGGCAGCAGGAACTGCCCGCGCGGGGCGGACTCCCGGTCCAGGTGGTAGACGTCGTCGTAGAACTTCGGGAACTGCCCGGCGGCGAAACCTGCCGTGTCGAGCAGCAGGTGCGGCGGCAGCAGGAACTCGTAGCCGGCCTTGATGTTCTCGTCGATGAGGAAGTTCAGCAGCGCCCATTCCAGCCGGGCGCCCATCCCCGTGTACATCCAGAAGCCGGAGCCGCCGAGCTTCACGCCCCGCTCGTGGTCGACCAGACCGAGCATCCGCGACAGCTCCACGTGATCGCGAACCTTCTCGATCACCGGGGCCGTACCGAAGGTCTTGACGACCCGGTTGGCCTCTTTGCCGCCGGGGACGACGTCGTCGGCAGGCAGGTTGGGCAGTTCGCTCATCGCGGTGCGCAGCCGGCCCTGCACCTCGTCCAGCTCGGACTCCAGGTCGGAGAGCTGCCGTCGACCGGCATCGGGCGCGGCGGCCTCCGGCTCGCGGCCGGCGCGCTTCGCTTCCGCGTACGCCCGCGCGTCCGCCTTGCGGCGCTGCCGCTCGTTGTCGATCTCCGTGATGAGGGCGCGTCGCTCCTGGTCGAGCCGCTGGATCTCGTCCAGGGCACGGGTGACCTCGGCGGGATCCAGACGCTTCGCCAGCGCGCTCGCCACCGCCTCGCGATCCTTCCGGATCAACTCCATGTCGAGCATGCTGCTCCGTACGCCTCCGTCCGGGGTCAGGTGGACCACCAGATGCTACCGTCGCGCCCCATTCGACCCGGGACGGGGAGCGGGAATGCTCGCTTTCAGACCCGGATCGGCGTGAGCGGGCCGGATCGGTGTAGCGGGCCGGATCGGCGTGAGCGGTCAGAGCCGGATCGGCATCAGCACCGAGAACGTGTCCGCGTCGTCCGGGCGGCGTACGGCCAGCGGGGCGATCGGGCCGTCCAACTCCAGCACCAGCTGTGGCCCGCCGGCCGCGTCCAGCGCGTCGAGCAGATAGTCACCGTTCACCCCGATCCGCAACCCGCCGGCCGGGTCGGGCTCGGGCCCGTCGTCCGTGGGGTCCAGCACGCGCAGGCCACCCCGGTCGTCGAGGCCGAGGACGGTGACCGCCAGGGGCCGGCCGGCGTACTCGCGGGCCACCGTCGGTGCGGCCGGGTCGGTAAGTGCGGCGCGCAGCGCCGCCACGTCCACCGGGATGCGGTACGTCGCCGGCTGCTCGCCGACGGACTCGCGCAGCAGCCGTTGGTAGTCCGGGAAGTCGTAGGGCAGTGCCGTGCCGGTGAGCGTCCGGCCATTCACCGCCGCCCGCACGTCGGTGCCGGCCACGGTCAGCGACACCGGCCCGGCGTCGGCGTTGTCGAGCAGCCGGCGCAGACGGTCGACGAGGTCCACCGGCAGGAGCATTCGCGCTGGCGGGCCGTCGACGGTCGCCTCCGCCCGGGCCAGCGCGAGTCGGTGCCGGTCGGTGGCGACCAGCCGGAAACCGTCGGGCTCCACGTCGAGCAGCACCGCGCACAGCGCCGGCAGCTCCGGGTCGGCGCCGACGGCGAAGCGCACCGCGTCGATCGCGGCGGCCAGCTCGGCGGGGGAGAGCAGCAGCGTCGTGGCCGTGGCCGGCGTGGGGTCGACCAGGGCGCGGAGCCGGACGATCTCGCGGCGGGCGTCGGCGAGCCCGTCGGCGAGCCGGCGCAGGTGCGCGTCGAGCAGCCGGTGCACCTCGGCGGGCTCCGCGCGGACCGCGGCGGCGATCTCCGGCACCGGCATGCCGACCCGGCGCAGTCCGGCCACCAGCCGGGCCGGGCCGATCTGCTCGTCGGTGTACCAGCGGTAGCCGGTCACCGGGTCGACAAGAGCCGGCTCCAGCACCCCTGCGGAGTCGTAGAAGCGCAGGGCGCTCACGGTCAGCCCACTGGCCCGGGCCAGCTCGCCGATGCTGTGCAGGTCACTCGCCACGCCGGGCATCCTCCCCCTCGACCTGGTCGAGGGTCAAGCCGCCGATGTATAGGAAGGGACCCTTCCTTAGGTCAGCACCCGGAAGGTGAGCCCGGCCCGGATCAGCCGGTCGAGCAGCGCGTCGCCCATCGCGCTGACCGGGGTGAGCTGGCCGGCGGTCGGTGGCAGGTCGTCGAGCGCCAGGCAGAGCGCCGACTCGGCGAGCATCTTCGCCGTCTCGTCGTAGCCCGGATCGCCGCCGGCTACCTCGGTGACGACTCGTTTGCCGCCGCCGGTGCCGACGAACCGGACCCGGAACCAGGACGCCGCCCGCTGCTGCGGGGTCGGCCCCTGCCCGGACGCGAGTCGACCGAGCAGCCAGCGTCGGGTGGGTGGCAGCTTTACCAGGCCGACGAGCGCGCCGAGCCCCACCGCGCTGACAAGCACCGTCGACAGCCGCTTCAGGGCGGCGAAGTGCCGGTAGCGGAAGTCCGGGCCGTACTCGGGGCGGGCCGCCGCCGATCTGCGGATCACCTGCGGGTCGATGGTGGGCAGCGGCACGGTCCAGATGCCCAGCTCCGCCGAGCGGGCCAGCCGGCCGGGCACCGCCCGGGCCTGGCGGTCGGTGGGGCGCGGCTCGACGGCACGGCGGGCGCGGGCCGCCCGGCTCGCCTCTCTGGTTCGGGAGAACGCGGTGAGCGCGGAATGGTACGTGCCGGCGGAGGGCCGGCCACCGGCGCGTACGTAGCCGTCCACGGTGATCGGAACGTCGGCGGGCAACTGCTTGAGGGTGAACCAGACGCCCAGGTCGTGCGGGATGGAGTCGAACCCGCAGGCGTGCACAAGCCGCGCGCCGGTGCGGGTCGCCTCGGCGTGGTGCCGGACGTACATGAGGTCGACGAACTCCGGCTCGCCTGTGATGTCCAGGTAGTCGGTGCCCGCCTCGGCGCAGGCGGCGACGAGCGGTTCCCCGTGGTGGATGAACGGGCCGACGGTGCTGGCGACCACTCGGGCGCTCTGCGCGACAGCGCGTAGCGAGTCGGCGTCCGTCACGTCGGCGGTGAGCAGCGCCAGGTCGGCCAGCGCCGGGTCGATGTCGGTGAGCCGGGTGCGTACGGCGTCGAGGCGATCCCGGTTGCGCCCGGCCAGCGCCCAGCGCAACCCGGCCGGCGCGTGCCGGGCGAGGTATTCGGCGGTCAGCCCGCCGGTGAACCCGGTCGCGCCGAACAGCACCACGTCGTACGTCCGCTCCCCAACCATCCCCGGAGTCTGCCACCCATCGACCCCGATCGCCGATCATGAGGGCGGTTCACGGTGTGAACACGGCCCGGACGCACCCGTCGGCGCGATCCCGGAACAGCGCGTACCCGTGCGGGCCGTCCTCCAACGGCAGCTGGTGGGTGGCCAGGTGCTCGGTGCGCAGCTCGTCGCGGGCCATCCGGTGCAGCAGCATCGGCACGTCCCGCAGATCCGGTCGGCGGGCCCCGCGCAGCGTGAGCCGCTTGTCGGTCACCGCGCCCAGCGGGAACGCGTCGACGAACGCGTCCGCGCCGCCGAGCACCACCACCACGCCGTCCTTGCGGCAGGCGTGCACCGCCTCGTGCAGCGCGTCCGGGCGGTCGGCGCCCCGGCCGGCGAGACGCTCGGCGAGGGACCGCGCGGGCGGTGCGCCGACGGCCAGCACGCACACGTCCGCGCCCCGTCCACCGCTGCGGTCCCGCAGTTCCGACGGGACATCGGTACGGCTGTAGTCGAGCGGCTCCGCACCGGCGTGCCGTTCGGCCATCCGCAGCCGCTCCTCGTGCCGGTCCACGACGAGCACCCGTGCGGCGCCGCGCAGCATCGCGGCGCGGGCCGTCAACTGGCCCACCGCACCGGCACCCCACACCGCCACCACGTCGCCGGGCCGCACCTCGCCCAGCTCGGCCGCCAGCCAGCCGGTCGGTGCCGCGTCGGCGGCGAACAGCGCCCGGTCGTCGCCGACCGCGTCCGGCACCCGGAACGCGCCCACGTCGGCGTACGGCACCCGGACGTACTCGGCGTGACCGCCGGCGAAGCCGCCCGCCGCCCGGGGCCTGCCGAAGCAGCCGGCGTCCGGGTGAGCCCAGCCGGGATCGTCGGTCGCCGGGTCGGTGCTGCCGTTGTCGCAGCAGGAGTGCCGACCCCGACGGCAGTACCAGCAACCACCGCAGGCGACGCTCGCGCCGACCACCACCCGGTCCCCGATCCGGTGTCGCGCGACCGCCGGACCGGCCTCGACCACCTCGCCCAGGAACTCCGCGCCGAGCACGTCACCGGCACGCACAAGCGGGTCCCGACCGGCCAGCAGCGGCAGGTCGGCACCACTTGTGGCGCTGCGCCGGACGCGCACGATGGCGTCCCGCTCGTTGCGCAGCTCGGGGTCGGGCACCTCGCGCACCGCCAACTCGTCGGCAGCCACCCAGCACAGCGCCCTCACCCGCGGGCCTCGGGGCGGTCCAGCGCGGAGCGGTCCGCGCGCAGCACCTCACCGGCCTCGACACGTTGCTTGACCTGGCGCAGCGTTCGGCGGACCAGCAGTCGCGGGTCGTCACCGACCAGGTGCGCGGCCAGGCCGACAGTCGGTGCGGCACCGGCCAGCGGGCGGGCGGCCAGCTCGGTGCCCCGGTCGCCGGGCGCCGGCCGCATCCGTACCTCGACCACGCCGTCGAGGCGGCGGAGCGGCTCCGGCCACCGGCCGTCCGGCAGCACCTGCTCCGGGGGGCGATCCACTGTCACGACCTCCCACCGGGCCGCGGCGGGGTCGCCGTCCACGCCGGGCCGGCTCCGCCGCCGGGGTACGCGCAGCAGCCGCCACGCCCTGGCCAGCGCGGCGCCGGTCAGGGCGGATCCCGTGCGTGTCAGGCGTCCCATCCGTCCCATCCGTCCTGCCGGATCCACGTCCCCCGATCGTCGGCCCGGGTCGGGTGAAGCGGGCTCGCCCGGAAGGGGTGAACCGTCCCGGGTCGGGTAACCGCAGCCGACCAGGGGTGGGACGCGTCGGTGGGGGTGGGGCCGGGTGGCGGAACAGCGTGATCGTGTGCGGGTGGGTACGGCGGCGGGGCTCCCCGGGGAGCCGCCGCTGCTGGCATCCCGGCTGACACCGGCCGTGCCGCCCGAGCCCGTAGTGGCCCGGCCCCGCCTGCTGCGTCGGCTCGACGAGGGAAGCGCCGGGCCTGTCACCCTGGTCACCGCGCCCGCCGGTTGGGGCAAGACCACGCTCCTCGCCACCTGGGTCCGGCTGGCCGGTGCCGCAGCCGATGTCGACTCCGGGCCGGTGGTGCCCGACTCGGGGCCGGTGCTGGTGCCCGAGGTTGGGCCGGAGCCGGCGTGGGTGTCGGTGGAGGCCGGCGACGATGGCGACCGGCTGTGGGCGTACCTGGCGGCGGCACTGCGGACCGCGACCGGCGCGGCGGACGACAACCCGCTCGCGCCGATGCCCGCCGGGCCGCCGCGCCCCGACCAGTTGGAGCTCCTCGCGGCCGGGCTGGCCGCCCTGGAGCGCCCGGTGCTGCTGGTCCTGGACGACCTGCACCGGGTCACCGACCCGGCGGCGCTTACCGGGCTGGAGTTCCTGCTGCGCCACTGCGAGCAGCGGCTGCACCTCGTGGTGGGGGCGAGGGCCGGGCTGCCGCTGGCCCTGCACCGGCTGCGTCTCGCCGGTGAGCTGACCGAGATCGGCCCGGACGAGTTGGCCTTCACCGACGACGAGGTGGCCGACCTGCTCACCGCGCACGGTGCGGCGCTACCTGCGACAGCGGTACGCCGACTGCGCGAGCGCACCGGGGGCTGGCCGGCGGCGCTGCGGATCGCCGCGCTGGCACTGCGCGGGCAGCCCGACCCGGAGCGCTGGGTGGGGCAGTTCGGCGGCGACCAGCCGGAGATCGCCGGCTACCTGCACGAGGAGGTGTTGGCGGCGATCGACCCGGCCGACCGGGATCTGCTGCGCCGCACCGCCCTCGCCGAGACCGTCTGCGCCGATCTGGCCGAGGCGCTCACCGGCCGCGCCGACGCCGGACAGGCCCTTGCCGACCTGGCCGGCGCGGGCGGCCTCCTGCGTCGGGAGGACGGCCGCCCACCCTGGTACCGCTGCGACCCACTACTCGCCGACCTGCTCCGGGCCGAGCTAGCCCGGCTGCCCGGCGACGAGTTGCGTGAGCTGCACGTACGGGCGGCCGACTGGTACGCCGGGGACGGTCGTCCGGCCGACGGGCTGCGGCACGCGCTGGCGGCCGGCAGGTGGGATCTGGCCGGCGACCTGTTCGTCGCGCACTGGCCGGAGCTGACGCGGTACGACGACGAACCGGTACGCGGCCCGGCGCCCCCGTCCCCGCCGCCGGACGTGGTCCGCGCCGATCCGGAGGTGGCCCTGGCCTGCGCCGCCGAGCGGGCGTACGTCGGCGACCTGCCAGCCGCCACCGGCCACCTGCGTGCCGCCGTCGGATACGCGAACACGCTGCCGGTGCCGCGCCGGGACCGGTTCCAGCGGATGGCCACCGCCCTGGAGCTGACGGTGGCTCGGCTCGCCGGTGACCGGGCCGAGGTCCGCGCGGCGGCGGCCCGACTGCTGCGCACCCGCCCGGTCGACGTTCCGCCGTCCGGGCCGCCCAGCGCACCTCCGGCACCCGACTCCGCGGCGCGCGCCGACGACGCCGATTTGCGGGCGTTCACCGGCACGGCGCTCGGGCTCGTGGAGCTGGCCTGTGGCGGGCTGCCCACCGCGCGGTTCATCAGGGCTCGGGCAGCGGCGCGGGACGCGGGCCGGCCCCGCACCGAGCTGGTCTGTGCCAGTCGCTCCGCCCTGCTGCTGGCGGTGCGCGGTGAGCTGCGCGCGGCGGAGCAGGCGGCCCGGGAGGCTCTGGGCATGCCGCCGTGCCGGGGTTGGTCCTGCCGGCTCGACTGCGCCTACGCGTACCTGGCGTTGGCAGTCGTGGCGCTGCACCGTGACCAGCCCGAGGAGGCGGCCGCCAACCTCGCGCTCGCCGCGCCGGCGACAGGTTCGGTCGGCGTCGTCGACGCGGGCTCCGACGGCGTACCCGGTGACCCGGTGGCGACCGCCCTCGCCGCGTGGTGCGGGGCGCAGTTGCACCGTGACGCCGGAGACCCTGCGGCCGGCCAGCGGATGCTCGTCCGGGCCCGCGAGCAACTGCCCGACGAGCCGGCCGCCGACGAGCTGTCCGGTCTGTTGCGGGCCGTCGAGGCCGAGATCCGCGCCGAGCGGGGCGACCAGGACGGCGCGCGAGCCCTGCTGGCCGACGCCAGCGGCGACGCGGACAGCCCGGTGCTCGCCGTGGCCCTGGCCCGGGTGGAGCTGCGAGCCGAGGACCTGGCCGCCGCCGGACGGGCCCTGCCGGACTGGCAGGCGACGCCCGCCGTGGCCTGGCCCCTGCCGGTACGCCTGGACGCCGGCCTGCTGGAGGCGGTCCTTGCCGACCGGAGCGGAGACGCGCGCCGGGTCGGCCGGACCCTGGAGCAGGTGTTGGACTTGGCGGGCGCGCAGGGCTGCCGTCGGGTCTTCATCCGCGCCGACCCGCCGGTGCGGGACCTGCTGGCCGCACACCTGGACGCGGGCACCGCGCACTTCCCGCTCGTCAGCGACCTGGTGCGGGGCGTCGAGCAGAGCACGGCCCGACCCGCCGTCGAGCCGGCGGGAGCGCTCGACGAGCCGCTCACCGAGCGGGAGCTGACAATCCTGCGTTACCTGCAGAGCATCCTGTCCAACGTGGAGATCGCCGCCGAGCTGTCGCTCTCGGTCAACACGGTGAAGACCCACGTCCGCAACATCTACCGCAAGCTCGGCGCGACCCGCCGGCGCGAGGCGGTCCGGCGGGCACGCGAGCTGCGCCTGATCTGAGCGGCCGGTCAGCCGAACGGATCAGGCGCCGGGTCAGCCGTCGGCAGCCGCGTCCACGGCTGCCAGCAGGTCGGGCAGGTCGTACCCGCCGTCGTGCCGGACGTCGTTGATGAACAGGGTCGGTGTGCCGTTCACCCCACTGCGGATCCCGCCCACGAAGTCCCGGCGCACCCGGTCGGCGTACGCACCGCGTTCCACCTCGCCGTTCACCTCGTCGGGCGGCAGTCCGAGCTGCTCGACGCCGAGCGACAGGTGCACCGGGTCCAACTGGTCCTGGTGCTCGTACAGCCAGTCGTGCATCTCCCAGAACCGCCCTCGGCTGGCGGCGGCCTCGGCCGTCTCGGCCGCACGCTCGGCGTACGGGTGCACGTTGGCGATCGGGAAGTAGCGGTAGACAAGCCGTACCGTGTCGGCGCGCTGGCGCAGCAACTCGTGCAGGTTCGGGTACGCGGCACCGCAGAAACGGCACTGGAAGTCGCCGTACTCGATGATGGTGACCGCCGCGTTCGACGGCCCGCGGACGTGGTCCTCGGCGGTTATCGGCTCCCGCAACCGGGCGGTCACCTGAAGTGGCGTGGTCATCCGGCCATCACCTTCCGATCGGCGGCGATCCGCTCCAGCGCGTCGAAGATCCCGTCGGCGCCCGGGTTGACATCGGACGGGGACAGGTAGCTCCAGGCGACCGTGCCGGACGGGTCCAGCACCACAAGCGCCCGGGCCGCCACACCCTCGGAGGTGTACGCGCCGTACGCGCGTGCCACCTCGCCCTTGGGCTCGAAGTCGGCGAGCAGCGGAAACTCGATGCCCTGGCTCTGGGCGAACGCCCGATGCGACCAGATGCTGTCCACCGAGATGCCGAGCACCACAGCCTGGTAACTGTCGAACACCGGCGTCGCCGCCTGGTAGAGCGACATCTGGTCACCGCAGACCGGGCTCCAGTCGGCGGGGTAGAAGGCCAGGACGACCGGTCGACCCCGGAACTGCTCGGGCCCGGTCTGGCGCCCGTCCGGAGTGCTCGCCAGGGTGAAACCGGGCGCGGGGCGTCCCGGCTGGATCAGCCCGTTCGGATCACTCATGGCCCCAGCCTGCACCTGGGGCGGGTGAGGTGGGCTCACCCGCCCCGGGTGGTTGCGCGCTCGCGGTCAGCGCAGGACCGGGGCGACCGCGATGTGGTTCTGGACCTCCCGGATGCCCGGCGCGGACCAGGCCACCTGCTCCACCTCGGCGCGTTCGGGCATGGAGTGCACAAGCCCGGCCAGCACTGCGGTGTCGCCGTGCACCCGGACGCTTATCCGCTCGGCCTCGGTGGCCCCTGCGCGGGCGAGCGCGTCGACGATCCGTTCGGCCATGTTCACACCGGCCGGCGGGGCGGCCGGTCGCACGGTGACGCCGTTGCTGACCCCGCGTACGCCTGTCAGCCGGCAGACGGCCCGCTCGGCGGCCCGGCGCTGGTACTCCCACTCGACCTCGCCGTGCAGCGTCACCCAACCGGCCGACACGGTGACCTGGAGCTTCTCGATGGGCACGAACGCGTCCCACTCCAGCGCGTGGCCGGCCGCGGCGGCCAGGTCGGGGTCGGCACGCTCGGCGCTGCCGGGTAGCCGCACGGCCAGGTCGTTGGCGACCGCCCGGACCTGGACCACGCGGTGCGCGGCACGTTCGGCAGCCCACTTCTTGGCGTAGCTGTCCACCCGCCCGGTAAGCGTGACGACGCCCTCGGCGACTGTCACGCCGATCTCGTGCGGCTGCACCCGAGGCTCCCAGGTCAACTCGTCGAGTACGGCGGACTGGATGTCCTGGTCGGTGCGGCTGATCGTCGCGATGGCCATCTGTCCCTCCTCCGCTGTGTGACTGGCGGACCGGGGTGACGGCCGCGGCCGAAGGTCCGCCCGGTGTCCGATCCTGCCGCCGGCCGGGGTGACCCGTCCTCATCCGGCGCGGGTGACGGCCCAGGACTTGCCACGAACATCTATGGGAGCGCTTCCAAACCGGCCGTGGATCGGTTACGGTAAGCGCGTTCCTCGATAGCGGAGAGCCGTCGCGTCGGGTGGTTGGAGCCAGGGCAGCTCCAGCCCGTCCCCAGCGTCGCGTGCCCGTCCCCCGGGCCACGGCGTTCACCACCCGCCGCTCCCGTCCCCCGGGCGTGCCTCCCGAGAGGAACCGCATTGCTGAAAAGTCTCGCCGGTGCGGCAGTGTCCGCGCTTGTCGTCGCCACGGCCGTCGTGGTGACCCCATTTGCCGCCGCCGGCGGGGCTCCAACCGCTGGCGCGGCGTCGGCGCTGGCCGCCGAGGCGTACACCTGGCGCAACGTCCAGGTCGGCGGTGGCGGCTTCGTACCCGGCATCGTCTTCAACCCCACCGAGAAAAACCTGATCTACGCCCGGACCGACATCGGTGGGGCGTACCGCTGGGAGCAGGCCAGCCAGTCGTGGACGCCGCTGCTCGACTGGGTCGGCGCCGACAGGTGGGGCTACAACGGGGTGGTGAGCATCGCCACCGACCCGGTGCAGACCAGCCGTGTGTACGCGGCGGTAGGCATGTACACGAACGGGTGGGACCCGAACAACGGCGCGATCCTCCGCTCGGCCGACAAGGGCGCCACCTGGCAGATCACCGAGTTGCCGTTCAAGAACGGCGGCAACATGCCGGGCCGGGGGATGGGTGAGCGGCTCGCCGTCGACCCCAACCGGAACAGCATCGTCTACTACGGCGCCGAGGGCGGCAACGGGCTGTGGCGCAGCACCGACCACGGCGCCACGTGGGCGAAGGTCACCGCCTTCCCGAACGCCGGCAACTACCGGGCCGACCCCAGCGACCCCAACGGCTACAACGGGCAGAACCAGGGCCTGACCTGGGTGAGTTTCGACATGAGCACAGGCACCGCCGGCTCCACCACGCAGACCATCTACGTGGGCGTGGCCGACAAGGACAACCCGGTCTACCGCAGCACCGACGGCGGGGTCACCTGGGCGCGCATCCCCGGCCAGCCCACCGGTTACCTGGCGCACAAGGGCGTCGTCGACCCGGTCGGCGGTCACCTCTACATCGCCACGAGCGACACCGGCGGCCCGTACGACGGCGGCAAGGGTGACGTCTGGAAGTTCACCCGGTCGTCCGGAGCCTGGACGCGGATCAGCCCGGTGCCGTCCACAAGCGCGGACGCCTACTTCGGCTACAGCGGTCTGACAATCGACAGGCAGCACCCGAACACGCTGATGGTGGCCACCCAGGTCTCCTGGTGGCCGGACGCGATCTTCTTCCGCAGCACCGACGGCGGGGCGAGTTGGACCCGGATCTGGGAGTTCATCAACTATCCGGAGCAGTCCCGCCGCTACACGATGGACGTCAGCTCCGTGCCCTGGCTGACGTTCGGCGTCAACCCGGCGCCGCCGGAGACGTCGCCCAAGCTCGGCTGGATGAACGAGTCGGTAGAGATCGACCCGCACGACTCCAACCGCATGATGTACGGCACCGGCGCCACCATCTACGGCACCACCGACCTGACCAAGTGGGACACCGGCGGCCAGTTCACCATCAAGCCGATGGTGCGCGGTCTGGAGGAGACGGCGGTCCTCGATCTGATCAGCCCGCCCAGCGGCGCGCCGCTGATCAGCGCGCTCGGCGACGTCGGCGGCTTCCGGCACACCGACCTGGACACCATCCCGTCGATGCTGTTCACCCAGCCGGTCTTCACGAGCACCACGAGCCTGGACTACGCCGAGAGCAAGCCGGCCGTGATCGTCCGCTCCGGCAACTTCACCGACGCCGACCGGCCGGGCGACAGCCACGTCGCCTTCTCCACAGACGGCGGGGCAACGTGGTTCCAGGGCACCGAGCCGTCCGGGGTCAACACCGGCGGCACGGTCGCCGCCGCGGCCGACGGCAGCCGGTTCGTCTGGGCGCCCGGCGACGCCGGTCAGCGGGTCGTCTACTCGGTCGGCTTCGGCAACACCTGGTCGCCGGCCACAGGCATTCCCGCCAACGCGACTATCGAGTCCGACCGGGTCGACCCCAACCGGTTCTACGGCTTCAGCGGCGGCCGGGTCTACCTCAGCACCAACGGTGGGGCCAGCTTCACCGCCACGGCGGCGACCGGCCTGCCCACCTCCGACGTGCGGTTCAAGGCCCTGCCCGGCCGGTCGGGCGAGCTGTGGCTGGCCGGGCCCGGCGGGCTGTGGCGCTCCACCGACTCGGGTGCCAGCTTCGCCAAGCTGGCCGGCGTCAGCGCCTCCGGAAATGTCGGCTTCGGCAAGGCGGCACCGGGCCGGACCAACCCGGCCGTCTTCCTCTACGGCACGGTGGACGGCCAGCCCGGCGTGCACCGCTCCGACGACGGCGGGACGACCTGGGTACGCGTCAACGACGACAGCCACCAGTACGGCAACCCGACCGAGGCGCTGACCGGCGACCCCCGCGTCTACGGCCGGGTCTACCTCGGCACCAACGGCCGGGGCATCGTGGTCGGCGAGCGCACCGGCGGCCCCACCACCCCGCCTCCGACCACGCCACCTCCCACGACGCCGCCGCCGACCACCCCGCCTCCCACGACGCCGCCGCCGACCACGCCACCCCCGACCACGCCGCCTCCCACGACGCCGCCTCCGACCACGCCGCCTCCGGGTGTCGGGTGCGTGGCGACGTACCGGGTCACCGGCTCCTGGTCGGGGGGTTTCCAGGCCGAACTGGTGGTCAGCAATTCCGGCAGCGCGCCCATCGCCGGTTGGACGCTGGGCTGGACCTTCCCGAACGGGCAGCGGATCAGCCAACTCTGGGGCGGCACGCACACCCAGAGCGGATCGGTCGTCTCGGTCCGGGACAGCGGCTGGAACGGCGCGCTCGGCGCCGGAGCCAGCACCACTGTCGGGTTCCTCGGCTCGTGGACCGGCAGCAACTCACCACCGCCAAGCGTCACCTGCACGAGTCGCTGACCTGGGTGGTCCGGGGGTGCGCCCGGACCACCCTCCGCGACACCGGTCCGCCGGGGCTGCCTGAGGGGTCCGGTACCCCGGCGGACCGGCCCCGAGAATTGGCCCCGTACACGCGAGCGGGCCCCGCCGACCCGAAGGTCGAGCGGGGCCCGTGGCGTGTGGGTGGTCAGTCGTCCAGGCCGACGGGGGAGTTGGGGCGGTCGACGTCGACGAACTCGACGTCGTCCACCGCACGGTCATCCCGACTGCCGGCCGCACGGGCTGCGGAGCCGACGGCCCAGCCGACCGCCGCGCCGACAAGCGCGGCGCCGATCAGCAGCGTCCAGGGCAGCGCCGGCTGGCGGCCGGCGAGCGCGTCGAAGGCACGCGACGCTCGCCGCCGCGCCTCCTCGGCAGCCGTTCCCACCAGGTCACCCGCGCCGTCGGCGAGGTCGCCGCTGCTGCGGCGGGCCGAGCGGGCGGTGTCCCGGACGCTGTCGCCCGCGGAGCTGACGGCGGAGACCAGGTGCTCCCACGCCTGGTCCGCGATCCGCTCCGGTTTGCTGCGGCGGTCCAGCAGGTTGGTTCCGAACATCGTGGTTTCCTCCTCGGGTGCCGAAGCCGCCAACCACTTCGGACTTTGCGTCTGTCCAGCCACTCACGGCTCGCTCACCCCGCAGTGCCCCGTGCCGACCGCGCGCAAACCCGGCCGGCACGGCTCACCGGCAGGGGTCAACGCACCGCCACCACGGCAGCGCCCCGGGCGAAGTCGTCATCGTCGTCATCGTCGTCCCCGCCACCACCGAAACCGCAGGCCAGCACGAGGGCGAGCAGTACGCCGACGCCGGCCAGCCCCGCCAGTCTCTTGATCATCGAAGATCCTCTCCGTCACGGTGGGTGTCCCGGGTCGATGCTAGGAGGCACTGGCAACCTCGGTCCGCCCTTGCCTCCACATGCCGCAACGGAATCACACCCATCGAGCTCGAGCCTCCCCGGCGGCGCGACACGCCGGGTTCAGTCGGGCTGAGGCGCGGGGCGAACCGGTTGTGGGCCGTGGCGGGTCCGGGCCGCTACCCTTGTCCGCGGCGCGTCGGTTCCGACCGATTGTCGACTGAGCAGATAACGAAAAGTATTGAATGATCAGATGCCGAAATGTGGGGATATGGGCGACTTTGTGTGCCCGGATCCGTGAATTGCTCATCCCGAGGGGTGGCGACCGAGGCCGTCGGAGGAATACTCTCGGTCGCGGCCCGCGTACTGATGAGGCGCCCGGGGGACGGGCGAGTGGAGGTGCTCGCGTGAGCCTGTCGATCGTGCAGTCAGTTCTGTCCGGTGGAGTCGTGGAGATCGCCCCACGAGGCGAGATCGACGTCGACACAGCGTACGAGGTGCGCGAAGCGATCGCGGAGGTGCTGGCCAAAGGCCGTCCGCGTCGCATCGAGCTCAACATGAGGCTTGTCACCTTCATCGACTCCGTAGGCATCAGCGCCATGGTCGCCGGCTTCCAGACCGCCGAGGTCAGCGGCGTCAAGCTCGTGGTCACCGAGCCGAGCCGGTTCGTGCACCGGCAGCTCTGGGTGACCGGCCTGCTCGGCCTCTTCGGCGCTCCGGAGCCCTACTTCGCCGGCGCCGCGACACCCGAGGTGCTGCCCGGCGCCTGAGCGCCGACAATCCTGCCCGTCACGGCTGCTCGCCCAGGCCGGTCAGGTCCACGTCGTCCACCTCGGTGACCGCCCGGATGGCTGTCACCGAGGCGTACCCGCCGGCCAGCAACGCCACGTCCGTGCCGGGCTGCGCGGCCTGCCCCGGCTCCTCCAACGAGGTACGCACGAAGCCGTGCCCCGACTCGGCCACAGTCATCTGCACCTGACCGAAGCTCGCAAGCGAACCACGGCGCACCCCGCGCAGCTGCCCGTGCGGCAGGTCGGGGGCGTTGACGTTGAGCACGCTCTCCGGCGGCCCGGCGGTCAGTCGGGGCAGCAGGTCCAGGGCGACCCGCGCGGCGGTGCCCCAGTGCCGTTCGGCGTCGCGTACCCGGGCTGCGGCGTCGACCGCCGCGCCACCGCTGGCGGCCGTCGCCTCACCCGCCGACAGCACGTCGAGCGACACCGCCATCGCCCGACAGCCGTTCGTGGCGGCGGTGAACGCGGCACCGACAGTGCCGGAGTGCAGCACGGCGCGGCCGGCGTTCGCGCCCCGGTTGATGCCGGACAGCACCACGGACGGCGGCGGGCCGAACGCGCCGTGCAGCGCGATCAACGTGATGAACCCGGGCGAGCCGCCGACCCCGTACGCCGGCACACCCGGCAGGTCCGGCAGCGGATGGTCGTGCACCACCACCCGACCGTCCCGTTCCACAGCGCTCATCGCGGCGCTGGTGCCGCTCGCCTCCTCCAGCGGCGCCGCGACCACCACGTCCAGGCCCCGCTGCGCGGCGGCCCAGGCCAGCGCCTGGATGCCGGGCGCGGCGATCCCGTCGTCGTTGGTGATCAGCACCCGCAGTGTCATTTCTCGACCGCCCGGTCGGCCAACTCGTCGGGGGTGGTCCGCTCCTGCGGCCGGCTGTCCGCCGGGACCAGCCGGACCCGCTCCACGAGCCCGGTTATCGAGTCCAACCGGCCGGTGCCCAGGCCGTGCCGGGTCACGTTGAGCGCTCCGGCTGCGGCACCGGTGCGGATGGCGGTCCGGATGTCCCCGCCGCGCGCGACAACGGCGGCCACCCCGGCGGTCATCGAGTCGCCCGCGCCGCGCGGATCGGCGGCCTCCAGCCGGGGCATCTCCACCTCGAAGAGTTCCCCGTCGACGAGCGCCAGCGCCGGCTGGTCGGCCCGGCTCACCACCACCGTCTCGGCGCCGGCGGCGTGCAGTTCGTACATCGCCCGGGTCAGCTCCGCGCTGTCGTCGCTGCGGGCGCGTCCGTCGCGGATCAGCTCCTCGTGGCTCACCTTGAGGAAGAACACCCCGCCCTCCAGCGCCGCACCAAGATGATCACCGGAGAGGTCGACAACCACCCGGCTGCCGTTGGCGCCGAGGTCGGCGGCGAAGCGCCGGTACACGTCGGCCGGGACGAGCCACGGCGCGTTGGGCCCACTGAGGACGCTCACCTCCGCGCGGAGGCCCTCGCCGAGCGCCAGGTTGTACAACTCGTCGAGCTCGTGCCGGCTCAGCGGCTGCCCCGGCACGTCGGCGATCTCCTGCCGGGAGCCGTCCCGACGGTCGTGCACGTACCCGCCACTACCGGAGTCGCGGACCACCACCTTGAGGTCCACGCCCTCGCTCACCAGCAGTGGCTCCAGCACTTGGCCGATCTCCCCGCCCAACGCGGCGCAGAGCACCACGTCGACCCCGAGCGACAGCACCATGCGGGCCTGCCAGACGCCCTGCCCGCCGGGATGCAGGTGCAGTTCGGGCTGGTCGTTCGGCTGGTCCACCGTCACCGTCAGTTGCGGAGTGGGCGCGAAGACCATCACGTGCCCGCTCACCGAGCATCGCCGTTCATGTCTCCGCCCTCCGTCACGACCGGTGATATCCCCACAGCCGACGGTAGTGATAACGCACCGCGAATGCCTGGGCAACGGCCGGCGTCCGTCCGGGCGTTGCCAGCCTGACCGGGGTACGGGACGATCGTGCGACAATCGACGGCAGGAGCCGGTGTGTTCAGCAGCGATACGTTCAGCTACACCGTCCAGGCCCGTTGCTCGCTCGCCGACGCGGCGGCCTTGCTGAGCGACCTGACCCGCCAGGGCGAGCTGCATCCGCTGATCATCCGGGTTCGCCGGGTCCCGCCCCGGCACGGTGCCCGGGCCAGCTACACGATCAACGACCGGCTGGCTGCCGGCCCGCTGCGCTTCCGAACCACCTACCAGGCGGACGTGCTGGTCAGCGAGGACGACGAGATCGTCACAGTGGCCCGCCAGTGGCCGGCGACAACGGTGCGCAACCACACCCGGCTACGCACCGAGCCGGACGGCCTGGTGCGGATCGACGTGGAGATCACCCTGCGGGCGCCGGCACCCCTGTTCCGGTACGCGTTCCGTCAGGCCCGAGCCGCCCACCTGGCCCTGGCCGCCCGACTCGGCGCGGCCCTCGACCGCACCGGCGACCCCCCGACCCCCGCCTGACACACACCGGCCGGCGCCCACGTGAGCGGGGCGCCGGCCGGGCAGGGGTCAGGTCGGGTCAGTAGACGGACAGGTGCACGTGGTTGGTGTGGTCGCTGGACGGGTCGCCGCCCGCTCCGCTGTAGGACTTCCACCCACTGCTGGGTAGCCAGATCTGCCTGTACCAGATCACGTACAGCACGGCGAGCCGGTCGGCGTTGCGGATGAAGTACGCGGCCAGGTTGTTGCCGTACGTCTTGTCGCCGCCTGTGGCGTCACCGCCGAAGCCGCCCTTCTGCGCGGCGAAGTCGCAGGCGCGGCCCTTGGGGTGCTCACCTGAGCCGCCGGAGCGGTGGCAGGAGACGTACCTGGTGAAGCCTGCGGCCTTGGCCTGGTTGAGGGCGTGCAGGGTGCGTGGGGTGATGCAGCCGTTGGCCGGGGTGGGGTCGTTGATGCTGCACGACTCGGACGGCCAGGAGCCGTCGGAGTTGCGCGGCGCGGCCTTGGCGTTGGCGGTGGAGGTGCCCCGGTTGGAGTTGGTGTCGGCGGCGGTGGATTGCGACCTGGTGGTTGCCACGGTGAGGGCCCGCTCGGCCTGCTCCTTGCGCTTGGCCATCACCTCGACCTGCTTGCGCTGTTCGCGGATCTCGCCGTCGAGGGCGATGCGGGTGCGGTTGGCCTCGTCCTTGGTGGCGTGGAGGTCGCGCAGTGCGCGGTCCTCGTTTGCGGCGACGACGTCCAGCGAGGCGGCCCGGTCCATGAAGCCTTCGGGGGTGTTGGTGCTGAGCAGCGCCGAGACGGTGCTGAGTCGCCCGGTGCGGTACGCGACGCCGGCGATCTCACCGACCTTGCCGTTGCGCTCGCTCATCTCGGCTTCGGTGGCCTTCAGCTTGGCGGCGAGTTGCTGCTGCCGCTGAATGGAGGTGTCCAGGAGGCGCTTCGCGTCGAGGTAGCCCTTGCTTGCCGCGTCCAGTTGGGCCCGCAGGGCCGGGGTGCCACCCTCTTCGTCGTCGCTTGGTGCCGCGGCGGCGCGCTGGGCGCCTGGGGGAGCGGCCGAGGCTGCGCCGGCCGGGATCGCGACGCCGAGGGTGAACATCATGACGATGAGCGCCGCCAGTCGGGCGGCGGGGGGTCGTGCTGGTGCCACTGTGCGTGTCCTTCCGTCAGCCGCCGACCGGGTTAGCTGACGGGTTCGGGACGGAAGATCCCTACCGCTGACGCGGATGCACCCCAGGAACATGGTTCCCCGGTTCGCCCTCTCGGGTGATTAGGCGGCGGCCCCCACCGGCGCCGGGAGGGCGCCGCCGGGTGGTGGCCGGGAGCCAGCCTACCGGTGCCGGTGGGGCTGATGCAGCAATTGTGACTGAGGGTGCCCACGCGGTCACCAAGGATTCCGACTAAAGGGACAAATAGGGGCAGAAGCCGGTCACCAGGCGACGGCGCCGCAGGCTCCGGGTGCCGCCCCGGGTTCGATCTGCAACGTGGCGTGCTCGATCCGGAAGTCCTCCTGCAGGGCGGTACGCGCCGCGCTGAGCACCGCGCCGACCTCCGCGTCCGGGGCCATGGTCAGGTGTGCGGAGGCCACCTCCATGCCCGAGGTGAGCGTCCAGACGTGCAGGTCGTGCACCTCGACGACGCCGGGCACGGCGGCCAGCCGGTCGTGCACGGCGGTGACCTGGAGGTGTTCCGGTGCGGCCTGCACCAGGATGCGGACCGCGGCACGGCCGAGCCGCCACGTGCGCGGCAGGATGAACACGCCGATGGCGACCGCGACCAGCGGGTCGGCCCACCACCAGTCGGTGACCGTGATGAGCAGTGCCGCGCCGATCACGCCGAGCGAACCGAGCAGGTCGCCGAGCACCTCCAGGTAGGCGCCCTGGAGGTTGATGCTCTCCCGGGCCCCGGTGCGGAGCAGGGCGAAGGCGACCACGTTCGCGAGCAGACCGAGCACGGCCACCGCGAGCATCGGGCCGGCAATCACCTCGTGCGGATCGCCGAATCGGCGGATCGCCTCGATCACCACGTAGATCGCCACGCCGGAGAGCAGGACGGCGTTGGCGAGGGCGGCGAGCACCTCGAGGCGGTAGAGCCCGAAGGTGCGTTGCGGGTCGCCGGTGGCCCGTTGGGTGGCGGTGATCGCGGCCAGCGCCATCCCGATGCCGAGCACGTCGGTGAACATGTGCCCGGCGTCGGAGAGCAGAGCCAGTGAGCCGGTGCGCAGGGCGGCCACCGCCTCGACCACCATCAAGGTGGCGAGCAGCCCGAATGCCGCCCAGAGTCGGCCCCGGTGCTGGTGCGCGGCATTGGCGACCGAGGCGTGGTGGTGGTCATGACCTGCGCCCACGACACCCACCCTCCGTCGTCGTCCGGGATCGGGTCAAATGTATGCTCACATCGCTATGTATGCAACTGTGCGCCAGCGTCGACTCCGGGCCGCGCCAAATCGAATTCAGCCGGTCGGGTCGATGGTGGTGAGCCGCTGGGTGGCACGGGACAACGCGACGTAGAGCGTGCGGACGCCCGCCCCCGGATCCGCCCGTATCTCGCTCGGCGCCACAAGCACCACGCCGTCGTACTCCATGCCCTTGGCCTCCAGGCTGGTCACCACCTGCAACCGCGACCCGCCGAGCGTGCCGAGCCAACCGGCGACCTCGTCCCGGCGGGGGACCGGCGTGATCACCCCGACCGTGCCGTCCACCTCGGCCAACAGTCCGGTGGCCGCCTCCACTGTCGCGGCCTCCAGGTCGGCCGCCGGCACCACCAACTCCACCGGGTCGACCCCCGTGGAGCGGACCGCCCTCGGCAGCGGCAGGTCCGGATAGAGCCGGCGGATCTCGGCCGCCGCCACCGCGAAGATCTCCGCCGAGTTGCGGTAGTTGGTGGTAAGCGTGAAGTCGTGCCGCTTGCGGCGGCCCAACGCCTGGTCGCGGGCCCGGGCCAGCTCCTCCGGGTTGCCGGTCCACGCGGTCTGCGCCGGGTCGCCCACGACTGTCCACGAGGCGAGCCGGCCGCGCCGGCCGACCATGCGCCACTGCATAGGCGAGACGTCCTGCGCCTCGTCCACCACCACGTGCGCGTAGTCCCGGTAGTCCGCCGGCCGTTCCCGCGCCGCCGCGCGGGCCGCCCGCTGGCGTTCGCCGAGGGTGCTCAGCTCCCGGACCCCGCCGGCGAGTTGGAACGGGTCGCGCTTGGCTCGCGCCGGCTGCGCCGGCTTGCCCAGCAGCGATTCCAACTCGTCAAGCAGCGCGATGTCGGCGATGGTGAGGCCGTCGGTGTCGAGACTCTGGTACGCCGCCTCCAGCAGCCGGATCTCCGCGCCGGACAGGATCCCGCCCGCGTACCGGCGCAGCCGGTCCGGATGGGCCAGCCAGCCCAGCACGTGCCGGGGGTGCAGCCGGGGCCACCACGCCTTGAGGAACTCGCGGAACTCCGCCCGCTCGGCGACCTCGCTCTCGAAGGCCCGCTGCTCCGGCAGCCGGCCGGTGCCGGTGTTCAGACGACGGGCCTGCGCCCAGAGCGCCGCGAAGATCCCGTCGAAGCCCGCCCGGCGGGCCTCGTTGCGGCGGGCGCCCCGCTGTAGCGCGCGGTCCCGGATCGCGTCCAACTCGGCGCGGTCCAGCCGCAGCAACCCGCCCCCGTAGAGCAGCCGCAGCTCACCCGGCCCACCCGGTACCGCGTCCCGGGCGGCCCGCTCCAGCACCTGGCGCATCCGCAGCGAGCCCTTCACCGCCGCCACCTCCGGCGGATCGGTGCGGGTGGCGGTCATCCCCGGGAAGAGCGTGCCCAGCGAGTGCAGGGTCGCAGTGTCCTCACCGAGCGACGGCAGCACCGAGGCGATGTACTCGACGAAGACTGTGGACGGCCCGACCACGAGGATGCCGCCGCCGGCGTAGCGGCTGCGGTCGGAGTACAGCAGGAAGGCCGCCCGGTGCAGGGCGACGGCGGTCTTGCCGGTGCCCGGGCCGCCGGCGACGATCGTCACCCCGGAACCGGGCGACCGGATCGCCTCGTCCTGTTCCCGTTGGATCGTCGCCACGATGTCCCGCATGCCCCGGCCGGTGGCCTGGGACAGGGTGGCCAGCAGCGCGCCGTCGCCGACCACTGTCATCCCCTCCGGCGTGGCGGTGGGGTCGAGCAGGTCGTCTTCGATGCGGGTGACCCGCTCCCGCCGGGACTGGATCGTCCGGCGTCGCACCACGCCCAGCGGCTGCGCCGGGGTGGCCTGGTAGAACGCGGCGGCGGCCGGCGCCCGCCAGTCGACGACAAGTGTGGTGGCGTCCTCGTCGCGGATGCCGAGCCGCCCGACGTGCAGCACCTGACGGTCCCGCAGGTCCATCCGGCCGAAGACAAGTCCCTCGTGTTCGGCGTCGAGGGTGTGCCGCCGCTGGGCGGCGTGGAACACCATCGCGTCGCGTTCGACGAGCGCGCCGAACGTGCCCACCCGGGCCATCCGGTAGCCGTCGCGCTCGGCGCGGACCGCCGACTGGCGCAGCTCGGCCAGTCGGGCGTACACCCGGTCGAGATGCCGTTGTTCGACGGCGATCTCCTGCTCCAGGGCGGTCTGGTCGGTCAACGCACGCTCCTTCGATGTCGCCGGCAATCGGCGCGAACCGCGCGGGCCAACCGCAGAAGGGTACGGCCCTCGCTTCGGCCCGCCGCGCCCGAGGTGCGGGAACGTGGTCAGGCACCCGTTTCGACGGCGCTCGTGTCGCTGGCCTGCGGCGGCACGACGCACGAGGCGTCGGGCGGCGATTCAGCGAGCACCCGACGCAGGACGCCGGTCAGGGCGGCGTTCACCTCGTCCGGGCGTTCCATCATCAGCATGTGCCCGGCGCCGGAGCAGATGGTCAGTTCGGTGGCTGGCAGCGCGGCGGCGATCGACTCGGCGCAGGGTGGTGGGGTGAGCCGGTCCCGGTCGCCGACAAGGGCGGCGGCGGGCAGGTGGGCGAGCGCGGCGAGGGTGTCCAGCCGGCGCTGGGCACCGATCGAGGCGCGGAACCCGCCGATCGACCGCAGCGAGGCGCGGGCCACCGCCGAGGTCACCAGCCGGATGTCGGCCGGGTCGCAGCGGTCGCCGAAGAGCATCCAGCGGATGCTCGGTTGCAGTGCGCGCAGCAGCGGCCGGGGCGGCCGCCACGAGCCGCACCGGGCCAGCACGCCGGCCCCTGTCGTCTCGGCGAGCCGGATCAGCCGGGTGATCCGCGGCGAGAGTCCGTAGGCGGTGTGCGTGTGCCCCTCGGCGGTGGTCGAGACGAAGACCAGGCCGGCCGTGCGGGCGGTGAAGTGTGCGGGGTGGCGGTGGGCGTACTCCATGATCGTCATACCGCCCAGCGAGTGCCCGACCAGGACCACCCGGCCGGCCGGCGCCACCGTGTCGATGACCGCCGCGAGGTCGTCGCCGAGCTGAGCCAGTGTCGCGGTGGGCAACTCCATGCAACTGGACCGCCCGTGGCCCCGCGCGTCGAAGGTGACCACCCGCACCGCCTCGCCCGGCAGCCCGGTGAGCGCGTCGAGTTGCCGGTGCCAGCTGCGCCCGTCAAGCGTCCAGCCGTGCAGCAGGACGGCGGTGACCGGGGCGTCCGCCGGCCCTGTGGTCTCGACGTGCAGCCGCACGCCGTCGGGCAGACCGACCTCGAACCGCTCCGGCATCGCCACCTCCCAGGGCCGCCACGTACCACAAGCACCGGGATACCCGGCGGTAACACCGGCTACCCGCCATGACACCACGCCAATCGCGCCGAGGCGAACATTCCCGACCCCGCCCCCGCCCGTCGTCGGCGGGCCAAGCTGGACGGCATGGGCTCGGCGCAGGCAACGCCCGGTCCGCCCGTCGGCGGACCGGTGACTCAGGGACGACAGGCCGGCGGTACGCCCCGGGCCGCGCTTGCCGAACTGCTCGCCGGCAACCGGCGCTTCGTCAGCGGCCAGCCGGTGCACGGTCACGACGTGACGGCCGCGGCGGCAGCCTCCGGCGACCAGCAGCCGTACGCGGTGGTGCTCGGCTGCATCGACTCGCGGGTGCCGTTGGAGGCGATCTTCGACCAGACATTCGGCGCGATCTGCGTGATCCGCACCGGCGGGCACGTACTGGACCGCGCGGTGCGCGGCTCCATCGAGTTCGTGGTCGGCCAGCTCGGCGTACCGCTGGTCATGGTTCTCGGCCACGAGCGGTGTGGTGCGGTGGGCGCCGCGGTGGACGCGCTGCGCACCGGCCAGCGGCCCGGCGGGTCGCTCGCCCACCTGGTCGACGAGATCGCCCCGGCGGTCGTCGAGGCGGGGCTCGACGATCCGGCGGTGCATCCGTTGGCGATCCGCCGGCACGTCCGGCGTACGGTGCACACGCTGCGCCACGACGCCGCGCTGGCGGAGCCGGTCGCCGCCGGCCGGGTGGCAGTCGTCGGCAGTCTCTACGACCTGGCCACCGGTGAGGTCGCTCTGCTCGACCCGCCCTGAACCCGGCCCGGCCTGGATTGCCGCCGGTGCGGACGGCCCGGGGCGAAGGGGACGCGAAACCGCCCGCCGGGAAAGTCCCGACGGGCGGTTCGTTGATGCGGTGGGGGAGGGCTCAGCCCTCGAAGACACCGGCCGCGACCAGGCGCTTCTCGGTGGCCTCCCAGCCGTCACCCGGGTGGGTGGCGGCCAGGTTGTTGATCTCCGCCCGGATCTTGGCGGCGTGGCCGGCGGCGGCCAGCACGCGGATCTCCTCGACGAAGGCGTCGGAGTCGGTGCGCAGGTGCGCGGTCTTGCCGTTGGTCAGGTTGCGCACGTAGGCGTGCTTGCCGCCGTTGAGCGGGATGAGGTACTTGAACTCGCCCAGCACGCTGAGGGCGCCACCCTGGCCAGCCTGGCCGGCCCGGACGGACGCGCGCGCGGTCTTAGAGGTGTTGCTCGCCACGGAGGTACTCCTTGCAAGACGTACGGGAGGACTGGGACGTCCGGGGGCTGTGTGCGGGCGACGCTGGGTCGGCCCGCGGAGGTGTAACGCGGCAGAAGCCGCCGATGGAACTGTACAGGACCACGACATCTGGCTGGTCGTCGCGGTGTCCCCTGAGACAACCGCGGCCACCCGTCCGGCTATTCCGGCCAGCGAATTTGCCGATTCCCTGGCGCACCATCCGTCACAGGAGTCATCATGTGTTGCAGCAACCACCTGGGTGGCCGAGGTCGTAGGGGAAGACGCACCTCGCTCTCCGGGAGGTCACCGTGCCAACGCGTGGCGTCGTATACGTCCACTCGACCCCGCTCGCCGTGTGCTCGCACGTCGAGTGGGCGATCGCGCGCGTCCTAGCCGCGCCGGTCAACCTGCAGTGGACGGCTCAGCCCGTCGACCCCGGCGCACGCCGGGCCGAGTGCGGGTGGACCGGGCGTCCCGGGACGGGCGCCGAGCTGGCTGCTGCCCTTCGGCAGTGGCCCATGATCCGTTTCGAGGTCACCGAGGAGCCGAGTCCCGGCGCCGACGGTGAGCGCTACATGTACGTGCCGGCTCGTGGCCTGTTCCGGGCCACCGTCGGCGCGGCTGGTGACATCCAACTCGGCGAGGACCGGCTGCGGGCGCTGATGGCCTCCGCCCGGGCCCCCGAAGCGCTGTCACACGCCCTCGACAAGGCGATGGGCACCGCCTGGGATGCTGACCTGGAGCCCTACCGGTACGCGGGCGACGGCGCGCCGGTGACGTTGCTCACCAGAGTTGGCTGAACGGGCCGCCACCCGGGCCCTCACCTGGTCGTGTCCCGCTGCGGCGGCGCCGACCGGTAAGGTCAAGTTGCCCCGATACGGGGGAACTGGTGGGATAGGCGGCGTGCCGATTCGCCCGCGACGCGCCGGCATCGCCGTCGCCGCCCTGACTGCCCTGCTCGTCTCTGGCTGCTCGGGTTCCCCGGAACGCCCCGACCCGACGCCAAGCCCGGCGGGCACCTCGGCCGCACCGAGTGCCCCCGCCGCGACGGCGGGCACCGACCCGGCATCCCGGGCCGCCGCGCTCGTCGCCACGCTCTCGGACGAGGACCTGGTCGGTCAGGTGCTGATGCCGTACGCCTACGGCGACTCGGCGACGAAGGTCTCAGCCGGCTCGGCGGCCGGCAACCAGGCACTTGCCGGCGTCGACACCCCGGCCCAGATGATCGCCAAGTACCGCCTCGGCGGGCTGATCCTCGTCGGCTTCAGCGCCGACGACCCGACCAAGGGCAACCAGGAGACCACTAACGTCGACAACCCCAAGCAGGTGCACGAGCTGACCGGCGGGCTGCGCGAAGCCGCCGGCCGGCTGGCCGCCGGTTCGGCACCCTTCCTGGTCGGCACCGACCAGGAGTACGGCGTGGTCACCCGCGTCACCGACGGGGTCACGCTGCTGCCCAGCGCCCTCGCGGCCGGGGCGGCCGGCGACCCGACGCTCACCGAGAACGCCTGGCGGGCCGCCGGCACCGAGCTCGCCGCGATGGGGATCAACGTCGACTTCGCCCCGGTCGCCGACGTGCTGGCGACCCGCAGCACTGTCATCGGCTCCCGCTCGTACGGCGCCGACCCGAAGGTCGCCGCCGCACAGGTCGGCGGCGCCGTCCGGGGTCTGCAGGCCGGTGGCGTCGCGGCCACCCTCAAGCACTTCCCGGGGCACGGCCACAGCGCCGACGACTCGCACCAGGACCTGCCCGTGCTCACCCAGTCCGCCGAGGCGCTGCGCAGCGGCGCGTGGCCGCCGTTCGCCGCTGGCATCGAGGCCGGCGCCATGGCGGTGATGTCCGGCCACCTGGACGCGCGGGCCATCGACCCCGGCATCCCGGCGACCTTCTCGCACAAGCTGCTCACCGACGTGCTGCGCGGTCAGCTCGGCTTCAAGGGTGTGGTGATCACCGACGGGATGAACATGCCGCCGGCGAAGCGCTGGGCCCCCGGCGAGGCCGCCGTTCGGGCGCTCAACGCGGGCAACGACCTGATCCTGATGACCCCGAACGTGGGCCAGGCGTACGACGGGCTGCTCGCCGCGCTGCGCGGGGGGTCACTGCCCCGGACCCGACTGGTCGAGGCTGTCACCCGGGTGCTGACCATGAAGTTCCGGCTCGCCGACGCCCCGGCCGCGCAGATGTCCACGCTCAACTCACAGGCGCATCGGGCGGCGGCGGACGCCCTGGCCGCCGGTGCCGTCACAGTGCTGCGCGGCACCTGCGGCAAGGCGGTACCCGGGCCGGTGACCGTCACCTCCTCAGGCGGCCGGGACGGCACGCGGGCCACGCTCACCGCCGCGCTCACCGCTGCCGGCGTGACAGTGAAGGCGAGCGGAGGCACAGTCGTGCACCTGGTCGGCTACGGCGACGGCGCAGGCGACCTGCGCGCCGACGCTGCGGTCACCGTCGCCATGGACACCCCGTACGTGCTGGCGGACGCGGCGTCGCCGACGCTGCTGGCGACGTACTCCTCCAGCAAGGCGTCGATGACCGCGCTGGCGGCCGTGCTGGCCGGCAAGGCCCGCCCCGGCGGCCGGTCCCCGGTCGCCGTGCGGGGCCTGCCCGCGACCACCTGCGGCACCTGACCCGGCACGGCCGGGCGACGCGGAAAATCGCGTTGCGGCAGACCAGGTGAACTGGGACCCTCGGCCGCATGCCAGCACCAGAGGGATTCCGGTACGACCAGCGGGCCGACGGCACGGTGGTGATCACGCACCACGGGCGGGTGGCGAGCACGCTGCGCGGCGGCCGGGCAGCGGAGTTCCTCGCCGAGGTCGACGACGACCCGCAACTGGTGATGGCTCGCTGGACGGGTAACTACCGCCGGGGCAACGAGCGCACCGCCAAGCGGCACCCCCGTAACCGGGTCTGAAACGACACCGGGCCCTGTTCCGTCGCCAGGCGACAGGACAGGGCCACTGCTCACCCGCTGCCGCGGGCGGTGGTGTCAGGCTCGCGTGAAGACGAGAGCCACGTTGTGGCCGCCGAAGCCGAACGCGTTGTTCAACGCGGCCGGGATCTCCATGTGGCGTGCCTTCTGGGTGGCCACGTCCAGGCTGAGGCCGTCGTCCGGGTCGTCCAGGTTGATCGTCGGCGGAACGACGCCGTCGCGGATGGCGAGGATCGTGGCGATCGACTCCAGCGCGCCGGCCGCACCGAGCAGGTGACCGGTCATCGACTTGGTCGCCGCCAGCACCGGGTGATCGCCGAGCGCCTTGTGCAGCGCGCCGATCTCCAGCATGTCGCCGACCGGGGTCGACGTGGCGTGCGCGTTGACGTGCACGATGTCCTGCTTGGCGATGTCCGCGTCCGCGATGGCCTTGGCGATGGCCCGGATGGCGCCCTCACCCTCGGCGTGCGGCTGCACGATGTCGTACGCGTCGGAGGTGATGCCCGAGCCGGCGAGGCGCGCGTACACCCGGGCACCCCGGGCGGCGGCGTGATCGGCCCGCTCCAACACGATGACGCCGGCGCCCTCGCCGAGGACGAAGCCGTCACGGCCCTTGTCCCACGGGCGGGAAGCCCGCTCCGGGTCGTCGTTGCGGGTCGACATGGCCCGCATCGAGCTGAACCCGGCGATCGGCAGCGGGTGGATGACCGCCTCGGTGCCGCCGGCCACCACCACGTCGGCCCGGCCGGCGCGGATGATGTCCAGACCCAGCGCGATCGCCTCGGCGCCAGTGGCGCAGGCGCTGGCCACCGTGTGCACGCCGGCCTTGGCGCCCAGCTCCAGCCCGACCCAGGCGGCCGGACCGTTCGGCATCAGCATCGGGATGGTGTGCGGGGAGACCCGCCGCGGCCCGGATGCCTCCAGGATGTCGTCCTGGGCGAGCAGTGTGGTGGCGCCGCCGATGCCGGAGCCGATGCTGACCGCGAGCCGCTCCCCGTCGAGGCCGGAGTCGGCCAGGCCGGCATCCGCCCACGCCTGCTGTGCGGCGATGATGGCGATCGCCTCGGAGCGGTCCAACCGGCGCAGCCGGACGCGGTCCAGAACCTCCGACGGCTCCACGGCCAGCTGCGCGGCGATCCGGACGGGCAGTTGCGCGGCCCACTCCTGGGTGAGGGCACTCACCCCGGAGCGGCCGGCAAGCATGGCGTCCCAGGTCGACGCGACGTCCCCGCCGAGCGGGGTCGTCGCGCCGAGCCCGGTGACGACGACGTCAGGACGACTCATGATCAGGACTGCGCCTCGATGTAGCTGACGGCGTCCCCGACGGTCTTGAGGTTCTGCACCTCGTTGTCCGGGATCTTGACACCGAACTTCTCCTCAGCCGCCACCACGACCTCCACCATGGAGAGCGAGTCGACATCGAGGTCGTCGGTGAAGGACTTCCCCTCGGCCACGTCGTCCGGGTTCACCCCGGCAACCTCTTCGAGGATCTCGGCGAGGCCGGTGGTGATCTCGTCACGGGTCATTGCGGTTGGTTCCTCTCATAGGGGATCTCCGGCGGCCAGCATCGCCGACCGCCGCTCCTCGACGCGTACGCGCCCGAGGGGGTTTCAGGGGCAGCGGACGACCTGACCGGCGTAGGTCAGGCCACCGCCGAAGCCGAACAGCAGCACCGGGGCGCCCGAGGGCACCTCCCGCCGCTCGACAAGCTTGGACAGGGCCAGCGGCACGCTCGCCGCTGAGGTGTTGCCCGACTCCACCATGTCCTTCGCGATGATCGCGTTGGGGATGTTGAGCCGCTTGGCGATGCCGTCGATGATCCGGCCGTTGGCCTGGTGCGGCACGAACGCGGCAAGCTCCGACGGCTCGACCCCGGCGCGTTCGCACGCCTGGAGGGCGAGCGGCGCCAGCGCGGTGGTGGCCCAGCGGAACACCGACTGCCCCTCCTGCTGGATGTACGGGCGCCAGCCCTCGATGCGGACCGCGTCGCCCTTCTCCGGCACCGAACCCCAGACCACCGGGCCGATGCCGGCGGGCTCGTCGTCGGCAGTGGCGGTGACCACCGCGGCACCGGCGCCGTCACCGAAGATGATGCAGGTGGAGCGGTCGGTCCAGTCGGTGAAGTCGGACAGCTTCTCCGCGCCGATGACTATGGCGTTGCGGGACGCTCCGGCCCGGATGGCGTGGTCGACGGTGCCCAGCGCGTAGGCGAAGCCCGAGCAGGCGGTGTTGACGTCGTACGCGCCAGGAGCGGCGATGCCCAGCTTCGCGGCGACCCGGCAGGCCACGTTGGGGCTGCGGTCGATCGACGAGCAGGTGGCGACCACGACCAGGTCGATGTCGGCGGCACTCAACCCGGAGTTGGCAAGTGCCTTGCCGGCGGCGGCGGCGGCCATGTCGGCCACCGTCTCACTGTCGGCGATCCGCCGGGTCACGATGCCGACCCGGTCCCGGATCCACTCGTCGCTGGTGTCGACGAGCTGGGCGATGTCGTCGTTCGTCACCACCCGCGAGGGCTGGTAGTGCCCCATCGAGACGATGCGACTGCCGGTCATGAATGTCCTCCGATGGGGGCGAGCGAGCCCGACGTGCCGTGCCGGGCGATCAGATCCCGCGCGGCCGGCAGGTCGTCGGGCGTGTTCAGGGTGACGATCTCAGGCGCGCCGTCGCCCTTGAGCTCCCGCTTCACCAGCCCGGCGAGGGTGCCGGCCGGAGGCAGCTCGATCACCCCGGTCACACCGAGGTCGGCCAGGGTGCGCATGCACAGGTCCCAGCGGACCGGGGCGGTGACCTGGCGGACCAGACGCTGCACCATGACCCGGCCGTCGCTGACCGCCGTGCCGTCGAGGTTCGACAGCAGGATCCGCTCCGGGTTGGCCTGGGTGATCCCGGCGGCCACCGAGGCCAGCGCGGTCTCGGCCGGGGCCATGTACGGGGTGTGGAACGCGCCCGCTACCTGAAGCCGGATGACGCGGGCCTTCGACGGTCGCTCGGCGGCGAGCTTGTCCAGGCCGTCCAGCGCGCCGGCGGCGACGATCTGACCGGCGCCGTTGCGATTGGCCGGGTGCAGACCGTGCCCCGCGATCGAGGCGAGGACCTCGTCCGGGTCCCCACCGAGCACGGCGGCCATCCCGGTCGGCTCCAGCGCGCACGCCGCAGCCATCTCCCGGCCCCGCACACCGGCGAGGGTGATCGCCGTCTCGGCCGACAGCACCCCGGCCAGCGCCGCGGCGCCCAGCTCGCCGACGCTGTGCCCGGCGGTCACCGCCACGTCGTGCAGCGGCAGGTGCTCGGCGGCGAGCAGCGCGGCGGCGACGAGCAGCGGCTGGGTGCGGGCCGTGTCCTTGATCTCGTCGGCGTCGGCGTCAGTGCCCAGGTGTACCAGGTCGACGCCGGCCAACGCGGACCACCACCGCAGGCGTGCCTCGGTGCCGGTCAGGTCGAGCCAGGGGGTCAGGAAGCCGGGTTTCTGGGAACCCTGGCCGGGACTAAGTACGGCGAGCACCCCTATGACTCTTCCGGATACACGTGAGGAACGCTGTGCCGGCCCCGACCAAACCGCACTAGAACCTTTGGAGGTTTCCTACAAAGATCGGTCGGTATCATCGCTGGTTTGGGGGGATTTCCGGTTGGCCGGGGTCAATGTCTGGGTCGGCACGGACGGGGCGATCGGGACCACCGGGTCCAGCCGACCGACAGTCAACGCCACCTGCAGGGCGAACGCGTCCCGCGGCGACAGCGGCGAGAAGCCTGTCACCTCGGCGATGCGGCGCAGCCGGTACCGCACCGTGTTCGGGTGCACGAACAGCGCACGCGCGGCGCTCTCCAGCGTGCCACCGGCGGCGAGGAAGGCGTCCAGAGTCTCCAGCAACTCGCCACCGGCACGGACCAGCGTCGCGTACACGTCATGACGTAGCTGACGACGCGCCTCCGCGTCCCCGGCGAGGGCACGCTCCGGCAACAGGTCGTCGGCCGGCACCGGCCGCGGGGCCGCCGGCCACGCTGGCGCCGCCCGGAAACCGGCCAGCGCGGCCCGCGCCGACGACGTCGCCTCGTCCAGACTGGGTACGGCCGGACCGACCACCACCGGCCCGTCCCCGAACGCGTCCAGCAGCTTGCCCGTGGCGCGCAACGGGTCCGCCGCGCCGCCCAGCACGATCACCAGCCGGTCGCCGTGCACACCGCCGATCACCTCGACGTCGATCCGCCGGGCCAGCCGGTAGACGACGTGCAGCACCGCCGACACCTCCCCACCAGGGGAACGGCCGACCGCCACCGCGACCGGCGGCGCGTCCGCCCACCCCAACGCGGCCGCGCGGCTGGCCAGCACGTCCGGCGAGTCGCCGCGCAGCAGGGCGTCGACAAGCAGGGCCTGCAACCTCGCGTCCCACGCGCCGCGTGACTCGGCGGCCCGCGCGTACACCCGTGCGGCCGAGAACGCGATCTCCCGGCTGAAGCGCAGCACCGCCTCGCGCAGCTGCTGCTCCTCACCCTCGACGGCCAGGTGCGACACCTGCTCCTCGACCACGTCGATGGTCACCTTGATCAGCGCCACGGTCTGCTGAAGGGCGATCGACCGGGCCAGCGCCAGCGGCGCGGCGGCGAAGACATCGTCGGAGACCTCCTGCGTGCTGTCGGCCGTGCCGCCGCCGTCACGCAGCCACTCCACAAGCGACCGGACGCCCGCCTGGGCCACAAGCGTCACCCAGGAGCGCTGGTCGGCCGGCAGGGCGCGGAACCACGGCAGCGTCTCGTCCATCCGGGCCACGCTGGCGGTGGCCAACGCCCCCGCCGAACGTTCGATCCGGCGCAGCGTGGCCGTCAGATCTCCACCGCCGGGCGCACTCACCGCCCTAGCCTGACATGTCGTGAGCAGGCCACCCACGCCGGCACCGGTCAACCGGCCGCTGCAAGGCCGGCCCGGCCCACACCCTTCAGTGACGTGTTGAGCGGCCGATCAGGGCTGTGCAGGAAGCACAGAGCGCCAAGGGAGCCCGCCTGCCCTGATCAGGGCTGTGGGGGAGCGGGCAGGCCCAGTTCCTGCGCCAGGATGGCGGCCTGCACGCGGCTGCGCAGGTCCAGCTTGGCCAGGATCCGGCTCACGTGGGTCTTGGTGGTGCTCTCCGCCAGCCCGAGCCGGTCGGCGACCTGTTGGTTGGACAACCCCAGCCCGAGGCAGGCCAGCACGTCCCGCTCGCGCGGAGTGAGCGTGTCCAGCGCGGCCCGCGTGGCCGCCGACGCGCCCGGCGCGGTCGCGGCGAAAGCGGTGATCAACCGGCGGGTCACCGTGGGGGCGATGAACCCGTCGCCGCGCGCCACGGTCCGAACCGCCGCGACCAGCCCCGCCGCGTCGGTGTCCTTGAGCAGGAAGCCGGCAGCACCGGCGCGGAGCGCGCCGAAGACGTACTCGTCGAGGTCGAAGGTTGTCAGCACCAGCACGTCGGCGAGCCGGTCGGCGACGATCGCCCGGGTCGCGGCGATGCCGTCGCGGCGGGGCATCCGGATGTCCAGCACCGCCACGTCGGGGCGCAACTCCCGGCACAGCCGGACCGCCTCGTCGCCGTCGGCCGCCTCGCCGACCACCTCGACGCCCGGCGACCCCGCCAGGATCAGGGCCAGTCCCGCCCGCACCGCCGGCTGGTCGTCGGCCAGCACCACCCGTACCGTCGGCTCCGTCGCGGCCTCGCCCGGCCCGGTCATCCAGCGACCCCGGTCGGCAGCGCGGCACGGACCTGCCAGTGGCCGTCCTGCGGGCCTGCGGTGAACCGACCGGCAAGCAGTGTCGCGCGCTCCCGCATCCCGATCAGCCCGGCCCCGGCACCCGGCACCCCGGCCCCGCTTGGGCGCACCGGGTTCTCCACCGTCAGCACCACCTCCGCCGGCCGGTACGCGATGGTCAGCTCCGCCTCGCCCGTGCCGTGCTTGAGCGCGTTGGTAAGCGACTCCTGCACGATCCGGTACGCCGCGAGATCCACCCCCACGGGCAGCGGCCCAGGCGTGCCGTCGGTGCGCACCCGCACCACGAGGCCGGCGGCCCGGATCCGCTCGACCAGGCGGTCCGCCTCGGCCAGCCGAGCGGTGACCGCCTCGGGCAGCGGCCCGCCGACCGGGGGCCGCTCGCCACCGGCACCCGGCTCGCGCAGCACCTCGATCATCTGCCGCATCTCCGCCAGGCCCTGCACACTGCTCTCGCGGATCACCCGCAACGCCGACTCGACCTGGCCGCGCTCCAGCCCGGGTACGGACAGCACGGCGGTGGCATGGATCGCCACCGCGCTGAGGTGGTTGGCGACCACGTCGTGCAACTCCCGGGCCATCCGCGCCCGTTCGGCGCTGACCGCCTGGCGGCGGTCCAGCTCGACCAGCCGGGCGGTCTGCTCGGCCCGAGCACGCTCGGCGGCGGCCTGGTCGCGGTACTGCCGCACGCTGACCCCCGTCAGCACCGGCAGCAGGCCGGCGAGGACCACCGGCACACCGACGGCGACCCCACGCCACTGGTCGAGGACGATCACACCGACCACCGCTCCGACCACGCTGAGCGCGATCGTGACCCGCAGCAGCCACCGCCACAGCCGTGACGGGCCGTACACGCAGGCGTCGTAGAGCACCTGGGTGTAGATCAGGAGGGTTCCCAGCGAGCCGCCGAGCGCGATGTCCACGACAAGCGCCCCGGTGCCGACGGCCAGGCTGGCGCGCGGGGCGATCCGGCGCAGGCTCACGGCCACGCACATCGCCAGCAGCGGCGGCAGGAACAGCGCGGGCGGCACGTCCGGGTACGGGCGGATCTGCGGCTGCCAACCGAGGGACCACAGCACCAGGCCGCCGAACAGCGACGCACCGGCCAGGGTGAAATCCCGACCGTTGGTGCCTGAGCCGAGCCACGGTGGTGGTCGCATGCCCCCGATCCCACCACAACCGCCGACCGTCCGACTCCGACCCCGGGACGACCTCGTGGGACCCGGCATGCCCCGAAAGGAGTACGCCGGAAGCGGTCAGCACGGTCCCGCGCACACCGGCGGCCGTGCCCCGCGCGGAGCCGGTGGTCGAGGACGCGGTCGCCCCGGCTCCACCGAAGGACGGAGCCAGAAGCTCACTGTCGCCCTCGTGATCTGGCTTGTCGCCTTCCCGGTCTGGGAGACCCTGCTCCCGCGCCGCCCGAAGCGCTGACCCCGGGGTACGCCGTGCACGGCCTGTCCGCCTCGGCCAGTACGGTGTCAGGGCACGTCGGGGAGCAACCGCGGGTGAGTGCGAGCGTGAGGAGACCGGGATGGCGCACGGGGAGGCCGAGCACGGCTGCGCCCAGGGTGAGCCCTGCCGGCCGGGGCACCACGACCCGCAGGCGGCCGGCAAGCCCCGTCGGCCGGTCGGCGGGTTGCCGGCACACCCGGCGGAGTCGACAGCTGGCCGCCCCGCCGAGCGGGCTGACGACGACCTGACGGTGCCGCGCCAGCGGGCCGGTGAGCCGGCGCTGCCCGACGAGCCCGACGACGACGCCGGCTGCCGCAGTGACCTGCCCGGGTGGGCTGGGGCGCACCGGCACGGCCCGGTCCGGCCACGACCGCGGGCCACCCGCCGGGAGCGTCCACCGCGCCGCTGGTGCTGACCACGCGGCTGCCGGTGCTGACCACGCGGCCGCCGGGCGGCGGCTAGCGTGCGGTCGCCGCACGGGACACGTGCGGCGGCTCCGTGCGGGTCAGCGGGTCCGGCGGCGGATCAGCAGGGCGATGCCGGCGAGACCGACCGTGATGGTCAGCATCACCGCGACGTTGAGCAGCAGCAGCCGCTGCAACTCGCCGAGTGCCTTGTCGATGTCCCGTGCCGGGTCGAGAGTGTCCTCCGGGAGCACCCGCTCGCCGCCACCCACGCCGCCGCTGACCGTGTCGAACTGCCGCTCCAGCGGCACTCCCGCGGTGCGCAGCGTCTCGGACATGCTGAGCCGGCCGAGGAACCAGCCCGCGCTGGTCTTGCGGCCGTCCGGCTGCTTCGCCGGCCGGTAGACGCGAGGCCCGCCGACAGCCTTCGGATAGAGGTCGTACGTCTGCTTGGGCGTCTCCCCGGCGAGCACCACCACGGTGAACTTCGGGCCGAGGTTGGCAGCCTTCGGGCCGGTCGGCTGGCCCGTACGACCAAGGAAGTTGACCTGGTCGATGATCGCGACCACGTGGGCGGGTTGCGTGTCTGACCGCAGTCGCAGCGGCTCGGACAGCCCTTCGCCTGTGACGTCCACTCCGGCGGGCGGGGCGGTCTTCGGCGCGGCGGTGGCCGGGCCGGCGGTGCCGAGCGTCAGCAGTGCCGTGGCCAGCGTGCCCGCCAGCACGGCGAGCGACCGTCTCATGTGTCGGACCATCCCGCTTCCTCGCCCCGTTCGATGGATGGCTTCGTCGTGACGTCCGGACCGGTAGATCGGTGACGTCACCGGCCAGGCGGTCGTGCCCACTCTCACAGACTCCGCAGATCGTCGATGAATTGCAGCTTGTGGAACAGTAATTGGAACTATCTGCGATCTCTGCTCGACTAATGAGGAGCGGTTGATCAGTGGGCGGATCGTACCCTTACGGAGGGGTTCATGGGGGGCAGGGTTACACGTTTGGCGCGGGTCGTGCCAGTGGTGCTCGGCGTGGCGTTCGGTGTGTCGTTGCTGGCCCCGGCGCTACCGGCCGCCGCGCACAACTCGCTGACCGGCAGCGACCCACGCGACGGCGCCCGGGTGGCGACTGCGCCGGCCCGGATCGAGCTTCGGTTCCTGGCCACACCAGCGCCGGCCACGACGAAGATCACAATAACCGGACCGGACAATGTGGTCGCTGGCGGGTCGCCCACCTTCGATGGCAGCCGGGTGCGCGTGCCGTTCACGCCAGGTGCCGCCGGGCTCTACATCGTCGGCTACCAGTTGGCCTCCAGCGACGGTCACCCGGTCAAGGGCGAGGTGCGGTTCACCCTCACCACGGGCACCGCCGCCGATCCGTCCCCGTCCGCCGGTGGCGCCACACCGACCGCGCCGACCGCAGCGGCGGCGGGTCCCTCCGCAGGCGGAGCGCCGTCGGAAACACCTACCGCCACCGCGACTCCGGCGGGCACTCCGGTGCCGGCCGCCCAGGAGAGCAGCCAGTTGCGCGGTTGGCTGTGGACGATCGCGGCCGCTCTGGTGGTGGGCGGGTTCGTCGTCTGGTTGCAGCGGCGGCGTCGGGCCCGGCGCCGGTGACCGGGCCGGCCACCAGCCAGCCGGCTGGTGGCCGGGCGAGGCAGTCAGACCAGGCGGAGGCGGGCGGCGCGCATCCGGGTCAGGGTGCGCTCGCGACCGAGCACCTCCAGCGACTCGAACAGCGGCAGGCCCACGGTGCGGCCGGTGACCGCGACCCGGACCGGCGCCTGCGTCTTGCCGAGCTTGAGCCCACGCTCGGCGCCGACGGCCTCCAGCGTCGACTTCAACGACTCGGCGTCCCAGGGCTCCAGCGCCTCGAACGCCGCGACGGCGGCGTCCAGCAGGTCGGCGGAGCCGTCCTTCATGGTCTTGGTCCAGGCGGCCTCGTCGATAAGTGGCGAGGCCAGGAACAGGAAGTCGACGTTCGGGACGATCTCGCTGAGCACCGCGATCCGGGTCTGGGCCAGCGGGGCGACGGCGGCGAACGCGTCGGCGTCGAACTCCTCGGGCTGCCACGGCGGCGGCGCGATGGTCCCGGTGCCGGTTAGCCACGGCTGGCAGGCGTCGATGAACTCGCCCACCGGCAGCGCGCGGATGTAGTCGCCGTTGAACGCACGCAGCTTCTTCTCGTCGAAGAACGCGGGGGAGGGGTTGACGTTCTCCAGCCGGAACTCGTCCTCGATGACCGACCAGGGGACGATCTCCCGGTCGCCCGAGGGCGCCCAGCCGAGCAGCATCAGATAGTTGCGCATCGCGCCGGCGAGGTAGCCCTCCTCCCGGTACGCCTCCAGGGCCACCTTGTCGCGGCGCTTGGAGAGCTTCTGCCGCTTCTCGTTGACCACCACAGGCACGTGCGCCCAGACCGGCGGCTTGACCCCGAGGGCCTCCCAGAGCAACTGCTGCTTGGGCGTGTTGGGCAGGTGCTCCTCGGCCCGGATCACGTGGGTGATCCCCATGGTCATGTCGTCGACGACGTTTGCCAGCAGGAAGACCGGCGAACCGTCGCCCCGGGCGATGACGAAGTCCTCGATGAGCTTGTTCTCGAACGTGGGCTCACCGCGGATCAGGTCGACGACGACTGTCGCGCCCTCGTCGGGCGTACGGAAGCGCAGCGCCCGCCCCTCACCCGGGGTGAGGCCCAGGTCGCGGTGGTAGCCGTCGTAGCCCTGGTGCTGCGAGCCGGTACGCGCCTGCACGTCCTCGCGGGTGCAGTCGCAGTAGTAGGCGCGGCCGGACTCGTAGAGGCGGGCGGCGGCGGCGCGGTGCTCGCCGGCGTTCGCCGACTGGAAGTACGGCCCCTCGTAGCTGTCCCGGGAGATGCCGATCCACTCCAGCGCGGTGAGGATGCCCTCGGTCCACTCGGGCTTGTTGCGCGCCGCGTCGGTGTCCTCGATGCGCAGCACGAACACCCCGCCCTGCTGCTTGGCGTAGATCCAGTTCTGCAGCGCCGAGCGGGCGCCGCCGACGTGGAACATACCGGTCGGGGAAGGGGCGAAGCGCACACGTACCGTCACGTCCCCCAGCCTACGGCGACGGACAACCGAGTAAGGAAGGGCCCCTTCTTATCGCCTGGTGTTGTACAGGGGGCCCTTCCTGACATCTAGGGGACTGAGCGGATCTTGACGACCAGCGCGCTGCCGATCAGTGTGACCACTGCGGTGACCGCGTAGAGCGTGGGGTAACCGCCCAGGTAGACCACGAGCGGGGCGGAGAGCGCCGGGCCGAGCACCTGGGGGGCCGAGTTGGCGATGTTGATCACGCCGAGGTCCTTGGCCCGGTCGGTGGCCCGGGGCAGCACCTGCGTGATCAGCGCGGCGTCCACCGAGAGGTAGACGCCGTAGCCGGCGCCGAGCAGCAGGGCGGCGACGATCGCCATCGGCCAGATCGGCGCGACCGCGAGCAGCAGCGCCGCCACCGCCATGATCAGCCCGGAGGCGATCACGTAGATCTTGCGCCGCCCGGAGCGGTCCGACAGCCGCCCGGCGACCACGGCGGTAAGCATCATGCCGAGCGTGTAGAGCAGGATCAGCACCAGCAGGCCACCCTCGGGGTCGGGGTGGCGCACCCCGTCGGTGAGGAAGTACAGCAGGTAGAGGGTGCCCAGCGCGTTGCCGAGCTGGACCAGGAACCGGGTGATCCAGGCCCAGGCGAAGTCCGGGTGCCGGCGCGGGCTGATCCACATCGAGGCCAGCAGCGCCCGGGCCCGCAGCACCTGCCGATGCGTACGCGGAAGCGGCTCGTCGGGGGTGAACAGCGCGAACGGCAGCGACAGCAGCAGGATGGCCACGGCGATGGCCAGGTAGCCGGCCTCGTTGCCGGTGACCAGGGCGGTGACCAGCACCGCGCCGAGCACCAGCCCGAGCGCCTGCGGGATGCCGACCCAGCCGGAGACGCCGCCGCGCTGGGTCACCGGCACCCGGTCGGGGATGGCGGCGGTGAGGCTGGCCAGCATCGCGTTGAAGCAGACCTGGGCGGCGACCCAGCCGAGGGCGACCCCGAGGATGGTCCGCTGCTGGGCCAGCAGCACAAGCGCGGCGGCACCGAGCAGCGCCCCGCCGGCGGTCCAGACGTGCCGCCTACCGAACTCCCGGCCGGCGATCCGCACGCAGGTCCGGTCCGACAGCGCGCCGGCGAGGGGGTTGGCGAGCACCGCGGCCAGCGCGCCGAGGCCGGTGACCACGGCGAGCATGTTCTCCTTGTTGCCGGGCGCGATCTGCTCGATCTGCTGCGGCAGCAGCACCTGGATGGGCGTGAAGAACGCCATCCACACCCCGAGGTTGGCCGCGAAGATCAACCCGATCCAGCCGCGCCGCACCGGCACCGTCGGCTCGGCGAGCGCGGCCGGCAGCGACGCCGGGGTCGGCTCGACTGTGGTCACCGTGCCGACCCCGCCCGGCGGGTCGCGATCACGTCCCGCAGCCAGGTGTACGACGACTTCGGCGTACGGGTCTGGGTGGCGTAGTCGACGTGCACCAGGCCGAAGCGCTTGGTGAACCCCTCGGCCCACTCCCAGTTGTCGAGCAGCGACCAGACGAAGTACCCGCGCACGTCGACCCCGTCGTCGATGGCGGCCCGGACGGCCCGCAGGTGCCCGTCGAGGTACGCGATCCGCTCCGGGTCGGCCACCTGCCCGTCCGCGTCGGGTACGTCGTCGTACGCGCAGCCGCTCTCGGTGATCTCGATGGGCGGCAGCGCGTCGCCGTACGTGTCGCGCAGCCAGCCGAGCAGTTCGCGCAGCCCGTCGGGGGCCACCGGCCAGTCGAAGGCGGTACGCGGGTAGCCGTCGAGCGGCACCAGGTCGAACGGCAGGGGCGAGCCGTCCTCGGCGGCCCGTACACCTGTGGGGTTGTAGTAGTTGACCCCCAGCACGTCGATCGGGGCGGCGATGGTGTCGAGGTCGCCGGGGTGGATGACGCTCGGGTCGAAGCCGGGCAGGTCCGGGTAGCCCCTGCCGAGCAGTGGGTCGGTGAAGAGCCGGTTGTGCAGCGCCTCGTACGCGGCCCCGGCGTCGCGGTCGGCGTCGCTGTCGCCGAGCACCCGCACTGGGGAGTAGTTGTTGGCGATCGCCACCGGGCTGCTGCTGCGGCTGCGCAGCGCGGCGACCGCGAGCCCGTGGCCGAGCAGTTGGTGGTGGGCGACCGGGAAGGCGTCGAAGAGCAACGCCCGGCCGGGGGCGTGCGTGCCCATGCCGTAGCCGAGGCTCATGTGGATGAATGGTTCGTTGAGGGTGATCCAGAGCCGGACGCGGTCGCCGAGGCGGGCGGCGGTCCGGTCGGCGTAGTCGGCGAAGCGGGCGGCGGTGTCGCGGTGCAGCCAGCCGCCGGCGTCCTCAAGTGGTTGGGGCAGGTCCCAGTGGTAGAGGGTGGCCACCGGGTCGATGCTGGCGGCCAGCAGCTTGTCGACAAGCCTGTCGTAGAAGTCCAGGCCTGGGGCATTCACCTCGCCGGTGCCGGTGGGCTGCACCCGGGGCCAGGCGATCGAGAACCGGTACGCGGAGACGCCCAGCCCGGCGAGCAGCGCGACGTCCTCGGCGTACCGGTGGTAGTGGTCGCAGGCCACCTCGCCGCTGCTGCCGTCGCCGATCCGGCCTGGGGAGTGGGCGAAGGTGTCCCAGATGGACGGCAGGCGCCCGTCGGCGGTGGCGGCGCCCTCGATCTGGTGTGCCGAGGTGGAGACGCCCCAGCGGAAGCCGGCGGGGAACTCGGGCATTGATGCGGTCGACAAGGCGCCCTCCCGATCAACGTGAAACGTGCTCGGGACTTTAGAGCGCTCTCGATGAATGCGCCATAGGCCGGTCTGGCGCGATGCGCAATGGTTGATCGGCGTGTCTTTTTCCGAACCCGTCCAGGTAAGTCCGATTTAGCGCATAGAGTGCCGATATCGTGGGATGTCCTCACTGGAGGAAAGACGGAAATGATCCTCGTGGAACGCAGTGCGCACGTGGCGGCGCCGGTGGAAGTGGTCTGGGACGTCGTACAGCGGGCCGAGCAGTTGCCGGCCTGGCTGGCGGGGGTCCGCGCGGCCGAAGTGCTCTCGGGGGAGGGCTTCGGTCGGCGGCAACTGGTCCAGGCGGGGCGCGGCTCGGCGCATGAGGCCGAGGTGATCGCCTACCAGGAGCCGACGTTGATCGGCTGGCGGGAGCGGGCCAAGGGGGCCGGTGCTCGTGCGGAGGCGCGCACCGAGATCTATGTCCAGCTCACCCCCGACGAGGAGGAGGGCGGGACCATCGTGCGGCTCATCGTGGTCCGCTGGCCGGTTGGCCCGGTCAAGGCGGCCCTGCTGCGCCTGGGCCTGCGCCGGGTGGGCGCCGACCTGGAGGACTCGCTGGCCCGGCTCACCGACCTGGCCGCCGTCGGCTGACCGCCGAACCTCCCGGCGTCACCCGCTTCCGGCGGTGGCCTCGGGTCCCCGCCAGGGACTCCGGACCGCCGTCGCCCCACCTCACCCGCCGTCCGCCCGGTCGATCGGGGAGTGTGGGGCAAGGTGCGGGTGCACCAAAAAGGGCCCGGCGCGGGTGCGCCGGGCCCTTCTCGTTACCGCTTGATCAGCTGTCGCCGCCGGTCTCACCGACCGGGGCGGCGTTGACGTCGTCGATCGCGTACTTCTTGGCGGCCTCGGCCGGCACCGTGGCCGGCACCGCGCCACTGCGGGCGAGCTGCCGCAGCGTGGCGACCACGATCGACTCGGCGTCGACGTGGAAGTGCCGGCGCAGCGCGTGCCGGGTGTCGGACATGCCGAACCCGTCGGTGCCGAGCGACGTGTAGTCGCCGGGTACCCAGCGGGAGATCAGGTCCGGTACGGCACGCATGAAGTCGCTTACCGCGACCTTCGGCCCCTCGGCGTCGGCAAGCTTCTGCGCGATGTACGGAACCTTGGCCTCGGCGCCCGGGTTGAGCAGGTTGTATTCCTCGGCCTGCACCGCGTCGCGACGCAGCTCCGTCCAGGAGGTCACCGACCACACCTCGGCGGCCACCCCCCAGTCCTGGGCGAGCAACTGCTGGGCCTTGAGCGCCCACTGCATGCCGGTGCCCGAGGCGAGCAGGTTGGCCTTCGGGCCGTCGACCTGCGGTGCCGGCGCGTAGCGGTAGATGCCCTTGAGCAGCCCCTCCACGTCCACGTCGGCCGGCTCGGCCGGCTGGAGCGTCGGCTCGTTGTAGACCGTCAGGTAGTAGAAGACGTTCTCCTGCGCGTCGCCGTACATCCGGTGCAGACCCTGCTCGATGATGTGCGCGATCTCGAACGCGAACGCCGGATCGTAGGCGACCACCGCGGGGTTGGTGGCGGCGATCAGCAGCGAGTGCCCGTCCTCGTGCTGGAGGCCCTCACCGTTGAGCGTCGTGCGCCCCGCCGTGGCACCGAGCAGGAAGCCCCGCGCCATCTGGTCGGCAGCCGCCCACAGCCCGTCGGCGGTCCGCTGGAACCCGAACATCGAGTAGAAGATGTACATCGGGATCATCGGCTCGTCGTGGGTGGCGTACGCCGAGCCCGCGGCGGTGAACGAGGCGACCGACCCGGCCTCGTTGATGCCCTCGTGCAGGATCTGCCCGGTCGTCGACTCCTTGTACGACAGGAACAGCTCCCGGTCGACAGAGGTGTAACGCTGACCGTGCGGCGAGTAGATCTTCGCGGTCGGGAAGATCGAGTCGAGGCCGAAGGTGCGGGCCTCGTCCGGGATGATCGGCACCCAGCGCTTGCCGAACTCCTTGTCCTTCATGATGTCCTTGAGCAGGCGGACGAAGGCCTGCGTGGTGGCCACCTTCTGCTTGCCCGAGCCGCGCTTGATGTCGGCGAACCGCTCCGGGCCGGGGATGGCCAGCCGCTTGGTGCTGGTGCGCCGGGACGGCAGATAGCCGCCCAACTGCTCGCGCCGCTCCTTGAGGTACGCCATCTCCTCGGACTTCTCGCCCGGGTGGTAGTACGGCGGCAGGTAGGGGTTGTCCTCCAGCGCCGAGTCCGGGATGTCCAGGTAGAGCCGGTCGCGGAAGGTCTTCAAATCCTCAAGCGTCAGCTTCTTCATCTGGTGGGTCGCGTTGCGGCCCTCGAAGTGCGAGCCGAGCGTCCAGCCCTTGATCGTCTTCGCCAGGATGACAGTGGGCTGACCGGTGTGCTCGGTGGCCGCCTTGTAGGCCGCGTAGAGCTTGCGGTAGTCGTGCCCACCCCGCTTGAGGTTCCAGATCTCGTCGTCGCTGAGCGGCTCGACCATCTTGCGGGTGCGCGCGTCACGGCCGAAGAAGTGCTCCCGCACGTACGCGCCGGACTCCGCCTTGTAGGTCTGGTAGTCGCCGTCGGTGGTGGTGTTCATGAGGTTGACAAGCGCACCGTCGGTGTCGGCGGCGAGCAGCGGGTCCCACTCGCGACCCCAGACGACCTTGATCACGTTCCAGCCGGCGCCCCGGAAGAACGACTCCAGCTCCTGCATGACCTTGCCGTTGCCCCGGACCGGGCCGTCCAGCCGCTGGAGGTTGCAGTTGATCACGAAGGTGAGGTTGTCCAGCTCCTCGCGGGCTGCCACACCGATGGCGCCAAGCGTCTCCGGCTCGTCCATCTCACCGTCACCGAGGAACGCCCACACGTGCTGCTGCGAGGTGTCCTTGATGCCGCGGTGCTGCAGGTACCTGTTGAACCGGGCCTGGTAGATCGCGTTCAGACCGCCGAGACCCATCGAGACGGTGGGGAACTCCCAGAAGTCCGGCATGAGCCGCGGGTGCGGGTACGACGGCAGGCCGCCGCCCGGGTGTGACAGCTCCTGGCGGAAACCGTCGAGCTGGTGCTCGCTGAGCCGGCCCTCCAGGAACGCCCGCGCGTACATGCCGGGGGAGGCGTGGCCCTGGTAGAAGATCTGGTCGCCGCCGCCAGGGTGGTTCTTGCCCCGGAAGAAGTGGTTGAAGCCCACCTCGTAGAGCGACGCAGAGCTGGCGAAGGTGGAGATGTGCCCGCCGACGCCGATCTCCGGGCGCTGCGCCCGGTGCACAAGCATCGCGGCGTTCCACCGGACGTACGCCCGGATCCGTCGCTCGACGTGCTCGTCACCCGGGAACCACGGCTCGCGCTCCGACGGGATGGTGTTGATGTAGTCGGTGGTGGTCAGGGGCGGAACCCCGACCTGGCGCTCCCGAGCCCGCTCCAGCAGGCGCAGCATGACGTAGCGAGCGCGTTTGGCGCCACGGTCGTCAATGACACCGTCAAGCGACTCGACCCACTCGCTGGTTTCGTCAGGGTCGATGTCCGGAAGCTGGCTCGGTAGGCCGTCGCTGATCACCGGGCGCTTGCGTTCCGTAGCCACAGGCGTTCCCTCGGTTGTGTGTGGGATAGGTCTCTAGCGCCATCCTGCCCCCTGGTGGCACCCCTCGTCACGCCTAGACCCCCCGGACGCGATGCTGAACACAGGTACCCGCCGGTAACTTAGTGCGACGGTCACACGAACCGGCTCTTGTCCGACACCACGACCGTGCCGGGCAGGATAGGGCGACGGGTTGCCGCCGGCGGAACGGTCCCGGCGACCGGCGCACGCGGGCGGCTCGGCCGGTGGCGACTCCTGCGGGGGCGGCAACTCCTGGAGGCGTGCTGCGGCAGAATGCGACCTATGCGCAGTGACGTGATCACCGTCCAGACCGGGTCGCGGCCGACCGTCCGGGACATCACCGCCGAGGCGCAGGCGTTCGTCTCCAGCGAGGACGACGGCCTGCTGCACGTGTTCGTGCCGCACGCCACCGCCGGCCTGGCGATCATCGAGACGGGCTCCGGCTCCGACGACGACCTGCTCACCGCGATCGACGCGCTGTTGCCCACCGACGGGCGCTGGCGGCACCGGCACGGCTCGCCCGGCCACGGCCGCGACCACGTGCTGCCGGCCTTCGTTCCCCCGTACGCGACGCTGCCCGTGCTCGGCGGCCGGCTGGCGCTCGGCACCTGGCAGTCGATCTGCCTTGTCGACACCAACGGCGACAACCCGACCCGCCAGGTCCGCTTCTCGTTCCTGCCCGGCTGACCGCCGCCCCGCACGAGCTGACCGAACCTGATCGTCGACCGGCCGAGCCAGGCGCGGTGCGTACGATGTGGCGATGGCGCAGGAGGTCGTTTTCGGATCAGGCGGGCCGGTGGACCGTGCCGGCCTGGCCGCCGACGTGGTGCGCCGGATGGGGCACGTGAGCGCCGCGCTGCGGCATCGGCAGGATTCCGGGTTCGCTGAGCTGGGGCTCACCCCGGCGGCCGCCCGAGCGCTGCACGAGCTGGACCCGGACCGCCCGTCGCCGGCCCGTGACCTCGCCGCGCGGTTGGGCTGCGACAGGTCGAACGTGACGGCACTCGTCGACAAGTTGGAGCAGGCCGGGCTTGTCGAGCGCCGCACCGACCCGAGCGACAGGCGACAGAAGACGCTTGTGGTGACCGGGCGGGGTCGGGACGTGCGGGACCAGGTGGCCGAGGTGATGTCCGACTCCCGACTCCTGGCCGGGCTGACCGACGACGAGCTGGGCACCCTGCGTGACCTGGTGTGGAAGGTGTCCGACGGTGGCTGTCCGGAGCCCTGCGGACCAGAGTGACTCGACCCGCGCCTGCCGTGTCCCAGTGGGCGACCATGGCTCGCGTCGGTAATGCTGTCCGACGTGACCACCCCGCAAGATCTCGACGACCGCTTCCGGGAGACGCTCGCGGCCCTTCCCGCCGCGCAGCATCGGCGTGACCCCGCCGACCCGGTCACCGACGACGCCCCACTTACCGGCGCACAGCTGCTGGACCTGTTCGACGCGCAGGTGACCAGCCGGCAGCTCGACCTGGCCGGACGCTGGCTGCGGAGCTTCGGGGAGGGCTTCTACACAATCGGCTCGGCCGGGCACGAGGGCAACGCGGCTGTCGCCGCCGCGCTGCGACCCACCGACCCGGCGTTGCTGCACTACCGCTCCGGGGCGTTCTACTGCGTACGTGCCTCCCAGGTCGCGACCGACCCGGCGGACACTGGGGAGCCGGTGCCCGCCACCGAACCGGAAGCACCGGCAGACCCGGAAGCACCCGAGCCGTCCGACGCCGAGCCGACCGCCGGCCGGTTCGCGGCGTACGCGGACGCGGCCCGGGACGTACTGCGCGGGATGGTCGCCTCCAGTCAGGAGCCGATCGCCGGCGGCCGGCACAAGGTGTTCGGCCGGGCCGACCTGGCCATCGTGCCGACCACCTCCACCATCGCCTCGCACCTGCCCCGGGCGGTCGGAATGGGGCTGGCCGTGGAGCGGCTGCGCCGGCTGGACAGCGCCGGCCGGCGTACCGGCGCCGGGGCTCAGGTGGGCGGTGCCGAGAACGCGCCGTGGCCGCCGGACGCCATCGTGGTCTGTTCCTTCGGTGACGCGTCGGTAAACCACGCCAGCGCCACAGCTGCCTTCAACACCGCCGGCTGGTACGACCACGCGGGGCTGCGCATCCCGGTGCTCTTCGTCTGTGAGGACAACGGGCTGGGCATCAGCGTCCGCTCCCCGCAGGGCTGGGTGGAGGCGACGCTGCGCTCCAAGCCGGGCATCCGGTTCTTCAGCGCCGACGGCGACGACCCGGTGGGGGCGTACGCGGCGGCGGCCGAGGCGGCGGCCTGGGTGCGTCGGCACCGGCGACCTGCCGTGCTGCACCTGCGCACCGTCCGGCTGATGGGGCACGCCGGCGCGGACGCCGAATCGGCGTACCGCAGCCCCGCCGAGCTGGCCGAGGACCTGGACCGGGATCCGGTGGCCGCCACCGCCCGGGTGCTCGTCGAGGCCGGCGTGGCGACCGGCGAGGAGTTGTTGGCCCGGTACGACGAGACCGGCTGGCAGGTCCGCCGGCTCGCCGAGGACGTGTTGGGCGAGCCGAAGCTTGCCTCCGCGGCCGAGGTGGTGTCGTCGCTGGCGCCCCGCCGCCCGGCGCGGGTGGCGCGGTCGGTGGCCGACGCGGCGGCGCGGGCCAGCGGGCCGGGCGCGGGTGCCCGCGCGGAGGCGTTCGGGGGCAAGCCGCCGGAGCTGACCGGCCCGCTGACGCTGGCGCAGAGCATCAACGCGGCGCTCGCCGACGGGATGATCGACCACCCGCAGATGGCCGTCTTCGGCGAGGACGTGGCCGCCAAGGGCGGCGTGTACGGGGTGACGAAGGGTCTGCGCGACCGCTTCGGAGCGGCCCGGGTCTTCGACACCCTGCTCGACGAGACGTCCGTGCTCGGGCTCGGGCTGGGCGCCGGGCTGGCCGGGATGCTGCCGGTGCCGGAGATCCAGTACCTGGCGTACCTGCACAATGCCGAGGACCAGCTGCGCGGCGAGGCCGCCACGATGCAGTTCTTCTCGCGGGGGGCGTTCCGCAACCCGATGGTGGTCCGGGTGGCCGGGCTGGCGTACCAGGAGGGGTTCGGTGGGCACTTCCACAACGACAACTCGGTGGCCGTACTCCGGGATGTGCCGGGTCTGGTGATCGCGGTGCCGGCGCGGCCGGACGACGCCGCGCCCATGCTGCGGACCTGCCTTGCCAGCGCGGCAGTGGACGGCAGCGTGTGCGTGTTCCTGGAGCCGATCGCGCTCTACCACACCCGGGACCTGTACGCCGATGGCGACGGGGAGTGGCTTGCCGGCTATCCCGAGCCGGGCTCGTGGGTGGCAGGGCACGTGCCGATCGGCCGGGCGCGGGTCTACCCGGTCGGTTCGGCCGACGATCTGACGATCATCACCTTCGGCAACGGGGTACGGATGTCGCTGCGGGCGGCGGCCGTCCTCGCCGAGGAGGGGGTGGGCACGAGGGTCGTGGATCTGCGGTGGCTGGCTCCGCTGCCGGTGGCCGACATCATCCGGGAGGCCTCGGCGACCGGCCGGGTGCTCGTGGTGGACGAGACACGCCGGTCCGGCGGGGTTGGCGAGGGAGTCATCGCCGCGCTTGTCGACGCCGGATATGTAGGCGCCGCGCGTCGAGTAGCCGGAGTTGACTCGTTTGTACCATTAGGTCCGGCAGCACGTCAGGTTCTGGTCTCCGAGGAAGCCATTACCGAGGGTGCCCGTACGCTGCTGGCACGGTAAATTCCGATCCACCCGGTGCGCCACTTGCGCGGGGGCGCACAACTGTGTGGACTTTGCCAGACGGCGTCGGCATGACGCCGCGAGCAGGAACAAGAAGAGGAGGCACGCGACAGTGAGCGCGACCGCTGGTCAGGCCGCCGACGGGGTACGCAGCCTGGCGGACCGGTTCGGCATCGAACCGGGGATGGTCGTCATGGAGATGGGGTACGACGATGACGTCGACCAGGATCTCCGGGACGCCCTGACCGACCGCTGTGGAGACCTGGTCGACGAGGACACCGACGAGGTGGTCGACGCGGTGCTGGTGTGGTACCGCGAAGGCGACGGTGACCTCTTCGAGCTTCTCGTCGACGCCCTTGGCCCGCTGGCCGACAACGGTGTCGTGTGGCTGCTCACCCCGAAGGCGGGGCGTGAGGGGCACGTCGAGCCGAGTGAGGTCGCGGAGTCCGCGCCCACCGCCGGCCTTCAGCAGACCTCGACCGTCAACGCCGGTCGGGACTGGAGCGGCGCCCGCCTGGTGCTGCGCCGAGGGGCCAAGGCCAAGAAGTAGCCCAACCGGCCCCTCGCGCCCGGCGGTCCGCACCGCCGGGTGTGGCAGGCTGTCGTCGTTTCCCAACTCGATTCCGAGGAGTCCGCATGCCGATCGAGGTTGGTGCCGAGGCGCCGGACTTCGTGCTGAAGGACCAGAACAACCAGGAGGTCCGACTGTCGGACTTTCGTGGCAGGCGCACCGTGCTGCTGGTCTTCTACCCGCTGGCCTTCACCGGCACCTGCCAGGGCGAGCTGGCCGAGGTGCGAGACAACCTCGACGAGTACGTGAACGACGACGTCCAGGTGTTGACGGTAAGCGTCGACTCGGCCTACAGCCACAAGATCTGGGCCGACCGCGAGGGCTACCAGTTCCCGCTGCTCGCCGACTTCTGGCCGCACGGCGCCGTCGCCCAGGCGTACGGGGTCTTCAACGACGTGGCAGGCTTCGCCAACCGGGGCACCTTCGTCATCGACAAGGCCGGCGTAATCCGCTTCGCCGAGATGAACGGCCCCGGCGAGGCCCGCGACCAACAGGGCTGGCGCAAGGCCATCGCGGAGGCCGCCGCCTGACCGGGGTACGCCGCGCGCCCTGAGCGGCGGGAGCAGGTAAGCTTGCCAGCCACCGGCCCGCCGCACACGGGGCGTTCCGGGCGCGTAGCTCAGTGGGAGAGCACCCGCCTTACAAGCGGGGGGTCGCAGGTTCGAAACCTGCCGCGCCCACCCTTCAGCACCAGCGCAAACCGCCCCGGGAAGACTTACTTCCCGGGGCGCTGACCGCAACGAGGTCCACGAGAGCCGCCGGCCGAGCGCCTGACGCATCGCGTCGAGGTTGGGTTACAGCGACCACCGCCAGTGGCATTGCCGCAACGCTGGCCGTCCTTCTACCGAGCGCCGCACTGCAAAGCCGGGTCATGGCCGTGGCAGGTGCCCGACCGGCGCGGGACTCCGCCGGTGGCGGATCGCGCCACTGATCAACCGTGCGCTGTCCGAGTCGGTTCGTCCGGGTGGGTCAGCCATACGCCGACCAGCGCCACGAAAGCCGCGCCGTCAGCGACCAGGCACCAGATGATGGACGCCATGAGTTGGGGCTGGGCACTGAACAGAGGGGTGCCGATCAGGGCCACCCAGCAGGCGAAGAGCGCGACGCCGACCGCAGTGGTGGTCAGGAGCCCCGACAACCAGCCGCGGGTCGAGACCAGGGCAAGGGCGACCACGACGGCCAGGGCGAGCGCCAGGAAGTAGAACGGCAGGTAGATGAGGATGAACGTGCCGAACCTGCCGCCGGCCTCCAACTCGCCCCACGCCTCTCGGTCTGGCTGGGAGAAGCGCAGACCGTAACCGAGGATCACCCAGGCGATCGCGACCGCGCAGGCGGCGACTGCCTGCGAGGCTCGTCGACGGCTCCTCGAATTCCGCACGGCGACACCGTACTTGCCCTGCGGCAGGCGTCGGCTTCGCCCTTCGGCTCAGTGTCGGACACGAGCCTCGACGGTGCCGGGGCGGTGGAACGGTCAGGCACCGGGCCGCACCCAGCGCGGTTTGGCCCACCTGCTCGGCCGTGTTGCCGCTCGCTCTTTTCGGTGTTATAAGGGCATTTGTTGCCGAGCATTACCGTCCGAGACGACGGCAATCGGAAGATCTTCGCTATTCAAGATAATGTTATGACTTATTGCGGATGCTGGGGATGTCCAGTTTGTCGGCAGTGGGTCGATGCATCTGACCGGCGCTCCTGATTGCCTTATTGTAAATCGCATTTAGGGTTCCGGCCGACCGGTGGATCCGGCGCCGCCAACCAGCGTCCACAGTGAACCGAGAAACCAGACGGGTCGCCCCGAACGGGCGCAGCTTTGCCATCCGCTTGACCTGTTGTCGGCCATCAATCGCACGACGTACGGTTGCGGCACCAGCATCCCGTGTGATTAGCCAGGTAATTGCGGCAAATTGCAGCGACTCTGTGGATTCGAAATCCGTCTTTGATGGGAATAAAAGTGAAGAACATGACAAGGTCTATGGCGGTCTTGGCGGTTCTGGCCATGGCCGCGGCGGGATGCGGGCAGGACGCAGAGTCAAGCCCGTCTGCGTCCGAGCCGGCCACGCCGACGAGCGCGGCGTCCGCGTCCGCGTCCGCATCCGCATCCGCGCCCCAGGCGGCGGCGGTCGACACGTCCATCAACGAGAAGCCGGTGGACGGTTCAGACGCCGCTGCCGTGAAGACAGTCGATGTCCGGACGCGGCCGGCGGCGCAGGCCCCAGCCTCGGCGTCGGGGTACTACAAGCTCAAGACGGTGTTCCGCGGCGAGGACGAGTGCCTGGAAGGCAACCGCGTCGACGGCAACTCGACCCTCGCCGGCGCCGCGTTCCAGGACACCTGCAAGGACGTGGACGGGCAGGCTTGGAGTTTCACCAAGCGCCCCGACGGCTACTACACGCTGCGGACGAAGTTCCTCGGCGAGGAAAAGTGTCTGGAAGGCAACCAGATCGCCGGGAAGGTCCTCGGCGGTGCCGCATTCCTCGACACCTGCCGCGAGGTCACCGGACAACAGTGGAAGCTGGTCGAAGCCGGTGACAACCTCTTCCGGCTACAGACGAAGTTCCGGGAAAAGGAAGGCGAATGCCTGGAAGGCAACCGGTTCGCGCCGGAGTCCGTCCTGAAGGGTGCGTCATTCACGGACAAGTGCCAGAACGTGACCGGTCAGCTCTGGTACCTTACCGCGATTCCTGCCTGACAGCACTGCACTGACCTAGAGGAGCCCGGACAGCAGTCCGGGCTCCTCCGCGTGCGCGTGGTAGGCCCGGCGTCACTACGGCGACGTCAAGCCGGCACCAAACTGCAGCGGGTCTAATCGGTCAGTCGGGATATCAGTTCATTACGCAGGGGCCACGATTCGTCATTGACGCACTCTGCGAGGGAAGCCAGCCCAAGTGCCAGAGGCCAGGAAACCGCATCCCGGTGCTTGCGCGGCAGCATCTCAAGCGGCCGACGAGGGTCCCACAGTCGCACAGGTGCGAGGGTGACCGGCATGACTTCGTGGACGAAAGACCGCTCCACCCGCCGCACTGACCGGTCGAGCATCTGGTCACCGGTGAGTCTGAGGAGGGTTGCTGCGCAGAATTCGGGCATGGCTCCCCGGCTGATCCAACGACCATGGCCAACGACAGCGCTGCGCCGTATCTCATTCGCTTCCAGGTGGCATTCTTCCTGTAGCTCGCGCTCGGCCCCGTTGATGACAATTGTTTGGATCGTCCAGTCGGCCATGTTGTGAGGCATGTCCTTGGGTTCGAGTGCACCCGATCCGGACGGGGCAAGCAAGCCGGGACTGCCCATGTTCTCGGGGGTCTGCGACACAAGGAGCAATTGCCCATCGGTGGTGAAGGCAAGCGTCGATACGCCGATGATGTTCGCGAGACGGCTGCGCCTGAAGGGGATCAGCCGTCCCTCGGGGTCGAGGATGAGATCACGACCACGCAGGGCGGGGCTCTTGCGCCCCACCTGCCAGACATCCAGGGGTGCGAGCAGGTTGCTGCACAGGAAGTCGAAGTAGCGGGCCGCTCTCAGATTGGCGACGTCGTCGCCCAGAAGATCCGATGCCAGGCAGAGCACGCGGTCGTTGTAAATCTTCCCGGTCTTGGCGCGGCGGGTCAGATAGTCAAGGGACCAGGTCCTTAAGTCACGGGGAAGCACGTAGTCTGGGGTTTGGAGAATGGCGCGGATGGGTCGTTTGCGGAGTTCGGCGTTCTCCCGAGACAGCATTATTCCTACGTCTCGGGCGCTTTCTATGCTCGGGCCGAGGGCGGCCGACTGATCTACAACGTCCTTGTATTTGTCGCCCTCTCGCGGCTGGAACCGCAATTCCTCTGAGCGGCGGCGGTTGGCCCGGGTCTCCATGAAGGAGAGGGTAGCGCCAGCAAGTCCCGCAGCCACGCTAACTGTCCGAGGCGGATTGACCAGGGCGGTTGCTGCGCCGAACGAGGCCAAGACAATGCCGACGGTGGTGAGTCGGAAGCGCCACAGGCGGTAGCGCCAGATCGTCAGCTTCGTCCTCACCGATCTCTTAGCTCCAAGCATCTGTGCTCTCCGCCGGTGTGGCTGCCTCGGGTGCTGCATCCTAACGGCGGATGAAAACTTGTCGCGTACGGCTTGAATCCAAGAGCCGGCAGAGAAGTGGGACAATTCTGAACACGACCGGCGGCCGAGATCTCGTCTGCATCGCCAGCGTCGGATATTTGACTCCGGGGCGAGCCTACGAGCAACGTACCCGTACCCGATCCAGCTCGTGTTGCGTGCCGATGGCCGACCGGTGCTCGGGGTGCTCGACGTAGTGGCGGATCGTTTCCGCGAGGAATGTCGGATCGACGTGCAGTGGCGCCATCGGCAGCGAAAACGGTACGGGTGGGCGGCCCGGCGTCGCCGGCTGTTGCATGAGGGTGAGGTTCGCGGTGCGCCGGGCCGGTGACGGTGGTCCGCCCGGAAGCAGCCGGTCCCAGCGGAGATGGGTGCGTCGGGTCAGGCCCTGCTTGGTGATGCCGTCCCGGTCCAGGATCAGGCGCGGTCGGTCCAGCAGCAGCACGGCCGCCATGGCTGCCAGGACGACGGCCGGGACGGCGATGCTCACGGCGAGGACGCCGGGTATCTCGGCGAGCCGCACGCGGTCCGCGCCCGGAACCCGCTCGGTCAACACGGCACCCCCGGCCAGCCAGCCGATGAGGATCACCCAGGGGCCGAGCCAGCGCGGGCTGGCCGACGCGACGAAATTCTCCGCCCCGGCCGTCACCTCCAAGGTCGCCGGCCGCTGGCGCACCCGTCTGGTGAGCAGGGCGTGCCCGGCCCACGGCACCAGCAAGCAGGCGGCGTGGACGGCCGCCCAGACCAGGAAGGCGACGCCACTCGGATCGATCCGCCAGGTCACCGGCTTGAACCACAACTCGGCGCAGACCCGGAGGGTGAGCGCGGTCACCGCGAAGGGCCAGATGAGCAGGCGCGCCACGCGAGGGGACATGCGTGGCACCGTAGGCGACCCGGGCAACATGTCGGGCGCCGTCCCGGCCTGGCTTTCGCCGCGACTGCGGTAGGCGCCAGCACCTGCGGTACGCGGGGGACGGTTCGAGAGTTGGACGTTCGCTCCCGATGGGGACCTCTGTGCGGGTCACCGCAATGATGGGCGCGTGCAGGACACTGTCGCCGTCGCGCTGATCACCGCACTGTCCACCTTGGCCGCTGCGGCCCTGACCGGGCTGGTCGGCGCGTTCAGCACCCGCCGGCAACTCGCCCACCAGCTCAGCCTGGCCCGCCAGGAGAGCGCCGAGCGGCGGGCGACCCGCCGCGACGAGCTGCGACGCGAGGCGTACGTCGGGTTCCTGAGCGCCTGCGACCGGGCGTACCGGCGGCTGGACCGGCGGTGGGTCGAGCCTGCCGGGGACGGGTCCACGCCCGGCTACGACGAGACGTACGCGGCGATGCGCGCCGTGGACGAGGCGTACAACCTGGTGTTGCTGGAAGGCCCGGCGGACGTCGCGGCGGCGGCCCGGTCGGTGCAGAGCAGCCTCACGACGGAGTACGCCGAGCAGCGCCGGCTGGGCGACGAGCCGGGCGACGCGGTGGTGCCGCTACGCGAGAGGCACCGGGAACGTTGGCTGGCCGCGATCGAGGTACGGACGGATCGGCGCGTTGCGTACGTCGACGTCACCCGTCCCGTGTTGGATCGGGACGGGTGACGCCGAGAAGCGGGGGGCCGGGTGAGCTACGCGCAGGTCAACGGGCTGCGGCTCTGGTACGAGTCGCACGGCACGGGACGGCCGCTGGTGTTGCTGCACGGCGGCTACGGGTCGGTGGAGATGTTCGCACCGATCGTGCCGGCGCTTGCCGAGCGACGCCGGGTCGTCGCGGTCGACCTGCAGGGTCACGGGCGCACCGCCGACGTCGACAGGCCGCTGCGCTACGAGACGACGGCCGACGACGTCGCCGCGCTGCTCGGGCACCTCGACCTGTCCACATCCGACGTGCTGGGCTTCTCGCTGGGTGGCGGTGTCGCGCTGCGTACCGCCATCCAGCATCCGGCGCTGGTGCACAGGCTGGTGCTGGTCTCCACGCCGTGCAAGCGCGCCGGTTGGTATCCGGAGGTGCTGGCCGCCATGGCCGCCCAGGACGAGCGCGCCGGTGAGCAGATGCGCGGGACGCCACCGCACCTGCTCTACGAGCGGGTCGCCCCGCGCCCGCAGGACTGGCCGCGGTTCTGGGCCAAGAGCGGTGACCTGCTGCGCCGTGACTACGACTGGTCGCCCGAGGTGGCCCGACTGAGCATGCCGACGATGCTTGTGTTCGCCGACGCCGACTCGATTCCTACCCGTCACGTGGCGGAGTTCTACGGGCTGCTCGGCGGCGGGCACCGCGACGCCGGCTGGGACGGCACCGACCGGCCGGCGGCCCGACTGGCCGTGCTGCCCGGGCACACGCACTACGACATCATCGGCGCGCCAGCCCTGCCGGCGGCGGTGCTGCCGTTCCTCACCCACCAGGTCGGCGCGCCCGCCTGACCCCCGAGCCGGTCGAGGCCGGTGCCGTCGGTGTGGTGCAGGGCGCGACGGTGGCACCTGGTCGGAGGCCCGATCGGCGGCGCCCTATCCTCGTGACGGAGCGTATTCGGGGAGTGTGATCATGCAGCTGGCGGACATCGACGCGGTGCTGTTCGACATGGATGGCACGCTTGTCGACTCCGACGCCGCCGTGGAGCGGGCGTGGGAGCGGTGGGCGGCCGAGTACGCCGTCGACCCGGCGGCAGCGTTGGCCATCGCGCACGGCAGGCCCGCCGATCAGACCATTCGCCGGTTGCTGCCCGCGCTCGACGACGCGGCGGTCGCCGTGGCGGCGGCCCGGCAGTTGGCATTGCAGTACGACGACCTGTCGGACGTGACGCCCACCCCGGGCGCACACGAGGTGTTGGCTGTCCTCGGCCGTTTGGGGTTGCCCTGGGCCGTGGTGACAAGCGCCGACGTCCGGCTGGCCCAGGCCCGGCTCGGTGCCGCAGGCATCACCACGCCGGTGCTTGTCACCGTGGAGGACGTACGCGTGGGTAAGCCGGACCCGGAGGGCTACCTGCGCGCCGCCGCGTTGCTCGACGTGCCGCCGACGCGGTGCCTTGTCGTCGAGGACGCCGAGGTCGGGCTACAGGCCGGGCGCGCGGCTGGCGCGCTGACCGCGGCGCTGAAGGGACTCGACGGCGACCTGCGGCTGGTCGACCTGACGCAACTGGCGGACGGACTGCTGTCGGCACCCACGGCACGCTGACCCCAGCGCCGCAGTACGGCACCGGGAGCGGACAGGAAAAGCCCCGCCGCGGGTATCACGGTGGCGGCGTGTGCGGGGTTCTGCTGCACTACCCGCTGGGCTCAGATATCGAAGGGGAGGCCCCGGTGGAGCTGACATTGACGCCGATGACGGAGCAGGAACTCGCCCGGCTGTGGGAACCGCTGGAGGTGGGCTATGCCGAGGATCTGGTCGCGCACCGGGGCATGACCCCGCAGGCGGCCCGGGAGCGGTCGGCGCAGCAGCTGCGGGAAGGGCTGCCGGCGGGCGCGGCCACCGAGGGGGTGCTGCTGCGGCTGGCGCGGGTCGGCGACACCGAGGTCGGCTGGATCTGGGTGACCCTGCCCGGCGCGGCCGGAGCCACCGACGGCACCCGGGCCTGGATCCACAACATCGAGGTGCATCCGGCGCACCGGGGACGGGGGTACGCGCGACGGATGATCCAGCTCATCGAGGCGGAACTCGCCCAACTGGGGGTGCCCGAGCTGGGGCTCAACGTCTTCGGCACGAACACGGTGGCGATCGGGCTCTATCAGAGCCTCGGCTTCCAGGTCACCGCGCAGCAGATGGCCAAGCCGATCGACGTGGGGGCGACGCCGGTCCCCTGAGCAGGACTGTTCGTCCGTCCAGCGGGAAACCGCGCCGGACCGCACCCGGGAGGAGCGACGGATGACGCATGGCGCCGGACTGACTATCGGTGTGCTCGGCTCGTACGGTGGTCGGAACCTCGGTGACGAGGCGATCCTCACCGGCCTGCTCACCGATCTGCGCACGCAGGAGCCGAACGCCCGGATCATCGTCTTTTCCCGCAACCCGGACCACACCCGGGCCGCCCACCCGGATGTGGAGGCGGTGCCCTGGGAGGGCGTCAGCCGCACCGACTCGGCGCTGGTCCTGGCCCAGCTCGACCTGCTCATCCTGGGCGGTGGTGGCATCCTCTACGACCGGGAGGCCCGCCGCTACCTGCGGGTCGTCCGGGTCGCGCAGGAGCGAGGTCTACCCCTGATCACGTACGCGGTGGGGGTCGGGCCGCTCAGCGACTCGGTGGACACCGGCATGGTCCGGGAGACGCTCGCCAGCGCCGTGCAGGTTACCGTCCGTGACCAGGAGTCCCGGATGGTGCTGGAGGAGGCCGGGTTGCTCAACCCGATCACTGTCACCGCGGACCCGGCGTTCCTGTTGAAGCCGGCGGATTTCCCGGCCCACCTGCTGGCCGAGGAGGGCGTGCCGGTCGGTAAGCCACTTGTCGGGATCAGCGTGCGGGAGCCGGGACGAGCCGCCGAACGCCTCGACGTCGACGGCTACCACCGGCTGCTGGCCCAGATCGGCGACTTCCTGGTGCACCGGATCGACGCGTACGTGCTGTTCGTCCCGATGGAACGCGACGACATCAGGCACTCGCACGGGGTGCTGTCACACATGGTGGCCGCCGAGCGGGGGCGGATCCTGCACGGCACGTACTCGCCGGAGCAGATCCTCGGGCTGATGCGCCACTTCGACCTGGCCGTCGGCATGCGCCTGCACTTCCTGATCTTCGCGGCGATGGTGGGCACGCCGTTCCTGCCGCTGCCGTACGCCGGTAAGGTCTTCGACCTGGCCCAGCGGCTCGGTGTGCCGGCGCTGCGCGGCGTGGAGCGGGAGGTCGAGGGCCCGCTGCTGGCCGAGGTCGACAGGCTCTGGGACGAGCGCGAGGCGCGTGCCGAGGCCACCGCCCGGCGGGTGGCCGAGGTCTGCGAACAGGCCCGAGGCACCTCGGAGGTCACCCGCGCCGTGCTGGAGAGCCTGCGCAACAGGACCCTCACCCGGGTCTGAATCGACTGTCAGACCGCCGGGCCGGTCCACCTGTAGCGCCACTCGCGGGCTTCCTCGCGGGCGGACTCCAACTCGTAGATCTGCGCCTCGGCCAACCCACCGGACCCGAGGTGGTGGTGGGTGAGGGGCGGGCGGCCGTTGCTGTCCAGCTCGACGGTCACGGTCTGCCCGTCCGCCGCGCCGCCGACGAGGAGGATCTGCACGGAGGAAGCCATGCGCCCATCCTGCCTGCCGTGCCGTCCGCGCGCAGCGGATAGCGGGGCAGCGCGACGGTGCGGCGCAGCAGCCTGATCACCACGGGATCGGTGAAGTCGGGGTGTCCCGTCGACCCGGACACCGCGATATCAGCGATATCGCGTCGATCATCGGCCCGGCTGCGGCTCAGCCCGCGCGTGTCGAACGGTGGGCGCGGACGCCCTCTCGCCCCAGGCCGCCTATCCTGGGCGCGGGCGGCGACGAGGGGGAGCAGTGCTTGTCATCCACGGGCTGTGGCTGCCCGGCGACGGCGCGTCCGCCGGCCTCGCCGTCTGGGCGGAGGACAGCACCGCCCCGGCCGCCACCACGCTGCGCGCCGGCCGGCCGCCCCGGGAACGCCCGCACCCGTTCGCCGCCGGCCACGCCGACCTGGCCGCCGTCCTCGCCGAGGCCGCCGAACCGGCCCGCCCGGACACCGCGCTGCTCACCCTGCCGACACGGGCGGGCGCGCCGACCGACTCACCCGAACTGATCCGGACCGCCGTCGCACCCCCGGCCCGCGGCCGGCTCACCCTTGCCGGGTGGCGGGTCCCCATCCTGGTGTACGCCCCAGACGACGCCCTTCCTCTGCTCCGTGCCCTGGACGACCTCCCGGTGGTGCCCGGGGCCACCCTGCGCCTCCTCGCGGAGCTGGCCGACTTCGCCGCCGACCTGGTCACCCGGGGTCGTGTCCTGCCCGGCGTCAGCACGGCGGCAGGCGCAACGTCATCAGGTGCCGGCGTGGCCGAGCCGCAGCGCCGACCGGCTGTTGGTCGCGCGACGCGATCAGCAGAGGTGGAGGTGACGGTGACGGCACAGGCCGTCTGGCGTCCCCTGCTGACCGGCACCGACGCCGCCTGGGCGCGGTCGCTGGCACTGGCCCTCCCGCCGGCCGCCCGAGCCGCCGCGCCCGCCACGCCGGAGGGGACCGCGTCGGCCGCGCCTCGAGCGGACTATGCCGAGCTGACCGCTGGTGCGTTGGTCGCGGACGCGCTCGACGCGCTTACCGACGCCGCCGCCCGGGGTGCGCTGGCGACCACCACGCTGGCCCGAGGGCTGCGTCCGGGTGGGCCCGCGCCGGCCTGGCTGGCGGCGCTCGCCGGCCCGCGCCGCGACTTCACCGTCGACCCGGCGGCGCTGGCCACCCTCCGCGCCGAGTTGGACGACTGGCAGCGGGACGCGGCAGGCGGGGCGGTCCGGGCCAGCTTCCGCCTGGTGGAACCGGCCCCCGACGAGGTCACCGAACCGATCCTGGCCACCCGCCCGGCACCGGCCGACGGCGGCCCCGCCGCTACCAGCCTGGTCGAGGACGGGCTGGTCCTGGACGATCTGGCCGGTGGCGGGCGGTGGCGGCTGGAGTTCGGGTTGCAGGCGGCCGACGAGCCCGGCCTGCACGTCGACGCCGGGCAGATCTGGCGCGCGCCGCAGACACTCGACGGTCCGGCCGGCGCTACGACCAGCCCGCAGGAGACCCTGCTCGCCGAGCTGGGCCGGGGTAGCCGCCTCTGGCCGGAGCTGGACGCCGCGCTGCGTACCGCCGCACCCGAGGCGATGGAGCTGGACATCGAGGGCGCGCACCGGTTCCTCAGCGAGGGCGCCCCGGTGCTGCACGCCGCCGGCTTCGGGGTGCTGCTGCCGTCCTGGTGGCAGCGCCCGTCGGCGCGGCTCGGCGCCCGGCTGCGCGCCCGCAGCCGTACCGCGCCCGGCACGGTGGCCGGCACCGAGTCCGGCGTCGGGTTGGACGCGCTCGTCGACTACCGCTGGGAGGTGGCGCTCGGCGACCAGCCGCTGTCCGCCGACGAGTTGGCGGCGCTTGCCGAGTTGAAGACCCCGCTGGTACGCCTGCGCGGCCGCTGGGTGGAGCTGGATCCGGGCCGGCTCGCCGCCGGGCTGCGGCTGCTCCGGTCGGCCGGCGAGCTGACAGTCGCCGACCTGCTCCGCCTCGGACTGACCGACGGCGACGACACCGGGGCGCTGCCGGTGCTGGAGGTGACGGCCGACGGGGCGCTGGGCGACCTGCTCGCCGGTGCGGTCGAGCGCCGGCTCACCCCGCTCGATCCGCCGCCGGGCTTCGTGGGGACGCTGCGGCCGTACCAGCGGCGTGGGTTGGCCTGGCTGGCCTTCCTGCGGTCGCTCGGGCTGGGCGGTGTGCTCGCCGACGACATGGGGCTGGGCAAGACCGTGCAGCTGCTCGCGCTGCTGGCCGGGGATCCGCCGGAGGCCGGGCCGACCCTGCTGGTCTGTCCGATGTCGCTTGTCGGCAACTGGCAGCGGGAGGCGGCGAAGTTCACGCCGGGGCTGCGGGTGCACGTACACCATGGTGCGGAACGGGCGCGAGGGGCAGAGTTTACGGCGGCCGCGCACGGCGCGGACCTGGTTCTCACGACCTACTCGGTGGCGGCCCGCGACGCCGTCGACCTGGCCGGCATCGACTGGCACCGGGTGGTGGTGGACGAGGCGCAGGCGATCAAGAACGCGTCGACCCGGCAGGCCGAGGCGGTCCGCGCGCTGCCCGCCCGGCAGCGGGTGGCGGTGACCGGTACGCCAGTGGAGAACCGGCTCGCCGACCTGTGGTCGATCATGCAGTTCGCCAATCCGGGGCTGCTCGGGCCGGCCGCGACGTTCCGGAAGCGGTTCGCCGAGCCGATCGAGCGCCACGGCGACGCCGAGGCCGCCGAACGACTGCGCCGGATCACCGGCCCGTTCGTGCTGCGCCGGCTCAAGACCGACTCGTCGATCATCTCCGACCTGCCGGAGAAGTTGGAGATGGAGGTGCTCTGCAACCTCACCGCCGAGCAGGCCGCCCTCTATCAGGTGGTCGTCGACGACATGCTTGCCCGGATCGAGTCCAGCGAGGGCATCGAACGCCGAGGTCTGGTGCTGGCCACCATGACCCGGCTCAAGCAGGTCTGCAACCACCCGGCCCAACTGCTGCGCGACGGCTCGCCGCTGGACGGCCGCTCCGGCAAGCTGGCCCGGCTGACCGAGATCGTGGAGGAGGTGCTCGCGGCGGGGGAGCGGGCGCTGCTGTTCACGCAGTACGCCGAGTTCGGCGCGATGCTGCGCGGGCACCTGTCGGCGCGGTTCGGCCGGGAGGTGCTGTTCCTGCACGGTGGGGTCGGCAAGGCGGAGCGCGACGCCATGGTGCAGCGCTTCCAGTCGGCGGACGGGCCGCCGCTGTTCGTCCTCTCGCTCATGGCGGGCGGCACCGGGCTAACCCTCACCGCCGCCAACCACGTGGTGCACGTGGACCGGTGGTGGAACCCGGCGGTGGAGGACCAGGCCACCGACCGGGCGTTCCGGATCGGGCAGCGCCGGCGGGTGCAGGTGCGCAAGTTCGTCTGCGCCGGCACCGTGGAGGAGAAGGTGGCCGCGATGATCAACGATAAGCGTGCCCTCGCCGAGCGGGTGGTTGGCACCGGCGAGCAGTGGATCACCGAGCTGTCCACCGGTCAGCTGCGGGAGCTGTTCGCCCTGGAAGCCGGCGCGGTGGTGGAGTAGTGAGCACCGATCGGTTCGCTGACTACGGCCGTCCCCGCCGGGTCGACGGGGGTCTGCGGGCACGCAGCGCCCGAGGCGCGATCGGGCGATCCTGGTGGTCGCGGCGGTTCCTGGAGGTGCTGGAGTCGTTTGCGCTCGGCACCCGGCTGACCCGCGGCCGCTCGTACGCGCGGGCCGGGCAGGTGCTCCGGCTCGACATCGCGCCCGGCCGGGTCACCGCCGAGGTGCAGGGTTCCCGGCCGCGCCCGTACGAGGTGTCCATCGCCCTTGCCGCGTTTCCGCCCGCGCTGTGGTCCCAGGTCGAGGCGGAGTTGGCCGGGCAGGCGTTCTTCAGCGCCCGGCTGCTCGCCGGGGACCTGCCCGACGAGTTGGAGGAGCTGTTCGCGGCGGCCGGCGCGCCGCTCTTCCCGGGCAGCGTGGACGAGCTGACCCAGCGCTGCAACTGCCCCGACTTCGCGGTGCCGTGCAAGCACCTCGCGGCGACCTTCTATCTGCTGGCCGAGGCGTTCGACGCGGACCCGTTCGAGCTGCTGCACTGGCGCGGGCGGTCCCGTGCGGAGCTGCTCGACCAGTTGCGCGCCCGCCGGGCCGAGGCCACCGGTGCGGCGGCCACCACCCCGCCTGCCGACACGGCGTCCATCATGGACGGTAGTCGTTCCGGTATGGGCTCTTTGCCGTCGGCCGGTGCGGCGCGGGCGCTCGCCGGGCTGTCGGCGACCCCACTTGCCGAGACGACGGACCGGTTCTGGGCGCCGCCGGTGCCGCTCCCCGACCGACCGCCCCGGCTGGTGACCGGGCCGGATCTCCTGCTGCGCCAGCTCGGCCCCCCGGCACCCGCCATCGGCGGGCCGGGACTGCTCGAACGGCTCCGTCGCGCGTACCGGGCGTTCGGCCCGGCCGACCGGTGAGCCATCACGTCCATCGGCGGCGGAACCGCCACATGATCGCCGCGTTGGCCACCAGCACCACCGCGCAGATCACGCCTGCCAACCGGCCGGCGAACACGGCCATCGCCGGAAGCGACGCCCACAGCACGATGGTCAACAACATCAGATAGCGGCCCCGGCGGGCCCTTACCCGGTGGTCGAGCCGGGCGAAGAAGGCCGGGTCACTCTCCCGGAGCTGACGGGTGATCTGGTCGAACCTGCGCTGATCCTCTTTGCTGAGCATGGCGCTGCCTTCCCCTCACGCGTTCAGCGGTTCGGCGGCATACCCGCTGCGGCAGCGGCTCACGCTCGCCTGCTGCTCCTACTTTTCCCCCGCGTGAGGGCACCTCATGTCCTGCTTATCCCGACCTTAAGTTTGCCTGTGCCCGTTAACGACGCCGAATGTGTCGCGTACGGCGGCGCGGTCCGGTCCGTACCCGACTGCCGGGCGTCCGCCCTGCTGGGAAGGTCGGAGCCCGACCCGTGTGGGGGACCGGCCACGACCACGCTGGTGAGGCCTGTCTTAAGTGCCCTCACGAGGGCGAACAGGTCACCTTGAAGGCACCTGAGTGCTTGGTTACCTTGCCGTAGCAACCCCCTCAGGCAACAGTCGCCGCACCTGCCGCACCTGCTCGGTCGCAGCTTCCGGCGCTCATCAGAAATCGGGATTGGTACATGGCCGACCAGAATGTGCCACCACGTCGACCGCGGGACGACCGCGGCTGGGACGGACGCCAGCACCACAGTGCGGACGGGTACGGCGACTCCACCTCCTCCGCGTCGTACGGGTACGACTCGCCCCGCCCCTACCAGGGCGGCTACCCGGCACAGGCCGACCCGCGTGACCAGTACGGCGACGGGTACGCACACGCCGCTTCCGCCCCGCGCGGGCCGCAGTGGGTAGGCCCGGAGGGCCTCGGTCGTCAGGTCCCGGCCCGCCCGGCCGGCGGCGGACTGCCCACCCTGGACGATGACGACGAGCCGGGCCGCAAGGTCGGCCGGCGCAAGGCAATTGTCGCGCTCGGCGGTACGGCAGCCGTCGTGGCCGGTGGTGCGGCGCTCGCCATGACCCCGCAGTTCCGCGGCCTCTTCGGTGACGAGGCGGTGGCCGGCGACGCGACCGGCAACACGGTGACCGACGGCAACGCGGCGCGGCCCAGCGGCCAGCAGCCCAGCACGGTGCGCACCTACACCGAGCAGAACGAGAGCTACATGGGCTCCCGGGCCGGGGACGCGCTGAAGAAGAACGCGCCCGCCGGTGGCCGGACGTTCTCCGGGCCTGCGGCAGCCGCCGCGGCGACCCAGGTGACGGTCAAGACGGTGCTGGCCAAGGACCCGATCCTGCACCTTGCCAGGCGGGCCACCTTCGGCGCGACGCCCGCAGTGGTCGCCGACATCAAGAGGCAGGGCATCGACGCCTGGATCCGCGCCCAGCTCGACCCGGAGAAGCTGGAGCCGAGCAAGGCCGAGCTGAAGATCGCCGAGCTGCCCACCCAGGCGCTCACCGTGCAGCAACTGCGCGACCAGCGGGAGAAGCTCAACGAGCAGGGCGCCCAGCCGGAGCGGGAGGTGGTCGACGCCACCCTGGCACGGCAGATCTGGTCGAAGCGCCAACTGTTCGAGGTGATGGTCGACTTCTGGAACGACTTCCTGCACGTCGCCGCCGACTTCGACGGCGGTGAGGCGTACCGCACCTCGTTCGACAAGGACGTGGTGCGCAAGCACGCGCTTGGCAGCTACCCGGAGATGCTCGTCGCCGCGAACAAGCACCCCGCGCTGCTGATCTATCTGAACCAGAAGGACTCCCGCAAGGACGCCATCAACGAGAACCTTGCCCGGGAGAACCTGGAGCTGTACTCGGTCGGTGTCGACGGCGGCTACACGGAGGGCGACGTCCGCCAGGCCGCCATGTTGCAGACCGGCCGTGGCGTCGACGACAAGGGCCAGTACCGCCTGCGCGTCAACCAGCACTACATGGGCAAGGTGAAGATCCTCGGCTTCACCCACCCGAACACCTTCGCCATCGGCGACGTCAACAACCCGACGCCCAAGGAGATCGCCGCCGTGGACGCGGCGATCGACAAGTACATCACCTACATCGCGATGCACCCGTCGACGGCGAAGTACGTGGCGCAGAGCCTGGCCACCCGGTTCGTCTCGGACACCCCGCCGAAGTCCCTCGTGGACCGGCTCGCCAAGTCGTACAGCAGCAACAACGGCATGATCAAGCCGGTGTTGATGACGCTGTTCAGCTCCTCGGAGTTCTGGGCGGCGGTGGGCCAGAAGGTGCGCCGGCCGATGGAGTACCTGGTGGCCACCTACCGGACGCTGGGCGTGGGGCCGGAGGCGTCGCCGACGCACAACAACGGCGACAACAAGCGAACCCCCTTCGCCCGGGGCCTGCGGCAGGTCCACGACAAGCTGCGCGAGTTGGGCCAGTACCCGATGGGTCAACCCACCCCGGACGGCTACCCGGACGTCTACGTGGCGTGGACCTCGGCCGGCACCATGGTCAACGGTTGGAACGAGGCCGGCGAGATCGTCGCCGGCTACCGCACCGCCTTCACGTACACGCCGCCGCAGAAGCTTGTCGCCAAGCCGCCGGCCACCGCCGGGGCGTACGTGGACGCGCTCTCCCTGCGTCTGGTGGGCCAGAAGCTGAGCGCGCGGGAGAAGAACCTGATCCTCGGCGTGGCCGGCGTGCCGGCGACCGCCAAGGTCGATGCCACGTTCAACGGGGCCATCACCGCCGTCGCGCGGGCGATCCTCGCGTCCCCCCAGCACCACCTCCGGTGAGGCACCCGATGGAGAAGACTGTGTACAACTCGTTCCCCCTGCACCCCGAATGCCCCGACCTGCGGCGACTGGCCGACAACCCGGCGGAGGCGCTGCTGCGCGCCGAGGCCGACCTCGTCGCCGCCGAGAACGCGGCCGAGGCCGACCGCTACCGCACGCTGGAGAACCTGGAGGAGGCCCAGCAGGACGGCCGCGGTGTCACCCGGCGGACCTTCGTCGCCGGCGCCGCGGCGACCGCCACCGCGCTGGCCACCGCCCAGTTCGTCACCACCTCGGCGTCGTTCGCGGCGACCAAGACCGGCACGCTGATCCACGTCTTCCTCTACGGCGGGCTGGACGGGCTGAGCCTTGTGGCACCGGACAACGACCCGGTGCTCGCCAAGGCCCGCCCCGACCTGCTGCTCGGCAACGACTCGCTCGCCCTGAGCCGGGGCTTCAAGCTGACAAGTGCCTTCAAGCCGCTGGAGCAGTGGCTCAAGGCCGGCCAGTTGGGCTTCATCCCGGCGGCCTCCGACGAGCGGCTGTCCCGCAGCCACTTCCAGGCCGCGGACGCCTGCAACCTGGGTGGGCTGCCCAACGAGACAGGCGGCCGGGGCTGGCTGGACGGCCTTGTCGACAACCTCGGCAAGGGCACCGCGTTCCGCAGCGTCGGCATCGGCAGCACCCTGCCCCGCTCGCTTGTCGGCAACAACGGCGCGATCTCGCTGAACAGCGTCGGCTCGCTGCGGCTCAACGGCGACGACAAGTTCCGGGCCGCCACGGAGAAGGCCATCAAGGGGCTCTTCACAGGGATCAACCACCCGGTCGAGGAGGCCGTGCAGGAGGGCATGGGTGCGCTGGCCACCGCGCAGAAGCTCGCCGCCAAGCCGTACCAGCCCACCGAGGGCGTCACGTACGAGGGCGTCGGCAGGGCGTTCCAACAACTCGCCCAACTGATCAAGGGCGGGGCCAACGTCCGGGTCGCCACCGTCGGCATGGGCGGCTACGACACCCACGAGAACCAGGGCACCCGCGAGGGCGGCCAACTGCACCGTCGGCTCGGGGAGTTGGCCAAGGCGATGGCCGCGTTCTTCACCGACCTCGGCCCGCAATCCGCCGACGTGACGATCATGGTGTCCAGCGAGTTCGGCCGTCGGGTCGGCTCCAACGGTGGCGGCACCGACCACGGCCACGGTGGCGTGATCACCGTCCTGTCCGGCAAGAAGCTCGCCGGTTCGTTGCTCGGGACCTGGAACGGCCTTGACAAGCTCGACTCCGGTGACGTGCCGGAATACAACAACATGTTCAACGTCTACGGCTCACTCGCCCAGGGCCGGTTCGGGCTCACCAACGCGGAGGTGCAGAAGGTGTTCCCCCGCATGAAGTACGCCCCGATGAAGCTGTACGCGTGACGTACCCGCACACCCACGCCGCCGGCCGCCGCACCGGGACCTCGTCCCGGCACGGCGGCCGGTCGGCTGCGCCCGTACCCCCGCAGATCCCGGCGCGGCGCGGACCCGGCGGCCGGCGGTTGCTGGCGGTGCTGCTCCTGGTCGGGCTGCTCGCCAGCGTGCTGCCCTGGTGGCTGGGGACGCCCGCCGGCTCGCTGCGGAGCACCGCGGCGACAGTCACCGCGGCGGGCCGGATCACCGGCCTGATCGCCGGCTACCTGCTGCTGGTGCAGGTGCTGCTGATGAGCCGGCTGCCGGTGCTGGAACGGTGGATCGGCGGCGAGCACCTGTCCCGCTGGCACCGCGACATCGGCGCGACGCTGCTGGTCGCCGTGTTGGCGCACATGTCGCTGATCCTCGTCGGCTACGCCGACCTGCGAAACCAGTCGATCGTCGCCGAGGTGGGCACGCTGCTCGGCGACTACGAGGACATGGTCTCGGCGTTCGTCGCCATCGGCATCATGATGCTTGTCGGGTTCAGCAGTGTGCGGGGGATCCGGCGGGCGCTGCCCTACGAGCTGTGGCACCTGCTGCACCGCTCCAGCTATCTGGTGCTGCTACTCGGCTACGGCCACCAGTTCACCCACGGCGCGCAGCTCTACAGGCCCGGCCCGGTGCGCACCGGCTGGATCGCCCTCTACGTGCTTGTGGTCGCCGCCCTGCTCTGGGGTCGGGTGATCGCGCCGCTGGCGTTCAACATGCGCTACCGGCTGCGCGTCGCCGACGTGGTCGCCGAGACCCCGGACACCATCTCCATCTACCTCACCGGCGAACGGCTCGGCCGGTTGGAGATGCTCGGCGGGCAGCACTTCCGCTGGCGTTTCCTCACCCGGGGCTGCTGGTGGCAGTCGCACCCGTTCTCCGTCTCGGCCGCAGCCAACGGCCGCTGGCTGCGGCTCACCGTCAAGGTCGTCGGCACGCACACCGCCGACCTGCGCGACCTGGACCCGGGCACCCGCGTCTGGGCGCAGGGCCCGTCGGGCACGTTCACCGCCGCGCACCGGATCCGCGAACGGGCCCTGCTGATCGCCGGCGGCAGCGGCATCACGCCCATCCGGGCCATGCTCGAGGAGCTGCCGCCGGGCGCCGCCCTCATCTACCGGGCCCGTACGCCCGCCGACGTGCTGCTCAGCCGCGAGCTGGACTGGCTGGCCCAGGAACGCGACACCTCCATCTGGTACGTCATCGGCTCCCGCGACGACGCCGGCCCCCGCCAGCTCATGAGCCCCGACGGACTGCGCCAACTGGTGCCCGACGTGGCCCGCCGCGACGTCTACCTGTGCGGGCCGCCTGGCCTGGTCGAGCAGTCGGTGCGCGCGTTGCGCCGGGCCGGCGTACCGCGCCGGCAGATCCACCTGGCCACCTTCGAGTTGTAGGAAGGCATCGCATGCGTCGCGCGTTGCTCGCGATCACCGGTCTGGCCGCCAGCACCACAGCGCTCGTGGTGCTCAAGGGCTCCCCGGGCATCACCCCGGCCGCCCAGAACCTGCCGACCTCCCAGCCGGTCAACCCCGCCGGCCCGGGCGTCGACCCGAGCGCCGCCCCGGACGCCGCTCCGGACGCCCCCGGCGCCGGCCCGACGCCGGCCCCCTCCCAAAGCGCCGACGCGCCAGCGTCGCCCAAGCCCGGCAAGACCACCGCCCGCCCGTCCGGCACCCGCACCACAGCGAAGGCGCCGACCGCGCCGCGCACCACCAAGGCGCCCCAACCGACCACCCGCCGGGTCACCGGGCCGGGCGTGGACAACGAGTACGGGTACGTGCAGGTGCAGATCGTGGTCTCCGGCAACCGGATCATCGAGGCCACCACCCTGTCGCTGCCCAGCGGCGGCGAATCCGACATCCACAGCGGCGACGTGCGGGACGCCTACAACGGCACCGGCGGCGAGGTCGTGCAGAAGCAGAGCGCCAACCTCAACACCGTCTCCGGCGCCACCGAGACCAGCAACTCCTACAAGCAGTCGCTGCGGGCCGCCATCGAGCAGGCGTTCTGACATGCCGGCAACGACCACCCGTCCCGGTCTGTGCCGGGTCGAGCAGATCATGGGTACGGCGATCACCGTGGACCTCGCCGACGACCTGCCGCCCACGCGCCTGCACGAACTGGCCGACCAGGTGTTCGGCTGGATGCGCGAGGTCGACGCCCGGTTCAGCACGTACCGGGACGACAGCGAGGTGTGCCGCTTCGACAGGGGCGAGGTGCTGCTCTCCGAAGCGTCGGCGGACCTGCGGTTCGTGTTGGAGGCGTGCGCCGACCTGTGGGGCGCCACCGACGGGTTCTTCGACGCGTACGCCACCGGTCGGCTCGACCCGTCCGGTTTCGTCAAGGGCTGGGCGGCACAGGTCGCCTCGGATCGGCTACTCGCCGCCGGAGCGGGCAACCACTGCGTCAACGCCGGCGGCGACGTGCGCGTACGCGGCCTGTCCCCGTCGGGGGAGCCGTGGCGGATCGGCATCCGGCACCCGTGGGATGAGATGGCGACCTGCCTGGTGCTCGCCGGCACCGACCTGGCAGTAGCCACGTCCGGGATCTACGAGCGGGGTCCGCACGTGCTGGACCCACGCCGGGGCGTACCGGCCGACGGGCTGCGCTCGGTGACAGTGGTCGGCACCGACCTCGGCATCGCCGACGCCTACGCCACCGCAGCCCTGGCCATGGGAACCGCCGGAATAGATTGGCTGGACCGCCGCGCCAACTACACCCACGCGGTAATCACCGACAACGCCCGCCAGTACGTCTCCCCAACCCTCCCCAAAACCTAACCCGCACCCTCGCGCCCCGGGCCCTTGTGCCCCGGGCCTCGCGCGCCCCGAGCCCGCGCCCCGGGGGCCTCGCGCGCCCCACACCCCCGCGATCTTGCACTTTCGGTCGCTGTTTCATCCTATATGCGGCGATTGTCGGGGCAGAAAGTGCAAGATCGCGGGGGCGGAGGGCGGAGGGCGGAGGGCGGGCGAGGGCGCGGCGCGGGGGTGCGGGGTTAGCGCACGGGGCGGTGGGTGCCGGCGGGGCGGGTGCCGGTGGGGCGGGGGCGGCCGGGGCGGGAGCCAGCGGGCCGCGTGCCTGCCCAGCGGTGCCCGGGGTGGCTGCGGCGGGGCGGCTCGGTGCCGCCGGGCTGCGGCGCTCTGTCGTCCGTGGACATCGTTCCCCCGATCGTGGCGCGCGTTCGCGCTGTCCTTGGTCGCTGTCCCTCTGCTCAACGAGGACCGGCGCCCCGGCGACGCTGTCGGTCACCGGATCGGGTCGGTGGCCCGGACCGGCCCAGCGACCCGACACGGCTGCGGCGGACCGAATCACATGCCCTGGCACGGCTGCGGCGGACCGAATCACATGCCCTGGCACGGCTGCGGCGAAGCGGCCCGGGTGACCCGGCGCGGCCGAGGCGGGCCGGGTCACATACCTCGGCGCGGCAGTGGCAGGTGGCCGGGGAGCAGGTCGAGGGTGAGCGTCACCCCGGAGGCGCGCAGCGTCTCGATCAACGTGTTCTGCACCAGGTAGGAGTCGGGGAGTTGCCACCGGGCCTGCTCCGGGGCGACCGCCCAGCGGACTGTCCCCTCGGGCAGCCGGGTCGGCGGCGCCGGAATCCACGAGCCCGGCCCGTGTCGGACCACGTGGAAACAGTGCTCCAACTCTGGCCGGAGCGGATCGCCGGGGCGTACGAGGAACATCCACCGGCCGGTCGGGGTGACAAGGACCGGGCCGCGTACGCCGGTGCCGGCCGGGTGGGTCCGCACCGCGTCGAGCACCTGCCGGCCGAGGTGGGCCGGCACTTCCAGCACGTCGAAGGCCCGCCCGGTGGGCAGCAGCACGCCGTGTGGGCGGGTCCGCCACCAGGTGGCCACCCGGGCCGGGTCGGCGCTCGCGGCCAACTCCCAGTTTTCCAGGGCTGGGTGACAGCCGACGGTGGGACAGCCGGCGCGGCCGCACACGAACCGGCTGCGTGCCAGGCAGGCGCCGGGGGTGACCTCCCATCCGTGTACGGCGTACCGGATGGCGACCCGGCGCAGCCGGACCCGTTCCAACGGCGACAGTTCGGCGACGCGCGGTCCGACGTTACGCCACATGATGTGCCATCTCCCCTCGTCGGGCCTGGCGATCGCCAGGTCGCATGTCGAGCACCGTCACTGCCGTAACCCACGATCGTTGAGGTTGACGAACGGCTCGTGCAACTTGCACGAAAAGTACGAGGACTGGCTGTCTGGCTGACGTACAGGCTGTGCGACCAGCGGAAACCTGAAGAGCACGCTGGATCGCCGCACCCGCGGACATCGCCCCGGCCCGATGGACGGTGGCGGCAGGGGAGGGGATGGGGAGATGGACGAGCTACCCATAGGGCGGCGAGTGGCCTACTGGCGGGGCCGACGCAAGATGTCGCAGCAGGTGTTCGCCGACCGGTTGGGCAAGTCGAAGAGCTGGGTGGACAAGGTCGAGCGTGGCGTCCGTCGGCTGGACAAGTTCTCGGTCCTCTACGAGATCGCCGACATCCTCCAGATGGACGTGCAACTGCTGCTGGGTCGTGACCCGGAGCGGCGTACGGACGCGTTGAACTGCATCGACCAGGTCGAGGTGCAGGAGATCCGGGCGGCCCTGGAGCGGTACGACTCGATGAGCGCCTACTTCGACGCGGCGCCCTGCCCGCCCCCGCTTGACGACATGCGCAAGGCCGTCAACCACGCCTGGCTCACCTACCAGTACGGCCGCTACGGGATGCTCACCCGGGCGCTGCCGAAGCTGCTGCGCGACGCCCAGGCGGCCGACGCCGCCTACGACGGCGCGCAGGCTCCGGAGGCGGCTCATCTGCTCGGCCAGGTCTATCAGATCGCCTCCTCGGTGTTGCGCAAGCTCGGCGAGTGCGAGCTGGCCTGGCTGGCCGCGGACCGGTCGATGGCGGTGGCCCAGCGTGCCGACGACCAGTTGCTGGCCGGCATCGCCACCACCCGGGTCTGCAACGCCCTGGTCGCCATGGGCCGGGCCCGTCCGGCGCTGGAGTTGAACGTCCAGATCGCCAACCGGCTGGCGCCCGGCGGGAGCAACGAGGTCACCCCGGCGCGGCTCTCGGTCTACGGGATGCTGCTGCTCCAGGGCGCGATGGCCGCCTCCCGGATCGGTGACTCGGCAAGCGTCGACGACCTGATCAACTGTGCGGAGGAGGCCGCGACGCTGCTCGGCAGCGACCAGAACCACTACTGGACGTCGTTCGGCCCGACGAACGTCGAGCTGCACCGGGCTGCCGCCGCCGTGGAGTTGGGCGACGGTGGTCGCGCGGTGGAGGTGCATCAGCTGCGCATCTCGGAGCCCTTGTTCAATGCGCTGCTGCCGGAACGCCGCGCCCACCACCTGCTCGACATCGCCCGCGGGTACGCGCAGATGGGCGACGTGGCGAACGCCGGCGAGATGCTGCTGCTCGGTGATCGGCTCGCGCCGTCGGAGATCCGCTGCCGGCCGATCGCCCACGAGGTCATGTCGGACATCCTTCGTCGCACACGTGGTGCGCCGCCTTCTCCGATAGCGGAGTTGGCTGAGCACATGGGAGTAGGGGTATGAGCACGGAGCCGGTCTGATGGCCGGCGGACAGCGCACCAGCGAGCACCGCGCGGTGCTCTATGTCATCGCCTGCGGTTCGCCGCTGGCCCGTCACGTCGGGCGTCTGGTCGACCTGGCCCAGCAGGACGACTGGGATGTCTGCGTGGTCACCACACCGGACGGCGCCAAGTTCGTCGACAAGTCCGCCCTGGCCCGCCAGACCGGGCATCCGGTGCGAACGCACTACAAGAATCCCGATGATCCGGACGTGCTGCCGCCGGCCGACGCCATGATCGTCTGCCCGGCGACAGTGAACACGGTAAACAAGTGGGCGGCCGGGATCGCTGACACGCTCGCCCTCGGGTTGCTTGTCGAGGCGCAGGGCAAGGGCCTGCCCATCGTTGCCGTGCCGTACACGAACGTCGCGATGGCCGCCCACCCGGCGTTCCGGGCCGGTGTGGCTCGGCTGGCCGACTGGGGTGTCACGATGCTCTTCGGTGATCATGTCGTCGCACTGCACCCGCCCGGGACAGGTGAGCAGCACCTGCACGTGTTCCCCTGGCAGATGCCGCTGGCCGCGCTGCGTTCCGTCGCGTACCGCGCGGCCTGAGCGTTCGGCGGTCGCGTCCGGCGGGTCACCCGACCGTCCCGGCCGGGCGTCGCCGCCGGACCGCCGCCACGCCGGTAAGCTGGGCCGCCGTGAGCGTATGCGTATCCGCCCCCTCGGTGACCGACGTGGTCGCCGAGCTGGAACGGCGCTACCCGCCGGTCTGGGCCGAGGAGTGGGATCGGGTCGGCCTCGTGCTCGGGGAGCCGGCCGCCCCGGTCCGCCGGGTGCTCTGTGTGGTCGACGTGGTGCCCGAGACGGTGGCCGAGGCGCTGGCCGTCGAGGCGGACATGATCGTTTCGCATCACCCGCTGCTGCTGCGGGGTGTCTCGTCTGTCGCTCCGACGACCTTCAAGGGCCGGATCGTGCACCAGTTGATCCGGGCCGGGGTGGCGCTCTACGTGGCGCACACAAACGCCGACGTCGCGTCCCCTGGCGTGTCCGATGCCCTCGCCGCCCGGTTCGGCCTGACCGGGCTGCGCCCGTTGCAGCAGCCCGCACCCGGTTCGGCCGCGTACGGCGACGACCGGGGCTTCGGCCGGGTCGGCGAGCTGCCCCGCCCGATGACCCTGGCCGAGTTGACCCGGCACGCCGCCGCCGTGCTCCCTGTCACGTCGTGGGGGGTTCGCGCGGCGGGGGATCCCGGGCGTATGGTTCGTACCCTCGCCGTCAGCGGCGGGTCGGGGGACAGTTTCCTCGGCGCCGCGACCGCCGCCGGGGTGGACGCGTTCCTCACCGCCGACCTGCGGCACCATCCGGCCGGCGAGCACATCGCGGCCGATGGTCCCGCCCTGATCGACGCCGCCCACTGGGCGACCGAACGACCGTGGCTGGACGATCTGGCAGCCCTCCTGCGGGAGGCGCCGGGCGTCGAGACGCTGGTGTCCGACCTGGACACCGACCCGTGGACCGTGCACGCCGCCGCAACCGTTGTGGACGACAAGGAGCCCGACCGTGAAGGCTGACCCCAAGGTCCAGCGCCGCCTGCTCGACCTTCAGGCGATCGACACCAACCTCGCCCAGCTCGCGCACCGACGCCGGTCGCTGCCGGAGCGGGCCGAGCTGGAGGCGCTGGCCCGGGAGCTGTCGTCGCTGGAGGACGAGCGGGTCCGCGCGCAGGTGGCGGTCGACGACCTGGACCGGGACATCGCCCGTCTGGAGAAGGACGTCGACCAGGTCCGGGCCCGCAAGGAGAAGGACCAGAACCGGCTCGCCGCAGGCACCGGCCCGGCCCGGGAGCTTGAGGCGCTGCAGCACGAGCTGGTCTCGCTCAACCGGCGCCAGGGCGACCTGGAGGACGCCGAGCTGGAGTTGATGGAGCAGCGGGAGACCGCGCAGAGCGTGCTGGACGGCGTGGAGCAGCGGCTGGCCGACACGCGGGAGAAGCGGGCCGCCACCGAGCAGCGCCGCGACGACGCGCTTGCCGAGATCGCCAAGGAGGAGGAGTTCAAGCGGGGGGCCCGTCAGCCCCTCGCGGCCGACCTTCCGGGCGAGTTGGTCACCCTCTACGAGAAGATCCGCGAGGAGACCGGGCTGGGTGCCGCGCTGCTCACGGCGGGCCGCTGCGGCGGCTGCCGGCTGGAGCTGTCCGGCGCCGACGTGGCCCGGATCCGCAAGACCGCCCCGGACGACGTGGTCCGCTGCGAGGACTGCCGACGGATCATGGTCCGTACCAACGAGTCGGGTCTGTAGGTCGTGGCACCGCGCGTGGTCGTCGTCGAGGCCGACGGCGGGTCCCGGGGCAACCCGGGTCCGGCCGGCTACGGCGCGGTGGTGCGCGACTCGGAGACCGGCGAGGTGCTCGCCGAACGCGCCGAGTCATTGGGTACGGCGACCAACAACGTCGCCGAGTATCAGGGTCTGATCGCCGGGCTGACGGCCGCCGCCGAGTTGGGTGCCGGCGAGGTGGACGTCCGGATGGACTCGAAGCTTGTGGTCGAGCAGATGTGCGGCCGGTGGCAGATCAAGCACCCGGGCCTGCGTCCGCTCGCCGCCCAGGCGGCGACGCTTGTGGGCCGGTTCGCCGCTGTCCGGTTCACCTGGATTCCCCGCGACCAGAACCGGCACGCCGACGCGCTCGCCAACGCCGCGATGGACGCCGCCGCCGGTCGATCCACGCCGCCGCCGGCCGCCGCCAGCGCCCCGGCCTCGGCCAGCGCCCCGGCCGGCGGTGCCTCGACCGGCACCGACCCGGCGACCGCGCCGGTCTCCTGGGAGCCGCGTCCGAGCTTCACCGCCACCCGGCTGATCCTTGTGCGCCACGGCGAGACCGAGTACACCGAGCAGCGCCGCTACTCCGGCCGCGGCGACGTGCCGCTCTCCGAGCGCGGCCGGGCTCAGGTCCGCGCCACCGCCGCACGGGTCGCCGCGCTGGCCCCGTCCGTCGCGGCCGTGCTCAGCTCACCGCTGTCCCGGTGTACGTCGACGGCGGCGGCGATCGCCGGGGCGCTCGGTGACGTGCCGGTCCGCACCGAGGACGACCTGATCGAGTGTGACTTCGGCCAGTGGGAGGGGCGTACCTTCGCGGAGGTGCGCCAGCAGTGGCCGGGGGAGATGGACGCTTGGCTCGTCTCTCCTCGGGTCGCCCCGCCCGGTGGTGAGTCGTTCACCCAGGTGGCCGAGCGCATCCGACGGGTCATCGAGGCGCTGCCCACGGCGTACCCGGCGGAGACCGTGGTGATCGTCTCCCACGTCTCGCCGATCAAGCTGGCGCTGCGCGACGCCCTCGCCGCCGGTGACGGTTTCCTGCACCGACTGTTCCTGGACGCGGCCGGCATTTCGGTGCTCGACATGTGGCCCGACGGCGGAGTCGCCGTTCGTACGGTCAACGACACCGCGCACCTCACCAAGATCGACTAATTCCCACCTGGCGGGAGGGTTTTGGCTCTGGGGCTCCCACCAGGGCAGAAACCGTTGACAGTGGAGCGTGCGCGACCCAAGATCGGTTTGTGCGAAGCGTTCACCTGACGAAGCGGGGTCACATCGACCTCCTGCGCGTCGCCAGCGCAGCCTGTCGACGCTCTATCTGACGCCGGGTCCATCCCTTCCTCGCACGCTACGGACGTCCCCCTTTCACCGCTGGTCTCCGGCCCGGCGGCGCGTCCGCCTGCGTACCTCCCGACAGGAGATCTGTCCATGTTGCCTACGAGACGTCTATCCCGCCTCACCGTGACGGCGGTGAGCACCGCGTTGCTCGCCACCGTGGCCCTGACAAATGCGGCGTCCGCCAAACCGGGTAACCCCACCCCGGGCCACCACGCGCCGCAGCACGGCCCCGGCCACTCCGACGTTCGCGGCTACCCCCAGCAGAACACGCTCCCGCTCTGGCCGGACAATCCGGCCGACGCGTCGATCCCGATTGGTGTCGTTCCGTACGACGAGATCGCGCCGAAGCTGAACGCCATCCAGCGTGCGAGCAACCGGGTCTCGGCCCGCGTCGCCGGTAAGTCCGCCGGCGGCTACGACCTGTACGTGGTCACCGTGACCGCACCGGAGAGCCGCAGCGAGGCCCAGCAGCAGGAGACCTGGAAGCGGCTCATCGAGGACGACCCGGCCCGGGCGCAGCGGGACCGCAAGCTGCTGGCCGGCTACAAGACCCCGCTCCTGGTCAACGGCAACCTGCACGGCAACGAGTGGGAGGGCACCGACGCGGCGCTGCGGGTCATCGAGGACCTCGCCACCGACCGCAGCCCCGAGGCGGCCACGCTGCTGAAGCGCAACCGGCTGGTCTTCATCGTCACCGCCAACCCGGACGGGCGTGTGGCCGGCACCCGGCCCAACTCGGCGGGTTACGACCTCAACCGCGACCTGACAATCGTCTCGCAGCCCGAGACCAAAATCATCCGCGACCTGATCATCGACACCAAGCCGATCATCACGCTGGACCTGCACGGGTACGTCAACCCGACCCTGCTGCACCCCAGCACCCCGCCGCACAACGTCAACAACGAGTACGACCTCTACATCAAGCACGGCCTGCCGAACGCCCTGGCGATCGAGCAGGACCTGCGCGGTCTGGGCTACGCCGAGACCCAGAGTGCCCGGATCCCGTTCCGCGACGACGCGCCGGGCGTGTGGGACGACTTCCCGCCGATCTACGTGCCGTCGTTCGCCATGCTCCAGAGCAGCATCCCGTACACCATCGAGGCGCCGCTGAACCCGCGCGGCACCAACCTCACCCCCGCCGAGCGGGTCCGTCGCTCCGGCATCAACACCGACGTGCACGAGGTGGCGATCCGCACCTCGCTGCGCTACATCCAGGACAACCGGGCGCAGGTGCTGCACGACCAGGCCGAGGTCTACCGCCGTGGCCTGGCCGGTGAGCCGCTGCGCAACATCCCGGACGAGTACGTGCCGGGCTGGGGTCCGGAGGACAACTACAACACCGAATTCCCCCGCTCGTACGTCATCCCGGCTGGCACCGGGCAGCGCTCCGAGCCCGCCGCGGCGCGTCTGGTCAACCTGCTGATCGGCAGTGGTGGCCGGGTGTGGCAGGCGAAGAAGGCGTTCAAGGCCGGCGGCAAGTCCTACCAGGCCGGCTCGTACGTCATCGACATGCACCAGCCCAAGCGCGGCCTGGTCAACTCGCTTCTCGAACCGGGCGCGGACATCACCGACCGCGTGGACGACCTCTACGCCGGCCCGGGCGCCTGGAGCCAGGGGCTGACCTGGGGCGCCACAGTGGACACGCTGTGGAACACCCTGCCCGGGGTGCGCCTGGAGCGGATCAACGACGCGCGGGCCGAGGGCACCCTGCCCGCCGGTAAGTCCGACCTGCGCCTGGACCTGCGGGACGCGGCCGACCTGCTCGTGGTGAACTCGCTGCTGGCCAAGAACGTCGCGGTCTACCGGCTCGCGGACGGATCGGTTGTCGTTCCGAACACTCCGGCCAACCAGAAGCTGGCACGTGCCGAGGTGAAGGCCCACGGCGTGAGCTTCACGGCCGCGCCGAAGGGTTGGCGGGGCACTCTGCTCAACCGGGTAGTGGTCGGCTACGTCGGCACTGTCGAGGAGCGGGACACCCTCGCCGCCCTGGGCTTCGAGGCGCGTGCGGTGACCGCCGCCACGCTTGCCACCACCCTGACGTCTGACGTCGACGTGCTGTTTGTCGCCAGCAACGTCAACCTGACGAACCTGACCGCCGAGAACCGGGCCGCCCTGGACGCCTTCCTGGCTCGCGGCGGCGGCGTGGTCGGCCTTGGCACCCCCGGGGCGGCCTTCGGTAACGGCACGGGGCTGTTGAGCGTGACCGCCACGGCAGCGCCGAGCCTGGCAAGTGGTGTGGCGAACATCGTGAACAACGGCGGGCCGGTCACCACCTCGGCCATCCCGCACGCGTTCATCAGCCAGCCTGTCTGGTTCACCAACCTGGGCGCCAACGTCCAGGTCGAGCAGTCGTACGCCGCCGACCCGCTGCTGTCCGGCTGGTGGGCCACCGGCGGCGCCAACGGTCAGGCCGCGGCTGCCAACCAGGCCAGCATCGTGCGGGCCGTCTCCAGCACCGGCAACGGTGTGGTGCTGTTCGGCACCGACCCGACGTTCCGCCTGCACCCCAAGGGTCTGCAGTCGCAGCTCGGCCGGGCGCTGCTCTGGACTGCTCAGCGGTAATGCCGATCGGGTGATCTGACGATCTGCCCACGTGGGGCCCGGGTGCGAATCGCACCCGGGCCCCACGCCGTTCCCGGGTCGGTCGGACCGGCCCGACACCGGGTACGCCTGTCGATGCCGTTCGGCGCAATACGGACACCGTTCGGCGCACCGCCACCCCCGCACGGATCGTGACGGCGGTCACAGAGTCGTAGCCTCCGGCCGTTACATCGAGTGTCACGACTCCCCGGAGGTGTGTCAGATGGCTGCACCGGAACCGGAGGCGCCCGCCACGGCGCCGTCCAGGGCAAAGGACCACAGCCCCTGGAACTGGTTGCTCTTCCTCCCCATCGTGGTGCCGCTGATCCCGGCGTTCTTCAATGGCGACGCACCCCGGGTCTTCGGGTTCCCGCGCTACTACTGGCTGCAACTGGCCTGGATCCTGCTCGGCGTGTCCACCACGACGTTCGTCTACCAGATGACGAAGAGGCGGGGGGCCCGCTGATGTGGCGCGATCACCTCACCGAGATCATCGTCTTCTCCCTGCTGTTCCTGTTGGTCAGTGCCATGGGCTTCGTGGCGGCGCGCTGGCGGGCACCGAAGGACATGGCGCACCTGGACGAGTGGGGTCTGGGCGGCCGGAGCTTCGGCGGCTGGATCACCTGGTTCCTTGTCGGCGGTGACCTCTACACCGCGTACACATTCGTGGCGGTGCCGGCGCTGATGTTCGGAGCCGGCGCGGCCGGGTTCTTCGCGGTGCCCTACACGATCGTCGTCTACCCGCTCGTCTTCCTGGTGCTGATCAGGCTCTGGTCGGTCTCGCACCGGCACGGCTTCGTGACCCCTGCCGACTTCGTCCGCAGGCGGTTCGACTCGCCGGTGCTGGCGCTGCTGATCGCGATCACCGGCATCGTGGCCACGATGCCGTACATCGCCCTGCAACTTGTCGGCATCGAGGCGGTCCTCAAGACCATGGGCGTGACGGGGGAGAGCACCCTGGCCCGGCATCTGCCGATCATCATCGCGTTCGCCATCCTGGCCGCGTACACCTATCAGTCGGGGCTGCGCGCGCCGGCGCTCATCGCGTTCGTCAAGGACAGCCTGATCTACATCGTGATCCTGGTGGCGGTCATCTACCTGCCCTACAAGCTGGGTGGCTGGGGTGACATCTTCGACGCGGCGGACGCGAAGTTCCAGGCGTCGCCGAACCCGAACGACGGCATCCTGCTCAACGGCAACAACCAACTCCAGTACGTCACCCTGGCGTTCGGTTCGGCGCTTGCGCTGTTCCTCTATCCACACAGCATCACAGGTGTGCTGGCCAGCCGGAACCGTGACGTGATCAAGCGGAACATGTCGGCGCTGCCCGCGTACAGCCTGCTGCTCGGTCTGATCGCGCTGCTCGGCTACATGGCCATCGCGGCGGGGGTGAAGCCGCTGCCCGGGGCGACGGAGGGCAGCGTCGACAACAACACGATCGTGCCGTTGCTGTTCGACCAGCAGTTCCCGGACTGGTTCGCCGGGGTCGCCTACGCCGCCATCGGCATCGGCGCTCTGGTGCCGGCGGCCATCATGTCGATCGCGGCGGCGAACCTGTTCACCCGCAACATCTACAAGGAGTACCTGAAGCGGGACGCGACAGCCGCGCAGGAGGCGAACGTCTCGAAGATCACGTCGCTGGTGGTCAAGGTCGGCGCGGTGGCCTGCATCGTCTTCCTCGACCCGCAGTTCTCGATCGACCTCCAGCTCATCGGCGGCGTGATCATCCTCCAGACGTTGCCGGCGGTGGCGCTGGGCCTCTACACGCGGTGGTTCCACCGGACCGCGCTTATCGCCGGCTGGGTCGCCGGCATGGGGCTCGGCATGTGGATGCTCTACCAGGTTGCCAGCCCGACCCGGAAGCACTTCGGCGGCTCGGCGTTCCCGCTGGAGAAGTTCGGCTTCGACACCCCCAAGACGATCTACGTCGGCATCGTGGCGGTGCTTGTCAACCTGGCGGTAGCGGCCCTGCTGACGCTGATCCTGCGGGCAGCCAAGACACCCGAGGGCGTGGACGGCACCACTCCGGACGACTACTTCGCCGACGAGGGCGACCCCCGCGTAACCCCCGGCCCCAACCGAGACGCCACCCCCACCCCCGAACCAGTCGCCTAACCCCTCACCCGGTCGATCATGGAGTTGTGGTGCCTGGCTGATGGTGACTCGCGCCATTCGTCCACCGCCACAACTCCATGATCGACGAAAGGGGGGTCACCCGTCGGCGAGTTGTGCGGGATCAAGCCGGGCAAGGCGGGCCGCGTCCTGGCCCGGCGGCAGCCCGAACAGTCGGCGGTACTCACGGCTGAACTGCGACGCGCTCTCGTAGCCGACCGCGAACCCGACGGCCGCCACGTCGCCGGGCTCGGCGAGCAGCCGAGACCGTGCCTCCTGGAGCCGAATGACCTTCTGGAACTGGATCGGCGTCATCGTGGTGATCGCCCGGAAGTGGCGATGCAGGGACGTCACGCTCATCCCGGCGACGCGCGCCACGTCCTCGACCCGGAACAGGTCGGCGTGATGGTCGCGGATCCAGCGGATCGCCCGCTCGATCTGCACGATGTTGCCGCCGCCCAGCCCGATCTGCCGGACCGTGCCGCCCTGCTCGCTGGTCAGCAACCGCCAGACCACCTCACGCTCCAGGCCCGCCCAGAGCACGCGCTGGTCTTGGGGACGGTCGAGCAGGCGTAGCAGCCGCACCAGCGCGTCGAGCAGGTCGTCGCCGGCGGTGCTGACCGCGATGCCGGCCGCCGGCTCGCCCCGCCCGGGTGGCGTCTCCACCAGCAACTCCGCGATCAGCGGCGGCCGCAGCGCCAGGCCCAGCACCAGGTACGGCTCGTCGGGAGTGGCCCGGGTGATGTGGGTGATCACCGGCAGTTCCAAGGACGCGACGATGAACTGCCCGGACCCGTACGTGAACACGCGCTTTCCCAGGACGGCGCGCTTCGTGCCCTGCACGACCAGGGCGAAGGTCGGCGCGGTCTGGGCCGGCATCGGCTCGGTGGGGGAGTCGCTGCGGTGCAGGCCGAGCCCGGCTGGCGTCGGCCGCCCGGCGTGGCGCCGCACCAGGTCGCGGATCTCGGGCAGCGCGCTCATGCGCTCATCCTGCCCAACTTGGCAGGATCAGGCAACGCGGTGGCAGTATCGATCTACCCGCACCGGCGCCTGCGGATTGTAAACTGGACATATGCCACTCAACAGTTTCGTCACTCTTGGCCGCTCTGGCCTGCGCATCAGCCCGTACACCCTGGGTACCATGACCTTCGGGGAGGATCATGGATGGGGAGCCTCGGTCGCCGAGTCGGAGGCGATCCTCACCGAATATCTGGAACGTGGCGGCAACTCCATCGACACCGCCAACATCTACACCAACGGCCACTCCGAGAAGATCATCGGCGACTACCTGGCCTCTCGGCCGGGCCTGCGAGACCGCATCGTCCTCGGCTCCAAGTTCTTCGGCAACCTGTTCCTCGGCGATCCCAACGGCGGCGGCGCCGGGCGCAAGGCCGTGGTGGCCCAGGTGGAGGAGTCGCTGCGCCGGCTGCGCACCGACTACCTGGACATCTACTGGCTGCACAACTGGGATCGGGGCGTACCGGTCGAGGAGACCCTGCGCGCCCTCGACAACCTCGTCACGGCCGGCAAGATCCGGTACGTGGGCCTGTCGGATCTGCCCGCGTGGAAGGCGGCCGAGGCGCAGATCGTCGCCCACTTCCGCGGGTGGACGCCGGCGATCGGATTGCAGGCCGAGTATTCGCTGCTCGAACGGACCGCCGAAGGGGAACTCGTCCCGATGGCGGCCGAGCACGGCCTCGGAGTGCTGCCCTGGGGTCCGCTCAAGAGCGGCTGGCTCTCCGGCAAGTTCCGCCGTGGGAACGACTCCGTGGACACGAAGCGTGGCGCACTGGTGGGCGGCCCTGCCGAGCGTGACTGGCAGGTCATCGACGTACTGCACGAGGTGGCCGCTGACGCCGGAGTGACGCCGGCGGCGGCAGCGCTGGCCTGGGTGGGTGCCCGACCGGGCGTGAGCTCGGTGCTGATCGGTGCGCGGCGCCTCGACCAACTGAAGGCGAACCTGGACGCGGTGGACGTGCGGTTGTCGCCGCGGCAGACGGAACGACTCGACGAGGTGTCGACACCCACGTTGAACTTCCCCGCCGACAACAATCGGCACCTCGCACCGAGGATCGCCTTCGCGGGAGCCACAGTGGACGGCCAGCCGACCGGCGCGATGCCCTGGCTGACCTCCGACAGCGTCCGGTACTGACAACCACCGGCCCGAGGTAGCGCAGGCTGTACCAATGGTGGGCAGCAGGGGGGATCGTCCAGCTATCGGGCTTCTTGAACCATTGATGGCATCAGCGTTTCCGACACCGAGGAGCCATCATGCCCGTGACACCGAGCGATCCCTCCCGCCGTCGCCGAACCGTGCGGATGGTCAGCGCCGCGTTGGCCGCCGTCACGGTCGGCGCAGCCCTTACCGGCCCCTCGGCGTTCGCCGACACCGGCCGGCACGACGGTCCCCGGGACGTCGTGCAGCGGCAACTGGACGGCCTGGTCGACGAGCACGGCTTCCCCGGCGCGCTCGCCTCCGTGCGGGGGAGCGGCGGGCGGGTCAGCGACTACACCGCCGGCGTCAGTAGCCTCCAGACGCGCCGCCCGGTCCCGCGTGACGGCCAGGTCCGCATCGGCAGCAACACCAAGAGCTTCACCGCGGTGGTCGTCCTGCAGTTGGTGGGCGAGGGCCGCATCGATCTGGACGGGACCGTCGAGCACTACCTGCCCGGGGTCGTGCGCGACAACGGCAACGACGGCAGCAGGATCACCGTACGACAGTTGCTGCAGCAGACCAGCGGCCTGCCCGACTACGACGACGTGCTGTTCACCAAGTCGCAGGACCTGATCGACAAGAGCCACTCGTACTACGAGCCGCGCCGACTGGTGGACGCGGCCCTCACCAGCGCACCGCACTTCCCGCCAGGGGAGAAGTGGGAGTACAGCAACACCAACTACGTCCTCGCCGGGCTCATCGTCGAGCAGGTCACCGAACGTCCGATCGGCGAGGAGATCACCAACCGCATCATCAGGCCGCTCGGCCTGCGCGACACCTACTGGCCGGGCGTCGGGGAGCAGTCGCTTCGTGGCACTCACCCGCACGGCTACGTCGCGGTGGCGCCGGGCACGCCGTGGGTGGACGTCACCGAGATGGACCCGTCCCTCGGCTGGGCCGCCGGTCAACTGGTGTCGACGCCGGACGAGCTGCGGACCTTCTTCGACGCGCTTGTGGGCGGCAGGCTGCTCAAGCCCGCGCAGCAGGCGGCCCTGACGACGACAGTGCCCGCGCCCGGGTTCGAGCCGAGCGGGGAGTACGCGTACGGGCTGGGTGTCGCCCGGTACGAGCTGCCCTGCGGCGGCTACGCCTGGGGTCACGGCGGCGACATCCAGGGCTTCGAGACCCGCAACCTCGCCACCAGCGACGGCCGGAGCGCCGTTGTGGCCGTGACCGGCCTGCCGACCACCGAGCAGATGCTCGGTGCGGTGAACCGCAGCGTCGAGATGGCGCTCTGCGGCACGGCCCGCTGACGCGGCCCTGGTCACCCGCCGCCCGTGTGGACCGGCTCGTGCCGGTCTACACGGGGCGTGCGTCTGCGGCGCGCGACGGCGGTCGGCCCGCTGACCCAATTCCCTGCAGGGCAAGGGTCAGTAGGTGTTCCGCCTTGGCCGCGCCCATCGGTTGCGCCGCGAGTGAGATGCCGTTGGCGAGAATCATCAGGTCGGCCATGGTGATGTCGGGCCGTACCGAGCCTTCGTCGATCGCTCGGCGCAGCAGTGGTTCACCGGCGGCGACGAGCATCGTGCCGCAGGTGTCGGTCTCCTCGACGGGCTCGTTCAGAAGCGATTCCGCGAGGCCGCGGGTTGTCGTGGCATACGCGGTCACCTCGTGCAGCCAGGTCGTCAGCGCGTCGAGGGCATCCGGCGCGTCACGCAGATCCTCGGCCCGCTTCGCGAGATTGCCGACACAGCCGCGGAAGACCGCCTGGAGCAGGGACCAGCGGGTGGGGAAGCGCCTGTGCAGGGTCGCCGATCCCACCCCGGCGGATCGGGCGATGTCCTCCAGCGACGCGTACGCGCCGTCCCGGGCGATCGCCTCGGAGGCCGCCGTGATGATGCGGTCGTAGTTGCGCTGCGCGTCCGCTCTCATGGCCCGCCTTGCCAAAGTGGGGTGGTCCCCCATATCGTAGCCGACGAGAAGTGGGGTGCTACCCCACTTTGAATCTCAGGAGGCATCATGGCTGTTCTCGTCATCGGCGCGACGGGCAAGCAGGGCGGGGCCACGGCCCGAGCACTGCTCGACCGTGGCGTCGTGGTCCGCGCCCTGGTCCGCGATTTCGGCACCGACAGCGCCCAGGCTCTGCGGGCTCGGGGCGCCGAACTGGTCAAGGGCGACCTGGACGACGCGGAGTCGCTGCTCGCCGCGGCGGACGGGATGGACGGCCTCTTCTCCATCCCGTTTCCCGACGTGACGGACATGCAGGGCGACGCCGAGGTGACCCGCGGTCGCAACGTCGTCGAGGCCGCGCGCCGGGCGGGCGTGTCGCACGTCGTGCACAGCAGCGTCTCGGGTGCCGGCGAGTTCCACCGCAACCAGCCCGGATGGGCCGAGGGCCGGTGGGACAGGCACTACTGGGAGAGCAAGGCGGCCATCGACGAGATGGTGCGCTCCGGTGGCTTCGCGCACTGGACCGTCCTCAAGCCCTCGACCTTCATGGAAAACCTCATGGGCTGGTCCTACCTCTTCGGCGACTGGTCCAGCGGCACGATCATCACGGGCTTCGCGGCGGACACCCGACTGCCGTGGATCGCCGTCGACGATATCGGCGAGGCTGCGGCGACCGCGTTCACCAACCCGGACAAGTTCACCGGCCTGGACGTCGAACTCGCCGGAGACATGCTCACCATGACCGAGGTCGCGGCCATCCTGAGCGAGGTCACCGGCCGGGAGATCACCGCGCCCGTGTTCACCCCTCAGCAGGCCGTCGAGCGTGGCCTGCTGCCCGCCATGGTCAAGGCGGTCGAGCAGATCAACGAGAACGGGAGCCCCGCCCGGCCGGAGATGGCCCGCGCCCTGGGTCTGCCGACCACCGACTTCCGCACCTGGGCGCGGCGGACGTTCTCCTGACGCCCCGCCCGTCGATGGCGCCACCAGGCGTCAGGCGCGGCGGGAGTCGGGCATCGGCGCGGGGTTCAGGAACGACCGCGGCGGGCGGCGGCTCAGGAGCGGCGGCGGTTGCGGTCCACGAGGGCCTGGTTGAGGCGGTTCAGCAACCGCGCCAGGTCGTCCCGGTCGGCGGTGGTCCAGTCGGCAAGCATGTCGCCGTAGAGCCGGGTCCGCGCGGCCCGCACTGCCGCCATGCGGTGCAGGCCGGCGGTGGTGGGGGAGATGACAGTGCCCCGGCCGTCCGACGGATCCGGGGTACGGGTGATCAGGCCGTCCCGCTGGAGCGCGGTCACCTGCCGGGTCACTGTCGAGCCGTCCAGGTTGAGCCGGGCCGCGAGCACTGAGACGTTCTGCGGGCCGGCGGCGTCCAGGTGGCGCAGGATCACGTACGCCGCACGGTCGAGCACCCGGTGCTCGGCCGTGTCGGTGGCCCGCCGGGTCGCCTCGCCGAACCGCATCAGCAGGGCGACCTCGGTCTCGATGCGGCCGAGGGTGGCCTCGTCGAGGGCGGGTTCGGTGTCCCGGTGGGGGTCGTCGCTCATAGCTGTATGATACAGAGTAATTGCCTGTATCATACAGCTACCTGGGGAGTCGCAGTGGATCGGCGATCCGAACCGAACCGCAGTGCCATCTACGCCACCACACTGGTGGCCTTCCTCGCCATCGCCGGCATCGCCGTCGTCGACCCGATCCTGCCCGCCATCGGCGAGGCGATCGGAGTCACCGCCTGGCAGGTCGAGCTGCTGTTCACCGCGTACATCGCGGTCATGGCCCTCGGCATGATCCCGGCGACGCTCGCCAGCGGCCGGTTCGGCTTCAAACCGGTGCTGATCACCGGCGTCTCCGTGGTCGGCGTCGCCGCGATCCTCGCCTCGCTCAGCGACAACATCGTGCAGCTCTCCGTGCTGCGCGGCGTCTGGGGGCTGGGCAACGCGATGTTCTTCGCCACCGCCATGGTGGTGCTCGTCAACCTGGCCGTCGACAGGGAATGGGCGGTGAGTCTCTTCGAAACCGCACTCGGTCTCGGCTTCGCCGTCGGCCCACTGATCGGCGGCCTGCTCGGCCAGGTCAGCTGGCGGCTGCCGTTCTTCGTCTGCGGCGTGTTCATGGTCCTCGCCCTCGGCGTGGCCGCCCGCAAGCTGCGCGAGCCGACAAACCGGCAGCCCTCGGTGCGTACCGGCCAGATCTTCGCCACCTACCGCCGCCCGGCGTTCATCGTGCTCTGCGTGGTCACCGGCACGTACAACTTCGTCTTCTTCGTGGTGCTCGGCTACACGCCGCTCTTCCTCGGCCTGGACGTCATCCCGCTGGGGTTGGCGTTCACCGGCTGGGGGCTCGGTCTGGCCGCCGGCATCCTGGTGATCGGCCACCGGCTCGCCCACCGGATCGGCGCGGTGCAGACCATCGGCGTGGCCATCGTCGGGCTGCTGGTCTGCATGGTCCTCTTCGCCACCTCGACAAGCACCGCCGAAGCGCTCGTGGTGCTGGTGCTCTCCGGGCTCTGCATGGGGCTCGCCAACGCCAACCTCACCGACTTGGCGCTCGGCCTCGGCTCCAGCGACCGCCGGGTCGCCACCGGCGCGTTCAACCTCGTCCGCTGGGGTGCCGCCGCGCCCGCGCCGATCATCTCCGGCAAGCTCGCCGAGCACTCGCTGTCGCTGCCGTACTGGGTCGGCTTCGGGGTGCTCGCCGTCGGTGTGCTGGCCTACCTGGCCTTCGCGCACGTGATGGCCGCCGGCTACGGCGAGCGGGTGCTCTGGGCCCGCTGGAACCGCGCCGCCGCCGACACCGAACACGCCCCGGAGGCGCCGGTCGGCGAGGCGTACTGACGACGCCCGGATCAGCTCAGCGCGCGCCAGAGCAGGTAGAGGCCGATCGTCGTGCCGAACACCACGATCAGCGTCTTGAGCACCACCGGCGGCAGCCGGCGGACGAGCCGAGCACCGGCGTACCCACCGATCAGCGTGGCTGGCGCGACCACCGCGACGGCCGCCCAGTTCACCGGGCCGAACAGGGCGAACACCACGAGCGTCGTGAGGCCCACCAGCGCGGAGAGCAGATTCTTGATCGCGGTCACCCGGGCCAGGGTCGCGTCCAGCACCAGGGCCAGACCGGCGACAAGCATCACCCCGAGCGCCGCGCCGAAGTAGCCGCCGTACACCGCGCCGAGCGCGACCATCGTCTGCACCGCGACCGTCCGGCGGCGCGGCGACAGGTCGCGGGGATGCCCCACCAACCGGCGCAGCGGATCCTGAAAGGCCAGGACCGCTGTCGCACCGAGCACCAGGAAGGGTACGACCACCTCGAACGCGCGGGCGGGCGTGGCCAGCAGCAGCAGCGCCCCCACGATCGTTCCGACCAAGGTGGTGGGCACGAGGGTCGCCAGCGCCCGAGGGCGTGGCAAATCTGCCTTGCTGCCCGCCACGCTTGCCACGTAGCCGGGGAACACGGCCACCGAATTGCTGACGTTCGCCGGCACCGGCGGCAACCCGGCCGCGATCATCGCCGGAAAGGTGATCAGCGAACCACCACCGGCCACCGCGTTGACCGTGCCAGCGGCGAGACCGGCGGCGAGCAGCAGCGCGGCGTGGGAGAGATCCATAGCCCTCAGAGGTTAGCCCTAGCCCCCCGGAACGAATCCGCCGGACCACCGCCCCTGAGCTGCGCGATCTTGCCCAGGCGGGGCGGCAATACCGGCGGACCGCACGTCGTTAGGATGGGAGCGCGACGGACGAGTCGACCGGGCGGTCGCGTCGGCGGGCTCCGGCCCGCCGCCGAGGAACGTCCGGACTCCACAGGGCAGGGTGGTTGTTAACGGCAACCCGGGGCGACCCGCGGGACAGTGCCACAGAAAACAGACCGCCAACCCCCACGGGGGTCGGTAAGGGTGAAACGGTGGGGTAAGAGCCCACCAGCACCCCGGGTGACCGGGGTGGCTCGGTAAACCCCACCCGGAGCAAGGCCAAGTAAGGGCCGTCACCGCAAGATGACGACCCGGCGCAGACGCTTGAGGGCTGCCCGCCCGATGTCTGCGGGTAGGCCGCTGGAGCCTGCCGGCAACGGCAGGCCGAGATGGATGGCCGCCGCCGGCGCAAACCCCTTTTGGGGTACGCGCCGCGCACAGAATCCGGCGTACAGGTCGACTCGTCCGTCGCCCACCAGCTCGGAGCGTGATCAAGGCTCTGAGCTGGTTCTATGTTCGGGTGTCGATGGTTGTTCATGGTCAACATTGGGCGGCGTTTGACGCCCTGACGACGCCCTGAGCGCTGAGTCAGTTGGCCTGGCGGTGGAGCAACTACCTCGCCTCGGTGACCCGGTGGCATGCCAGTCCTGGGGTTGGACTGGCGCGGTAGCCGGAAGCCCTGACGTGCGACCAGGCCGACCCGCTGGCTTCCGTAGCCCGACGATCTCGCTAGTCCATCGCTCGCCGTCGAGGTTCCGGCGGCGGTGGCCTGTCACGGCTAATGTCAGGTCGCAGCTGCGATTCTCCTAGGCGAGTAGTAGGCATGGATGCCGTTGACCTGGCTGATCCAGAAGCTGAGCTTCTCATCGGACGTCGCACGCTGCGGCAGCAGTCCTAGCTGCTTTGCGAGAGCATAGAAGCCAGGCCCCGCATCGTTGGCATCCAGATAGTGCACCAGTGCGGAGATCATGAGCCCGGTGATGGGTCGGTTGCGGCCCACGACCAGGCCCAAGAGGTGTCCCATCGCCTTCCGGTCGATCTCGCGTTCGAACTCGAAAGCCGGCAGCTCGGTTCGGCGTTCTAGCGTGGTATTCAGTTCGGTGTACGAGGTGACCTTGCCAAGCCGGGCACGCTCTACCAAGAAGGCCAGGCCGACCTCAGTGAAGCGATCCCACGTCTCGTCCTCGCGGCCGTACATCGACATCGCAGGCTCCGTGATGAAGAGTAGGGCGACCTGACCGCGCCGTCAGTGGGGCGTCTGCCCAGGTCCGACGAGAGTAAGGCTGGCCGATGGTCCCAATCGATCGCAAGCGGGCGGCAGCAGAATTTCTGAAGCTCCTTGTCGACGCGGGTCGGCTTGTGGCCGACCGGTGGTTCCTCCTCCAGACCGCATCCCGGAGGGGCAGCGAGCCAGTGATCCGCTATCGCGAGAGAGTGTATTGCTACGAGCTCTATCACCAGCTTCGCATGCTGAGCGACAGCCCTCTTGGCGGAGACGCAGGAGCGCCCGCGTACACGCTCTCCGGCGAGATCGACAAGGCCCAGCTAAACGCGGTGATCGACGGAGGGCGGCACAAGCCGGACTTGGTTTGGCATGTTCCCGGGCAGTGGCAGCACAACGCCGTCGTCATCGAGGTGAAGGCGGCAGACCACCTCAGGCCTGGGCCGCTACGGAAGGATCTGCAGACTCTTAGCGCCTTCCTTCGAGCAGAGCGGGGGTATGAGCGAGCGGCCCTGCTCATCTATGGCGACGCCGAAGGTGAAGTCCTGCGGAGACGCGTCCTACAAACCGCAGCCGGTGTGGGCTTCCCAGCAGACCTGGCCCAACGCACCCATCTTTTGTGGCATCCTCGGCCACGGCAGGCTATGCAGGACCTGGGCCCGCTCGCGCAGTGCGTGTAGGCCCTCTATGTAACTGGGCGCCGGCCGGGGGCTTCTTTACCTCTCTTGTGAGTCGCGCTCCGCCACTAACCGTCTCTTGCGCGCAGTCTCGTAAGGAAACGGGAACTTTATTTCCGTGAGCAATTCTTGCCCCTCTGATCCATCCCGGTATGTCGCCTCAAGAACGAGTAGATACTGGAGGGCCGCACCCTTTGGTATAGATTTCCGCGGTTTTGTCTGGTGCTGCTCTATGAAGGCGATAAGCAGCGAATATTTCTCTTCCAGGATTTCGTCGAGCTGTCCGATGTTCTCAAAGCCATAGCGGTGGAGGAAGGCCGCCAATCTTGAGGCATAGTCAGGGCTCGGAGCAGCAACCGTTGCGCCGCCATAGAGCTCCGTTAGTTCGAGGTCGAGCCGGGCGAGACGGCCGGACTCCGCAATGTATGCGAGGATGGAATCTCTATCGATTGGCACGCCAAGCGGACTCTCCCGCACTGCTAGCCCCACCGCCAGGCGGTGCTCGCTCAGGTCATTACGGATGTGCTCAAACTCTGAATCCGCCAGTTCAAGCAGGCCCGCGAGCCGCGAGAAGCGGCGACGCACGTCGACAGGCAAGTCCTCTTTGGACTTATATCCGAGATCGTGTTCGATTTCCGCCCACGCGTGCTGGAGGATCGTGCGTATCTGGATTTCGAACTTGAAATCACAATACTTTTCGAAGTCTCGTCGGGAGCATAGATCCTGTCGAACACGAACAACATAATGCAGGGAGAGGTAGCCGAACCGATCTGGATCCAGCAAGGCCCGCTTATCCACTGAATTCTCGTGATCGACACCGAACTCCCGTTCGATAATCGAGGCGACAGAGTCTATCTCGTCAGGAAAGTACGTTATTACGCGAACCCCGAGGACGTCTGTCATGTTCTCCAGGGAATATTCACCAACCCCCTTGTCGAGGATCTTTCGTTCGGCGTCTGCGCGATCCTTGACCCTTGCTTCCACGGAGTGGAGATGCATCCCAGCATCGTCAATGAGCTCCTTGATCCACTCACGCGCTTTCGGGCCGAGCGAGCCGGCCAGACCGGTTAGGTCCTCCCACTCGCTATCGTCAATCGGGGTGACGGCGCCCGTCTCGGAGCTCATGACATCCATCGTTCCATATGCGAGGCCGCAGGGGCAGCCTGAGCACGCGATGATCCTTCTGGGTCGCCTGAGTCTGGGCTAGCCGCCTGCTCCTCGTGTCTTGCCGGGTGGCCCCCGCCCCCGGCGGCCAGCTCGGCTGTTCCTCCGGAGTCCCGACATCTCGCTTACAAGCTCTGTGCAGCTCGTCCACGCGCATCCGGGAACGGCCGCGCGCTCTGAGTTCCGTGCGTGCCCACGCTCGTCAGGGTGCCTCCGTCCGGCGGCGTTGCTGTCAGCGTTGCTGTCGACAGCCGTACCAGCGGCGACCCGGGCCGACCCCCGCCGGGGGGGAACCGGACACAACTCGCTCGCTCGTGCCGATTGCTGCCGATCAGTGCGGTGGAGCAGCTGGCGCAAGGCTTCCTGCGCTCCCTCGTGCCCGTTTGAATCAAGGGGTTTGCTGCCTTAGCGCTGCCTTCGGCTGCGGTCTGGTCGCCGCCGCAGTTCCAGGGGCCACAATGGAGGCGGCCAATCTCACCAGTATGGGAGTGTCATGTCACTGATCACGGATCCGCTGGACAACGCCAGAACCTACGCCGACATGGCCAAGTCCAACGCCGACGAATCCCTCGCCGCGAACATCGCCACTGTTGCCCAAGCCTTCGCCACGATCGCCCTGGTCAAGGAACTGCGCGCTCTGCGGCAGACGCTCGATGGCCTGCGGGGAGCAGTGACCGACACCGACGGATTCAGCTCGGCCGACCACCTGCGCAACATCAACGAATGGGTCGAGCGCATCGCCAAGGCTTAACCCAGCACAGCGAATGGCCCATCAGGACCCATCCTGGCGGGCCATTCGCTGTGCCAGAGCTGCATCAACTCCTACAGGGTCCCGTCAGGATGGCAGGGGAGTGGGCCGGCCAGGGACTCGAACCCTGAACCCCTCCGGCCGTCTGTGGATCACCTTAGATCGGGCGGATCGGGCCCCTGACCTCGGCGAGTTCTTCCGCTGCCTTACAGCGGTTGACGGCGCTTGTACCGTCAATTGTGCCTGCGTTGGGCCCGACGATCTTGCTGCCTATGGTCGCTGTCTCCGCCTGCGCAGCAAGTGGGCACCTGCGATCCTGGCTGCATGAGTCCACTGTGGTCGGTCCTTTTTCAGCTGTTGCCGGTTCTCCTCGGTGCCCTGCTAGCCATTGGCGGCGGGTATCTCGGCGCTCAATGGCAGGCGAGGTTCGCGGCAGAGCAGCAGAGGGCGAACATGCTCCATGAGGCGCGCATCGCCCTGTATGTCAACTTGTTCACTGACTGCCATGCCTGAAGTGTCCACATTCGTAAGTCGGCTGATCCGTACCCACCTTCGACTGGCTTGCGGGGGCGCGTGGATCTGCTGGCGGCTCCCGCGGTAAGAGTCGCGTGGGAGCGGATGGAGAAGGGCGAATGGCTTGGTTTGACGAGCGTGATGCCTCCTCGGCATGCGGCAGCCCCGAGCCCAAGTGCGCCGAAGCGGCACCCGAAAGATCCGGAGCCGACTTTAATAGAACGAATGAGGTTGGAGTTGGTGCAGGCTGTAGAAGCTGCGATCCGCAGTGATCTGGCCGACTTCCGGGGCGATCCTGTGCGCGGCGGAACCAGCCTGCGCAGAGGGGCATGATGCGGGTAGCCGACAGGATCGGCACGACAATCAAAGACGAGGCCGGACACGGTGTCGGTAAGACCGGCCGGGCTCCTGATCGGCGCTTGATACCGGCCCTAGGTGGGCCACGGCATGTGAACGACCTTGACTCCCAGGCAACAAACACTCGGCGCTGACCTGCTGCACCACGGCTGCTGACCTGCCAAAACGGTCCGCCGGTGTCCATGTTGGTCCACCGGCGTCCGTCCCGATCGTCACCCAGTTAGTCACTCAGCCCAGGTCTGCGGGCCGCCCTTGACGCCTCGAAGGGGCGCATTCGGCGTACCACCCGCGAATCGCCATGGCTAGGCCAACTCCTCGACACCCCTCCCCTTTACGCGCTCCCAAGGGAGTTTCAGTTCCTCTGCAAAGAAGCGCACGACACCCAGAACATGGCCGTTATACCATTCCTTTATTCCGTCTACGTGCACAACGTCATACCGGAATCGCCCCTGAACTGATTTGGACGACAGCCGTCGCTCCAAAGTCACATGCTTGGTTTCTTCGACCTTAGGGTCAGGGTCTGAAGCGGAGACCGCATATATCGGCGACGATAAGAATATCGCTGGAAAAAGGAGGTGAACTTCCCGCCTTAAGGCCTTTAGGTGGTCATCACTATCATCGCGCATTTTGAATTCCTGACCTAGAAAAGAAACCGCCTTGGCGAGAGGGTAGGTGACTTCATTGAATATATCACTAGAGTGAGTCTCCCAACCGCCGGACTTTTTATTCAGCTTTACCAGTTGCACAGCTCGGGGTTGACGCCGAAATCGAACGCCCTCGTACTTTGTGGCAAAGTTAGGCTTTCCGCGGAAGAAATACCAGCCCTGGTCCGCTTTCAGTTCGATCCTTGTCGCCGTTGTGATCAGAAGCTCGGGCATGTCAAGGTACCCCGACTCCCGCTCCCACGGCTTTGTCAGAGCGACCCAAGGCCACTGAAAATTTTTACACTCTCCCAAGACCGTCCAGTGCAAACGTGTGTCACTTCCGTCCGGCCAATAAGCGAAACTGTTTGAGTAAATGTCAATTTCACGGCTCGTGCCTGTATCTTGGTCTTGGAAGGCCCACCCGGTATCGGTCCTATTTCCTAATATCGCCGCGACCCTCTGTTCAAAGAGGAAGCCCGTGCGGTCTAACGCGCCAAGAACTTGGTCGGGGGTCGGCAATGGAGGTTCGGCTGGCATCCCGGCAGTCTTGCACCCGGCGTCAAGAACCAGTAGGTCCTTCATCCTCACTGTCTGCCGCCGACCCGGCCACCTGGGGAGCAGGCAGCCGCCCAGCCCGCCACGTCACGCGGACCTTGACGCACGGACGGACGCTGCCGGAACAGCCGGAGTCGGCTTTCGTGTCACGGACCGCGCCTCCGGCGGACACTGCCACAGTGGCGCAGTTGACCTAACCTCGCCCGGCACGGACCCGGCTCCCGGGGTCGGAGCTGGCCACCGGCGGCCACCCTCTCCCCCTCCCAGGTGAGCGGTTGACCTGACCGTGAGCGGCTGCGAGCCGGCTCCTGGACGACCGGCATGCCCTCGGCGGACAACGCCCCCATGCTTGGGGCTTGCCACGCGGACCCGGCACGCGCCCCTCCCCGCGCCGCGCTGCTCCGGCGCGGCGCAGCCGGCTGCCGGCGACGGACCTCCACCACTCTCCGAACTACCCCGTCTGCGGCGGCCCCTCCGGCTTTCCGCTCTCCGCGCCAGCCGCCGGGCGTGTTGCGTGGCCGGAGTCGGAGCGCCAGCGAAGCGACGGACGCGCGCCCAGGCGGCAGCGCGTGCGCCCGTCAAGGGCCGCCTTGAAGACGTACAGAAAGTTTGAACCACATCGCCGGCAGCCGGCAGCCGGCAGCCGGCAGTCCGGCAGTCCGGCTGTCCCGTCACGGGACATGCTTGACACTCGCGTCCCACCACGTCCTTTACAAGATCCGTTCGGCCAGTCGATGACGGAGTGGGTCGGCGGAGATGATGTCGGCATGGACGCATGGGTAGACGGCGACCTGGCTGGCGAGTTCGAGCGGCAGCTTGATGACCTCCTGGCTGAGCTGAACTCAGACTGGGTAGAGCCCGAACTGCCGCCGAGGTTCACGAGTAACGAGTCGTTCCGTCGCTACCACCGGAGGAATGGCAAGCGCTGGCAGCTTGCCTGCGTTCTTCGAGAACGTCCTGACCTGGCGGCCACCCTGGCCGACCGAGTCCTGGCCGCTGTGGTCTGCGACGAAGATGTGGCCGCCAATCGCCAACTCATCGAGCCGATGTTGACGGCGGTGGGTCGTCGCAGGGTTCAGGAGTACCTCATCTCGGTCGTCACCTCTGGACCGCTACTGCAACGCGTCTGCGCAGTCCGCGCCTGGTATTGGTCGCAGGCCGTGCTCGTGTACGAGTCGACTGAGGCGCTGCACAGCAGACAGCCCACGACGGTTAGCCAAACCCAAGATGATGAGGTTGCCGACCTGCGCGCGTGGTATCGCGCAGCCTGTCTCACCGCCTTCGTCGAGTGCGACCACAACACCACACGTGAATGGCTGGCCCAAGGCTTCATTCTGGACGAGTCCTTCTACCCGTCGAACCTGCACCGCAGGGTGGCCCAGGCCCGCGCTATCGCCGAAGCCGACCCGGTCCGGTTCAAGGAACTCATTGCCAAGACCACCGACGGGACGAACCTCGCTGCCATCCGGCGGCGTGATGATCGATGAGTCCGGCGCACTCGCCCGAACCTCGTGATCTCCGCGTAGCTACCTAACCTCACATTGAGGACGCAACGAGCCTAGGCTGACAAGCATCAGGTGGGACGGATCTGTCAAGCATGTGGTGGGACTAGACACGCCGGCAGTCCGGCTGTGATCCGTCAGCTGATGTGCAACACACCTCTGCCAGCTGATCTGCGGCGTACGGGTAGATCGCGGCGGGTGAGCGCACCGGGAGGGCCGCACGCGGGATGTGACCCGTGCCAGCATCGCGACGTGACAAGAATGAACGATGACCGCCTACGTACCGCGACTGCACGTGATTTCGTCGAGTTGCTCCGCCTCTGGGCGCTGTTGTTTGACGAAGACAACGCAGCGCCGGAGGAGCCGTGGAGAAGTCACGCAGCCGAGTGGTTCAGCCGCTTCGTTGAAGATCCGGGTAGTGCTCGCTTCCCTGTGATCGAGGTAGACGGTGCGATCGTCGCTACGGCGATCGGCACCCTCGAACTCGGTGTGCCGAACCCCTGGTGCACCAAGGGGCGCACCGTGCGACTCATGAACGTCATCACCCTGTCTGAACACCGCGGCCATGGCTATGGGACGACGCTCGTCCTTGACGTGCTCGACTGGGCCAGGTCCGTCGATGCCGACCGCGTTGACCTGAGCGCCACGCCGAAGGGGCAGCTCCTCTACGAGAAGCTCGGCTTCACGATGACCTCGGCCCCGCGAATGAAGTTCGTTCTTTGATGCTCCATGTCGCCGCATGAGGTGACGTCCGGTCCTCGGCAGATCCGTGCGTCCCAAGATCGGATCTGCCCCTGGATTCGTCGCGTTGCCGCGCATCACGTGGCGGAGATGTGCCGCACATCAGCTGTCGGATCACACGCCGGGAGCCGGCCTGTCTAGTCCCACCACATGCTTTGACAACTCCGTCCCAGCACATGCTTGACAGTTGATCTAGCCTAGCTACGCCAGGTGATCGAGGTGGCGAAGCTGTAGCGGGGGAGCTCATGGTCGAGGTTGCAGACGAGGCTCCCGGCTGGGCCGCGATTGAAGCGGCAGTGGCGACCAGGGTGAGTGATCAAAATCCGCTGCACTGGGGGACAAACAACCTCCCAGGGCAGGGCCTCTACGGCTTGAGCGCGTACCAGTCCGCCGGCCACTGGTTGCTTGTTACGTTCGGGATGACCGAGTTGTTCTCTAAGGACAGCGATGACCCGGACGTCAGCGGCTGGGGATACGAGCTGACGATGCGGGTACCCGTGGACGCTGACCAGCCTCCCGCCTGGTCCCTGCGTCTGCTTGAACGACTGGTCGACTACGTGTTCACCAGTGGCAAGCCCTTCGCCGAAGGCCATCGCATGGACCCAGGCGGACCGGTCACCGGCCAGGCGAATACCCGGCTCCGCGCACTGGCCTTCGCTGCCGACCCCGAGCTGCCGCCCATCAACTCCCCGCACGGCTCAGCGCGGTTCGTGACCGTCGTCGGGATCACCGCGAACGAGCTGGACCGAATGAAGGTCACCACGACGGCCGAGGTACTCAACGAGCTGGCCGAGCGCTCACCCATGCTCGTGACCGACCCGACGCGCTAGCCCTCACCCGCTGCACTTAGCAGCGTCAGGCAGGTCGTGGGACGAGAGTGTCAAGCATGTCCCGTGACAGGACACGCCGGCAGCCGGCCGCCCCGACGCCGTCGCTCTGCGCCGCCGTGAGCCGTCTCTGGGCCTGCGCTTGATGGTTCTGGGATGAGGCCTGTGGCTGTGGAGGAGGGTCGGGCGCGTCTTGGCGGTTGTCCATCAGCTCAAGGTCTGGTCAAGGCTCCGAGGTGGGTTTTTTTGACGCTGCCGGCTGACCCAGACGCGGATTCAGGCGAGGTGAAAGTAGCCGGCTCTGGGCTCCCGTTCCCGCCTCGGCTGTCCTGACTGCCGGTGCAAATGAGCGCCGATCGACCCCCCTGCCCTGTGGCCGCTATGGCCGCTCGGCGACCTTGGCGACGAACGCGGCCCAGGCTGCCGGAGCGAAGGTCAGTGCCGGTCCGGTGACATCTTTCGAGTCACGGACGGCCACAACACCGGGTATGTTGCTCGCTACCTCGACGCAGTTGCCACCGCTCGCGCCGCTGCGGGTGGACTTGCGCCACCGGGCGTTACTGAGGTCCATGATGGCTCTCAACTTCCTTCAGCAGGTCGATGGACTGCCGGCGTGGTAGCGCCTCGTTCCGTACGCTCTCCCACCTTGCCTGAAGCGTAGCCACCTCATCGTCCTTGTCGACGACGTCACCGCCAAGCTGATTTTCGAGGTGTCCGACCCACACGCCGACGCTGGATCGGGCCAGCGCGAACGGCCCGGACAGCCCGATGTGTAGGCCGCTGGCGATCGGAATGATGTGGACGTGCACGTGTGGAAGCTCGGCCATCGCGACCAGGTGGGCGACCTGTTGGGCCATGATCCCGCCGAGTCCGTCACCCGTGCGCCGTATCGCTGCTTCGTCCAGCACGGCGACGAACTGTGGCCTGCGCTCGCCGGTCAGGATCGCTTGTCGGCTCATGCGGCTCTCGACGCGCTGCTCGACCTCGTCATCGGTGAGGCTTTCGACTGTTCGCAGGACGGTGCGGGCGTAGTGCTCCACCTGTAGTAGGCCGGGGATCAGGTTCGGCTCGAAGTAGCGGAGCTGCGTCGCCCCGCGCTCCGCGTCCAACCAGGGCAGGAACCACGACGGGGCGCCGAACTTCGTCGCCAGGCGCTCGAACAGTCCGCCGTTGTTCAGCGCTCGATCAGCGCTCTTGATGAAGTCCATCGTCAACGCTCGCGTGCCGCCTTCAACGGCGCTGACGTGGGAGGCGCTGAAGCCGGCAGCGCGGCCGAACGCCTCTTGCGTCATCCCGGAAGCGCCACGGGCGCGGCGGATCTCGCCAACGATGAACGCCGACAAGGGACCTGGGACATCAGCCACGCAACGCTCCTCAAATTAGAGATCGACTACCCGTGGCGCCACACGTCGGGCACCTGTCCTGCCAGCTCAGCCCGGACCTCGCGAGCACCTTCCGAGCGTAGTGGCCTCCACAGCAGAGTGTCACCAGGCGGCGGCCGGCGGGGACCACGACACCGGCGACCGCGTCCGTAGCGAGGCCGCACAGCACTTGCGGTTGCGGCCCTTTCCCGACGGCACCAGGGGGAGCACTGTGCCCGGCGACGAGCATGAGAGCAGAAGACCAACGTCCGCGAACGACGAGTCCGGAAGCCCCGAGCAGTGATCGGGACGATGAAGGCCGGCGACGTGATCCTGCTGACCACCGCCGCGAGCGTGCAGTTCCTGCGCCCGATCTTCGTGCGCGTCATCCGTGAGCTGCCCGAGCGGCACACGTACGACGGATGGGTGTGGGTTGAGGGCTACGAGCTGGACGCGGCCGGTGACGCGGTGGCGCGGCGGGAGTTGTTCGTGATGCGCGCGGGAGTGCGGTTGCTGGCCCTGCCCGCCGTACCGTCGGGGCCTGTGAAGCACCGGCCCGCCCGCCGGGGTCCGGTGCGGGTCGGATGACCCGGCCTCGTCCGCACCTGCCGATGCGCCCGGCGTGGTTGTGCCGCACCTGCGCCGCGCCCTGGCCGTGCGGCCCGGCTCAACTCGACCTCATGATCGAGTTCCACGGCCACTCGATCGCGCTGACGTTCTATCTGGCCGCGTCGATGCGCGAGGCGATCGACGATGTGTACGGCCTGGGGCTGCGTCCGAACCTGCCCGCCGTGCACGCCAGGTTCCTCGGGTGGTTGCCTGTGGCCCGACGGCCTCGCCGGTCAGCAGCGGGCGGCGTTGAGCGGAGCGGCGCCGGCGAGTGCTTCGACGGTCGCCGTTGGTGCGACCGATTCGGCCGGGGTCGGCGAGGGCGCGATGCTGGGGGACGGCGGAGCTGAAGGTATAGGTGAACTGCTGGGGGTGGGGGAGGCGAGCACGGCCGTGCTGCGTTGGACCTGTTTCGTGACCATCCGGATGGTGGTGGCTGTCGCCTGGCGTCCGTACACGTCGGTGACCCGGATGCTGTAGGGCCCGGGGCCGAGCCCGCCCTCGACGGTCCAGTAGTTGTCGCTCTGGCGGGCCGCCTTGCGGAAGTCGCCGCCCGGCCCCTTTGCCTCGACCGAGCGGAGCGGGTTTCCGTGGTTGCCGACCTGCACGGCGAACCACCACTGGGAGGCGCCGCCATTCATCCGGAAGGTGAGCCCTCCGTCGAGCGGCGGGTTCACCACCGCCCGGTACGTCACCTGCGCGATGCCCTGCGCCCGGTCGGCTATCTTCGCGAACGCCTCTCCGGAGAGGTCGATCTTGCCGGACCCGCACCCGCCGCACTGGTCCATGACCATGACCCGGACGGTGCCCTTCGGGCCGGTCACGTCCAGGTAGCTGCCGCAGGCCGCTGCCCCGGAGTATGCCGACGAGCCGAGGGCCACGTAGAGCCGGTCCGCGGGTGGGCTCGGGAAGGAGCAGTTGCCGCCCGAGCGGCCGGCGTCGTAGAAGCTGGCCTTTGCCTTGTGGACGGTGTTTCCGGTCGGTGGCGCGGCGCAGGCCGGGGTGGCGCCGCCACGTACGGCGAGGGTGATGGCGAGTACGGCCGCCAAGGCGGTGATTCCGGCTCCGGCCAACAAGTGTCTGGCCCGCCGACGCCACCGGCGCGTGCCGTTGATGCCGGCCGGGATGTCGTCGTTGGGGTCCGGGTCTGGCACCGTCATGACGCCTGATGCTGCCGCAGTGCCCTGCGGCAGCGCAAGATCATCGAGCGGGCCGTCACCTGCCACGCCGACGGGGTCGCAGGCCGTTCGGAGAGGGTTGGCGGCGAAGTTGTAGGGATTCGGTGATCAGCTTGCCGCACGGCCCGTCCGGATTGTCCAAGGCCACCTGGACCGACGCCGACTTCCCGAGCATGGGGTGGCACGACTGCCGGATCCATGCGCTGGGCATCGGCGTGGACTGGCAGGCGTGGTGCTATCCGACAGATAGCACCCTGAAACTACCTCAATCGTCATCAGATTCAGGTGGACGCCAGCTTCCGAGTGACCCGCCCGGACTACGCCGCTTCAGGTGCTTGACCTGTCAATTTTCCGCCGGTAGATTAAATTCGCAACGATAAGCGTCTATCTAAAAGAGGGTGAACCGTGCTGTTGAAATCCATCGCCATCGCCATCGCCGCGTCCGTCGCAGGCCTGCTGGCCACCGCTCCCGCCGCCTCGGCGGCAGCACCCGGAGTGTCGATACAAGGCTGGGGGTCCGGGAACTGCCCGCAGGGCATGCTCTGCATCTGGCCCAACTGGAATCACCCGCCGCAGGGTCCCGTCGAGACGCCGTCTCTGACGACCAACAGCGAGTGGACCGGCAGCATCCAGGGATTCAACTTCTACAACGGCACAGGCCGCGACGCCGTAATATCCGGGTTCACTTTCGGCTCGTCGATTCCCTTCAAAAACTGCGCTCCTGCCGGCGGGACCGGAGGCGACCTGTATATACCGGTCAACGTGACGAAGGTGACTTGGCAGCTGACCCCCTGCTGATCCTCCACTGGGCCTTTCCGAGTAAGGGTTAATGACTTGGAGTAGCTGGCTCGATCGGCGGTCCGGACGCGCCCGGATCCGTTGCGGCGCAACGAAAGACGCAGAACCCCGATATGAAGGTGGTCCTTCCCGGGATCACCGTCATCGAGGTTCTGCGTCGCTATGAAGGTCACATATGCGCCATCCTGCCCGTACGCGAGGCGACCGTGTCGTTTCTGTCCGGCCTCCTGCACGCCGAACGGCAACGGCTCGGCACCCGCGCCGGGACCCGGTCGTTGGACTGCTTCAAACAGGCTGTCCTGGTGACCCGCTGGCTGATCGACGGCACCCGCATCTCGCAACTCGCCAGCGACAACACGATCAGCAGGTCGACGAGGTACGCGTACCTGCATGAGGGCCTTACCGTCCTCGCCGCCCAAGCGCCCGGCCTGCGGCTCGGTGTTGCTGGCCGCGAAGATGGCCGGCTACGCCCACATCAACATCGACGGCACGCTGATCGAGACCGACCGGTGCCGTACGCCCGAGCCGACACCAGGAGTGGACCTGCGGGTCCTCGGTGACCTCGGCTACGAAGGCGAGGCCGACACCATCACGGTGGCGTTCAAGAATCCACGCAACCATGAGAGCGGCCATGATGCGGTTAGCCCCGGCCCGGAAGGCACTCTCAAAGTGCAAAGTACCGGCACGCGGCCGAACGTTGTCGTCACTGGTGGTGCTTGAGGCGTGGTCGGTCGTGCCGGCACGCGTCTGCTCACCGACCTTGCCTATAAAACTGGCCTGACCAGGAGTTTTATTCAAGCATTGGGACTGGGCCGGCTGCGTCGTTCGGCGCACGAGCCAGGCCGGGTCGCGGTCGATCTGGCGGTGTTACTGGCCGACGGGTGGTGAAGCCGAGGGCAGCTACCCTCCGACCATGCGGCGTGTGCGGAGGTCACGAGCCCGCCGTCCGAGGCTGAAGCATCTGCCCGCGGCGATCAGGGAAGCCGACTGGCTGGACCGTCTCGTGTCCGGCGGCCTGGTTGCGTGCGCCCTCGCGATCGTGCTGGCCTGGTGGCACGTCGTGCTGCCCGACGCCTGGGACGGCGTCCGGGCCACCATCTGGGGTGTGCCCGGTTCGGTCGCCGTGGCGTGTGAAGAGAGCACGGCCGCGGAAGACCCGCAGTTCTGGACACTCGGCTGGAGCTGCACTGGTCCCTTCACCTCGGACGCGGGGGACCTGCGCATCGACTCGGTGCACCTGTTCACGCACGGCGACGAACCCCCTGGCCCCACCGTCGCCGGTCGGGTCAGCGGTCCGGGAGCGACGTGGATGTGGCCTGACGGCGAGATCGAGTGGGTGTTCGCGGTGGCGCTGGCGGTCGGTGTGCCGGTTCTCCCCGGCTACCTCCTGTTCGTGGCAGTCACTGTGCTGGAGCCCTCGAACGGTTGGCCTCGGCCGCGCCGGAAACCGCGCCTCGGTCCTGCTCAGATGGGTAATCGTGCGCGGCGTCGTCGTAAACGTCGACAACGGCGTACGGCCGATCCGATGGCGTGACGACGGCCTGGCCGGCGGTCGAACGCTGGTCCCGGACGGGCCTTGCTGGTATGCCCGCGATGACGGGGCGGGCCGTTCTACGCTTCGAGATGTGGCGGCGGGCGTGCCCTGGTTCGACGGGCACCGGAGCCCGGCAGTGGCCTGAGGAACGGGTACGCGGCGGCCTCTTTCCCGCCCGCCCCGGCACAGCAGACGGCACCCTCCAGTGAGCGCGAACGGGAGAGGAAGGCACGTATGGCTGTCAAGACCAAGACGCGTCCAGGAACCACGGAGATCAGGCCGTTCACTGTCGAAATCCCCCAGGCGGACCTCGACGATCTGCGCAGGCGCATCGCCGCCACCCGCTGGCCGGACAAGGAGATTGTCGACGACCAGTCGCAGGGCGTGCCACTCGCGACCATCCAGGCCGTCGCCCGCTACTGGGAGAAGGAGTACGACTGGCGCAAGGTCGAGGCGAGGCTGAACTCCGTACCGCAGTTTCTGACCACCATCGACGGGGTGGACATCCACTTCATCCACGTCCGCTCCAAGCACGAGGACGCGTTGCCGCTCATCGTCACGCACGGGTGGCCCGGTTCGGTGATCGAGCAGCTGAAAATCATCGAACCGCTGACCGATCCCACGGCCCACGGCGGGAGCGCGTCGGACGCCTTCCACCTGGTGATCCCGTCGCTGCCCGGCCACGGCTTCTCGGGCAAGCCCACCTCGTCGGGCTGGAACCCGGAGAAGATCGCCACCGCCTGGATCGAGTTGATGAAGCGCCTCGGCTACGACCGGTTCGTGGCGCAGGGCGGCGACTGGGGGGCTGTCGTCGTGGATCAGATGGGTGTCCAGGCACCCCCGGAGCTGCTCGGCATCCACACAAACATGCCGGGGGCGGTGCCGCCCGAGATCGACCTGTTGTTCCAGGGCGACACCACCGGAGCCAACAACGCCATGGGCTCGCTGCCCTCCGGCCTGTCCGACGACGAGATGCGCGCGGCGGGCGAGCTGGACTACGTCTGGAAGCACGTGGCGTACGCGCTCATGATGGCCACGCGACCGCAGACCCTTACCGGGCTCGCCGATTCTCCGGTGGGCCTGGCGTCGTTCCTGCTCGACCACGACGCGAAGAGCTTGGCCCTGATCGCGCAGGTCTTCGACGGCGCCACAGCCGGCCTCACCCGCGACGACATCCTGGACAACATCTCGCTCTACTGGCTGACCAACACGGCGGTCTCGGCGTCCCGCCTGTACGCGGAGAACAAGCTCTCGTTCTTCGCCACCAAGGGCGTCAACGTCCCCGTTGCCGTGAGTGTCTTTCCCGACGAGCTGTACGAGGCGCCGCAGAGTTGGGCCGAGCAGGCGTACCCCAACCTCATCTACTACAACAAGCTCGACACCGGCGGGCACTTCGCGGCCTGGGAACAGCCGAAGATCTTCTCCGAGGAGCTTCGCACCGCGTTCCGGTCGCTGCGCTAGATGACCACGTTCGGCCAGGTGCACCTGCCGCAGCTCGGCGGGGCGGTCGAGTGGCTCAACTCCGAGCCACTCGACCCCGCCGGGCTGCGCGGCCACGTCGTCCTTGTCAACTTCTGGACCCTGACGTGCATCAACTGGCTGCGCCAGGAGCCGTACGTCCGTGCCTGGTCCCGGGCGTACCGCGACGACGGGCTGGTCGTCGTCGGGGTGCACACGCCGGAGTTCACGTTCGAGCACGTCGTCGACTGGGTGCGGCCGGCGGTCGCGGCGCGGGCCATCGACTACCCGGTCGCTGTCGACAACGACTACGCGATCTGGAGCGCCTTCGACAACCACTACTGGCCGGCGCTCTACTTCGTCGACCGCGACGGCGTCATCCGCGACAAGCACTTCGGCGAGGGGCGCTACGAGCAGTCCGAGCGCGTAGTCCAACAACTGCTCGGCGTCGAGCGCGCACCCGTACCCGTCGAGGGCGTCGGTGTGGAGGCGGCGGCCGACTGGGACCAGTTGCGCACGCCGGAGACGTACCTCGGCTTCGGACGCGGCGAACACTTCGCGTCGCCGAACGGCGCCGCGCTCGACGAGCGCCGCGCCTACGACCTGCCGGACAGCCTGCGCCTGAACCACTGGGCGCTGGCGGGGGAGTGGACGATCGCCCCCGAGAAGGCCGTGCTCGGGCAAGCCGGCGGGGGCATCGCCTTCCGGTTCCACGCCCGCGACGCGCACCTCGTGCTGGCGCCCGGCGCGGCGGAGCCGATCCCGTTCCGGGTGCTCCTGGACGGGGAGCCGCCCGGCCCGTCACACGGCGTCGACGTCGACGAGGACGGCAATGGTGTGCTCCGCGACGGCCGCCTCTATCAACTCGTCCGTCAACCCGACGCGGTCCGCGAACGGACCCTGGAGATCACGTTCGGTGCGCCTGGTGCCGAGGCCTACGCCTTCACCTTCGGATAGCACTCCCCGCGTCCGACATCCGCGACGTGGTGCTGGGTCAGCTCGGCACGTCGTCCCACGTCGTGCCCGCCTGCAGATACCCGGCCGACTGGTTCTCGCGCAGCGCGTAGGCGATGACCAGCAGGGCGTGCTTGTCCAGCGCGGGCAGCCGATCCAACGGGAACCACCGCACGGCCAGCGACTCGTCGTCGTTGACCCGTGCGGTGCCGGCGACCACGCGGCACAGGAAGCCCAGGTTCAGGTATTCGCACTGGTCCCCATTGGGGTACGTGTGCGGGTGCGAGACGACGCTTGACAGCCGTACCGGCGTCACGTCCAGACCCGCTTCCTCCCGCACCTCGCGGACCAGCGCGGTGGCCGGCTGCTCACCCGGCTCGACGAACCCGCTGATCACCGACCAGCGGCCGTCGTCGGCCCGCTGGCCGAGTAGCAGCTCACCGGCGTCGTTGCGGATGACCGCGCTGACGCTCGGCAGCCAGAGCAGGTCGTGGCCGACGTGCTTGCGCAATCCCGCGATGTAGTCCGGTGTTCCCATCCGGCGATCATAGGCACGACCCCGTGGCGATCACCGGGACAGAGGCGGCCCCCCGCAGTCCGGCGGACCCGACGATTCGGCCGACGGCCGGTGGCGGGCGAAGTATCCCGAATGCGGCTTATTTCGCTGTTCGGACCCAAGGTGCCGAAACCAGCTCTACTGTGGAGAAGGTCGGCGACTTGCGCGATCCGGTGGCGGCCGGTCGGTGCGCGGTGCACAGTGATTCCCATGAGCGACAACAGACGTGGTGGGCAGTTCTACTGGTGCACCCGGCACCACCGGGTCGAGACGGACGCCGACGTGTGCCCGGCGAAGCACGTCCTCGGTCCGTACGACTCGGCGGCCGACGCGGAGAACGCGCTGCAGCGAGTGCAGGAGCGGAACGAGGCGTGGGACGCCGAGGACGCCCGTTGGTCGGGGGAGGACAAGTAGACGGCGCGGGACGGCCCGCGTCGCGGTATTTCGTGCTCCGCGAGGACGCACGCGAGAGCACGTCCCCAAGGAGGGAACCACGATGGCCGAAGCTCAGCAGGCCACCACCCGCCCGGCCGCCCGACGCACCACCGCGAAGAAGACCGCTGCGGCGGAACGGAACACCGGAGCGAGCCGGACCACGCCCGTGCGCAAGTCCACCACGGCGAAGGCGCCGGCCAGGAAGGCCGCCGGCGGCGCGGGGCGTGCCCCAGCCAAGAAGACCACCACGGCGGCGAAGAAGGCCCCAGCGAAGAAGGCCCCAGCGACGAGGGCCGCGAGCAAGACCACGGCGAGCAAGACCACGGCGGCGGCCAAGAAGGCCCCGGCCAAGAGGGCCGCGAGCAAGACGACCACCGCCGCGAAGCGGACCCCGGCGTCCGCGGCGCGCAAGACCACCGCCGCCGCGACCAAGACGACGGGTACGACGCGGAAGACCACAAGCCCCGCGAAGAAGACCACGACGTCGGCGGCGAAGAAGACCACCGCCGCGGCGAAGAAGACCACCGCCGAGGCGAAGAAGACCACCGCCGCGGCGAAGGCGCCGGCCCGCAAGGTCGCGACCAAGGCGTCGGCCGTGAAGAAGACAGCAGCCAAGAAGGCTCCGGCCAAGAAGACGGCCGCCACGAAGGCCCCGGCGAAGAAGACCGCGTCCACCCGCCCGAGCGGCGGCACCCGCAAGGCCGCGGCCAAGACGGCGCCGGCCGCGAAGGCCACCGGCACCTCGTCGGCCACCGCCCGCAAGGCGGCAGCGAAGAAGGCGCCCGCGAAGAAGACCACCGCTGCCAAGGCGCCGGCCCGCAAGGTGACCGCCCGCAAGTCGCCGCCACGTCCGGTCGCCGCACGAGCCACCACCGGCAGGGGTACGCGCAGCACCGCGCGTAAGGCCACCGGCTGAGCGCACGCCGCGGCAATCCGACGGTGAGCCGGTCGGAGATCTCGGCCGGTCACCGGAAGCGGATCACCGACGGCGCTGTCAGGATTGACCCGTGGTCATCCGACGCGTACTCGCGCCCCGCATCGACTTCGGCGCGCTGCGCCGCGAGCTCGGCCTGCCCGAGGGCTTCCCGGCTGCCGCCCAACGCGAGGCTGACGAGGCGGCCGCCGCGCCGCCCCGGCCGCCCGTCGACCGCACCGACGTACCGTTCGTCACTGTCGACCCGGCCACCTCCCGCGACCTGGACCAGGCGATGCACCTCGCCCGCCGTCCGGGCGGCGGCTACCGCGTGCGGTACGCGATCGCGGACGTCGCCGCGCACGTCCGCCCGGGTGGCGCGCTGGAGCAGGAGACCTGGCGGCGGGGGCAGACTGTCTACCTGCCCGACGGTCATGTGCCGCTGCACCCGCTGAGCCTCAGCGAGGGCGCGGCGAGTCTGCTGCCCGACGACGACCGGGCCGCCGTGGTCTGGACCATCGACCTGGACGCCGACGGCGGCACCGTGGCCGTCGAGCTGGAACGCGCCCTGGTACGCAGCCGGGCCAAACTCGACTACACAGGGGTGCAGGCGGCGGCCGACGCCGGTCGACTGCCCGACCCGATCGCGCTGCTGCCCGAGATCGGCGACCGGCTGACCGCCCGAGGCCTGCGCCGGGGCGCCATCAACCTGCCGCTCCCCGAACAGGACGTGGAGCCCGACGGCGAGGGCTGGCGGCTGGTGCTGCGGGGGCCGGCGCCGATGGAGGAGCACAACGCGCAGATCTCCCTGCTGACCGGGATGGCCGCCGCCGACATCATGCTGGCCGGCGGCATCGGCCTGCTGCGCACCATGCCCGGCCCCCGGCCGGAGGCGGTGCAGCGGCTGCGGGCCGCCGCCGCCCCGCTGGGCGTGCACTGGCCCGACGGCGCGGCCCCGGGCGAGGTGATCGCCGTGCTGGACCCCGCGCAGCCCCGCGCCGCCGCGTTCATCGACCAGGCAGCCGAGCTGATGCGCGGTGCCGCGTACACGGCATTCGACGGCTCGCCGCCCGAGCAACCGGAACACGGTGGCGTGGCCGCCGCGTACGCCCACGTCACGGCGCCGCTGCGGCGCCTGGCCGACAGGTACGCCACCGAAGTCTGCCTGGCCCTGCACGCGGGCCTGCCGGTGCCCGACTGGGCCCGCGCCGCGCTGCCCCGGCTGCCCGAGGTGATGGCCAGCACCGACCGGACCGCCTCGGCGGCCAGCCGCGGCGCCGTCGAACTGGCCGAGGCCGTACTCCTGGCGGACCGGGTGGGGGAGACCTTCGACGCCGCGGTACTCGACGTCGACGCCCCACCCAACGGCAAATCCCGACCCCGCCCACCCGGCGGAACCGTGGCCCTGGACGCTCCGCCGGTCCGCGCCCGCTGCCTCGGCGACCTGCCGCTCGGCGAACGGGTCCGGGTCCGCCTCGTCACCGCCGACCCGACAGCCCGCACCGTCCTGTTCGAGCTGGCCTAGCCGATTGGTCGCGCTGTCCTGCTGGCTGAGTGGCCTCGCATGGCGTCCTGCCGCAGGTCGGCGGCCGTGCCCGGCGCGTGCGTAGCGGGGATTGTCACAGCGCCTGGCACTGCTGATGCGCCAGACGGTTTGCGAGGATGGGCCCATGGCATACGACGCGAGCACGCTGCCCGACGTGTCCGGGCTCACGGTAGGCATCATCGGCGGCACCGGCGATCAGGGCCGTGGCCTCGCCTACCGGTTCGCGCGGGCCGGGCAGACGGTGTTGATCGGTTCCCGATCGGCAGAGCGGGCCGCCGAGTCCGCCGCCGAGATCGCCGCGCTGCCGGGTATGCCGGCCGACGCCAACATCACCGGCGCGGCCAACGACGACGTGGCCCGCCGCAGCGATGTGGTGATCATCGCGGTGCCGTGGGACGGGCACGCCGCGACCGTCGGGGCTCTCGCCGAGCCGCTCGCCGGCACGATCGTCATCGACTGCGTCAATCCGCTCGGCTTCGACAAGCAGGGCCCGTACGCGCTCGACGTCGCCGAGGGCAGCGCCGTCCAGCAGGCCGCCGCGCTGCTGCCGAACTCCCGCGTCTGCGCGGCGTTCAACCACGTCAGCGCCCCGCTGCTGGCCGACCCCGAGGTCGACCGGATCGACCTGGACGTGCTGATCTGCACCGAAGACCGTGAACTTGTCGACGTGGTCGGCGCGCTCGCCGCCCGGATCCCCGGTATGCGCGGCATCTACGCCGGCCGGCTGCGCAACGCCCACCAGATCGAGGCGTTCACCGCCAACCTGATCGCCATCAACAAGCGCTACAAGGCGCACGCCGGCATCCGCGTCACCGACCTGTAAACGCTCGCCGGCCTCGAACGGCCGGCATGCCGGCCGGCCGCAGGCTGGCGGTCGGCCTCAGGCGCTCCAACTGAACGCACGGGAGTCGCGTGCCGCTGGCGTCGCCGCCGGCGCTCGGGGTTTGGGCTGCTGTCAGTGGCCGTTGCCACTGAACGTCGGCCGCCGCTGCTGTTGCGTGGCTGCCGCTGCCGCCTGCTGCCCGTTGGCGCGCGCTGCTCCCGCTGCTGCTGGCTGCCCGCTGCCCGTTGGCGGTGTCTGTTGGCCGCTGGCTGCTCCGCTGGCGCCGCCAGTCCGGGGCCGTGCGTCGCTCGCTTGTCTGGTGCGCGCTCGTAGGCTCCTGCCGACCTCGGTGGTCAGCTGGTTCGGGTGGGCTCGCTGAATCGTCTTGCAGGCGTGCGCCGCCCGCTGGGCAGGCTGGTCCGGGTGGGTGGCGTCGGTGGCGGGCCACCCCTTGGCCCGGTACGGGGCCCGATGGCGTGAGGGTCGCTGCTGGTCAGGGTCATGTCCGTCGGTGGTACTGGTTGCGGCGGGGAAGTTGGTCGGGGTCGAGCCAGGCGGGTGGGATGAATTCGGGATGCCCGTCGCCGGCAAGCTGGACGACCCAGTCGCCGCGGTGGATGTGGCGGTGGTGGTGAGCGCAGAGCAGCACCGCGTTGCGCAGGCTGGTGTTGCCGCCGTTGGCCCAATGTTGGATGTGGTGGGCGTCGCACCAGCGGGGTGGGCGGTCGCAGCCGGGGAAGGCGCAGCCGCGGTCGCGCAGCACCAAGGCTCGGCGAAGAGGCCCGGTGATGAGGCGGCGTTGTCGCCCGACGTCGAGGACCTGACCGGTGCTGCCGAGGACGGCGGGCAGGATTGTGGCGTCGCAGGCTAGGCGGCGCACGGTTTCTGGGGTGAGCGTGAGGCCGGCGTCGAGGGTGCCGGCGTTGAGTTGCTGTGTGAGGCCGTCGAAGCTGGTGGTGACGACGAGTTGGGCGGGTTCGCCGCCATGTTCGGGTAGCTGCCCGCCGCGCAGGGTGAGTCGGCACAGGTCGGCGAGGGCGTCGTGGCGACGTTGCCCCGGGTTGCGTGTGTCGTCCGGGCCGGACGGCGCGGTCAACGGCCCGATTGCGGCGCGTAGGAGGCTGGCTGCTTCGATGTCGAGGCTGCCGGCCAACCGGAGTCGACCGTCGGGCAGTTCCGACAGCGTGACGTGCCGACCCCGGGCGCAGCGTTGGGCCTCGGCTTCCAGCGCCGCGCGGGTGGCGGCCTCGGCGACCTCCGGGGCGACGTGATCGAGGATCCGGGTGCCCAGCCGGCGCAGCAGGGTCGGGTCGAACTGCCCAGCCCACCCGATGAGCACGTCGACGGCCTTGGCTGCGGCCGGGGCGTCAGCGGCGGCGTGGACCGTGGCAACAGTGTCGCCGATGACGCGGGCCTGCTCCAGGGTGATTGCCCCGTCGGCGAGGGCCTGCCGGATCTCGGGGGCGCCACCATCAAGCGCGGCGGCGAGGTCGACCAGCCGGCGGGCGGCGGGGACGGTAAGCCGCAGCCGCTCGCGCAGCCACACGGGAGTGGAGGACGCGCCCTGAGTCTGCGCCGTGCCGCGGCCGTCCAACTCGCGGACCAGGGCGAGCTTGACCGCCGCGAGGCGCTGCTCAAGACGGTGGGTGGCGTCGAGCGCCGCGATCAGGTCGGGCTCTGTGAGGGGCCAAGCCGCCGTGGCGGCGCACGCCGCCACGGCCTCCTCTGCCTGGGCCAGCCCTTCAATCACCACCCGAGACTAGAACAGATGTACGACACTTTCAGTCACCAAGATCAATCGGATTTCGCCGTCGCCGTCGCGCCGGTGGGTGCCCGATGGCTCCTGCCGGTGATCCCGTCGCCGCTGCCGGCTCCCAAAAGCCAACGCCTTCGCCCGAGCCGGCATCTGCGCCCTGGCCGCGCCTTCGTCCTGGCTGCCCGCAAGCCCAGCCTGCACGGCCCACAGAGCCGTGCAGGCTGGCGGTTGTGTCGGTCCGTGTTTGTCAGAAGGTGTGTTCGGCTGCGGGGAACTCGCCGCCGCGGACCTCGTCGGCGAAGCGGCGGGTGGCCTCGGTCAGGGTGCCGGCCAGGTCGGCGTACCGCTTCACGAAGCGTGGGGCCTTGCCGGTGCGTAGGCCTGCCATGTCCTGCCAGACCAGCACTTGGGCGTCGGTGTCCGGGCCGGCGCCGATGCCTACCGTGGGGATGGGCAGTTCGTGGGTGATCTGCTTGGCCACCTCGCCCGGCACCATTTCCAGGACCACCGCGAAGGCGCCGGCCTCGGTCACCGCCCGCGCGTCGGCGAGCACCTCGTCGGCCGTGTCGCCCCGGCCCTGCACCCGGTAGCCGCCAAGGGTGTGCTCACTCTGCGGGGTGAATCCGATGTGCGCCATCACCGGAATGCCGGCGCCGACGATCGCGGCGATCTGCGCGGCGCAGCGTCGGCCGCCCTCCAGCTTCACCGCCTGGCAGCCGCCCTCCTTCATGAACCGTACGGCGGTGCGCAGGGCCTGGGTCGGGCCCTCCTCGTACGAGCCGAACGGCAGGTCACCGACGATCAGGGCCTGCCGGGTCGAGCGCACCACGGCCCGTACCAACGGGATCAGGTCGTCGGCGGTGACCGGCAGGGTGGTCTCGTAGCCGAACACGTTGTTCGCGGCCGAGTCGCCGACAAGCAGCACCGGTACGCCGGCCTGGTCGAAGATCCCGGCGGTGTACTGGTCGTACGACGTGAGCATCGGCCACCGTTCGCCGCGCTCCTTGGCGGCGATCAGGTCCCTGGTGCGGACGCGACGGGTGGCCGGGCCGCCGTACAGCGCGGTCACCTCGTTCGGAGTGGACTCCACCATCACTGTCTCCTTCCTCGAGGCCGCCTGCGCGGTCCCCGGGTTCCGTCGCGATCGTCGCACCGGGGGAGGGGGTGACGGCAGGGCGCAGTGGAAGATCTCACTCCCGTACGGTGGCGAGGCGCCGGGTCGGGTCAGCGGCCCGGCGCCCACCAGGACGGCTCAGCCGTCCTCGCGCCACCGGTTGGTGATGGGGAGCCGGCGGTCCCGGCCGAACGCCTTCATCGAGATCTTCGCGCCGGGCGCGGACTGCCGTCGCTTGTACTCGGCGGTATCCACCAGCCGGAGCACCTTGTCCACCACCGCCGGGTCGTGGCCCGACTCGACAAGCCCGTCCCGGCCGAGGTCGCCGTCGACGTAACCGATGAGGATCGGGTCGAGTACGTCGTAGTCGGGCAGGCTGTCGCTGTCCAGTTGACCCGGGCTCAGCTCGGCGCTCGGTGGCTTGCCGATCGAGTTCTCCGGGATCGGTGCGGTCTCGCCCCGGCGGGCGGCGTCCGCGTTGCGCCATTTCGCCAGCCGCCAGACCAGCGTCTTCCAGACGTCCTTGATGGGGTTGAAGCCACCGACCGAGTCTCCGTACAGGGTGGAGTAGCCGACGGCCAGCTCGCTCTTGTTGCCGGTGGTGAGCACCAGGTGGCCCTCCTGGTTCGACAGCGCCATGAGGATGACGCCGCGGACCCGGGCCTGGAGGTTCTCCACGGCGATACCGGACAGCGACAGGTTGGCCAGGAAGCTGTCCACCATCGGCTGGATCGGCTCGATGCGGTAATCCAGGCCGGTGCGCTTGGCCAGGTCGGCGGCGTCCTCGCGGGAGTGCTCCGAGGAGTGCTGGCTGGGCAGCGACACCCCCACGACCCGGTCCGGGCCGAGCGCGTCGACGGCCAGGGCGGCCACCACCGCCGAGTCGATGCCGCCGGAGAGGCCAAGCACCACCGACGGGAACCGATTCTTGTTGACGTAGTCACGCAGGCCCAGCACGAGCGCCTGCCACACCTCCGCCTCGTCGGCCACCGGCTCGATCAGCCCGCCGAAGACGGCCGGGCCGGTCGGCGCGGGCGGGATCGTCTCCACGGTGCTGTGCACCACCCGCATGTCGTCCGCGACGCTCTTGCTGCCCGGCACCGTGGTGGCGGCCGGCAGGTCGACGTCGTGCACGAGCAGGTGCTCGACGAACTGCGGGGCGCGGCTGAGCAGCTCGCCGTCGGCGGCGACGATCATCGAGTCGCCCTCGAAGACCAGCTCGTCCTGGCCGCCGATCATGTTGACGTACGCGATGGCGGCGCCCGCCTCGGCGGCCCGGCGCCGGACCAGCGGCAGCCGTACGTCGTCCTTGTTCAGCTCGTACGGCGAGCCGTTGATGTTGACCACCAGGCCGACGCCGGCCTGCCCGGCGGCGGCGAACGGACCGCCGGCCTGCCACAGGTCCTCGCAGATGGTCAGCGCGACGTCCACGCCGCCGATGCGGACCACTGTCAGCTCGTCACCGGGGATGAAGTAGCGGTCCTCGTCGAAGACGCCGTAGTTGGGCAGGTGGTGCTTGAAGTAGCGGGCGGCCACCGCGCCCCGGTGCAGCAGCGCGGCGGCGTTGCGGGCGCCCCGGCCCGGCTCGGCGTCACCGCTGACCTGCGGTGGGCCGTCGGCGTCGAGGTAGCCGACCACGACCGGTAGGTCACCGAGGCCGTCGGCGGCGAGGTCAGCGGCGAGCCGTTCCAGGGCGGCCCGGGACGCGGCGATGAAGGAACGCCGGAAGACGAGGTCCTCGACCGGATAGCCGGTGAGCATCATCTCCGGGAAGAGCACCAGTTGGGCGCCGGCGTCGGCCGCCTGGCGGGTCCAGCTGCGGACCAGGTCGGCGTTGCCGGAGAGGTCGCCGACTCTCGGGTTGACCTGGGACAGGGCGAGACGCAGGGTGGGCATGTGTTCATCTTGCCCCAGCTTCGCCGGGGCAATCCGTACCCTCGGACGAGATGGCGGCCACGCTGCGCCACACCCGGCCGCCGGGCGCCCGCCGGTGCGGCGCGGTGCCGCTCGGCGGGCGGGACACGAGGGGACGGGCGGCGATGGTTCGCGTAACGTCTGCGTAACCAGGCCCGGGAACACTGGGCGATCAGGTCGGGTGCACCCGACCAAGGCGGACAAAAGAGTGTCGCGAGGGGTTGGGGAAGTGGACCGTCAGCAGGAGTTCGTCCTCCGCACGCTGGAAGAGCGGGACATCCGGTTCGTCCGGCTGTGGTTCACGGACGTGCTGGGCACGCTCAAGAGCGTCTCGGTGGCGCCCGCGGAGCTGGAGTCGGCCTTCGAGGAGGGCATCGGCTTCGACGGCTCGGCGATCGAGGGCTTCGCCCGGGTCTTCGAGTCGGACATGGTGGCCATGCCCGACCCGACCACCTTCCAGGTCTTCCCGTTCGAGGGCGGGGTCAGCGGCGAGAGCGCGCGCATGTTCTGCGACATCCTGCTGCCCGACGGCGGGCCCTCCTGGGCCGACCCGCGGCACGTGCTGCGCCGCGCGCTGTCCAAGGCCGCCGAGAAGGGCTTCACCTTCTACACCCACCCCGAGATCGAGTTCTTCCTGCTGGAGAATGGTCCGCAGGACGGCTCGGTGCCCACCCCTGTCGACACCGGCGGCTACTTCGAGCACACCACCCACGCGGTGGCCCGCGACTTCCGTCGGCAGGGTGTGCTGGCGCTGGAGCGGATCGGCATCTCGGTGGAGTTCAGCCACCACGAGGTCGCCCCCGGCCAGCAGGAGATCGACCTGCGCTACGCCGACGCGCTCACCACCGCCGACAACATCATGACCTTCCGGCACGTGGTCAAGGAGGTGGCGCTCTCCACAGGCGTGCAGGCCAGCTTCATGCCGAAGCCGTTCACCGACCAGCCGGGCAGCGGCATGCACACCCACCTGTCGCTGTTCGAGGGCGAGCGCAACGCCTTCCACGACAGCGGCGACCCGATGAAGCTCTCCAAGGTGGCGAAGTCGTTCATCGCCGGCCTGCTGGTGCACGCCCGGGAGTACACGGCGGTCACCAACCAGTGGGTCAACTCGTACAAGCGGCTGTTCCCGCAGGCCCTGCCGGACCGGATCACCGAGAGCCCGGCGTACGTCTGCTGGGGTCACCTGAACCGGTCCGCGCTGGTCCGGGTGCCCGCGTACGGCAAGCCCAACTCGGCCCGCGTCGAGGTCCGCTCGCCGGACTCGGCCGCCAACCCGTACCTCGCCTTCGCGGTGCTGCTCGGCGCCGGCATGAAGGGCATCGAGGAGGGCTACGAGCTGCCGCCCGGCGCCGAGGACGACGTCTGGTCGCTGAGCAGCGCCGAGCGGCGTGCCATGGGCTACGAGGCGCTGCCGGAGAACCTCGCCGAGGCGATCGACGTGATGGCCGAGTCCGAGTTGGTCGCCGAGGTGCTCGGCGAGCACGTCTTCGACTTCTTCCTGCGCAACAAGCGGGCCGAGTGGGAGCAGTACCGCCGCGAGGTCACCCCGTACGAGCGGCAGCGTTACCTGGCGCTGTAGTCCGGGGATGACCCGCTTGCGCGCTGCCGCTATCGTCTCGATCACCGCGCCGGTACCCCTTCCGGGCGGAGATTCGGGAGGCAGTCGGTGCTGGAGGATCTGTTCAACGGTGCGTGGCAGAGCATCGTGTTCGGTGTCGTGGGCGTCGGGCTCATGGCGGCCGGGTTCGGGCTGGTCGACCTGTTGACACCGGGCCGTTTGCGGGACCTGATCTGGGTCGACCGCAACGCCAACGCGGGGCTGCTGCTCGCCGCCAACCAGCTCGGCATCGCCGGGATCGTCTTCACCGCGATCCTCACCAGCTACAGCGACTTCGGTAAGGGGCTCGCCTCCACAGTGGTGTTCGGGCTGGTCGGGCTGGCCATCATGGCGCTTGCCTTCGTGGTGCTCGACCTGCTCACCCCGGGCAAGCTCGGCGAGGTCATCTGCTCGCCTGAGCCGCACCCGGCGGCCCGGGTCAGCGCCGCCACGCACTTCGGCGCGGCCCTGATCGTCTGCGCCTGCATCGCCTGAGGCTGTCGTACCCCGGATCTAGTTTCCGGGGGTGAACCGCACCGACCGCCTCTACGCCCTGGTCGAGGAGCTGCGCGCCATTTCGCCGCGCCCACGCAGCGCCCGCTGGCTGGCCCGCCACTTCGACGTCAGCACCCGCACCGTGGAGCGGGACATCACCGCCTTGCAGGGCGCCGGGGTGCCCATCTGGGCCGAGCCGGGCCGGGCCGGGCCGGGCCGGCGGCTACGTGGTCGACCGGGCGCGCACGCTGCCCCCGGTCAACCTGACGCCGGGTGAGGCGGTGGCCATGGCCGTCGCGCTGCACCGGCTGGGCGGCTCGCCGTTCGCCCCGGCCGCGGGCGCCGCGCTGCGCAAGCTGGTCGCCGTGATGCCGCCCGCCGCGGTGGCCGAGGCGCACCGGCTCGCCGGCCGGGTGCACCTGGTCGGCGGCGGGCCGGGCACTGCCGTCCCGGCCGCCGTCGCCGACGCGGTCGCCGCCGGGCGGGTGCTGCGGCTGCGGTACGCCGACCGCGACGGCACCGATTCGGCGCGTGACGTGGAACCGCTGGGCTATCTGGGCAACGAGACGCACTGGTACCTGGTCGCCTGGTGCCGACTGCGCGACGCTCTGCGCTGCTTCCGCACCGACCGGATCAGGTCGGTGCACCCGCTGGCCGAGCCGGTGACCCGGGAGTTGCACCCCGGCGACCTCGACGTCCCGGCCGGCCGGGTGCGCCCGCTGAGCCTGGTCTGATTCGGCGCCAAACACCGACAGGACGCTGTCGCGGGCCGGGACGACGCTGGTTTCCGACGACGCCGGCCGTCCGGCCGGCGCAACGAGGAGGCAACATGTCCAGTACGCCCGTGACCTGGTTCGAGATCGGCTCCGACCGGCCCGACGAGGCACAACGCTTCTACGCCGACCTGTTCGGCTGGGGCTTCGAGGAGCAGGGCGGCCCGTACCGGCAGACGACGGCCGGCGGTGAGCGGGGGATCGGCGGCGCGATCCGGGCCGTCGGTGGGGACGAGGCGAACTACGCGATCTTCTATGCCGAGGTGACGGACGTGGCGGAGACCTGCCGACGGGCGGAGGCGGCCGGCGGCACGGTGCTGGTGGCGCCGGTGACCACCCCGATCGGTCTGGCGCGCGCGTGGCTGAGTGACCCGTCCGGCAACCGGTTCGGCGTCTTCACGCCACCGGCCGGCGGCTGACCCGTCGGGTGCGTTCGTCGTCGCCCGGACGACGGCGAACGCACCTGACGCGGCTGCCCTTTGGGGTGATCCCCGAGGTCAGCGCCCGCTTTGTGGGACGGCACGGGCATCGCGCCGCCGAACGTTCCGTGGGATATGTCACCAGGACGGTTGGGTGTGTTGGCCGGGATCGGCCCCGCCCAAGGTGATCAAGGCGGGCAAATCGTCGGAACGCCCCTACCAGGGCGGATGCGCTGGCCCCGCCTGGTCGATGCGGGGCGGCTGCCTGCTCTCCGACGGCCGTCCAAACGGATCTTGGAGGCGTGCCGAGATGTGGATATGTTCGGCCTTCTTCGAGCCTGCTCAGCCAGTCGCGATCGGGCTCGGCACAGTAAGGAGAAAGAACATGACAAACGGCGCTAACCCCATTTCCCCCGTTACTGATGCGCTCGGCTCCACTGTGAACCGGCGTCGGATGCTGACCGTCGCTCTCGGTGGCGCCGCCACCGTGGCTCTTCCGGCCCCGGCGTGGGCGGCAAACGACGAGCGCCCCGGCGCGCAGCGGCCGCCCAAGCTCACCTCGGACGATCGCAAGATCATCGCTCAGGTTTCGGCCGAGCGGGCGCTGAAGCACCTGCGGGTCCTCAGCGAGGACATCGGCCCGCGCATCGGTGGCACGGCCTCCGAGCGGCGCGCCGCCGACTACATCGCCAAGCAGCTCGACCACCTCGGCTACCGCGTCGAGCTGGAGCCGTTCGCGGTGGCGGACAAGTTCCTCGCCCAGCTCTCCTCGCCGGCCGGTCTGCCCACCGACCTGAACTGGCAGGCCGGCGCCTCGCCGCAGGCCGCGCTGGACACCACGGTCCGCGGCGACGTTGTGGACGTGCGCGCCGGCGCACCGGAGAACTACCCCGCGAGCGTCGCCGGCCAGATCGTGCTGATCGACTACGTGGCGGCCCGGCGTGAGCAGTTGGTCGCCACCGCCGTGGCCCGCGGTGCGGCAGCCGTGGTGTTCCTCGCGGCCGACGGCGTACCGCCCCGGCGCAGCGGAACGTTCACGCCGAGCCTGCCGGGCTCGGCCAGCTCGCCGGTGCCGATCCCGGTGGTCGGGGTCGCGCAGTCGCAGAAGGAGCGCCTGCGTGCCCTGGTCGCCTCCGGGCGGCGGCTCACCCTCACCATCTCCACCACCGCGCACCGCAACCTGACTTCCAACAACGTCATCGCCGAGAGGGTCGGACGTTCCGGTGCCAACGGGCCGGTCGTGATGGTCAGCGCCCACTACGACACGGTCATCGGCGCCCCCGGCGCCAACGACGACGGCTCCGGCACGGTGCTCTGCCTCGAACTGGCCCGCGTGATGAAGGCCATCCCGGTCAACGCCACCCTCCGCTTCGCCCTGTGGGGCTCGGAGGAGCAGGGGCTGCTCGGCTCGCGCTACCACGTGCGGCAGCTGCCGCAGGCAGAGCGGGACCGGTTCCTCGCCGTGTACCAGAACGACATGGTCGCCACGAGCTGGGACCCGGCGACCCGGTACTGGCAGCTGTCCTTCGACGGGCAGGCCAACCGGGCCACCGACGAGGTGACGGCCGCCGGCCTGCGCCTCGGCTACGACCCGCGCATGTCGCCTGTGACGCAGCGCGGCTCCAGCGACCACCAGTCCTTCCAGGAGGTCGGCATCGCCAGTGCCAACTTCTCCTGGCGCGGTGAGGAGAGCCCGGCACTGCTGGAGCCTCCGTACCACACGCCCGAGGACACCATCGCCAAGAACATCAGCCTTGAGCGGCTCCAGGTGTCGCTCGAGCTGATCGGTTGCGCCGCGTACGCGACCGCTCGCTGACAACTGTCCCAGCCCGTGCCACGGGCCGGGACACCACGACGGGCGCCGCATCCGGGTACGTCCCGGTGCGGCGCCCGTTCGCGTGTGCGGTGCTGCGGCGTTCGCGTGTTACGCGGGCAAGCGCAACGCCTTGATCGACTCCGCTTCCTGGAAACCGGGGTGTCCCGGTGTGGGTGATGCCCCGGATTCCAGGAAGCCGAGTCGATCACCGGGAGCGGTGGCGCGGGGTGGTGGCCCGCCGGTGCCGGCCGGAGGAGGGGGGTCGGCGCCGGCGGGGCCACCGGTCACTTGCCGGTCTGGCCGGACTCGTCGTCCTGGGTGGGCTCGCCCTTCGGGGCGTCCTGACCGGGCTTGCCGTCCTGGCCGCCCTTGCCGTCCTGGCCGCCCTTGCCGTCCTGGCCGCCCTTGCCGTCCTGGCCGGGCTTGCCGTGCGGGCCGTCGTGGCCGGGCTTGCCGTGCGGGCCGCCCTTGCCGTGCGGACCGCCCTTGCCGTCCGGGCCGGGGAACACGCCGGCCTCGGCGGCCTTGAGCACCGCGTCGGCCTGCTCCTGGGTCAGCTTGCCGTCCTTGACGGCCTGGTCCAGGCGCTCCTTCAGGGCAGCCTGCTGGTCCTGCGTCGACGGCCGTTCCGGCCGGTCGCCCTGCCGCTGCTCGTGCAGCTTGTCCAGCGCGGCGGTGACCTGGTCGGTCGACACGCCAAGCTCCTTGGCGAGCGCCTCGGCGAACTCGGCGTGCCGCTGCTGGCGGTCGCCACCCTGGTCGGTGGTGCTGGCACTCGGGGACGGGGTCTTGTCGTCGGCGAGAGCCACCGTCGGGGCGGCGATCCCGACGCCGAGCACTCCAGCGGCGGCGAAGCCGGCCAGCAGGTGCTTCTTCGACATCTTGCGGATCATGCGAATCTCCTATCGGTGGTGATGCGATGACGTCACCGACAGTGACCACCGAAGCTGGGCGCGACCCATGGCGAACCTGTCAGCGGGCTGATAATCCGGGGGAAAGGCCGGATTTATTCGGGTTGCGTCACGTCAGGGCGGCCGGGAGGCTGGGCCAAACCCGACGAAGGGCCACCGCATGACACAGACAGTCATCCGCGAGGTCGCGCTCACCGGGCCGGGCTCCGGCCCGTACTCGATCGCGGTCGGCTCCGACGGCGCGCTCTGGCTGACGCTCGCCGGCTCCGGCGGCGTCGCCCGGCTCGGCCTCGACGGCGAGGTACGGACCTACCGCGCCGACCCACCGGACAGCCGCCCTCTGATCATCGTGGCCGGCCCGGACGGCGCGCTCTGGTACACCCGCTCCGGCGACGACCGGCTCGGCCGGATCACCGTAGACGGCCAGGTCGACTCGGTGGCGCTGCCGCCGGGCAGCGTGCCCTGCGGCCTGTCCGCAGGGGCGGACGGGGCCCTCTGGTACGCCGGTATGGGTGATGACACGGTCGGCCGGGTGACAGTCGACGGGGTGGTCACCACGTATCCGCTGCCGGTCGCCAAGGGCTTCCCGTCGATGCTGGCGGCCGGCCCGGACGACGCGCTCTGGCTCACGCTCAACCAGGCGAACGCCATCGCCCGGGTGGACCTCGACGGTGCGGTGACGGTGCACCCGCTGCCCACCGAGGCGGCCGGGCCGGTCGGCATCACGGCCGGCGGCGACGGCGCGCTCTGGTTCGTCGAGATCGCCGCCGGGCAACTCGGCCGGATCACGCCCGACGGCCGGGTCGACGAGTGCCCGCTGCCGGACCGTGCGTCCCGGCCGCACGCGATCGTCGCCGACCCGGGCGGCGGCTGCTGGTTCACCGAGTGGGGTGCCAACCGGATCGGTCACATCGACCCGGACGGCCGGATCACCGGCCATGACCTGCCAACCCCCGCCTCGGAACCGCACGGCCTCACGGTCACCCCGGACGGCGCGGTCTGGGCCGCCCTGGAAATCGGCGCGGTGGCCCACCTCGGGTGACGAGGTGAGTCAGCGCACCGCCGAGGTGACCGTCAGGGTGCCGGCGGTGGCGTCCAGGACGGCGGGAGTGCCGACCGGGACGGTGAGCTGCCCGGGGCCGTGGCCGATCGGCAGGCCGCCGAGCACCGGCACGCCGAGGTCGCCGAGCCGTTCGCCGAGCACGTCGGTGATCGTGGTGTCCCAGCCGTCGGCGCAGCCGGTGAACTGTCCCACCGCCACACCGGCCAGCCCGTCGAGCACGCCCGCCCGGCGCAGTTGGGTGAGCATCCGGTCGACCTTGTACGGGGGTTCCTGCACGTCCTCGACAAGCAGCACCGCCCCGGTCAGGTCGGGCAGGTCCGGCGTGCCGACCGACGCGGCGATCATGCACAGGTTGCCGCCGAGCAGGGTGCCGGTGGTCCGACCCGCGACGCGTACGTCGAAGGTGTCCTCGCCGGGCACCGCCGTGACCGTCACCGGTTCGGTGGTCATCAGCGCGGCGTGCAGCGACTCGGCCGACCGCAGCGGGGTGCGCTCGTCCCGCCAGGCGGCACCCGGGCCGTGCACGCCGGCCAGCCGGGCGCCCCGCCAGAGCGCGAACTGCAACGCGGTGATGTCGGAGAAACCGGCCACCACCTTCGGGTCGCGGCGGACGGCGGCCATGTCGAGGGTGTCCACGATCCGCTGCACGCCGTACCCGCCACGGGTGCAGATCACCCCGCGCACCAACGGGTCGGTGAACGCCGCGTTCAGATCCGCGGCGCGCAGCTCGTCCGCGCCGGCCAGGTAGCCCCGCCGGGCGTACGCGTTCGGCGCCAGCACCGGCCGCAACCCCCAACCGGTGAGCAGCTCCACCCCACGGGCCACCCGCTCGGGCGAGGTCGGCCCGGACGGCGACACCAGCAGCACCGTGTCGCCCGGACACAGCACTGGCGGGCGGACGACGCCGTCCACGGCACGATCATCGGGCACAGCGGCAGAGCTTAGCCGCGCTGACGACGGGCGTGTCGGCGTACCGCCCGGCCCGTCCACCGGCCTACGCCCGGGCCGTGGGACGGGCCGGCGCGCGAACACGACCCGTGGCGCGACTCGGGGCATCCGGCGCCCACCGGCTAGCCTCGACAGGTGGCAACCGCGCTGGTGATCGAGAACGACCCGACGGACGACGCACGCCGGCTGGGTGAGTGGCTTACCGAGGCCGGGCTGGAGCTGTGGGTGGTCCGCCCGCACGCCGGTGACGAGCTCCCCGCCGATTTGGAGGGGTACGCGGCGCTTGTGGTGCTCGGCGGTGAGCAGCAGGCGTACCCGCTGCCGGACGGCTCGCCCGGCGCCCCCTGGTTCCCGGCCGTGGAGGGGCTGCTGCGCAAGGCGGTCCGCTACCGGGTGCCCACCCTTGCCGTCTGCCTGGGCGCGCAACTGCTCGCCACCGCGCACGCCGGTCTGGTCGAACGCAGCGCGTCCGGGCCGGAGATCGGCCCCGGAGTGGTCGGCCGGCGCGACGCCGCCGAGGGCGACCCGCTGTTCCGGTACGTGCCGTTGATCCCGGACGTGCTCCAGTGGCACTCCGACGAGATCACCGAGCTGCCCCGGGGCGCGACACTGCTGGCCGCCTCCACGCGCTACCCGCATCAGGCGTTCCGGCTCGGCGACCGGGCCTGGGGTCTTCAGTTCCACATCGAGTGCGACACCGCGATGATCGCCGGCTGGGCCACCAGCTCGGCCCAGCTCGCCGAGCTGGGCTACGACCCGGAGCGTGTGGTGGCGGCCTGCGACGCGGTGATGGTCGACGTCGAGGAGGTCTGGCAGCCGTTCGCCGCCCGGTTCGCCGCGCTGGCCCTCGGTGAGCTTGACGACAGCACGATGCGGCGCGGCCTGCCGCTGCTCGGGCACTGATGAGTCGGCCGACCAGGACGCCCGGGCGGCTCGCGCGCTACGGCTTCGGGGTCGCGGACGGCGACGGCGGGGCACGCGCCGCCGACCTGCTCGGCCCGGACGGGCTGAACCTGTGGCGGCCGGCCGAGCAGGAGCCTGTCGACGAGGCGGCCGGGGAGCTGCTCGCCGGGCTGTCCCGGGCCGCCGACCCGGATCTGGCGCTGCGTCAACTGCACCGCATCGTCGAGGCCGAACGTCGCGCCGACCGCGGCACCCAACGCGCCGACGGCGTCACCGCCGGGCCAGGGCTGTTGGCGGAGCTGCACACCGACCCAGGGCTGCGGCGGCGGCTTGTCGCGGTGCTCGGCGCCTCGGCGGCGCTCGGCGATCACCTGGTGGCCCACCCCGAGCACGGCCTGACGTTGCGTACCGCCCCGGACGGGCTCGCGCCGATCGCCGAGGGCCGGCTGGAGCCGACCGACGGCGGCAACCCCGTGGCGGCGCTGCGGACCGCGTACCGGCTGGCGTTGCTGCGGATCGCGGCGGCCGACCTGACCGGCGGGCGTGCCCTGGAACAGACAATGGCCGCGCTGTCCGCGCTTGCCGACGCGACGCTTGCCGCGGCGTACGAGATCGCCGTCGCGGAGCTGGCGGACGGCACCGAGCGGCCCCGCCTCGCGGTGGTGGCGATGGGCAAGTGCGGCGGCGGCGAGCTGAACTACGTCTCCGACGTGGACGTCATATTCGTGGCCGCCGAGGACGCCGACCTGCCCGCCGCGACCCTTGTGGCGACACGGCTGATCCACATCTGTGGGCTTGTCGCGTGGCCTGTGGACGCCGCGCTGCGCCCCGAGGGCAACCGGGGCCCCCTGGTCCGGACCCTTGCGAGCCACCTGGCCTACTACCGGCGGTGGGCGCGCACCTGGGAGTTCCAGGCGCTGCTCAAGGCCCGCCCGGCCGCCGGTGACCTGCCGCTGGCCCAGGAGTGGATCGACCAGCTCGCGCCGCTGGTCTGGCGGGCGGCCGAACGTCCCGAGGCGGTCGAGGACGTCCGCGCGATGCGCCGTCGGATCATCGACCACATCCCGCCGAAGGAGTTGGAACGCGAGATCAAGCGCGGCCCGGGCGGGCTGCGCGACATCGAGTTCGCCGTCCAGTTGCTGCAACTCGTGCACGGTCGCGGCGACGAGACACTGCGGGCCCCCGGCACCATCCCGGCGCTGCGCGCGCTCGTCGCCGGCGGCTACGTCGGTCGGGCCGACGGCGAGGCGCTGCTGCGCGGCTACCGCTTCCTGCGCAGCGTCGAGCACCGCCTCCAACTACAGGGCCTGCGTCGCACGCACACCGTGCCGACCGAGCCGGGCGCGTTGCGCTGGCTCGCCGCCGCGCTGGGCTTCACGGCCACGCAGGGGCGCAGCGCCGTGGAGAGATTCCGGGCCGAGTGGGTCACCCACGCCGCCGAGGTACGCCGACTGCACGCCAAACTGCTCTACCGGCCGCTGCTGGAGTCGGTGGCCCGGGTGCCGGCCGACGGGCTGCGGCTCACCCCGGAGGCGGCCAGGAACCGGCTGGAGATCCTCGGTTTCGCCGACCCGGCCGGGGCGCTGCGGCACCTCCAGGCGCTCACCGGCGGGGTGAGTCGCACGGCGGCCATCCAGCGGACCCTGCTGCCCGTGCTGCTCAGCGAGTTCGCCGACGCGCCGGAGCCGGACCGAGGGCTGCTCAACTACCGCAAGGTCTCCGACAAGCTGGGCAGCACCCCCTGGTATCTGCGGCTGCTGCGCGACGGCGGCCCGGTCGCCCGCCGGCTCGCCCGGGTCCTCGCCCTGTCCCGGTACGTCGCCGACCTGCTCGCCCGCGACCCGGAGGCGCTGCGGCTGCTGGCCGAGGAGAACGAGCTGGCACCGCGCCCGCGCGAGGTCCTCCGGGAGGGGTTCCTGGCGGCGGCGACCCGGCACACCGACCCGGTCGAGGCCACCCGGGCGGTACGCGCGCTGCGCTGCCGCGAGCTGGTCCGGGTGGCCTGCGCCGACCTGCTCAGCCGCGCTGGCGCGCTCGCACCCAGCCCCACCCGACCGGACGGCACCACACGGCCCGCCCCGGGGCTCGCCGACATCACCGAGGTCGGCACCGCCCTCTCCGACGTCACCGACGCCACACTTGCCGCCGCGCTGCGCGCCGCCCGAGCCAGCCAGCCGGCACCGGAAGGGCTGCGGTTCGCGGTGATCGGCGTGGGACGGCTCGGCGGGTACGAGTCGAACTACCTCTCCGACGCCGACGTGCTGTTCGTCTACGACGCACCCGCCGGCAGCGGCGACAGCGCGGCCAGCGCTGCCGCGCACTCGATCGCCGAGGAGCTACGCCGGCTGCTCGGCGTACCCGCTCCCGACCCGCCGCTTGGCGTCGACGCCGACCTGCGGCCGGAGGGCCGGCAGGGTCCGCTGGTGCGCAGCCTCGCCGCCTACGCGCAGTACTACGCCCGCTGGTCGCGGGTGTGGGAGGCGCAGGCGCTGCTGCGCGCACGGTTCGTCTGCGGTGACGCCGACCTGGGCGCCGAGTTCGAGGCGATGATCGACCCGGTGCGCTACCCGGCCGACGGGCTGACCCGCGAACAGGTCGTCGAGATTCGCCGGATCAAGGCCCGGGTGGAGACCGAACGGCTGCCCCGGGGCGCCGACCCGGCGACCCACACCAAGCTGGGCCGCGGTGCGCTCGCCGACGTGGAGTGGGCCGTGCAGCTCGTCCAGCTCCGACACGCGGGAGCCGTTCCGGCGCTGCGTGGCACGCGTACTCTCGATGCCCTCGCGGCCGCCGAGCGGGCCGGCCTGATCGACCCGGCGGACGCCGCGGAGATGGCCGCCGGCTGGTCCCTGGCCGCGCAGGTCCGCAACGCGCTGATGCTCGTGCGCGGCCGGGCCGGCGACCAACTGCCCCGGCACGGGGTGGAGTTGGCAGGGGTGGTGCGGCTGCTCGGCCGGGACGACCCGGGGGAGTTCCTCGACGAGTACCTGCGCGTCGGCCGCCGCTCCCGCGCCGCGACCCAACGCGTCCTGGAGGCATAGGCCCGTTCAGCTGCCGAGCGTGTACTCGCCGGGGCGGGGGACCGTGACAGTGGTCCAGTCGCCGTCGGCGGTGACTGTGGCGCCACCGGACGCGGCAAGCCAACGGCTGTGCCGGACCCGGACCGCCACCGGGCCGGCGGCAGGTGCCCGGAAGGTCACCGCCGCGCCGTCGGTGCGGACCAGTTCGGCGGGCGCGGCGACAAGCGGCGTCGGGTCGGCCACCGCCCACACCCGCCAGTGCGCGCCCGACCAGACAGGCGTCAGGTACGGCAGCCCGCCCTCCACAAGCTCCGCTTCGGCCCGACCCACCCAGGACAGCGGGGCGTCCGGCACGGCCACGAACTGCACGGCGTTCTCCGCCAGCCATGCCCGGTAGGTGGCAGGGGTCAGCGGTACGCCTGTGCCGTCCGCGCCGGGCACCGTCGTGAAGAACAGCGGGTTGCGGTCGATGTCGGCCTGCCGCAGCCACCCCCGGGCCAGCGGCACCTCACCCAGCCGGGCAGCCTCCCAGTAGTTGCGCGTCGGCGGCACTTCGACCCGGCCGGTGAGCCGCTGCCCGGCCAGGAACGCGCGCAGCGGCGCGTGGTAGCCGGGCGCGCTCGTCGGATCGCCGATGCTCCGCAGGTCGGCGGGGACCACAGGCGGCTGCCAGACGCAGACCGCCACCAGCAACGCGGACAGGCCGACCGCGCCGATCAGCCGTCGTCGTCGAGTGCCGCCAGACGGCACGGCCGACCGTCGGGCCAGCCGGTCGACAAGCCAGGCCGGGGGGCGCGCGGCGGCGGCCAGCACCGGCAGCGCGAACATCGTCACCAGCCGGGTCGCGTTCAACCCGACAGGCGTGTGCACCAGAGCGGCGGCCAGCACCCCGGCGACGGAGAGCAGCGCGCCGAACCGCACCGGCCGGTATGCCACAAACGCGGCCACCACCAGACCGGTGAGCGTCGCGCGTAGCGTGTCGGTGCGGCTGATGTTCATCCAACCGCCGTCGCCGAAGAACAGCGCCGTCGCCGCCAGCGGCACCGCCGCCGCGACACCCAGCGCCAGGCCGTCGGCGTACCGGCGGGCAAGCAGCAGCGCCACGCCCGCGAGGCCGACGAACAGACCCGCCACCGGGCTCGTCGCCGAGGCCAACAGCGCGCAGGCCGCGGCAAGCCAAATCCTTCGGGGTACGCCCCGAGTCAGCGCGAGCAGCGCGGCAAGCCCGAACGCCACACCGAGCGCGTAGGTGACCCGGCCGGAGATCAGGTTGCCGGTCAGCGTGACCACCCCGACCAGGCTGCCCAGCAGCGGCCGGGGCACCGGGCTGCGGACCAACAACGCGGCAAGCGCGGCGGCCGACGCCACAAGCGCCAACACGCCGGTCACCCGCACGCCGAGCAGCGCCATCACCGGCTGGGACACCAGGCTGTAGCCGAACTGCTGCACCCCGCCGTACCAGCGCAGATCGAGCGGGGTGGGGCCGTGGGCGGCGAAGAAATCCGCCCGTGCGACCTGCGCGGCGAGGTCCGAACCCATAAGCGGCAGAGCCAGCCAGAGCGCGCCGAGCACGGCGGCGGCACCGGTGGACACCGCCACCACCCGACTGCGCCGCATGCCCACCTCCGTACCGCGACCACCGTACTGGCAGCATGTCCGGCGTGCCTCACCACCTCGCGCGTTGGACCGGACTCGCAGGATCAGCGCTGCTCGCCGTCGCCGCGTTCCTCGGCGGCGCCCTGCCCGACTCACCCCTGCGGGCCACCCCGGTCAGCATCTGGCAGGGCCCGAACGGGCCGCTGGTGATCGCCACCTGGCTGATCGGCACCGCGCTCATGGCGTACGCCTGGTGGTCGCTGCGCGACGGCGTGCCGTCGACCCGCTGGGCGCTGGTCACCGTCGGGCTGTGGCTGCTGCCGCTGCTGATCGCGCCACCGCTGGCCAGCCGAGACGTCTACGCGTACGCCTGCCAGGGCGCCAGCTACGCCGCCGGGATCAACCCGTACGAGCAGGGCGTCTCCGCGCTGCCCTGCCCGTGGCTGGACACCATCTCCTACATCTGGCGGGACAGTCCGGCGCCGTACGGGCCGCTGTTCGTGGTGCTGTCCGGCGCGGTGGTGAAGGCCACCGGCTCGCTGACCGCCGCGATCGTGGCGTTCCGGGTGATCGCCGTGGCGGGGGTGGCGCTGACAGCGGTCAGCCTGCCGGTGCTGGCCCGGCGAGCCGGCGTACCCGCCGGACGGGCGATCTGGCTCGCGCTTGCCTGCCCGCTGGTAGCCGTGCACCTCGTCTCCGGCGCGCACAACGACGCCCTGATGGTCGGCCTGCTTGTCGCCGGGCTGGCCGTGATCGCCTCCCGGCCCGGCCGCCCCGGCCCGCTGCTCGCAGGCGGCGCGCTGCTCGGCCTCGCCGCCGCGATCAAGGTGACCGCGCTTGTCGTGGTGCCGTTCGCCGCGCTGGCCGCGATCGTCGGCGGGTACTCGATCCGGGCACTGATCCGGCACGGCGGATGGGTGGTCGGCAGTTCCGTCGCCGTCGTGGCCGGAGTGACCGTCGCCGCCGGGCTGGACTTCGGCTGGGTCGGTGGGCTGGCCCGGGGTGGCGACGTGATCGCCTGGACGTCGCCGTCCACCGCCGTCGGGCAGACCGTCGGCTACCTGGCGGTGCCGTTCGGCGGGCACATCGACGCGCTGCCGGTCACCCGGGCGATCGGCATGGCCGTGCTGGCGGTGCTGCTGGTCTGGCTCTGGTGGCGGGCCCGCACCCGGGAGCCGCTGTGGCACGCCGGCCTGGCACTGGCCGCCACCGTCGCCCTCGCGCCGCTGTTCCACCCCTGGTACTGGATCTGGGCCCTGGCCGTGCTGGCCGCCACCGCCCGACGGACCGGATGGTTCACCGTGATCGCACTGGTCTCGTCGTTCCTGGTGTTGCCCGACGGCACCGGCCTGCCCCGGTTCACCAAGACGGTCGGTGCGCCGCTGATGACGCTGTTGGTGATCGTGCTGGTCGTCCGGTTGGTACGGTCGGCTCGGGCGGCCCGTCAGCCGGTCGCCGCCGACTGAGGGAAGGTGCGCCGGTGACCGCTCCCGGCGCACCGCCGCCGCCCGGCAGGTCGCCTGGCCCGTCGCCTGGCCCGGGTTCGTCTGGTCCGCCGCCTGGTTCGTCGTCGTCCGGTCTGCCGTCGTCTGGTTCGCGGAGGGCGGCTTCGGCTGCCCGGTACGCAGGGCTGGCCGGGGCGGTCCTGCTCGCCGTGGCCGGGTATCTCGGCGGGGCGCTGCCCGACTCCCCGCTCGGCGCGACGCCGGCGTCGATCTGGCGAGCCCCCGACGGGCCGGCGACGCTGATCTGCTGGCTGGCCGGCACCGCGCTGCTTGTCGGCGCGTGGTGGTCGCTGCGCGGAGGTGCGCCGTCGACCCGCTGGGCGTACGTCACCGCAGGGCTGTGGGTCCTGCCGCTGTTGGTCGCGCCGCCGCTGGGCAGCAGGGACGTCTACTCGTACGCCTGCCAGGGCTGGACGTACGCGCACGGCGTCGACCCGTACGCGGTTGGGGTGGCGGCGGCGGGCTGCCCGTGGGTGGAGACGGTGGCGCCGATCTGGCGGGACACCCCGGCACCGTACGGGCCGCTGTTCGTGCTGCTCGCGGCGCTCGCGGTAGGCCTCGGCGGCGGGCTCACCGGGACGATCGTCGCGCTGCGGGTGATCGCCGTGGCGGGGCTGCTGCTGGCCGCGCTCTGCCTGCCCGGCCTGGCCCGGGCGGCCGGAGTGCCGACCCGGCGGGCAGCCTGGCTGGCACTGGCCGGCCCGCTGATCGGCGTGCACCTGGTGGCCGGGGCGCACAACGACGCGCTGATGCTCGGGCTGCTGCTGTCCGGGCTGCTTGTCGTGGTCCGCCGACCGGGCCGACGGTCGGCGTTGCTGTTCGCCGGTGCGCTGCTCGGGCTCGCGGTGACGGTGAAAGCCAGTGCCGTGGTGGTGGCGCCGTTCGCCGCGCTGGCCGCCGTGCACGGTCGCTACACCGTACGAGCGTTGCTGCGCGACGGCGGCTGGCTGGCTGGCGGGCTGCTCGCCGCGCTGCTGGCCTCCTCGGCGCTGTCCGGCCTCGGATTCGGCTGGGTCGGTGGGCTGACCCACAGCGGGGACTCCGAGCAGTGGACGTCACCGCCCACCGCACTCGGCCTGGTGGTGGACTACGCGGGCGCGCTCGTCGGCCGCGACCCGCAGGCGGTGCCCGTGGTCCGGGCTGTCGCGCTGCTGCTGCTCGCCGGGGCGCTTGTGCTGCTGTGGTGGCGAGGCTGGCAGGCGCTACGCGCGTTGAACGACGTCCGGCAGCGGGTACCCCGGATCGAGACGGCACGGCCCCGGGTGGCGCTGCACGGCGCGGCGCTGGCACTTGTCGCCACAGTCGTCCTGTCCCCGGTCTTCCACAGCTGGTACGCCACCTGGCCCCTGGCGTTGCTCGCGCTCACCGCGTCTCGGACGACATGGTTCGTGCTGCCAGCCTCGGCGGCGGCCTTCCTCGCCCTACCCGACGGCACCAACCTGGCCCGCTTCACAAAGGCCCCCGGCGCTCTGGCGATGACCGCCCTGCTCCTGATCCTGCTGATCCGTGCCGTCCATTCCGTCCGTGCGCCCCGTGCCCTGCGTGCCCCCCGCGCCTCCCGAAACACCCGCCGTCCCTGAGCACCGCACGCGTCGCGTAGCCCGAGCTCTTGCCGGGGGAGGGGGCGACGGGGCGACTTGGCGGGGGAGGGGCCGGGAGGCGTAAACGGGCCGGGCCGGCTCCGCCAATTGCGGAGCCGGCCCGGCCGGTGGATCGGGTGACTGCTCAGCAGTCGTAGTACATGGCGAACTAACCGCGCATGGCGACTGACCTGGGGGAGGGGCGTCGATCAAGCCGCTGAGCAGGCCGTATGCCGTATATCAACTTCCATCGTTATCCACTGTTTCCAGGCGGTATCTGTACCCCTCGTGTACCTAATGATCATGGGGTGGTGTTGTGTGCGAGCGGTTCCGATGTTGACCGGTGCGGCATCCCGTCGCGCAGGCTCCGCCCTGCCGGGCCGCGCCGACCTGGTCCAGGTGGAGCGCCCCACTGGACGTACGACCTGGACCAGGTCGGCGCGGTCTGGTTGCCTCCGGTGTGCGACGGGTACCCGGTCCGGGCCGGGGCATCCCAGAGTCGCCGAGGGTTCGGGGCGAGTAGCCCCGGCCGCCGGAGGCCATCCCCGGGTCGTAGGGCCGGAGGCCCTACCCGCCGGAGGCTGGCCGGCGCGTGTCGGAGTCGGAGCCGCAGTCCTCAAACCATCCGTAGTCGTAGCCGATGTTGTCCCAGCAGGAGCGGATCCAGTGCTTTCTGTGCTCAGAGGAGGTTCGCCAGAGGTGCTGCAAGCCGTCGATGAGCACGTCTCGCCGTTCCGGCCCGAGCAGCAGGGGCAGGGCGTGGCAGATGTCGGCAAGGTCGTGGATCTTATCGCGTCGTCTGGTCAGGGTTTCGATCGACGGTTGCTCCTCGCGGGCGGACGCGAGGTGGCGGATGCGCATGAAGGTGAAGTGGAGCAGGTGGGCGGCGGCGCGTTCTGTCGCTGCCTGGGACGGGTCGTCCGTCGACATCGTGGGTGGTCTCCCAGTGAGAGGTATCGGCGCTCACCGTAGAGGTCGCCTTTGACCGCCGGGGCCCAGCATCGCCGCGAGTCGGGAGATGCTGGGCTTCGTGGTGCCCGCTTGTGGTTGGCACGGTCCGGGGTCGACGCGCCGGGAGCGAAGCGGCAAGGCGCGTCGTGCTCCGGAACCGTGCCAGCGGGCCGCTTGCGGCCCGCCTTGAAGACGTATGGAAAGTTCTCACCGGCGAGAACCCAAGCGTAGTTGACTGTTCGCGCTGCGGGCACCTCGCACCAGTCGGGCCGAGTCGAAGGACGGCGGCCGACGTCCCCGCTCTGCGAACGCATTGGCGGTTAGCTCGGGCTGCATAACGATACGCTTCGGCCCTCGGCGTCAGATAGCGGTTCCGAGGGCTTATCTTGTCCTTACCTGTTCACCCAGCCAAGCTCAATTGCATAATTCCGGAGCTTCTTGAGGGCGTAGATAGCGACGTCGGCGCGGTTGGCGGTGCGCAGTTGATCGCCCTTTCGCCACGCGAATTCGATGCAGTGGATCATATCCGCATCGTGGATCGAGACGTCCGGTATCAGGGGGATGAATCCAAGCCTTTTCTCGGACTCAACCTTCTGTGCCTGATCCTTGTCGTGCTCCTTAAGAAACTCAAAAAGCATCCGAGCGAGGGCGGTGTTCAGTTTCTTGTCTCGACCATTCGCGATTGCGCCCTGCTCGACAATGAGAGCGTAGGCGGCCTGCGAGGACCCGCCCGGGTTGCCACGAGTTTCGTACGCCGAACGCTTTTCGCCGAGCAGGTGCCGGCCGATATCGCTGCGCTTGATGATCTTAGCGATCTCAGAAGACCCCTTGCTGTCGACGCCCATCCCAGACAAGAGATCCTTTACCTCGTCAGGTCCATGCGTCCGTAGAATTGGCATCGTTACAGTCGGAGGTAACGCGAGGGCGTGTGCCTCCAGCGTGACAATCGTCTGCGTAAGGAGGCCTCGCCGGTTGCTCCACCACTTGCCCACCTCGCTGGTAGGTGTCACTCCGACAAGGGCGTTACCATCGAGCAGGCCAAACCGAGAGCCTGAAGTAAGCTGCGATAGAACTCCCGTGTCCGGCGACTCTGACGCGTAGAGGATCGTCAAAGACAGCGGCTTTCTAGCGCTCCTCGCTAGCGCGATCTTCTTGGTCATGAAGTCTGCACTGATGCGACGTAAGAACTCGCCGAGCGACGGGAAATCGTCCGGGTCGTAGTCGTGAGGATTAACTAGTAGGTCGATGGCATCGATCTTATTGACGAGCACGACCGTGTCCGTGGCGATCTGCCTCCAGCTCGCACGCGGCGGGCCGTCAACCTCCAGTGGAAGCTTAATGGGGGTCGATCCTGCAATGGTCGTGTACGTGGTCGCCAATTCCTCGGCCAATAACCTCTCGGTGGTGGGCCACAGCACCAGAGCATTCCGACCAAGTGGCTCCCGCAGGAACTGCTTAATCTCTGCTAATTCGATGGGCGAAGCGAGGGCGGCCTCTCGATGATCGATGTTAATCGGGAGAACCCTAGGGTCATTCTCGGTATAATGCTCCCGGCGGTGCAGTTCAACAGCTGCCTTGATGGCCAGAACTGAGAGTTCGCCCGTATAGCGAAGTGTTTTACCGAAGAGGTTGCCGAAGAAGACGGATAGGTTCGATGCCAGGGTTGTCTTGCCCGTGCCGGACGTCGCGACGATCGGGCAGAGAATGCCCTCATCGCGGTACCGCACAGCGTAGCCAGCTTCCTCGATAATCTCGTTGGTCTTCGCACTCGGTGAGACGAGGATTCGAGCGATCTCCTCGCCCAGGTGATCCACGAGGATCTCGTAGCGACTCGGGAACACCAGCTCGTTAAGAAGGTGGGTGCGGCTCAAGGGCACTCCTGCTGACTGGATGAACGATCCTTGCCTAACAGATAACTACACCTGGTCATACCACCCTGGCCGGCTGCGAATGCGCTGACCTAGGTCGGAGATCCAGACCTGTGTGCTTTGGACGGGCAAGCCCCACGGGACGAGCATACGTTCGGCACGGACCAGGGTGCTCTCGGGCCATAGGTGCGTTGATCGCCCGGCGCAGGCAGAATGGCGGATGTGACGAACCCTGATCCCGACGCGGAGTGGTGGACGACGTCGGACGTCGCTGCGTACCTCGGGGTGCGGGTCGGCACAGTGGCGACGTACCGGAAGCGAGGGCAGATGCCCCCGCCCGACCTCACCGTTGGGCGGACGCACGTGTGGCGCCCGGCGCACATTGTCGGCTGGCATGAGGCGCGACCGCGACCGGGTGTCGGCGGTAGATCGCGGACGGAGGCCCAATCGCCCTCGGGCGACGACGCCGAGCGCTAGGCGCTCGGTCCGGCCCTGACTGCCCGCAGCTCGTCCGCGAAGTCCCGCGTCTCTGGCGCGTCCGGGTACTGCTTCGACAGCACTGACGACAGGTCCGTGGCCACCATGGCGAGCGATGGCAGCGACCGGCGGTTGCCACTGAGCGCCTGGCGACCGAGGTCGACGGCGCGGTCCAAGTCGCCCGCTCGTGCAGCCACCACACCAAGAGTGATCTGCGCTTCCGCGACTCTCATCGGCTTACGCACGATGCCGCTGCTGTCCGTGGATGAGCGGATCACCTCGTCCGCGTAGACCTCGGCAAGCCCGTTCTCGCCGACGATCCGGTAGCAGTCCATCGCATAGAAGTCGAACTTGGCCGGGTCGACCACGAAGTGATGATCCAGGTTCTCCGGGTACGGCAGCCCTTCAAGAATGCGGCGGCCCTGGTCTAGAGCAAGCTCGACTTGACGCCGGTCCCCCATGCGTGCCCACGCCTTGGCCCGCTGGGCGGCCAGTTGGACCGCCACGCTGTGACGCGGCGCGGCTGCCTCGCCCGCTTCGGCGGCAGCAACTACACCACGAAAGTCACCTGCGGTCAGCGCGTACCACGCCCGCATCTCCTGCGCCCAACCGATGACGTTCACGTCCCCGGACTCTTCTCCGAGCTGCAACGCTGCCCTGCGGGTCGCCTCGGCTTCGGTGCGTCGACCCATGTCGTACTCGACGCAACCCACCAGAAGGGCGACCGTCCCCGCCAGAGTCAGCAACTCCCGGTGCTGGGCGAGCGTGAGGCGGGCGTCGAGCAGCGCCGTCATGCGCCGCAGCCACGCGTGTCCCTCGACGCGGAGGTCTGCCGAGTCGGCGTAGGGATACTCGCTGCAAAGCCTGTCGGCGGTGATCCTCAGCCCTTCGAGGGTCGCTTGGGATACGTCCGACGCGCGCATGCGGGTCACGATTTCGAGGGTGTCCATGCCAGTGCCGGCTATCAGGGTGTTGTCGATGTCCTCACGGCCACGTCGCGGGAAGAACGCAGCGGTGACGGTGCCGAACGTGGCCGCAATGAGGGCCTTGTAGAAGTCGTCCGGCTCGGCGTTACCCGCCTCCCAGCGCTTCCAGTTGCGAAGCAGGCTGCCGTTCGACGGCAGCTCGGATGAGGCGTGCGCCCGGAGGGCTTCAACCGCCCCTGCTTGCGACCACCCTCGGGCGGCCCGTTCGTTTCGGATGCGCCGAGCCCACAGAGGCCGGCTCTCGCCCGCGCTGCCCGTGTCTCCCATGAGCCCAGTATGGCCCCGCCAGGGGGGTGACAGGGAAGGGGACAGCGGCCTGACCCTGCAGTGACACCTGTCATTGGCTGAGTAGCTGAGCGATCGTCATATCTACAAGTTCCGTTGCCCGGAAGATCACTCGCCCGATGGGGCTGGCGATCAACGGCGCGGTGTCGTAACGTCCGAAGTACTAACTCGGTTAGTACTTCGGCTCATCGAGGGGAGTTGAAGCATGGCCGGAAGGATGTTCGGTGAGCGCCCGGTGGGCGCGGTGACGCTGGTGGAGACGCCGGTGTCGCGGTCGTATGCGCAGAAGGCGCGGGTGGCGTTCCTCGTCGTGGCGGCGTCCGTCGCCCTGGTGGTGGCCGCTACCGCGTCGGTGGCGCTGCCGCTGGTGCTCGCGGTGGTGGTCGGGCTGTTGTCCGGCGGCGTGTGCGGCCTGGTGGTCGCGTGCGTGGTCCGGGTGTGGCCGGCGCTGCGGGTGCTGTGGTGGTGGGCGTTGGAGATCGTCGCTGCGGTCACGGTGTTCGTGGGCATGGCGTACCTGTCTCGGGCGACGCATCCGGCGGTGCCGCTGGTGCTCCTGGCCCTGGTGCTGGGCGTGGTCTTCGGCGTCGGTCGGCTTCGTCGGCGGGTGTCGGCGTGGGTGTGGTGCGTGGTGGTGCGGCACCGGCTGCGGCTCTGCTTCACAGAGTTCATCCGCTCTGCGTCGCGGCTGCATCCGGGTCGGCTGCCGCTGATCCTGTGGGCGCGGCCGACGCCGGCCGGTGAGCGGGTGTGGGTGTGGCTGCGGCCGGGCCTGGACCTGACGGACCTGGATGGCAAGGCGGACAAGCTCGCGGTGGCCTGCTGGGCGGGTGAGGCGCGGATGGTCCGGGCGTCGGCCCGGCATGCCGCGCTGGTGCGGGTGGACATCACCCGCCGTGACCCGCTGACCGGCCTGGTGGCGTCGCCGCTGTCGGCCTGGGTGGCGTGGATGCGTGACGAGGACGCCCCGGTGTCGCCGGCTGTGCCGCCGCTGGGCTTGGACCTGCTCGACGTGCCGGAGCCGGCACCGGAGCAGCGCAACCCGCGCCGCTGAAACCAAGACTCACACGCCCTGACCGGGGTGTGTGCGGTGACCGCCAACAGAGCGGCTCACCTCCAACAATCTCGAAGGAGATCGCAATGGCAAACGACACGACCGTGACGGTGGTCGGCAACCTGACCGCCGACCCGGAGCTGCGGTTCACCCCGGCCGGGGTGGCGCTGGTGAAGTTCACCGTGGCGTCAACGCCTCGGGTGTTCGACCGCAGCTCGGGCGAGTACCGCGACGGTGACCCGCTGTTCCTGACCTGCACCGCGTGGCGGGACCTGGCCGAGCACATCGCCGAGTCCCTGGCCAAGGGCACCCGCGTGGTGGTGGCCGGGCGGCTGCGGCTGTCGCGGTGGGAGAACGAGGAGGGCGAGAAGCGCTCCGCGTACGGCCTGGACGTGGACGAGGTCGGCCCGTCGTTGCGGTTCGCCACCGCGTCGGTGAAGAAGATGGCCCGCTCCCGTACCGGGGACGGGTTCACTCCGGAGACGCCGGCGGACGACCCGTGGTCGACCGCCGCGCCGGCGTCGGCGGCCTGAGCGGAGGTGCGCTGATGTCGACGCTGACCGCCTCCGCCGTACCGGGTGGCATGCCCGCCGAGCCCGTGTCGATCTTCGACCCGGTGCATGTCGGGGTGGACGAGTTCGGCCACCCGGTGCGGGTCCCGCTGATCTACCGCAACTTGTTGATCGGTGGGGAACCGGGCGGCGGCAAGTCGACCCTGCTGAACCTGATCGTGGCTCACGCCGCTCTGTCGCCTGACTGCCGGCTGTGCCTGCTGGATGGCAAGCAGGTCGAGTTGGGTCAGTGGAAGAGCTGCGCCGACGTGTTCGTCGGCCCGGACATCATGCATGCCCTGGCCACGCTGCGGCGGATGCAGATCGTGATGGACAACCGGTACGCCTACCTGGAAGTGGTCGGCCGCCGGAAGACCCAACGCGATGACGTGTTCAGCCCGATCCTCGTCGCGATTGATGAGATCGCCTACTTCTCGGCCACGGTCGGGGACAAGAAGACCCGGGAGGACTTCGCGGGTCTGCTGCGGGACCTGGTGGCCCGGGGTCGGGCGGTCGGCATCATCGTCGTGGCGGCGACGCAACGCCCCTCGTCGGACATCATCCCGACGAGCCTGCGGGACCTGTTCGCCTGGCGGTGCGCGTTCCGGTGCACCACCAACGTGTCCTCCGACATCGTGTTGGGGCACGGGTGGGCAGAGCGCGGTTGGTCGGCCAACACGATCAGCCCGACCAATCCCGGCGTGGGTCTGCTCATCGCCGAGGGTGGCACCCCGCAACTGATCAAGGCCGCGTACCTCGATGACGCGGCCTGCGCTCGCATCGCCATCCACGCCGCCCGCATGCGGGCCAACCGTGGGGAGCGTGCGGCATGAGCATCCGTATCCGACCCCGGCCGGCCACGTCGCCAACCTGGCCGACCGCTACCGATGACCGCCTGTTGCACCCGGACTGGTGCGCCCGAGGGCACGCCTGCGGCCTGGGCGAGCACCGGGCACAGCCGGTGACCCTGCGGGTTCCCGGTCGCGGTGTGGTGGTCCTGACCCGGGTGCTGGCCGCCGACGGCAGCCAGCACGCCGAGATCCGCACCCGCATCAGCCTCGCACCGGGCGACACGAACGCCCGGTCGCACCTGATGCGGATCGTCACCGAGTTCGACGCGGCCCTGCGGCGGATGGTCCGCCCACAGCGCCGAACGCCATAAGAACGGGCCGGCAGCACCGGGATCAGCCCTAGGAAAGCACCCCGGACGCCGCCGACCCGCCCCATCAACAGCCCGGAAGGAGCTGCCGCGATGCACGCTACCCAAAACGCGGTCGCCGAGCAGGTGACCACCCCGGCCCGCACGCTGCGGGACGCCGCCCTGTACCTGTCCCGCCACGGCTGGACGCAGGGCGCCTACTACGACGCCACGTCGGGGTCGTTCACGCCCCCGGCCTGCACGGTCGGCGCGGTCGGCATGGTCTGCTACGGCGGACCTGTCGACGCCCCGGCGCAGATGTTCGACGCCCCGGAGTTCGCCGATTTCGAAGCGGCGTTGACCTACCTGGACTGGTACTTGGCCTGTCGGTTCTCTGACGGCCAGTACTACAAGGGGCTCGACAACGCCTACGACTTCAACGACGCCAAGGGTCAGACCGCCGACGCTGTCATCGCCGTTCTCAACGCGGCGGCCGACGCCTGGGACCGCACCAACGGTGGTGCGGCATGAACAAGAACACCGTCAAGCCCGGCTTGACGCGCACCCGCACCAAGCGCGCCAAGCGGTCGGTGGAAACCACCGAGTTCGACGCGTTCGTACGGCGCATCCTGCGGGCGTACGCCCGTCGGGTCGCTGCCGGCGACATCGAGGCACTGCGGTCGCTCGCGGTGCTGTCCACCGACGTGGACGCCATGACCCGGCTCGCTGTCACCGGCCTGCGTCAGCCTCCGTACCGGTACTCCTGGTCGGAGATCGCCGACCGGCTGGGCGTGTCCCGGCAGGCGGTGCAGATGCGCTACGGCGACCGCGCCGACCGGATCGCCCTGGACGAGCGGATCATCCGCGCCGGCCTCGGCGTCACGGTGGCGACCCTCGCCCAGGTGTTCGCCGATCACCACCCTGGTAGCCCGGCACGGTCACTGTGTCCGGGCTGCGGCTTCCGCTACCCCGACGGGGTGACGGACTGCCCGACCAACGCCACGGTTCGCCCGCTGCTCTACCGGCGGCGCGGCGAGGACACGCAGGCGCTCAGCGTGCTGACGCCTGACCAGTTCGCCGACCTGCACAACCTCAAGACCGCCCGGTCCAACCGGACGGCAACCCGCAGGGCGGCCCAACCCACGCCGCAGTCCTCCGGTGAGGAACCGACCCTGTTCGGCCTCACTGACGGGAGGGCCACGGCATGACCACCAACCCGACCAACCTTCGGCCGGCGGCCGGTGAGCCCCGGTTGGCGTCGATCGCCTCGTGGGCGGTGCTGGCCGCGTCGTTCGGCCTGTCCGCCTCCACCTGGATCGCGCTGGCCGAACTCGCCGGCTTCACCGCCCGCATCACAGTCCCCGGCACCTCGGTCAGTCTCGCCCTGGCCTGGCTGATGCCCATCGCGGTCGACGGCTACGTGGTCGTCGCCCTGGTGCTGTGGATGGCTCCCGTGCCCACACGGGTCGCCGCGTTCGCCAAGAAGAACACCTACGGCGCGGCCGGCATCGGCATCGCCGCCCAATCGGCGTACCACCTGCTCCAAACCAACGCCAACACCGACGAAACCTGGCGCGTGGCCATGGCCGCGATCGTCGGCGCACTGCCGCCGGCCGTCGCCGGCCTGGCCGTGCACATGCGCGCCCTGCTCCGCCGGGAAAGCGGCCGAACCCTGACCGTTGCCACCGGCACCCCGGCGTCCCCGGCACCCGCCGAGACGCCCACCTCAACCGTCACCGTTCCCGCCGTCCCGGCACCGACGCCCGGCCGGCCCGAGCTGCCCATCATGCCCACCATCGACACGGCCGAACCGGCACCGACGCCGGCTCAGCCCGAGATCCCGACCCCGGCCCAGCTCGCCACCCGGATCACCGCACCGCGACCGGCCCCGGCCCCGGAGCCGGCGACGCCCCGGCCCGATGCGACTGCCCGCCCCGCCAGTCCCCGTCCGAGCAAGCCTGATGTCACCCCGGCACCGACGTTGGCACCGTCCACCACTGACACTCCTGTCACCGCGTCTGACGCTGCCCAACTTCCGCTGCCGATCGTGGCCCCGGACCTGCTCGCCCGAGCGACCCGCGTCGCGAAGCAGTACCGCACCGAGCACGGCACGCCGATCACCCCGGGCCAACTGGCCGTCCGCCTCAAGGTGACCTCCGACGAGGCCACGCAAGCCCTCGCGGTCCTGGACCTCGACCCCAACACCGACAACCGACCCGTCCAGCCCGCCAACGGACGCCCCGTGAAGGCGACCCGTTGACCGTCTCGACGCTGACCGTCGTACCCGAAGCACCTGCTTCGGGTACGGCCCCGTGCGCCGAGCCGACCGCCCCACCCTGGTACGCCACCTCCTCCGACATCAGGCTGCAAGCCGCCGCCCGGCTCACCCAACCCGGCCTCGCCGAATGGCTGCGCCACGTCCGCCCGGCCGCCGGCTGCACTCGCCCGATCCGCCTGGTCGGCACCATGGCCACCGTCGAGGCAGCCACCGGCCGCATACTCGCCGAGCGGTCAACGGCCGACATGCCCGACGGCGTCATCTACAAGCCGTGCGGCAACCGCCGCGCCGCCGTCTGCCCGACCTGCTCCAAGCTCTACCAACGCGACGCCTACCAGGTCGTGCGCGCCGGCCTCGTCGGCGGCAAGGGCGTACCAGAGCAGGTCGCCCACCACCCGGCGGTCTTCCCGACCTTCACCGCCCCGTCCTTCGGCGAGGTGCACACCCGCTACGTCAAGCGGCACACCTGCACCCGGCGCACCTCGTGTGACTGCCGGCCCGAGCCGTGCCACGCCCGCCGGGAGTCGACCGTGTGCCCGCACGGCGTGCGGCTGGTCTGCTTCGCCCGGCACGAGGACACCGACGCCCGGTTGGGCACGCCGCTGTGCCTGGACTGCTACGACCACGACGCCCAAGCGGTCTGGAACCTCTCGGCCGGGGAGCTGTGGCGGCGCACCACCATCGCCATCAACCGCTACATGCACCGCCTGGCCACCGCTCGCGGCATCCCCGACGTCCCCGTGACCTCGCCGCGTACCGGTAAGACCCGCTGGGTGTCCCCGGTGCGGCTGTCGTTCGGCAAAGCCGCCGAGATGCAACGGCGCGGCGTCGTGCACTTCCACGCCATCATCCGTCTCGACGGCCGCGACGCGGGCGACCCGGACGCCATCGTGCCGGCCCCGCCGCAGCTCGACGCGGCCGACCTCGTGGCCGCCGTCGACCACGCCGCCGCCACCGTCGGCTTCACCACCGCCGACCACCCCGCCCACCCCGGCGGCTGGCCGATCGCCTGGGGCGAGCAGGTGCTGACCAAGGTGATCACCGTGGCCGGGCGGGGTGAGGTGACCGACGCCCAGGTCGCCGCGTACCTGGCCAAGTACGCCACCAAGTCGACCGAGGTGACCGGCCACGCCTCCAACCGGCTCACCGGCGACACCATCGACATCTACGCCGACGCGACCGGCACCCACACCGAACGCCTGGTCGACGCGTGCTGGATGCTCGGCACGCCCCGGGACTGGCGGCGGCTGCGACGCTGGGCGCACATGCTCGGCTTCGGCGGCCACTTCCTCACCAAGTCCCGCCGCTACTCGATCACCTTCGCCCTGCTGCGCAACCAACGCATCGTGTTCCGCCGCGCCCAGAGCAGCGGGCCGCAGCAAGCCGCGGCCGACACCGAGCCGACGACGCTGGTGGTCAACTTCCTGCAATTCGTGGGTGCCGGCTGGCACACCACCGCAGACGCGCTACTCGCCAACGCATCCGCCGCGATGGCCCGAGAGCACCAGGACGCGGCCCGCGAGTACCTACAGACCCTCGTCGCCTGACGCGCGATCCAGCGTCAAGCCCACCTTGACACCAAACCGGCCGACAGTCGGCCGTCGCACTCGTGGAATGGAGCACTGGACCGATGAGCACGCAGAGGCAGACAAGCGCTGTCGACCGGCTGTGGACGGTGGAGGATGTCTCCGCCTTCCTCGGCGTGCCGGTGGGCACCCTGTACCAGTGGCGGCACCGCCGTTTCGGGCCACCGGCGGCCAAAGTTGGACGGCACCTGAGGTATGACCCGCAGGATGTGCGGTCCTGGGTCGCGGAGCAGGCGGCGTAGGCCATGCCCGTCGATGACCTGTGGTACCTGAACGCGCGTGGCCCTGACGGTGCCCGGGTGCCGTCGAAGCGGCACGGGCGGGGCAAGCGGTGGCGGGTCCGGTGGACGGACAACCTCGGGGAGACGCGTACGCAGTTGTTCGAGCGGAAGGTGGATGCCGACCGCCACGACGCCAACGTGCGCGCCGACCTGAGCCGGGGCCAGTACATCGATGACCGGGCGGGCCGCATCACCGTCGCGGCCCTCGCCTCGCTGTGGCGGGACGCCCAACTCCACACCGACAGCACAACTGTCCGGGTGGAGCACGCTGTCCGGCTCCACGTGCTGCCGGGACTGGGCGCGCAGCAGATCAAGGATGTCCGCCCGAGCCACATCCAGGCATGGGTACGCGACCGGTCGACCGTCCTCGCTCCGACCACGCTGCGGGTGGTCTACACCTACCTCAGTTCGATGTTCGCCATGGCGGTCCGGGACCGGCTGATCTCGGCCAGTCCGTGCGACAAGGGCATCCGGCTTCCGCCGGTCAGCCGGGGGAGCAGGGTCCTTCCCACGGCGGAGCAGGTGCACGACCTGGCGCGTCTGCTGCCGGCCCGGTTGGCCGCGATGGTCTATCTCGCGGCCGGTTGCGGGCTGCGCCTGGGTGAAATCCTCGGCTTGGAGGTGGACGACATCGACTTCGACGTGCGGGAGGTGCACGTCCGACGCCAACTCAAGGTGCTCAAGGGCCGTCAGCCGTTTCTCGGACCGGTCAAGACCAGCACCAGCGCCCGCACCGTCGAGCTGCCTGATGTCGTGGTGGTGGCGCTGCGTCAGCACCTGGCCGACGGGTGCGACGCGGTCGAAGTCGACGACGACACGGACCGTCGCCGGTCGGTCCGCCGGGCCGCACGCCTGCTGTTCAAGGGTGTCGGCGGCGAGCCCGTCAACGCGGCGACCTTCTCGCGGACGTGGGCGAGCGCCCGGGAAGCGGTCGGCCTGCCGGCGCGGTGGGGGATTCACGGACTACGGCACTACTACGCGACGGTCCTGATCCACGCTGGCGCGTCGGTGAAGACGGTGCAGCTCGCGTTGGGGCACAGCACACCGACCATCACGCTCAACACCTACGTGCACGAGTGGCCGGACGTGCTCGACCGGACCCGGCTGCTCATCGACGGTGCGCTCGGCCGACACGAAACGGCGGCCACGCCGGCTGTGAGCCGGGCATGACCGCCGTCCGTGAGGTTGTACCCAACCTGTACCCAAGATCAGTAGTGATCCTGTTGGTGCAGGTCAGAGCCTTGATCAGGCTCAGCAGTCGTAGTACATGGCGAACTCGTGCGGGGTCGGGCGCAGACGCACCGGGTCGACCTCGTTGGCGCGCTTCCACTCGACCCAGGTGGAGATCAGGTCGGGGGTGAAGACGCCACCGTCGAGCAGGTAGTCGTGGTCGGCCTCCAGCGAGTCGAGCACGGCGGACAGCGAGCCCGGCACCTGCTTGACGTCGCCCCACTCCTCCGGCGGGAGGTCGTAGAGGTCCTTGTCGATCGGCGTCGGCGGCTCGATCTTGCTCTTGATGCCGTCCAAGCCGGCCATCATCATCGCCGAGAAGGCGAGGTAGACGTTTGCCGACGGGTCCGGGACGCGGAACTCGACGCGCTTGGCCTTCGGGTTGCTGCCGGTCACCGGGATGCGGGTGCAGGCGGAGCGGTTGCGCTGCGAGTAGACCAGGTTGACAGGCGCCTCGAAGCCCGGCACCAGGCGGCGGTACGAGTTGACCGTCGGGTTGGTGAAGGCCAGCAGCGACGGCGCGTGGTGCAGCAGGCCACCGATGTACCAGCGGGCCATGTCGGACAGGCCCGCGTAGCCGGTCTCGTCGTAGAAGAGCGGCTCACCGTTGAGCCAGAGGCTCTGGTGGGTGTGCATGCCGGAGCCGTTGTCGCCGAAGAGCGGCTTGGGCATGAAGGTGGCGGTCTTGCCGTTGGCCCAGGCCTCGTTCTTCACGATGTACTTGAAGAGCTGGAGCTGGTCGGCGGCGTGCAGCAGCGTCGAGAACCTGTAGTTGATCTCGGACTGGCCGGCGGTGCCCACCTCGTGGTGCGAGCGCTCCACGGTGAAGCCACCGTCGACGAGCCGGCGCACGATCGAGTCACGCAGGTCGGCGTAGTGGTCGACCGGCGGCACGGGGAAGTAGCCGCCCTTGTACGCGGTCTTGTAACCGCGGTTGCCGCCCGCCTCTTCGCGGCCCGTGTTCCAGGCGCCCTCGATCGAGTCGATGTAGTAGAACGACTGGTGCGCCGACGTCTCGTGGCGGATCGAGTCGAAGATGTAGAACTCCGCCTCGGCACCGAAGTAGGCGGTGTCGGCGATGCCGCTCGCCGCCAGGTACGCCTCGGCCTTCTTAGCGACATTGCGCGGGTCGCGGGTGTAGGCCTCACGGGTGAACGGGTCGTGAATGAAGAAGTTGAGGGCGAGGGTCTTCTGCGCCCGGAACGGATCGATGAAAGCGGTGGCGACATCCGGGAGCAGGAGCATGTCCGACTCGTGGATCGCCTGGAAACCGCGAATCGACGAGCCGTCGAACGCGAGGCCGTCGGTGAAGAGGTCGTCGTTGACAGACTCGACCGGCAGGTTGAAGTGCTGCATCACGCCGGGCAGGTCACAGAATCGAACGTCGACGAACTTCACGTCCTCGTTCTTGAGGTATCGCAGCAGTTCCTCGGGATTGGCGAACACACATCCTCCTGGCACGTCCAACGGGGTGGCTAGGCTTTCGGCGACGCTATGGCCGGGGGGTTGCCCGGCCATGTCTCCTGTGTTTCTGCCGTGTTACGTCACTCCCGGAGCGTCAGCAACACTCCTGTTCACGCACTCAGTCCACGTGATTCACGGTACCGGCTGTGCCAGTGTAATGACATCTGATGCCAATAGCCCGATTCGGCACGCAGTGGTGGCGTCACTTGTAGGACTGATTCCTGACGCGGATACCCTTGATCACTGTGACCAATCCGCCCGCCCCGGCAGCGCCGGCCGACGACCCCACTTTCACCCCACCGACCCTGGGACGACGGTTCGGGGCGCTGATCATCGACTGGGTGCTCTGCCTCCTGGTGGCCAACATCTTCGCCGACCCGGTGCGCGACGGCTGGGCGCCGGTGCTGGTGCTGATCCTGGAGTACGCCATCTTCCTCGGTCTGTTCGCGCAGACGCCGGGCATGTACATCACGAAGATCCGCTGCGTGAACTGGCTCGACGGTGGGCGGATCGGGCTGCTCCGGGCGCTGGGCCGGGGAGTGCTGCTGGCCCTTGTCGTTCCCGCGCTGATCATGGACGAGCCCCGTCGCGGCCTGCACGACCGGCTCACCGGCTCGGTCATCGTCGCCGCGCCCCGACCCTGACCCTCGCGGGGCAGGGCCAGCGCCGCCTACAACGCACAGGAGCCGGGCCCGTGGTGGGTCCGGCTCCCAGGCACAGGGTGTACGTCGTGAGCGTCAGCGCCGCGACTGGCGGAACGAGCCGCCCGGGGGCCGCATGTTCTTCGGAATCGCGCCCTTGGGCATCTGCGGCCGCGCGGTGAGCGCCTTGAGCCGCTTGTCCAGCGCGTTGACGTCCTTGCCGCTGAGCGCGCGAGGCAGCCGCAGCAGCGTGGTCCGCAGCTTGCGGATCGGCAGCTCGCCCTCTTCCTGCCCGATCACGTAGTCGTGCAGGGGAGCGGAGCCGATCACCTTGGCCAGGCGCCGCTTCTCCTGCCCGAGCAGGCCGCGTACCCGCTGCGGGTTGCCCTCGGCCAGCAGGATCACGCCGGCCCGGCCGATCACCAGGTGGACCATGTCCATCTGGGTGGTCGAGCTGACGGCGGGGGTCACCCGCCAGTCGCCGCGCATGTTCTCCATGATCTGTGCCGCCGCGCCGGGCTGCCCCTCGGCGGCGTTCATCATCGCCTTGTTGGACCGCAGGTTCAGCACGATCAGCACCGCGAGCAGGATGAACATGATGCCGATCGGCAGCCAGATCCAGCTCCAGAGGATGACCGCGACCACGGTGAGGGCGAGGGGGATGAGCACCGCGGCGGCGACAAGTGGCGCGAACCACCGGTCCTGCTTGGCGGTGAACTTGAACACCATCCCGATCTGCTTCAGCCGCTGGCCGAACGAGACCTTCTCCTGGGGCTTTGCCATGCCGCAGAGTCTAGTGGTCGCCGTCGGCCCCGTTGATCCGCGTCCGGCTGAGTACCTTACGTCGCCTCAGGCACCCCGACCGGGCAGGTAAGGAGGGTGCGGCCGAGGAAGATGAGGCACTGTGCCCATGCCCGGCGGGGGCCTTCGCGCGAAGAGTCGTCAGCAGAAGGACGACGACGCTACGAAGGAGCCCGACATGTTCGGCAACGACTCACATTTCCTGCTCTCCCTGCACCGTACCCACGCCGCTGAGCTGCGCGCCGAGGCCGCCGCGGACCGACTCGCCCGGTCGGTGCGGGTCCGCACCGGCCGCACCTGGCTGGGCCGCCGCCAGCACGCTCGCCGCACCGGCGACGAGCGGCGATGACCGCGACCGTCGGGCCCGCGCCGCCCGATCAGGCGCGGCCCACCCCGCCGCACCGGCTGATCGGCCAAGCCGGCGGTCGGGCCGGTCATGGCATGCTCGACCCTGTGACCGTACGTGCCGCGAGTTCCGTTCTCATCGGGCGCCAGCGTGAGATCGCGGCGTTACGGGCCGCGCTGGGTCGCGCCCGCGCGGGCGAGCCGGCCACGGTCCTGGTCGGTGGTGAGGCGGGAGTGGGCAAGACCCGGCTGCTGGAGGAGTTCGCCGACTCGGCCACCGGCGGTGGAGCGCGGGTGCTGGTGGGCCAGTGCCTGGAGTTGGGTGAGGCGGGCCTGCCGTTCGCACCGTTCGCCGCCGCCCTACGGGCGGTGCTGCGGGCCGACGGTGCCGAGGTGTTCGCCGGTTACGAGGCGGACTTCGCCCGGCTGCTGCCGGAGCTGGGCCGTACTTCGTCAGCGCTTGCCGAGCCGAGCACCCGGCTGCTTACCGACGCCCCGCGCGGATACCTGTTCGACCTGGTCGCCGAGCTGTTCCAGCGGCTCGCCGACGCCCGTCCGCTGGTGCTGGTGATCGAGGACCTGCACTGGGCCGACCGTTCCACCCGGGATCTGATCGGTTTCCTGGTGCGGGCGGCCCGCCCGGGTCGGCTGCTGCTGGTCTGCACCTACCGCACGGACGAGTTGCAGCGCGGCCATCCGCTGCGACCGTTCCTTGCCGAACTGGATCGGGCGCGCGGCGTCGAGCGGATCGAGCTGGGCCGGCTGGACCGCGACGGCACCCGCGCGATCCTCGCCGACCTGCTCGGCGCCGAACCGGCCGCCCGTGCCGTCGACGACATCCACGACCGCACCCACGGCAACCCCTTCTTCATCGAGGAGCTGGCCGTGGCCGGCGACCCGCTCGGCTGCGCGGCGCTGCCCGAGACGCTGCGCGACCTGCTGCTGACCCGGGTGGACCGGCTGCCCGACCCGGCCCAGCGGGTGCTGCGGATCGCCGCAGCCGGCGGCACCCGGTTCGCCCACGACCTGCTCGCCGAGGTCGCGGAGCTGCCCGAGGGTGAGCTGGAGGACGCGTTGCGCGCCGCCGTCGCCGCGCAACTGGTGGTGGCCGACCCGGACGGTGACTACGAGTTCCGGCACGCGCTGGTCCGCGAGGCCGTCCACGACGAGCTGCTACCCGGCGAACATGCCCGGCTGCACGCCCGCTTCGCCGCCGCGATCGAGGCCCAGCCGCACCTGGTCGCCGCCGGGCGCGCCCCGGCCGAGATCGCCCACCACTGGTACGCCGCGCACCACCACTCGCGCGCACTTGTCTCCGCACGGGTCGCGGCCTGCGCGGCGGCCGACCGGTACGCGTACGCCGAGCAGCGCCGGTTGCTGGAGCGGGCGCTGGAGCTGTGGGAGCTGGTGCCCGACGCCGCCGACCTGCTCGGCATGGACCATCTGGCGCTGCTGGAGGAAACCCTGGCCGCCGCCGTCACGGCCGGTGACTTCAACCGGGCTCTCACGTTGACCCGGGCCGGTCTGGCCGAAGTGGACGCCGACGCGACACCGCTGCGCGCCGCCCGCCTGCTGGACCAGCGTGGCCGCCTGCTGGCGTTGCTCGGCAAGAGCGACGGCCGCCGGGAGCTGGGTGAGGCGTACCGGCTGGCGGCCGGCGGCCCGTTCGGGGTGGAGCGGGTCCGGCTGCTCGCCGACATCGCCGCCCACCTCGTCAAGATTGATCCTGAGCAGGCGGCCCGGGTGGCCGCCGAGGCGGGTACGGACGCCGAGGAGCTCGGCGAGGAGTTGGCCCTGCTGCCGGCGCGGATCGCCCTGCTCTGCCACGTCGAGCGGGAGCGCGGTCTGGCCGAGCTGGCCCGGGCCGAGGCGGTCGCCCGGGCGGCCGGGGACACGTCGGCGCTCGTGCTCGCCAAGGTGTTCCTGTCGGACGTGCTGTGCGAGCTGGGCCGCTATGGCGAGTCCGCCGAGGCGGCCGAGGCCGGGGTGGCCGAGGCGCGTCGGGTGGGGATCAGCCGCTCGACCGGGGCGTACCTGTTGTCCAACCAGGCCGAGGCGCTCATCGCCCTGGGCCGGTGGGACGAGGCCGAGGCGGTGTGCGCGGAGGCCGCCCGGATCGACCTGTCGGGCGTCACCGGGCTGCACTGGCTCCAGTTGGGCGCCGGGCTGCGGCTGGCCCGGGGGCACCCGGGCGCCGACGAACTGGTCGGCCGGGCACTGGCATTCCTAGGCCGGCCCTACCTCTGGCCGAACCACCGGCTGCCCCTGCACGAACTGGGCATAGAGGCGGCGTTGGCCGCCGACGACAAGGTCGAGGCGGTCCGGGCGGCCCGCGTCGCGCTTGCCGACGAGTGTCTGCCGCAACTGCCTCGCGAGGGCTGGCCGGTGCTGAGCGCCGCCGCGCGTACCGCCGCCCGGGTGGGTGACCGGGAGTTGGCCGTTGCCGTCGCCGCGCTCGCCGCCGGTCTGCCGGCGCGGCACCCGGCCGCGCGGGCGCACGCCGCCCAGGTCACCGCTCTGCTTGCCGTCGGTGACCAGCGGCTGCCGGCGTGGCGAGCGGCGGTGGCCGCGTGGCGCGCCGACGGGCAGCCGTACCCGCTCGGTCGGGCGTTACTCGCGCTGGCCGAGGCGGCTGCCGCAGCGGGCGAGCGGGACGAGGTGTCGGCCGCGGTCACCGAGGCCACCGAGATCGCCCGCCGGCTGGGTGCGACACCTCTTGCCGAGACGGCCGCGACCCTGGCGCGCCGGGTCGGCCTGCGCGGGGCGGGCCTGGCCGGGTCCGGCACCGACCTGCTGACCGCCCGGGAACGGGAGGTGCTGCTCCTGGTCGCCGAGGGGCACAGCAACAGCCAGATCGCCGGGCGGCTGTTCATCTCCCCGAAGACGGCAAGCGTGCACGTCTCCCGGATCATCGCCAAGCTGGGCGTGACCAACCGAGTCGAGGCAGCCGCCCTGGCCCACCGGCTGGGCCTGCTCGGCGAGCCCGCCGCGCCTCGCTGACCGGCCGCCCCGATCCGACGCGACCACTGGTGGCCGACAGGCGCGACGCGGCCCCGGGTCCTCAGGCGCGGGGCAGATAGATCCGCCAGCCGTCGGTGGCGACCAGGTCCAGGCTGTCGGGGGCCGCGCGGAGTTGCTCGTCGAGCCGGGCCGCCAGCGGCGACCCGGTCGGCGCCACCCAGGCCGGCGCCGCCGCGCGTTCGACCTCCCGGCGGTACGCGGGGTAGCGGTCGAAGCCGGGACGCAACGTGTCGTCGACGACGGCGCAGACCACGTCCTCCGCGCTGGCGAAGGTGAGCCGGTTGCAGGTCCAGTAGCCGGCCCGGACGTGTCGGACGCCGAGCTGACGCAGCGTGCTCACCAACTCGGCGTGCCGGGCCTCGGCGGCTCGGGTCGCAGGGGCGGTCTGCGCGGCCCGCCAGGTGGCGTGTGCGGCGGTGCCAAGCGTGGCGACGAGCACGACGAGCGCGACCGGCCGGGCCACCGTCCACCCCAGACCGCGACGGGCTGACGTCGCGCCGGGTCGGGCCGCTGTCCACAGCGGCCAGAGCAGGGCTGGCAGGGAGATGAGCAGGCAGGACAGGTAGCGCGAACTCTCCACAGGGGTGAGCCCGGAGGCGCTGCTCAGGGTGTACGCGGCGAGGGTCGCCGCCGCGGCCAGCACGAGGGCCAGCCGCGTCGCGGCGGCCGCCCGGGTTTCCGGGTCGGCCGGAGCGTTAGACGGTCGACGCAGCGCCCGCCAGGCCGTGACGGCGACGACGGCAAGCAGCACCGGCAGCGCCAACGCCCACCACAGTTGCCACGTGGCGCACGAACTGGGATCGCAGAAGCCCATGCCCAGCGGCGGCCCGAGCAGCAGCCCGCCGTGCAGCCGGTCGGCCCAGCCGGCACTGGCGTCCGCACCACCGGCGGCGAGCACCGCGTGCAGCGGGTTCCGGCCGGTGAGCAGACTGTGCAGCAGCAGTGGGGCCGCCCCCAGCACGGCTGCCGATCCGAGCAGCGCGCCGGCCCGTCCGCGCAGCTCCCGATGGCGGAAGCCGACGAGCACCGCCCCGGTCGCGAGGACGTACGGCATCACCAGCGGGTCGACCCAGACCATCAGGCCGGCCAGGAACCCCCAGGCCGCCCAGCGCGGGAGGCGCCACCCCGGCCGACCGGCGGCCAGGTCCACGGCGAGCAGGGCGAGCGTCACCCCTGCCGCGTTCATCTCGGGATAGCCGCCGCCGGCGATGAGCTGGTTCTTGACGATCCGGTCGGAGCCGAGAGCCAGCAGCGCCACCACCAGCAGGCCGAACCAGCGGTCCCCGGTCAGCCGCAGCGTCAAACGCCAGGCCAGCAGCAGGAACACCGCGTACAACGCCAGGGTGGGCAGCCGCAGGCCGAAAAGGGACGGCCCGCCGGCAAGCGCGAACACAGGCGCGGCGAGGTACGCCTCCAGCGTGCCCATGTACTGCTGGCCGTAGAACCAGACCGGGAAACCCTCGCCCCGGGAGATGTGCAACGCGGCCAACCCCATTGTGGCCTCGTCGCTGTTCGTCGGCGGCGTGGCGTGGCCCAGCAGCCAGAGCCGGTAACCGACCCCGGCGAGCAGGGCCAGGCCGGTGAGCCAGCCGGCCAGCCCGAGGCGTACGCCGGGCCGTGGACGCGGTCGACCCGCGTCGCGCGGCTGCTGGCGTACCCCGGCGGTCATCGCACGATCATGGCACTCGGACGCCGAACGGTCCGCGCGACGCCGCCGGTCGGGTCAGCCGGCGGCGACGACCGGGGTGGCGGCGCGGGCGTCGAGCGCCTGCTTGTAGAGCCGGCCGGCCCGGTACGACGAGCGCACCAGCGGCCCGCTCATCACCCCGGCGAAGCCGATCTCCTCGGCCTCATCGCGCAGCTCCACGAACTCCTCCGGCTTGACCCAGCGGGTCACCGGGTGGTGCCGGGGGGTGGGGCGCAGGTACTGCGTGATGGTGATCAGTTCGCAGCCCGCCTCGTGCAGGTCGCGCAGGGCCTGGGACACCTCGGCCCGCTCCTCGCCCATGCCCAGGATGAGGTTGCTCTTGGTGACCAGGCCGTCGGCGCGGGCCTGCCGGATCACGTCCAGCGAGCGGTCGTAGCGGAACGCCGGCCGGATGCGCTTGAAGATGCGCGGCACGGTCTCCACGTTGTGGGCCAGCACCTCCGGGCGGGAGCCGAAGACCTCGGCCAACTGCTCGGGGACGGCGTTGAAGTCCGGGATCAGCAGCTCGACGCCGCAGCCCGGCTGGAGGGCGTGGATCTGCCGGACGGTCTCGGCGTACAGCCAGGCACCGCCGTCGGGCAGGTCGTCGCGGGCGACACCGGTGATGGTGGCGTAGCGCAGCCCCATCGAGACCACCGACTCGGCGACCCGACGCGGCTCGTCGGCGTCGAACTCGGCAGGCTTTCCGGTGTCGATCTGGCAGAAGTCACAGCGCCTGGTGCACTGGTCGCCACCGATGAGGAAGGTGGCCTCGCGGTCTTCCCAGCACTCGTAGATGTTGGGGCAGCCGGCCTCCTGGCAGACGGTGTGCAGCCCTTCGCGCGACACGAGCCCGCGCAGCTGGGTGTACTCCGGACCCATCTTGGCCTTGACCTTGATCCATGGCGGTTTGCGCTCGATCGGCGTTTCGGCGTTGCGCGCCTCGATCCGCAGCAGCCGACGCCCCTCGGGGGCCGCTGTTGCGGTGCGCGCTGCCTGGCCGGTCGTCGGCGCGGAGTGCTCGATCGTCACGAAAACGAGCCTACGCCCGACGGCACCTGTCTATGCGCGCCAGGCGACCGGCGTCACGCCGCGGATGTTGTGACGCCCGACACCAGTCCGCCGGAAAACGGCGTCACACTCGGTGGGATCGGCCGCGCTGGCTGCCCGCTGGTGACCGTGCTGGCTGATCCTCGGCCGGACCGGCGCGGGTCAGGCGGTGCCGGTTCGCCTGCGCATGTGCACGGGTTGGCGTCTCGGGTTGCGGTTCGGCCCCCGGACGCCAATGCCGGGGTGGTTCGGCCGGACGCTTTGGAGCTGATGTCGTAGACGACTCAGCTCCAAAGCGTGCGGGACAAGCAGGTGATCAGTGCTTGGCGCGTCCGGTGGAGCCCTCGTCCCGGTCGCTCCGTGGCGTGGGTGCTCAGGCTGGGGGGCCGAGGAGGTCAGTGGCGGTGACCAGGGTCGACAGGCGACGCTCGACCACCGGCAGCACGTCGGCCACGGTGATCGGGCGGCCCAGTTCGGCGGTGAGCGAGGTGACGCCCGCGTCGCGGATGCCGCAGGGCACGATCCGGTCGAAGTACGTCAGGTCGCAGTCGCAGTTGATCGAAAAGCCGTGCAGGGTGACGCCCCGGGCGACCCGGATGCCGATGGCGGCCACCTTGCGGGCCGGGCCCCGGTCGTCCTCGGGCACCCAGACGCCGCTGCGCCCCTCGACCCGGCCGGCGGCCAGCCCGAACTCGGCGCACACGTCGATAAGCAGCTCTTCGGTGCGGCGGACGTAGGCGACCACGTCCACCGGGTCGGGCAACCGCAGGATCGGGTAGCCGACGAGCTGCCCCGGCCCGTGCCAAGTGATCTTGCCGCCGCGGTCCACGTCGACGACGGGCGTGCCGTCCATCGGTCGGTCCCAGGCTTCGGTGCGCTTGCCCGCGGTGTAGACGCTCGGGTGCTCCAGCAGCAGCACGGTGTCGCCGCGCTCGCCAGCCACCACGGACTCGTGCAGGCGACGCTGCTCGTCCCACGCGGCCTGGTAGTCGAGCAGGCCGGCACGGACGGCCGTCAGGCCGGAGGTCGTCGTTGTCACGCCCCTCAGCGTAGTCCCGTGCGCGGCGATGATCGCTGGTGAGCCGCCTCACCGCGACCGGTCAGGCGGGCGGGATGCGCCAGACCCATACGTCGTCGACCCGCTGCGGTTCGCCGAACAGTTCGGTGGCGGTACGCCGCACCGCCTCCTCGTCGACCTCGAACTTGGCGCCGTGCACCGCATCCGGCAGGATCACCGCCTCGATCTGCCAGTGCTGCAGGTCGGCCGCCACGTCCCGCCTCGTGCCGTCGGTGATGATCGGCACCAGCCCGGTGCGGCCGGCCTGGTCCATCAGCGCGCTCAGCGGTCGGGGCACCGGCCCGATCCGGCCGCGCCCGTCCGGCCCGCCGGGTCCGAGGAAGAACCCGCCCGGGATCGCGAACTCACCCTGCCGGTGCGACAGCGCGTACGCCTGCCAGCGTTGGCCGTCCGGATAGATGTCCACGGCCAGCGGCACCGGGGTCAGGACCCCGCCCGGCGAGACGTAATCCCGCCAGGTGCCGGACGTGATGAACTGCGGGATCGGCTCCCGTTCGCGGGTCAGCAGAGGCGTGGGCACCAGCGGCAGCAGGGCCACCACGAAACCGACAGACCAGGCCAGCTCCGCCGAGCGGTGCCGGGGCGGCGAGGCGCGCAGGTGGTCGAGCGTGTACGCCAGCAGCACCCCGATCACCGGGGCGACAACCAGCGCGAGGCGGGCGGGCAGCGCGGCGTTCACCACAGGCAACTGCCCGAGCAGGTCGAACGGCATCGGCAGGTCGGTCCGCCGCCCGTCGATCTTCGCGACCGGCCCGAACGAGAGCACCGTGAAGATCACCGCGACGACGCCCAGCGCCCAGAGGATCGCCCGCCGGCCGGCGTCGGCCCACCGCCACAGCGCGACGAAGCAGACCACTGTGAGCACCAGCAGGGGTATGCCGAAGAACGAGTTCTCCTCGGTCGGGTTCGGTGCCAGGGAGGTGCCCAACCCGACCTCGCCGGCAAGTGAGCGGCGGGGGAAGGCGGCGAACGCGGCGATGTCCTCGGAATGGATCACCGGGTCGAAGCCTGTGCCGTGGAACCGTTGCGGCCCGGCGAAGTGCAACCACAGCGGGTACGACAGCAGCACGCCGGCCACGACGGCGGTCACCCCGAGCCCGCGCAGGAAATTGGGCAGCGCGGCGCGGGCCTCGGCCCGGTTGGCCGGGTGCAGCGCCCAGACGGCGACGAACACCCCGAGCGCCAGCGCGGTGAAGAAGAGCCCCTCGGCGGCGATCGAGAAGGCCACCGCCACAAGCAGGCCGAGGATCACCCCGTCGCGGAGCCAGTGCCCCGACTTGCGCAGCGCGAACAGCCGCCAGATCAGCAGCGGCACCAGCCAGCCGGCGGTCCAGTTGAGGTGGGCGTTGGCATGCGACACCATGCCTGGGGAGTAGGCGATGAACAGGGCGCCGACCCCGGCGGCCAGCCGACTGCGCACCAGGTGCCGGGAGAACAGCCAGTACCAGGCCAGCGCGGTGGCGAACAGGTTCAGGGTGAGGATCACCAGGAACGTCGCCGGTGGCCCGATCAGGTACGTGAGCGGGGCGAACACCACCGCGTACACGGTGATCGAGGTGTTGACCGCGAGGTTCACGCCGTCCGGCACGTTGATCAGGTACGTGAAGAGCGGGTTGTCCCCGTGGGTGACCGCGTGCCCGCCGAAGGCCAGCAGCCACTCGAAGAGCGCCTGGTCGCTGGAGTTGACGGTGATGGCGCGCCCGTTCGGGTCCCGCCACAGGCCGCTTGTCACCCAGACGGCGAGCGCGAGCGCCACCAGCACGACGATCAGGTCCGCCCGGCGGTCCCGGACAGCAGGCGGCGGTGACGTGGGTGCGGGGCCGGTGGCCAGCGACGGGGAGGACGGCACGCAGCGGACGTTACCAACCGGACCTGGACGGGCCGGTCATACGTGCAAGGAGGGGACCCCTGTTATCGCCTGAGGTTGTGCGGGCTTGCGTGGCGGACAGGTCGGCGCTCCAGCGAACACAACGTCGGTCGTGAATGTGTGCGTGCGCCCCATGTCATGGCGGCGACACATCGTCGTAACGTCTCGGCAATTCGACCGTGACCCAGTTCACAGTCTGCCCCTTCAGGAGGCCGCCGTGCGCCGCTCCTCGTCCACCCTCACCCGGCTGATCGGCGCGGTCGCCGGGCTCGTCCTCGCCGCAGCGGGCGCGGTCGCCATCGCCGCGCCCGCCCAGGCCGCGACCCTCACCCAGGTCACCAGCTTCGGCTCCAACCCCGGCAACCTCAGCATGTACGCCTACCGGCCGGACAACCTGCCGGCCAACTCCCCGGCCGTGGTGCTGCTGCACGGATGCGTCCAGAACGCCTCCGGCTACTTCACGAACTCCGGCTGGCAAAAGTACGCAGACCTGTGGAAGTTCACCCTGATCGTCGCTCAGCAGCCCGCCGCCAACAACGCCAACTCCTGCTTCAACTTCTTCGAGGCGGGGGACACCGCCCGGGGCCAGGGCGAGGCGCTGTCGATCAAGCAGATGGTCGACCACGCCAAGACCAACTTCGGCGTGAACGCCTCACGGGTCTACGTCAGCGGCCTCTCCGCAGGCGGGGCGATGAGCGCGGTAATGCTCGCCACCTACCCGGACGTCTTCGCCGCCGGGTCGATCATCGCCGGCATCCCGTACCGCTGCGCCACAAGCATGGTCAACGCGTTCAGCTGCATGAACCCGGGCGCCGACAAGACCCCTGCCGCGTGGGGCGACCTGGTCCGTGGCGCGTACGCCGGCTACACCGGCCCGCGACCCCGGGTGAGCATCTGGCACGGCACCTCGGACACCACTGTCACCCCGCTCAACGGCACCGAGTCCCGCGACCAGTGGACCAACGTGCGGGGCGTCTCGCAGACCCCGACCAGCACCTCGTCGCTGCCCGCCAACACAAGCCTTGAGGTGTACGGCAACGACGACGTACGGCTCTACCGCATCTCCGGGATGGGCCACGGCACGCCCGTCGACCCGGGTTCCGGGGCCGACCAGTGCGGCACCGCGGCCGCCTACTTCCTGGACACCATCTGCTCGACGTACCGCGATGCGCTCTTCTTCGGCCTGAACGGCGGCGGCGCCACCCCGACCCCGACGGCCACGCCCACGGCCAGCCCCACCCCGACCGCAAGCCCCACCCGAACCCCGACCCCGACCCCGACGCCGACCCCGACCCCGACGGTGGCACCGACCTGCGTGACGGCGAGCAACTACGCGCACGTGGTGGCCGGTCGGGCCTACCAGTCCGGCGGCTACGCCTACGCGAACGGCTCCAACCAGCGAATGGGCCTCTACAACACCTTCTACACCAGCACCCTGAAGCAGACCGCCCCCAACAACTGGGTAATAGGCTGCTGACCCCTCCGGACCCTGCCTCCGGGCACTGACCCCGGGCACTGACCCCGGTCGATCATGAAGTTATTGCCACGACGCGCCGATGACGCGGGCAATAACTTCATGATCACCGGGGGAGGCCGGGCCGGGGGAGGCCGGGTTACGGCGTGAGGGCGGCTTGTAGGGCTTCGGGGAGGTTGGGGTGGTGGTACTCGTAGCCGGCGCGGGTCAGGACGCCGGGCAGGACTCGGGTGCTGGTGAGGGCCTCGTGGGAGAAGCCGCCGAGCGCCACCTTGAGCGCCAGCGCGGGGATCGGGATGATCGCCGGCCGGTGCAGTTGGCGGGCGAGTTCCCGGGTGAACTCGGCGTTCGTCACCGGGTTCGGCCCCACCACGTTCACCGGGCCGGCGATCTCGTCGTGGGTCAGCAGGAAGACCGTCGCGTCCAGCCAGTCGACCATGGAGATCCACGGTAGCCACTGCCGGCCGCTGCCCAGCCGACCGGCGATGCCCAGCCGGAACGGCAGCAGTTGCGGCTTGAGCAGCCCACCGTCACGGTGCAGGGGCAGGCCTGTACGCAGTCGCACCACGCGTACCCCGGCGTCCTCGGCTGGCCGGGTCGCGGCCTCCCACACACGGCAGACGTCGGCCAGGAAGCCCTCGCCGGCCGGCGCGTCCTCCTCGACCACCCGGTCGCCGGTGTCGCCGTACCAGCCGACGGCCGACGAGTTGAGCAGCGCCCGAGGGCGGTCGGCGGCGGGCAGCCCGGCGATCGTGGTCGCCAGCGTGCCGCTGGTGTCGACCCGGCTCGTGCGGATCAGCCGCCGGTAGTCGTCGTTCCAGCGCTTGTCGCCGACGCCCGCGCCGGCCAGGTTGATCACCGCGTCCGACTCGGCGACCACTGCCGGGTCGAGATGCCCGGCGGTCGGGTCCCACCGTCGCTCCTGCGGATCGCGCGGCTTCCGGCGCACCAGCCGGGTGATCGAATGCCCGTCGGCCGCGAGTCGGTCACCCAACCGGGTGCCGAGGAAGCCGGACGCGCCGGCCAGAAGGATCCGCATACCCCATCCTTACCCAGAACGTCGTCCACGGACGCGCCCCGCCCCCACCCCTCGCCGATCTTGCACTTTGTGTCGCCCTTCTGCCCAGAAAAGTCCGTTCCGCCGGGGCAGTAACTGCAAGATCGACGAGGGGTGGGGGTGGGGCTCAGTCCAGGGTTGTTAGGCGGGGTAGGAGCGGGGTTAGTGGATCGAGGGCGTCGGCGCGTACCACGTAGCGGGTGACGCCCCAGCGCCGTCGGTGCGCCGCCACCGCCGCGACGATCTCGTCCGGGCTGCCGATCAGCACGAATGGGCTGGCCAGCAGCTCGTCGACCCGCAGGCCGGTCTCCTCGGCGGTCTCCTCGGCGGCGGCCCGCGCGCCGTCGCCCACGGCCACCCGCTGCACCAACGCCTCCAACGCCGGTGGCTCGGCCCGGCCGGCCGCGCCGGCCGCGACGGCGGCCAACTGCGCGTCGAGCTGCGCGGCCCGCCAGCGCACGTCGTGGCTGTGGCCGTCAGCGAGGGTACGCCCGAAGCCGGTCAGCCCGACCACGTCGGCGTACGCCCCGGCCCAGCGCAGCAGCTCCGTATTGGCCGTGCCGACGGTCAGCGGAATGTCAGGCCGCACCGGGTGGGGCCGGTCCAGCCGCGCGGCACGCATCACCAGGTCGGGGGAGTCGACTGTGACCTCGTCGCCGGCCAGCAGCGCGCGTACCGCCTCGGCCACCGCGATGCAGCGGCGCACCCGGCCGGCGACGTCGGGGCGCTCCCGTCCGACCGCCCGCCACTCGGCCGGGGTGTGGCCGGCGCCGATGCCGAGCCGGGCCCGGCCGCCGGAGACCAGGTCGAGGGTGGCCACGTCGGTGGCGAGCAGGGCCGGCTCGCGGACGCCGGCGTTTGACACGTACGAGCCGAGCCCGAGGGTCGAGGTGACCGACGCGGCGGCGGCCAGCGCGACGAACGGCGCGGGCACACCGCCCGGGTGGTCGCCGACCAGCAGCGCGTCGAAGCCGGCGGACTCGGCCCGGCGGGCCAGGTCGCACCAACTGGCGGCGTCGGACGGGCTCGCCTGGACCGAGAAGGTGATCACGCGCCCAGCCTGCCCGAGCTGCGGCCGGGGAGGCCAGCGGTTCTGCCGAGGGGAGAAGGCGGCCCGGCGCGACAAGCGGCCCGGCGTGGGCTCAGTCCGGCGTGGGCTCAGCGCGTCGTGGGGTCGTCCGGCTCGCGGACGTCGTGCCAGTGGGCCCGCCAGGCGGCCTCGCTGGCCTCGTGGGTGGTCCGTTCCTGGAAGACGACGCGCCGCAGCGCGTGCCGTGAGTCCGACAGCGCCAGCACCTCGACCGCCACCAGGCCGACGCAGATCACTGTGGCGAGGGCGAGCGCGCCAAGCGCCGGCAGATGCTGGCCGATCGGCAGGGCCACCGCCAGGGTCACGATCACCCCGATGCGGGTCCAGGTGACGGTGTGCAGGGTGCGCAGCTGGAACAGCATGTTGACGGCGAAGTAGCAGATCAACCCCCCGAACAGCATCGGTACGGCGGGTCCGTGGATCCGTTGGGCAGGCCCGCCGGCCGGATCGGTGACCTGGTGCAGGATTTCCTCGCTGCCGATGGAGAAGAGGATGATCCCGGCGATCATCGGCAGGTAGAGATACGCGTACGCGTCCCGGGCCATCGCCACCCGAGGGCTGCCCTCGGCGGCGTGCAGCGCGATCCGGGCCGCCGGCCCGATGAAGTCGAAGTGCGCCCACCACAGGGCGGCGGTGAGCACGATGCCGAACGTGGCAGCCGTCACCGCCGGCCAGGTGACCGGCTTGCCGATCAGGTTGCCGCCCACGCCCGTGGAGATCACCGACTCACCCAGCGCGATGATCAGGATGAGGTCGTACCGCTCGGTCCAGTGCTCGGCGCTTGTCACCCCCCAGCCCCAGGTGCCCACGATGAAGCCGGTGGCGTACTGGACCACCACCACGGTGATCCACAGGCCGTCCCGGACCATCGCGGCCTGGTCCGGGTCGCCGATCAGCGGCGGGATCAGCGCGGCGGCCAGCAGCAGCAGGATGCTCACCACCAACTCCGGGGCGAAGCGGCGCAGTTGCCGGCGCTCCTGTGGGCTGTCCCGGACCACATGCTGATACAAGATCATGTGTACGCCGCGGACCACCACGTAGCTGACCGCCACCAGCATCGGGCCGGAGGCGCTCCCCTTCGGATCGCTGAACGCCTGCGGCAGCGCCAGCGCGAACGCGAACAGCGCCGCCATGGCGATCACCATGAGCACCGGGACGTAGCCCTCGCCCAGCCGGACCCGGGTGGCGACGAGGCTGTGCACCACCCAGCACCACCAGAGCACGGCGAGCACCAGGCCGGCGTGCAGCAGTTGCCGGCCGGAGATGTTCGCGGCGGTCGCGCGGGTGATGATGAAGAACGAGAAGACGAATACCAGGTCGAAGAAGACCTCGAACTTGTCGACCCGTGCGCCGGGGGCGATCGGGACAGCGGGTCCCAACTGCCCACGTCGCCGAAAGCCGCCCACGACCTCACTCTGGCAGCGTCCGGCCTGGTCGGAGGCCGAACGGGTCAGCCGGCGCGGTGCCGCAGACCGTCCATCAGCAGGTCGAGCAGCCGGTCGGCCTGAGCGGGCTCACCGGCGGCCAGGGAGATCCCGCTCAGGCTGGCCAGCACGTCGCCGGGATCGACGTCGGCCCGGACGGTGCCGGCCGTCGCGCCCGCCGCGAGCAGCGCGCCGAGCGCCTCCAGCAGCCGGTCCCGGCTCTGCGCGTACGGGTTTGCGCCGGAGGCGATCACCAGGCGCAGCGCGTCGGCCATGCCCCGCTTCGTGGCGAGGTAGTCGATGAACCGGGACATCCAGCCCCGCAGCGCCTGATCCGGTGGCAACCGCCTGAGCAGTTCCGGTGCGGCGTCACAGAGCTTGCCCAGTTCGTTGCGGTACGCCGCCTCGACCAGCGCCTCGCGGGTGGGGAAGTGGCGGTAGAGCGTGCCGATGCCCACGCCGGCCTCCCGGGCGATGGCGTCGAGCGTTACCTCCGGCCCGGGGCGGGAAAACGCCTGGACCGCGGCCTCCAGCAGTCGCCCGCGGTTGCGCAGCGCGTCCGCCCGTAACGGACGGGGGCCGGTTTCCGGCACCGTCTCCTCCTCGACTCATACGGACTCGATCGTCCTGGGCGTGCTCGCAGTGCCCCGAACTGGCAAGCGGAGGAGCCTCCGGTTAGTCTCGACCGTAGCGGAGGATCCTCCGCTTCCATCGTACTGGCAGGGCCTACCGGCCCGCCCCACCCGGACAAGGATGGACAATGACGACGAGCAACCCGATCACCACCCCGTTCACCCACGCCTCCACCGCCATGGACGTGATCCAGGGCGTGGACCTCGGCGGACGGCGGGCGATCGTCACCGGCGGGTCGTCCGGCATCGGCGTCGAGACCGCCCGTGCCCTGGCCAGCGCCGGCGCCCAGGTCACCCTGGCCGTGCGCAACACCGACGCCGGGCAACGCGCCGCCGACGACATCACCGCCACCACCGGCAACGACCAGGTCCTTGTCGCTCCGCTCGATCTCGCCGACCAGGGTTCGATCGCCGACTTCGTGGCCAACTGGGACGGTCCGCTGCACATCCTGGTCGACAACGCCGGCATCATGGCCGCGCCCCTGAGCCGGACCCCGCAGGGCTGGGAGATGCAGTTCGCCACCAACCACCTCGGGCACTTCGCGCTCGCCACCGGGCTGCGCAACGCCCTCGCCGCCGCCGACGGGGCCCGGATCGTCTCCGTCAGCTCCGCCGCCCACCTGCGCTCACCGGTGGTCTTCGACGACATCCAGTTCGACGGTCGGGAGTACGAGCCGTGGCAGGCGTACGGGCAGTCGAAGACGGCAAACGTGCTCTTCGCGGTCGAGGCGAGCCGCCGCTGGGCCGACGACGGCATCCTCGCCAACTCGCTCATGCCCGGCGCGATCAAGACAAACCTCCAGCGGTACGTCAGCGAGGAGGAGCTGAACCGGATGCGCTCCGGAAACGCGGCGGCCTGGAAGTCCGTCGAGCAGGGTGCCGCCACCTCGGTGCTTGTCGCCGCCTCGCCGCTGCTCGACGGGGTCGGCGGGCGCTACTTCGAGGACTGCCAGGAGGCCGGCCCGGCCAAGCCCGGTGAGCGGAGCGGCGTCGCCGAGTACGCGCTGGACCCGGAGGCCGCCGAACGGCTCTGGCAGGTCTCGACGGCCCTGCTGAAGGGCTGAGAGCCGGACCGCGGGCTCCCGCTCGTGCGAGTCGGCCCCGTGCGGCGGCCCTGACACTCGCGCGAGTCGGCCCCGTGCGGCGGCCCTGACACCAGCCGAACGAAGAGGCGCCCCGGTCTCGACGACCGGGGCGCCTCTCGGCGTTGCTACGGAGATCAGGCCAGGCCCAGCTCCGACTCGAAGTTGCCGGCCTCCAGCCGCTCCTTGACAGTGGTCAGGAAGCGGGCCGCGTCGGCGCCGTCGATCAGGCGGTGGTCGTACGACATGGCCAGGTAGACCATCGACCGGACAGCGATGACCTCGCCCAGATCCGGGTCGTTGACCACGACCGGACGCTTCACCACGGCACCCGTGCCGAGCATCGCCGACTGCGGCGACGGCACGATCGGGGTGTCGAAGAGCGCGCCCCGGCTGCCCGTGTTGGTGAGGGTGAAGGTCGCGCCGGCGAGTTCGTCCGGGCTGATCTTGTTGGTCCGGGTGCGCTCGGCCAGGTCGGCGACCCGCTTGGCGATGCCGCCCAGGTTGAGGTCACCGGCGTTGTGGATGACCGGCGTCAACAGGCCACGCTCGGTGTCCACGGCGATGCCGAGGTGCTCGGCCTCCGGGTAGGTGATCGTCCCGCCCTCAAGATCCATGCGGGCGTTGACGATCGGGTACGTCTGCAGCGCCTCGATCGCCGCGAGCGCGAAGAACGGCAGGAAGGACAGCTTCACGCCGTGCCGCTGCACGAAGGAGTCCTTCGCCTGGGCCCGCAGCTTCGCGATCCGGGTGACGTCCACCTCGACCACTGTGGTGAGCTGTGCCATCTCGTGCAGCGACTCGTGCAGCCGCGTGGCGATGGCCTTGCGGATCCGGGGGAGCTTCTCGGTGGTGCCCCGCTTGCCGCTCGGCTGCGGCTTCGCGGCCGGCTTCGCCGGAGCCGCCGACGGCGCGGCGGCCGGCTGGGCAGCGGCGGGAGTGGCCTTGGCGGCCTTGGCCTTCTCGGCCGCGTCGAGGACGTCCTGCTTGCGGATCCGGCCACCCACGCCGGTGCCGTTGAGCGAGGACAGGTCGACGCCGTGCTCGCCGGCCAGCTTGCGGACCAGCGGTGTGACGTAACCGGCGGCCTCGTCGCCGCCACCCTGCGCCGAGCGCTGCGGGGCGGCGGTCGGCGCGGACGGCTGCGCGGCCTGCTCGGTCTTCGCCGGCTGCGCCGAGGTCTCCGTCTCCGCGGCCGGCTCGTTGTACGACGTGCCCGGGGTCGGCTCCTCGACCTTCGGCTCCGGCTTCGGCTCAGCCTTCGGCGCGGCCTGCGCCTTGGGCTCGGGCTTCGGCTCGGGCTTCGCCTGCGCGGGGGCCCCGCCAGCGGCGCCAATGATCACCAGTTCGGCGCCGACGTCGGCCGTCTCGTCCTCGGCGACCTTGATCTCCAGAACGGTGCCGGCGACAGGTGACGGGATTTCGGTGTCCACCTTGTCGGTGGAGACCTCCAGCAGCGGCTCGTCCACCTCGACGGTGTCGCCGACCTGCTTGAGCCAGCGCGTGACCGTACCCTCGGTGACGCTCTCACCCAGGGCCGGCATCTTCACCGCGGTGCCCTCGCCCGACGACGCGGCGGCCGGAGCCGGCGCCTCGTCCTGGGCCGGGGCCTCGTCCTGCGCGACCTGGTCCGCGGTGCCCTCGGCGGCGGCCGTCGGCTCGGTGGCCGGCTCGACCGCCTCGGCCGGTGCCTGCTCCTGCGGGGCGGCCTCGCCGCCGCCGGTCGACTCGCCCTCACCGGCGATGACGGCCAGCTCGCTGCCGACCTCGGCGGTCTCGTCCTCACCGACCACGATCCGGCTCAGCACGCCCGCCGCGGGCGACGGGATCTCGGTGTCGACCTTGTCGGTGGAGACCTCGAGCAGGGGCTCGTCGACCTCGACCGTGTCGCCCTCCTGCTTGAGCCAGCGAGTGACGGTGCCCTCGGTGACGCTCTCACCGAGCCGGGGCATGGTGACCGATACCGGCATGTTCTCCAGACTCCTTCATTCCCCTTGGGGGATCCTCGCCCGTCGCCGGACGCCGCGGTTGTGGATGATCAGGCGTGCGCGTGCAGCGGCTTGCCGGCGAGGGCCAGGTGCGCCTCGCCCAATGCCTCGTTCTGGGTGGGGTGGGCGTGCACGAGCTGGGCGACCTCGGCCGGGTAGGCCTCCCAGTTGTAGATGAGCTGCGCCTCACCGATCAGCTCACCCACCCGGGCGCCGATCATGTGCACGCCGACGACGGGGCCATCCTCGACCCGGACCAGCTTCACGAAGCCGGAGGTCTTGAGGATCTGGCTCTTGCCGTTGCCAGCCAGGTTGTAGTTGTACGTCTTGATCTTGTCGGCGCCGTACTGCTCCTTGGCCTTCGCCTCGGTCAGACCGACCGACGCCAACTCCGGGTCGCAGTAGGTGACGCGCGGGATGCCGACCTCGTCGATCACGGCCGGGGTCTGCCCGGCGATCTCCTCGGCGACGAAGATGCCCTGCTGGAAGCCCCGGTGCGCGAGCTGGAGGCCGGGCACGATGTCGCCGACCGCGTAGACGTTCGGCACGCTTGTGCGCAGCCGCTCGTCGGTAAGCACGAAGCCGCGGTCCATCTTGACGCCCTGCTCCTCGTACCCGAGGTTTGCGGTGTTCGGGCCGCGACCGACGGCGACCAGCAGCAGCTCGGCCTCGACGGTCTCGCCGCCCTGGATCGTCAGCTTGACGCCGTTGTCGGTCTTCTCGACCTTCTCGAACGGCTTGCCGACCTTGAAGTTGATCTTCCGCTTGCGGAACGCCCGCTCCAGAGCCTTCGACGACTCCTCGTCCTCGGCGGCGACCAGTCGGGGCAGCGCCTCGACGATCGTCACGTCCACGCCGAAGGACTTCCACACGCTTGCGAACTCGACGCCGATCACGCCGCCACCGAGCACGATCACCGACGACGGCACCCGGTCCATGGTCAGCGCGTGGTCGCTTGTGATGATCCGCTCACCGTCGACCTCGAGGCCGGGCAGGCTCTTGGCGTACGAGCCGGAGGCCAGGACCACGTTGCGGCCGGTGTAGCGCTTGCCGTCCACCTCGACGACGTTCTTGCCGACCAGCTTGCCGTGGCCCTCGACGACGGTGATCGACTTGTTGCCCTTCAGCATGCCCTGGAGGCCCTTGTACAGGCGGGCGATCACGCCATCCTTGTACGCGTTGACGCCGGCCATGTCGATGCCGATCAGCTCGGCCTTGACACCGAACTGCTCCGACTCGCGGGCCTGGTCGGCGATCTCCGCCGCGTGCAGCAGGGCCTTCGTCGGGATGCAGCCGTTGTGCAGGCAGGTCCCGCCGAGCTTGCCCTTCTCGATCAGCGCCACCTTCAGGCCCAGCTGGACGGCGCGCAGCGCGGTCGCGTAGCCGCCGCTGCCACCTCCGAGAATGACAATGTCGAAGGTCGCTTCGTTCGGCTCGCTCACGTCCAACTCCCAGGTCGCGTCGCTGCATCGGGGGTCACGGGGTTGTAACACGGACACACCCCACCTCGGTCATCTTGTCACCACTGGGCACAGGGCGCGTACCGAGGTGCCCAACGACACGTCATCGACACGTACCCTTGGCACCGTTGTCGACGACGGGGCCTTGGGGGAGATGTTCGGTGGGCTTGTTCCGACGCCGCAAACAAAAGCGTGTGCCAAGCCACGACCGCGCGGCCGACCGTGGCGATCTTGAGCACCTCGAAACCTTCATCCGCAGCCGGCGCGGCGTCGAGGCGTACATCGAACCGCGCACGACGGTCACCGAGACCACAGTCATCCTGATCGCCGACGACGGGGAGTGGACCCGCCGGCGCATCGACGGCCCGGACGGCGCGCGGCGCTTCGCGTACCGGATGGGCATTCCGGTGTACGACGTCCGGCTGATGGGCTACCCGCAGCGGATGCGTGACTTCAACGAGCGCCGCAAGCGCCGCCCCAACCAGATGTAAGGAAGGGCACCTTATTAACGCCTCGCGTTAATAAGGTGCCCTTCCTTACATCTCTCAGCCGTTGGCGGCTACGTCCTCCACGAGCTGCACCAGGGTGCGGACCGGAACGCCAGTGCCGCCCTTGGTCCAGTAGCCGGTCGGCTCACCCGAGTGGTAGCCCGGCCCGGCGATGTCGATGTGCGCCCAGGCCACGCCGTCGGCCACGAACTCCCGCAGGAACACGCCGCCCTGCAACATGTGCCCGGCGCGGTCCATCCCGGCGTTTACCTGCGAGATGTCCGCCACGTCCGACTCCATGCCCTTGCGCACGTCGTCCGGCAGCGGCATCGGCCAGGCGGGCTCGCCGACCGCGTCGCCGACCGTCCGGACCCGCTCACACAGCTCCGGGGTGCCCATCACGCCGGCCATCTTCTTGCCGAGCGCGATCACCTGGCCGCCGGTGAGCGTGGACGTCTCGAACACGTAGTCGGTGCCGTCGGAGCAGGCACGGGCGATGGCGTCGCCCAGGACCATCCGGCCCTCGGCGTCGGTGTTGAGCACCTCCACCTTCTTGCCGTTGAACATGGTGATGACGTCGCCCGGCCGGTAGCTGCTGCCCGACGGCATGTTCTCGGCCATCGGCAGGTAGGCGCTTACCGCCACCGACGGCTTCAGCGCGGCGATCGCCAGCATGGCGGCGCCCACCGCGGCGGCGCCCGCCATGTCGGACTTCATCTCCCACATGCCCTGCGCCGGCTTGATCGAGATGCCGCCGGTGTCGAAGGTGATCCCCTTGCCGACCAGGGCGACCCGCTTGCCGTTGCCGGCGTCCTGCGGGGTGTAGGTGAGCTTCACCAGCCGCGGCGGAGCCTCCGAACCCTGGCCGACCGCGACGATGCCGCCGTACCCGCCAGCGACAAGCGCCGCCTCGTCGAGCACCTCGACGTCGAGACCCGCGTCCCGGGCGGCGGCGGCCACGGCGTCGGCGAACGACGGCGGACGCAGCTCGTTCGGTGCGGTGTTCACCCAGTCCCGGCTGAGCCGGACCGCGCCGGCCACGGCCTGCGCCCGGGTGATCTCCGCCTGGGCGCCCGCGTCGCTGGCGTCCGGCACGGTGATCAGCGCCTCGGCCACCGGCTCGCGGCGGGTCGGCTGTGGCCGGGTCTTGTAACCGGCGAACCGGTACCCGCCGAGCAGCGCCCCCTCGGCGACCGCGCGCAGCGCGGCCAGCGCGTCCGCGTCGTCCGGCAGCGGCATGGCCAGCGCCACCTTCGACGCGCCGGCCACGGCCCGGATCGCCGACCCGGCCGCGCGGCGCAGCGCCTCCGGCGCCGGGGCGGCGCCCGACGGCTCCGGGCCGAGCCCGACGGCGGCGACAAGCGGGGCGGTGACCGTCCCGAGCGTGGCCAGCTTGATCACTTCGCCCGGGGCGCCGGTCGCGCCGAGCAGCGCGAGCGTCTCGGTCAGCTTGCCGTCGAAGGCGGCGGCGATGCTCTCCGCGCCGCTGGCGAGCAGCAGGGTGCCGGCGAGGCCGCTGGTGGCGCCCTGCTCTCCGGTCTGGCTGTGCACGCCGATCACGATCGCGTCGACGGCGAGTTCCGCCGGGTCGGTGTCGACCAGGCTCAGGGTTGTGGTGCGGGGGGATGTCACTGAAGCTACTCCGGGCGGGCCGGGCCGGCCGCGACGTCGCGTACCGGCGGTGAAGGTCTCCGACGGAACCTACCCGCCGGACATCAGGGCTGTCCCGTCGATGACGCCGACGGGGTCGCCGCCGATGCTAACCAGCGGTGTTGTCCCCGGTAAGTTGCCACCCATGACCGACGTGACCTCCGCCGCCGCCGCGACCCGGCTGCGCCGATCCCCGCTGCACGAGCGGCACACCGCCGCCGGTGCCAAGTTCGCCCCCTTCGGGGGCTGGGAAATGCCATTGGAGTACGCCGGTGGCGGGGTGCTCAAGGAGCACAACGCGGTGCGTACCGCAGTGGGGGTCTTCGACGTGTCGCACCTGGGCAAGGCCCGGGTCACCGGGCCCGGCGCGGCCGATTTCGTCAACGCCTGCCTCAGCAACGACCTCGGCCGGATCGGGCCGGGTCGGGCGCAGTACACGCTCTGCTGCGACGACGCCACGGGCGGCGTGGTGGACGACATCATCGCCTACCTGTACGCCGACGATCACGTCTTCCTCATCCCGAACGCCGCCAACACGGCCGAGGTGGTGCGCCGGCTGCGCGCCGCCGCGCCGAAGGGGATCACGGTCACCGACGAGCACGAGGCGTACGCGGTGCTGGCCGTGCAGGGCCCCCGCTCGGGCGAGCTGCTGACAGCGCTCGGCCTGCCCACCGAGCACGGTTACATGAGCTTCTCCGCCGCCACCCTTGCCGACGTGGAGCTGACCGTCTGCCGCACCGGCTACACGGGCGAGCTGGGCTACGAGCTGGTGGTGCCGGCCGAGCACGCGGTGACTGTCTGGGACGCGCTCTTCGCCGCCGGTGAGAGCTTCGAGCTGCGCGCCTGCGGGCTTGCCGCACGGGACACGCTGCGCACCGAGATGGGCTACCCGCTGCACGGGCAGGACCTCTCGCTGGACATCACCCCGGTGCAGGCCCGCTCGGGCTGGGCGGTGGGCTGGGACAAGCCGGCGTTCTGGGGCCGCGACGCGCTGCTCGCCGAAAAGGCCGCCGGCCCTCGGCGTACGCTGCGCGGCCTGGTGGCCGTCGACCGGGCCATTCCCCGCCCCGGCATGACCCTGCACGTCGGCGACAAGCAGGTCGGCGAGGTGACAAGCGGCACGTTCAGCCCGACGAGGAAGCAGGGCATCGCACTGGCCCTGCTGGACACCGACGCCAACCTGGCCGACGGCGACGAGGTCGAGATCGACATCCGCGGCCGCAAGGCCCTCCTGACCCTGACCAAGCCCCCCTTCGTAAACCCGTCCGTGAAGTAGCCCAGCCCTTCGTTGATCATGAAGTTATTGCCACCGTGACCGGCGCGTCATGGCAATAACTTCATGATCACCTGGGTGGGGCGGGGGGCTCGCCGGAGTCGAGGACGGCTTGGGTCCAGCCGCCCTCGATGACGCCTGTGGCGTCCAGGACGGCCCAGTCGACCACGTCGGTCACCTCCACCACCACGGGAGCGCCGATCCGCACGCTCGGATCGGTGGCGGCGTCGCTGGCGCTCACGCCGACGATCCGCTCCGGGGCCTCCCACGAGGTGACGCCCGCCCAGACGTACTCCGGGCCGTCGTCGCCGGGCAGGCCGTACTTGACCACCAGCTGCGACTCCGGCGGCAGTTGACCGGCGACGAACCGAGCCCGGGCGTCACCCAACGCCGCCCGGGCGGTGGCGACCGCCCGACTCATCGCGTCGCCCGAGCGGGCGTAGCGCACGTCCGGCTGGATGCCGGAGAACAGCGTCGCGCAGGCGGCGGCGTAGTAGCGCCCGTCCGACCCCGAATGCCCCGCCGGCGGGCGCAGACTCAGGAACGAGTCGGCCTCCGGGTCGGTCGCCGGGTCCAGTTCCAGGCGCAGCAGCACCGGCGCGGTCGCACCGTGCTGTTCCGGATTGCCGTACGCCACGGCGATGTCGTGCCCGGTCACCGTCGCCAGCACCGGGAGCTGCACGAACGCGGGCACCTCCTCGCCGGTCAGCCCGTCGGTCCAGTCCCGCAGCAGCCGGCGAGCCGCACCGGTCATCACCGCACCCCAGGCGCGGGTGAGGTGGTCGGGCACACCCTGGGTCTGCAACTCCAGCAGGCCGAAACGGCGTAGCCCCTTGGTGGTGAACCACAGCCCCTCGGTGTCCGACGAGTACGGCACGAGCACCCAGTCGACAAGCCGGATCCGGCCGTGCTCGTCGGGGAGCGAGCGCAGCGCCGTCGCCGGGTCGAGGAACTGCAGGCCGAAGACGTCCACCACGTCGCTGTCGACGGACTCGGCCACCGCCGCCGCCACGGCCCGCGCCGCCCACTCGTGCGCGGGCGGCCAACCGGGCCGGTATTCGGCCTGCACCACCACCAGGTGGGTCGCCGCGGCCAGCCGGGCCAGCTGCGCCTCGGTGGCGCCGAACGCGGTGAGCAGATCGGGCGGAAGCTCCGGGAACTCGCTGATGGGCCGGGTGTCCACGCTCATCAGCGGGCTGTCAAGCATCTGCCGGGCGAGCCCGTGCACAGGCTCGGCCAACCGGCCGGTAAGCGCCGCCACCGCGGTCTTGGCGCTGACCTTCGGCAGCCCCGCCATCGGCACCAGGTAGGTCGCGCTTAGCGACTCCGGGACCGGTACGGGCAGGAAGTCGTCCGTGATGAGCATGTGGGTTCCCCCGGTGGCGGCGCCGGTGCTGTCGAGCCGAACGCTACCCGGCCCGCACAGCCCGGTTCAGCCGGACAGCACCAGACCCAGGTAGACGAGCGTGGTGACCACCTCGACTGTCGCGCCGAGCACGTCGCCGGTGATCCCGCCGAGCCGGCGTACCACGTGGGTCAGCAGCGGCACCGCGACGGCGAGTGCGGCCACGACGGCAAGCGGCCCCTGCCACGGGCGGCCCGGCACCGCGGGCACCGCCAGCAGCACGACGGCGACCGTGCCGACCGCCAGGGCCACCGGGCCGACAGTGCCGGCCACAAGCGCGCCCAGCCCGTCCGGACGGGCCGCCGGCACGCCGCGCCGGCAGGCCATCGTCACGCCGAGCCGTCCGGCGGCGGTCGCCGCCACCACCGCCGCGAGACACGCCGGCCAGGAACGACCGGCCAGCTCCGCGAGTGCCGCGGCCTGCACAAGGAGTACGACCACAAGGGCCACCACGCCGAACGGCCCGACGTCCGGCTTCTTCATGATTTCCAGGGCGGCGGCGCCCCGCCGGTACGAGCCGAGCGCGTCCACGGTGTCGGCGAGCCCGTCCAGGTGCAGGCCCCGGGTCAGCAGGGCGGCGGCGCCCACCGTCACACCTGCGGCCACAAGCGCGGGTGCGAGGGCGCCGACCAGCAGCAGGACGGCGGCCAGCAGCGCGCCGAGCAGCGCGCCGACGGCCGGGGCGAGTGCCATCGCGGTGCCCGCCACCGGGCGGTCGATCCGCCCGGCGCGCACCGGGAGCGTGCTGAAGGTGGTGACCGCCAGCCGGGCTCCCGCGACGAGCCGCGACTCAGCCGGCACGCCAGCCCGACGCCGACTGCTCGTCCAGGGGGGTGCTTGTCGGGCCGGGCACGGTGTTCGTCGGGCCCGGCGTGGTGCTTGCCGGGCCCGGTCCGGCCGGCTCCGGCTCGACGAAGTCCGGCTCGGCGTCAGGGTCTTGCTCGACGAAGTCCGGCTCGGCGTCAGGGTCAAGCTCGGCGTCGTCCGGCTCGGCCCCCGGCTCGTCCTCGGCCGGGGCCGCGTCGCCGGCCAGCGACGGGTGGACGGGAAGCGCGGCGGCAAGCGCCAGCACCGAGCGCAGCAGCGGGAGCGCGGCCAGCGCGTTGGCCCCCTCGCCGAGGTCGAGTCGCAGGTCGAGCAGCGGGGTGAGGCCGAGTACGTCGGCGGCGAGCCGCACCGCGGGGTGCCCGCCGTGGTCGGCCAGCAGGCACCAGTGTCGCGCCTGCCCGGCCAGGTCCCGGCTGACCATGCCGGCGGCCAGCCCGACCGGCCCGTCCAGCAGCACCGGCACCCGCCGGGCTGTCGCGCCGAGCAGCACGCCGGTGGCGACAGCCACGTCGCCGCCGCCCAACTCGGACAGGACGTCCTTGGCGCCGCGCGGGGAGCTGCGGGTGCGGTGCAGCGCGTCGCGTACCGCCGCGCAGCGGATCATCCAGGCCGCGTCGTCGATCTCGCCGGCGTCGGTGATCACCCGGCCCAGCACGGCCGGCGGCTCCGCGCCCGCCGTGGCCGCCAGCACCGCCGCCGCTGCGGCCTCGGTGCCGACGCCGCACGCACCCAGAACCAACAGTTGTACGCCCGCGTCGGCCGCCTGCTCGGCCAGCCGCCAGCCGTAGCGCAGCGCCGACTCCACCTGCTCGGGTGTGAGCGCCGGCTCGTTCTCCATCGCCGCGGCGGCCGGAGTGTCCACCACCTGCAGACTGGCGCCGCTCTCGGCGGCCAGTCGGGCCAGCGCGCCCCGGCCGGCACGGGCCTGCCCGGCCCGGCGCGCCGACTCGCCGGCGACGGTGCCTGCCGACGCCCCGCCAGCGTGGTCGCCGTGCAGCAGCAGCACCCGCACCGACTCCCAGGCGAGCGGGGTCGAGGTGCCCTGGGTGGCGGCGGCGAAGCCGACCACCCGTTCCAGCACGCCCAGCCCCGCGCCCGGTACGTCCAACGTGGCCAGACGGTCAACCGCCTGCGGGCCGGCGTACTCGTCGGGCATTGGCAGCTCCATGCCCGGCTGGATGACCAGGCCGGTGGCGACCATCGGCAGCGTCATCGTCGGCGCGGCCCAGGGGTTGCCGGGCTCCTGGTTCGGGGCGACCGGCGGCGTGGGGGTCAGCACGTCGGGCAGCTGCACCTCGGGGGTGGGCTCGTCGTCGACAAGGCTCACCGGGGCCGAAGCGGCCACCGTCGTGGCGGCGGTAGCGGCGGCCGTGGGCGGGCCGGCGGTGGCGGTCGTGGGCGGGCCGGCGGTCGGCTTCAGCCAGGCCGGCTGGCCGGCGACCACAAGCACCACCGCGTCGCAGGCGTCGGCGACCGCGCGGTTGGCCGCGCCGAGCGCGTCGGTGAACGCCCTGCCCAGCGGCGTGGTCGGCACCAGCGACAGCCCCACCTCGGGGCTCACCAGCACCACCCGCGCCGAACAGGTGCGGATCGCCTCGGCCAGCTCGACGATCGTCGCCAGGTCGTCGGCGGGCTGGTGGTCCGGGTCGAGCAGCACCGTCACCCAGCCGCCCAGGTCGTCCACGAGCAGCGTCTCGCTGGGCTCGGCGGACTCGAGCACGTGAGCGAGCTGCCGCGGCTCCCCGGCGGTCTCCTCGGTGGTCCAGCTGCCGGGTCGCCGGGCGCGGTGCGCCGCCAGCCGGGTCGCCCACTCGGTGTCCTCCGGGTCGCCCTCCGGCGCGGTGGCGAGATACCGGACCACCGGCGCGTCGGCGACCAGCGACTCGGCGAACTCGGACTTGCCGGACCGGATCCCGCCGAGCACCAGGATCGTCTTCCACCCGTCAACGGACATGCTCGTACCTTAGAGCCAGCCGGAAGGCGCCGACAGCACAGGTGCGCTGTCCCGGTCTGGGATCACCGCTCGCCGGGTGCCCGGAATTGGTAGTCGTTGGGGTTGACGTCCGCCGGCTTCGGATCCTCCTGCCAGAGACCCTCGCCGGGCCGGGCGAGCAGGGAATCGACAAGTTCCTCCCGGTCCATCTCCCGTGCACCCTCGATACCGCCCCGTACCGCGATGTTCCGCAGATCAGCGGTGTCCCACTCCCGCAACGGCCTGCTCATCGTCTCGCCCCCCGTCGTACGCCGTCGGTTCGTGCCGATGCCGCCGGCATACCCTCAGGTACGCGTGGTGGAACCTCCGCGCGGTCCGGTCGTCGGCGTGGCCGACTACGCTTGCGAAGGTTTGTCCCGGCGGGACTCAGCGGCGAGGGGAGACGCGCAGATGGCGTGGAGCTGGCGGTACGAGGGCACGGACGGCCAGACGGTCGAGGGACCGGCGGAGTCGTTCAGCAGCCAGGCCGACGCCGAATCGTGGATCGGTCAGACCTGGCGTGAGCTCGCGGCGTCCGGCGTCACCTCGGTCGCGCTCGTGGAGGACGACCGGGTGGACTACCGGATGAGTCTGCTGCCCACGGCCGAGTGATGGGTTACGACCGGCCGGGCGGAGACGGTCTGGTGCTCGGCGTGCCCAGGGCGGCATTCCGGCCCAGCCCGGTCTTCCTCGGCCTGGTCGCCCTCTTCGCGGCCAGCGGCGTCCTGACCTGGAACGCGTACGGCAACGTCCGGTTCAACGTGTTCGTCTTCGTGGTCACCGGCTGGCTGGTGTCGCTCTGCCTGCACGAGTACGCGCACGCGGTGGTCGCCTACCGGGCCGGCGACCGGGACATCGCCCACCGGGGCTATCTGACGCTCAACCCCTTCAAGTACACCCACCCGCTGCTGTCGATCGTGCTGCCGGTGGTGGTGGTGCTGCTCGGCGGCATCGGCCTGCCCGGCGGTGCGGTGTGGGTCGACAGGCACTCCATCCCGGGGCGGCTGCGGCACACCCTGGTCAGCCTCGCCGGCCCGGCGACAAACGTGCTGTTCACGTTGGTGCTGGTGGCGGCGATACGGATCGGCACCCAGTCGGGCGGCCCCGTGGAGTTCTGGGCCGGGGTGGCGCTGCTCGGCTTCCTCCAGCTCACCGCGAGTTTCCTGAACCTGCTGCCGGTGCCCGGCCTGGACGGCGGCAACATGATCCAGCCGTGGCTCAACCCGCAGTGGCGCAAGATGTACGACATGTTCGCCCCGTACGGCTTCATTCTGCTCTTCGCGCTGCTGTGGAACCCGCGCATCGGCGGCTGGTTCTTCGACGCGGTCTTCGCCGTCGGTGACCTGCTCGGTCTGCCGTCGTGGCTCTACGCCACGGGCCTCGACCTGATCCGCTTCTGGCAGGGCTGAGCTGAGCTGAGCCGTCCGGCCCGGCCGGGCGCGGCAGATCCGCGCCGACCGGGCCAGACTCGCGTCAGGGCCGCTGGGCGGGGGACTCGGTCTTGGCCGGGTCCCGCTCGGTGATCGGCTCGATGATCTCGTCGATCGCCTTGAGCAGCTCGGCGTCGAGCTTCACGCCTGCCGCCTTCACGTTGTCCTGCACCTGCTCGGGGCGGGACGCGCCGATGATCGCCGAGGACACGTTCGGGTTCTGCAGCACCCACGCCACGGCGAGCTGGGCCATGCTCAGCCCGGCCTGCTCGGCGAGGGGCTTGAGCTGCTGCACCCGGGTCAGCACGTCGTCGCGCATGAACCGGGAGATGAAGCTCGCACCGGACTTCTCGTCGGTGGCCCGGGAACCGGCCGGCGGCGGCTGCCCCGGCAGGTACTTGCCGGAGAGCACGCCCTGCCCCATCGGCGACCAGACGATCTGCCCGATGCCCAGCTCCTCGCTGGCCGGTACGACCTCGGCCTCGATGACCCGCCACAGCATTGAGTACTGCGGCTGGTTGGAGACCAGCGGGATGTGCAGCTCCCGGGCGAGCGGGTGGGCGGCGCGCAGCTGCGCGGCCGTCCACTCGGAGACGCCGATGTAGTGCGCCTTGCCGGAGTGCACGACGTCGGCGAACGCCTCCATCGTCTCTTCCAGCGGGGTGCTGTTGTCGTACCGGTGGGCCTGGTAGAGGTCCACGTAGTCGGTGCGCAGCCGACGCAGCGAGCCGTTGATCGACTCCATGATGTGCTTGCGGGACAGACCGCGGTCGTTGCGGCCCGGCCCGGTCGGCCAGTAGACCTTCGTGAAGATCTCCAGGCCCTCGCGACGCTCGTTCTGCAGCGCCCGGCCGAGCACGTCCTCGGCCCGGGTGCCGGCGTACACGTCGGCGGTGTCGAAGGTGGTGATCCCCGAGTCGAGGGCGGCCCGGACGCACGCGAACGCGGCGTCCTCCTCGACCTGTGAACCGTGGGTGATCCAGTTGCCGTACGAGATCTCGCTGACCATCAGGCCGGAGCGGCCCAGGTGTCGGAATTCCATACTCCGACCCTAGACCCGGCGGATCATTGCCGCCGACCGGCGGTCAGAGCACCGGGTTGGCGTCGGTGAGCAGCCTGTCGATCTCCGCCAGCACCTCGGCGCGATCGCGGTGCACGGGGTCGATAAGCGGCTCACCCTGCCGGTCCAGCGCCCCCCACCGGCCGCTGCCGCTGCCGACCAGGAACGCCACCGGGTGGATGACAAGCATCGGGTACGCCGGCGGCACGATCACCGCCCCGTTCCGGTCCACCACACCGCGTCGACCTGCCACGTCGACAACCGCTAGGCCCTCGTCGGTGAAGCCGTCGACAGGTCCACCGTCGGTCAGTTCGGTGACGAAGCCGTGGTAGCGGGTGGGCACCACGATCCGTCCGGTCCGGTCGACCGCCCCCCACCCCTCGCGGCGTACTGCGGCCAACCCCCGCCGGAACGGCCGTACCTCGGCGAAGTTCGGTGGGACCTGCACCGCGCCGGTGGGGTCGATCGCCGTCCACCCGCCGTCGGTGACCACCCAGGCCAAGCCGTCGCTGAACGGACGCGCCGCGCGGTACGACGGCGGGATCACAGTCGTGCCGAGCAGGTTGATCAGGGACCACCGGTCGGTGTCCGGCCGCCGGACCCAGGCCAGGCCGTCGTGGAACGGCTGCGCCTCGGCGTACCGGGCGGGGATCACCACATCACCGTCCTGGCCGGCGTACCCCCACAGCGGCCCGTCCCGGTCCGGCCGCGGGGGCCGGTCACGGTCGAGCACCTCGTCCCGACTCCGGGGGTACGGGCCGAAGCCGTCGGCGGACGCCCGTTCGGTGACCGCGTCGAGCGCCACCCGGATCCGGTCCAACAGCTCGGCGTCGCCAGCGCCGCGCAGGTCGAGGGCCCACTCGAAGTGCTGGCAGGCCTCCATCAGCCGGCCCTGGTCGTAGCAGGTTCGCCCGGCGTGCTCGTGCAGGGCGGCCCGCAGCCGGTCGGGCAGCTCGACCGAGTTGGCCTCGGCGAAGAGTTGGTCGGCCTCGGCGAAGTCGCCACGCCAGCGCAACACGTGGGCCAGCCGCGCCTGGGCCAGTGCCGTCCGGCGCAGCTCGCCTGTCGCCTCGGCGTAGGTGAGGGCGAGCCGACCGTCGGCCAGCGCGTCGTCCAGGTCACCGAGAATTCGGGAGGCCACCGCCCGCAGGCTGAGCAGTCGGGCTCGGGCGCGGTTGTCGTTCGCCGAACCCAGCTTCTCGGTCAGCCGCCGCCGGAGAGCCCGCATGTGGTCCGGCTCCGTCAGCTCCTCCCGCAGGCTCACCGGGTCCAGCCGCCAGCGGTACGCCGCCAGCACGTGCTCCGGGTCGCCTTGGTCGGCCAGGGACGGGCGGATCGGCTCCGGCGCGGCGGGTGGCGCCGACACCGGCAGGTCCGCGTCCGCCGACCCGGTCCGTGGCGCAGGAACAAGACCAGCGGGTACGCCGGACACGGGCCGCGCGGAGACGGGTGGTGCGGAGGTGGGTGGCTCGGTGTCGTGCTCGGGTGGTCCGGCGGCGGGCGGCGCGGAGATGGGTGCTGCCGAGACGGGCCGCTCGGTGTCGTGCTCGGGCGGCGTGAAGGTCGCCCCTACCGACGGGTGGTCTTCGGTCGGCTCCTCGTCCACCGTGCCTGGTGCGAGGGCTTGCTGGTGCGCCTCGACCGAGGCTGGCGGTGCCGACGTCGACCGGTCCGGCGTCTCGGGATCGGCGTGATCGTCCATCGCCGAGTCGCCGAGGGCATCGGAGCTCGGTGCGCTCCGGAGATCCGTGCCCGCGTGGTCGGTGTCGAGGGCGGGTTCCGCGTGGTCCTGCGCGTCGGTGTCCGCCCGGACCGAGCGGTGTGCCTCGCTCGATGTCGGCTCGACAGTCGACTGCGCCTCGTCGAACAGGTCGTCCGCCCAGGTGCGCGGGGCACCGGACACGGGGCGTGCCGGTGGCGCGGAGACCGGGCGTGCCGGTGGTCCCGAGGCCGGTTGGAGTGCGTCGGTCGGCGTCGAGCCGGCTGAGGGCTGGCGATAGGTGACGTCGTCCTCGGCCCAGGCATCGCGGTCGTCGACGTCCACCTCGGCCGGCGGTGCGGATACCGGCCGGGCAGGTGGTGCGGATACCGGCGCGGTGACCGTGACGTCGGGCCGCTCGTCGGTCGGGGGGTCAGTGGCAGTGGGCTCGGCGTCCGCCGTGGACAGGTCGTGCTCGTCCACGGCCCGGGACGGGGAGGTGACCGAACTGCCGGAGGCCGGCCGATCCTCGGACGTCTCGGTCGCCTCGGTCGGCCGGCGTTCGGTCGTCGTCTCGTCCTGGTGCGACTCGACCGGCTCGGCAGGGCCGAACCAGGCGTCCGGCTGCCGAGCCGGCGCCTCGGCCGGCGCAGGAGGGGACGCCACAGGCGGTTCCGAAGGCGGCGGCGGTACGTAGCGGCGTGGCACGCCGGGCGCGATCGGAAGCGCCGGCTCGACATCGGCCGTCGGCGCTGGTGACGTGGGTGCTGAAGTCGGACGGGTGGCCGGCGGATCCGGGCGCTGCCAAGCGGGCGGCGGTGCGACCGGCGGGCGGCCGTCCACCCCGGACGGCCGGTCCTGCGGTGCGGGCCGGTCCTGCGGTGCGGGCCGGTCCTGCGGTGCGGGCCGGTCCTGTGGTGCCGGCCGGTCCTGTGGTGCCTGGCGGTCCTGTGGTGCGGGCCGGTCCTGTGGTGCGGGTCGCTGGGCGGGTGGGCGGTCCTGCGACACGGACCGGTCCGGTGGGGCCGGGCGGCGATCAGCCGGCGGGGTGGGGCCGAGTGGCTCTGAACCGTGCCGTCGGTCCCCGCCGGGCTCGGCGTCCCGCCGCCGCTCGGCCGAGCCATCACCTGTGCTCGGACCGGCGTAGCGCGGCGGCGCTGTGGATGGGGTGGCGGCAGTCGGGGCCGGCCCGGCCGACGCCCGCCGCTCTGGAGGCAGTGGCGGCTCGCGCCGGTCGGCCGGTGGTGGCGGCTCGCGCCGGTCGGCCGGCTGAGACGGGTTCCGCCGGTGGGGCGGCAGGGGCGGCTCGGGCTGCTCGTCGGGCAGTGGGGGGTCAACCGGGGCGGGCAGGAACTCCAGCCGGAGCCGGGCGGCTGGCGGGCCGGACACGGGTACGTCCCCCGCTGGGGAGATCGGCATGGCCGACACCTGTCGGTCCCGGTCGTGACCGGGGGGAGTGGACGGACGGCGCTCGTACTCGGCCGGGGCCGGCGAGATCGGGGCCGCCGAGATCGGGGCCGCCGACACCGGACGGTCCCGGCCGGGCGCGGCCGGCGACACGGGTGCCGGCGACACCGGCCGTTGCGGGGAATCCGGGCGAACCGGAACGCCGCGGCCGGTGCCCGCCGCAGCCGGTGAGACGGGTGCGGGCGGGACCGGCGTGGCCCGGCCGGGGGCGGTGGGTGCCGTTGCGGCGGGACGTGCCCGCCTGTCGTCATACCGAGAGGGTTCGGTCGGTGCCTGTGCGGGCCGAGTGGCCGGCCGCGACGGGACGCCCGGCTCGGCGCCGCGGTGCGGCTCGGTTCGGCGGCCGGGTTCCCGGCTGCGGTCCGGGCGCACCGGCCCGGGTGGCGGCCACGGAAGGGTGCCGTCCGGCCGAGGGCTGGGCTGCACCCGTGGCTCGCGGTGGATGTCCTCGCGGTACGCCGCCGGCCGGGTCTCCTCGCGCGGGCGTCGGTCCGGGTACGCCTCAGCCCGGGCCGCTGCCTCGCGGGGTTGCTGCCGGTGCTGCTCGGCGTCCGGTCGGCGGCGCTCGTCCCGGCGTGGCTGCTCCGATGGCTCTGGTTCGGGGCGGCGTCGCCATCCGCCGTCAGGTGTCGGTGGTGTGCCGTATCCCTCGTCCTGCCGGTACCGCCGCTCGGTGGGCGCGCCGGCGCCGCCGTCCGTGCGGCCTCGACCGGCCGGTCCGGTGTCATCGACGCCCCGCTCCGAGCGGCGGGCGTCGTCGGGCTGCCGCTCGGTCCGGCGGGCGTCGTCGGGCAACCGCTCGGCCCGGCGGGCGTCATCGGGCTGCCGCTCGGTCCGGCGGCTGTCGTCGGGGCGACCGTCGGCGCGGTGCCGCGTGCCGCCGTCCACGGGTGACCACTGGCCCGCCCCTTCGGCGGCCCAGTTGTTGGCGGGGCGGCCGTCGTGGCCACGGGTCGGCGGGGTGCCGTACCCGTCGGCGGAGCGTCGGTCGTGGCCGGGGCCCGGTCGCTCCGGTGTGCCCCGTCGGCGCGGCGTCTCGTCGGGTTCGGGCACCCAGCCGGCGTCGACCCGGGGGGCGGGGGAGACCGGCGGTGCGGTCGGGTACCCCCGGTCGGCCGGCGGTGGCCGGCGGCTGTCGTACCGCTCGGATGTCGCCTGCTCGCGCCGCTCGGAGGTCGGCTGATCGCGGTGCCAGGCGGCTTCCCGGCCCGGTCCGCGCTCGTCGCTGGGGCGCCGCTCGGACCAGGCGGTCCGTCGGTCCGACTCGGGGGAGCGGCGCTCCTCGCGGCGGGGTGGCTCGGGGAGCGGACGCCGGTACGGCTCGTGGTCGTAGTGGGGGGTGTCGGGCCGGCCGCGTGGAGGTGTCTCCGCCGGGCGGTCGTCGCCCCGGGACCAGCCGTAGCCCGGTGCACCGCCCGGCTCCTCGTCCGGCCAGGACCGGTCGTGGGCCTGCTCGGCAGGGGGTTCGTCGGACCAGGAACGGCCGAGGTAGGTGCCGTCCGGGCGGGTCGGCGCCAGCGGTGGCACATCGGTGCGACCGACCACTGTCGCCCGCCCGCGCGGTGGCGAGGGCGGCTGGTGGGAGGCGCCGATGTCACCGGGATAGCGCTGGCCAGGGAACTGGGGATGCCATTCGGTGGTCGGTTCGACCACCCAGGACGGTTCGTTCGGGTCCCGCCACTGGTCGGTGTAGCGACCGTTCATTCGTCGAGCCCGTCGCCGCACCCGGCCGCTCGGCCGATCCCCGTCGACGGTGACGTGTCCGGGCCCCCGCCGGGCGTCCGGTCGCCGCCTGCCACGCTCCAGTGGCCGGCTCGCGTCCGCTCGCTCACGGCGTTGTCACCTCGTTGCAAGTTGTCGCGCTGGGGCCTCGCGTGCCGGTCAGGTCGCCCGTTCCGGCAGGGCGTGGCTGCGGATGGAGGGTAACGGCGTGGGCTCGGTCACCGCCACTATGGCACCGCCCACGAGCGCAAACGTTATCCGATGGTTCCGGACATTTAGGTCGATAACCGTATCTGGGTTCCGACGATACCCCACCCGCCGGCCGGCCGGCCCGGGCAGGACCGCCCGTGCCGGGTCAGGGATGTTCCATGACGAGTACGGCGGACGTGCCGGGGAGTAACGCCTCGTAGCGGTGCGGGATGTCGCCGGGGAACGTCGCGTAGTCACCGGGGCCCAGGTCGACGGGGCTCCCCTCGGGGCCGACACGCAGCCGGCCGGCGGCCACCACCACGTGCTCGACACTGCGGGGGGTGTGCCCGTCCGCCTCCCGGATGGCGCCGGGCTCCAACTCGATCAGGTAGATGTCCCGCCGCAGGTGTGCCGCCCCGGCGCTGAGCAGCGTGCCGGTGAAGTCGGCCTGCTCGGAGCGGACCCGTGGCCCCTCCCCGGCGCGGATCACCCGGATGTCGTCGTCCACCGGTTCCACGAGCCGGCTGAACGGCACTCCGAGCGCCACCCCGAGCGCCCAGAGTGTCTCGACGCTCGGGTTGCCGGTGCCCGACTCCAGTTGGGAGAGGGTGGACTTGGCCACACCGGCCCGGCGGGCGAGCTCGGTAAGCGAGACGCCGACGCGCTCCCGTTCGCGGCGTAGGGCGGTGGCGATGGTGGCCAGCGGGGCGGCTGGTTCCGGCGGCATGTGTTCGCTCCATTGGATCAATGTTCGGTTTGACGAACAGGGGCGAGCTGTTCACTATGATGAACCATGCGTACGGTACAACGAACAGCCGGTGCCCGGGTGCTCCGCGATGTGCTCGCCCTGGGCGCGGCGATGGTCGCCGTGGGCGCCTCCTTCGGGGCGGTCGCGGTGGCTGCCGGGATCCCGGTGTGGGCAATCCTGACGATGTCCGCGGTCCTCTACGCCGGCGGCGCGCAGTTCATGGCGGTCGGCCTCGTGGCCGCCGGCAGCCCTCTGGCCGCCGTGCTGGCGGGGCTCCTGCTCAACGCCCGGCACCTGCCGTTCGGGCTCGCCCTCGGCGACAGCCTCGGCCCCCGGCTGCGGCACCGGCTGCTCGGCAGTCACCTGCTTACCGACGAGGCGACCGCCTTCACGCTGGCCCAGCCCGCGGGCGCCGCCCGCCGACGGGCGTTCTGGCTGGCCGGCACGCTGCTCTTCCTCGCCTGGAACGCGGGCACCCTGGTCGGCGTACTCGCCGGTGGCGCGGTCGGCGACCCGGCCGCGCTGGGCCTGGACGCCGCCTTCCCAGCCGGGCTGATCGCGTTGCTGCTGCCGTCCATGCGCGATCGGGACACCCGCCACGCGGCGCTGGGCGGGGCCGCCCTCGCGGTCATCGCCACCCCGCTGCTGCCGGCCGGGTTGCCGGTGCTGCTCGCACTCGCCGGCCCGGCCGCCATCGCCCTGCGCCGTCGCTCCACACCATCCGGCGGCACCGGGCCCGACCTGCCCGCACCCGCCGGCGCGGGACGTGCCGGGGAGGGGGCAACATGCTGATCGTCGTGATCCTGACGTTGGCCGCCGGCACCTACGGCTTCCGGGTGGCAGGTGTGCTCCTGCGGGACCGGCTCGACCTGCCCGAGTGGGCCCGGCTGCTGCTGCCGGTGGGCGCCGCAGCGCTGCTCGCCGCGCTGGCGGCGACGGCGGCGTTCACCGAGGCCGGCCGGTTCGCCGGCTGGGCCAGGCCGGCCGGGGTGCTCGTCGGCCTGCTGCTCGCCTGGCGGCGGGCGCCGTTCCTGCTGGTGGTGGCCGCTGCGGCCGGTACGGCCGCCGTCCTGCGCCTGCTCGGTGTGCCGTGAGCCGGGATCAGACCTTGTCGCCGAGATTGACCTGAGGGGCCGGGGCGCGCATCCGCCGGAAGGTGATCGACCGCATCACCGCGTACAGGTAGAGCGAGCCCATCCGCTGGTCGGTCTTCGGGAAGCGCTCACGGACCAATTTGCCGATCTTGCGGCAGATCAGCAGCGAGTCGATGACCACGCCCAGCGCCAGCGCGCCCCAGAGCAGGTTGGAGACCAGCCGGACCACAGGCGGCATCGCCGCGTTCGAGCCGATCAGCACGATCAGCGCGCCACCGAAGAACCAGGTGCCGACGGTACGACGTGAGTCGACCACGTTGCGGGCCAGCAGCCGCTCCGGGCCACGGTCGCGGGGGCCGCCCTCACGGCGGAACTCCGCGGCGGACTCGGCGCGCAGCTTGCGACGGCGCTCCCGCTCCTCCTCCTTGCTCAGAGGGCGGGTGGGGCCCGCGGGGCGCCGGCCGACGGTCGGTCGCTTGGGCGTCTCCCGACCCTTGGCCGGGGTGTAGCCCCGGGCCCGCTCGGCGGACTCCTCGGGAGTCACCTGGGAGACGGCCTCGTCGACGAGGTCGGTGGACTTGCGGCGAAAGAGCGACGGCACGCCGCAAGGGTAGCCAACGGTTCGCGCCCGGTGCACATCGCGGTGCACCGGGCGCGAAAGGTGATCGAGGTTACGGACGCTCGGTGTGCGCGCCCAGGTTGGCGAGCTTCGCCTCGAAGTCCTCGTAGCCCCGGTTGATCAGGTCGACGCCGTACACCCGGGAGGTGCCCTCGGCGGCGAGTGCCGCGATCAGGTGGCTGAAACCGGCCCGCAGGTCCGGGATGACCAGGTCGGCGGCGTGTAGCTTGCTCGGTCCGGCGATCACCGCCGAGTGCTTGAAGTTGCGCCGGCCGAAGCGGCACGGGGTGCCGCCGAGGCAGTCCCGGTAGACCTGGATGTTGGCACCCATCGAGTTGAGCGCCTCGGTGTAGCCGAGCCGCTGCTCGTAGACCGTCTCGTGGACGATCGACAGGCCGCGGGCCTGGGTCAGCGCCACGACCAGCGGCTGCTGCCAGTCGGTCATGAAGCCGGGGTGTACGTCGGTTTCCAGCGCCACGGCGTTCAGCTCGCCGCCGGGGTGCCAGAAGCGGATGCCGCCCTCCTGGCCCAGGTCGCCCATCTTCGGCGGACGGGCGTCGGTGACCTCGTACTCGCCGCCGACGGACCGGAAGATGTTCAGGAAGGTCATCATGTCGGCCTGCTGCGCGCCGAGCACTTCGACGTGACCGCGGGTGGCGAGCGCGGCAGCGGCCCAGCTGGCCGCCTCGATCCGGTCCGGGATGGGCCGGTGTGTGTAGCCGTGCAGCTTCGGCACGCCCTGGATCTCGATCACCCGGTCGGTGTGGACCTTGATGATCGCGCCCATCTTCTGCAGGATGCAGATCAGGTCGATGATCTCCGGCTCCACCGCGGCGTTGCGCAGCTCGGTGACACCCTCGGCCATCACCGCGGTCAGCAGCACCTGCTCGGTGGCGCCGACGCTCGGGTACGGCAGGGCGAACTTGGTGCCGTGCAGCCCGTTCGGCGCGGAGAGGTGCAGACCCTCGGGCCGCTTGTCGACAGTCGCGCCGAACTCCCGCAGCGCCTGCAGGTGGAAGTCGATCGGGCGCGGGCCGATGTGGCAGCCGCCCAGGTCGGGGATGAACGCGTGCCCCAGCCGGTGCAGCAGCGGCCCGCAGAACAGGATCGGAATCCGGCTCGAGCCCGCGTGCACGTTGATCTGATCGGTGCTGGCGCTCTCTACGTTCACCGGGTCGAAGACGAGCTCGCCGTCCTCGGCGCCGTCGGTCACCTTGACGCCGTGCAGTCCGAGCAGACCCCGGACCACCTCGACGTCGCGGATCTTCGGCACGTCGAACAGCCGGCTCGGGCTGTCACCGAGCAGCGCGGCGACCATCGCCTTCGAAACCAGGTTCTTCGCGCCGCGCACTCGGATCCGCCCTTCGAGCGGAGTCCCTCCGTGCACGACCAGGACGTCGTCGGTCAACGCAACCTCCAGCGCGTCGGTGCTGCTGTGTTGATGGTGGGGAGCACGAACATTGTCGTTACCCCGGATGCGGCCATATCGAAACGGCCCGCTTGCGTCGTCGCTCCGGCAGCATAGCCCTCGGTGACGAAAAAGGACTCGGTCACACCGGCGTGTGCGGCATTAATCGGTGATCCGGCACTTTTATGTACCAAGGTCGCTACGGAACGTGATCAGGTTGCCGCCGGGGTGACCCCGCCCGGCAGGGCGAGCATCTGATCCAGCGCCACCCGGGCGTGGTGGGCGGTGTCGGCGTCCACGGTGATCTGGTTGACCACCCGACCCGCGACCAGCTCCTCCAGGGCCCAGACCAGGTGGGGCAGGTCGATGCGGTTCATTGTCGAGCAGTAGCAGACAGCCTTGTCCAGGAACATGATCTGCTTGTCCGGGTGGGCCAGCGCCAGCCGGCGGACCAGGTTCAGCTCGGTGCCCAGCGCCCACGCCGAACCGGCCGGAGCCGCCTCGATCGTCTTGATGATGTATTCGGTGGAGCCGACGTAGTCGGAGGCGGTGACCACCTCGTGCCGGCACTCCGGGTGGACGAGCACGTTGACCCCGGGCACCCGCTCCCGTACGTCGTTGACGCTCTCCAGGGTGAACCGGCCGTGCACCGAGCAGTGCCCCCGCCAGAGGATCATCTTGGCGTCGCGCAGCTGCTCGGGGGTGAGCCCGCCGCCGGGCTTGTGCGGGTCGTAGAGCACACAGTCGTCGAGCGACAGGCCCATCTCCAGCACCGCCGTGTTGCGGCCCAGGTGCTGGTCGGGCAGGAAGAGCACCTTCGACCCCTGCTCGAACGCCCAGTCCAGGGCGCGCTTGGCGTTGGAGGAGGTGCAGACCACGCCGCCGTTGCGGCCCACGAAACCCTTGATGTCGGCCGACGAGTTCATGTACGTCACAGGAACCGTGTCACCGGCGATGCCCAGCTCGGTGAGCGTGTCCCAGGCGGCCTCGACCTGACCCAGCACGGCCATGTCCGCCATCGAACAGCCCGCCGCCAGGTCGGGCAGGATCACCCGCTGGGCGTCGGTGGTGAGGATGTCGGCGCTCTCGGCCATGAAGTGCACGCCGCAGAAGACGATGTACTCCGCGTCCGGGCGGGCCGCGGCCTCCCGGGCCAGCTTGAACGAGTCGCCTGTCACGTCCGCGAACTGGATCACCTCGTCGCGCTGGTAGTGGTGCCCCAGCACGAAGACCTTGCTGCCGAGCTTCGCCTTCGCCGCCGCGGCCCGGGCCACCAGATCGGGATCGCTGGGCGCCGGCAGGTCGCCCGGACATTCGACGCCGCGCTCGGTGTCGGGGTCGCTGCCCCGACCGAGCAGCAGCAGAGCCGTCGCCGTGTTGGAAGGTTCCATCCAGGTCGAAGTCACGTGATCCATGGTCCCACAGCGCGAGCACGGCGCAGCTCCGCTCGGTGTGGGCTGCCACACTGCTCGGCATGCGTGTGCTGCTCTGCCCAGACAAGTTCGCCGGCACCCTGCCCGCACCGGAGGTCGCCGCCGCGGTGGCCGCCGGGTGGCGCACCGTCGCCGCCGAGGACGACCTGCTGATCCGGCCCCTCGCCGACGGTGGGCCGGGCTTCGTGGAGGTGCTCGCCGAGGCCCTCGGTGGCCGGCGGGTGCCGGTGCCGACAGTCGACCCGCTGGGCCGGCCGGTGGCCGGTGAGATCCTGCTCACCGTCGACGGCGCCACCGCCTACCTGGAGAGCGCCCAAGCGTGCGGCCTGCACCTGCTCACCCCCGCCGAGCGTGACCCGAAGGCCACCACCTCGTACGGGCTGGGCCTGCTGTTCACCGCCGCGGTGGAGAGCGGGGCGCGCACGGTGGTGATCGGGCTGGGCGGCTGCGGGACCAACGACGGCGGCGCCGGGATGCTTACGGCGCTCGGCGTCACCCCGCTGGATGACGCCGGCCGCGCCTTGCCGTACGGCGGCGAACCGCTCGCCGCGGTCGCCGCGGTGGACGGCGTTCCCCGCCTGCGCGGCATCCGGCTGGTCGCCGCCACCGACGTCGACAACCCGCTGCTCGGCCTGCACGGCGCGAGCAACGTGTTCGGCCCGCAGAAGGGCGCCGACCGGGCCGACGTGCTGCTGCTCGACGCCGCGCTGGAACGCTTCGCCGCGGTGCTGGAACGGGACCTGCCCGGCTGCCCGGCAGGGCTCGGCGCGCTGCCCGGCGGCGGTGCCGCAGGCGGCCTCGGCGCGGCCATCCTCGCGCTCGGCGGCAGCTGCGAGTCGGGCATCGGTCTGGTCACCCGGGCCACCCGGCTGGACGCCGCGCTGGACACCGCCGACCTGGTGATCACCGGTGAGGGTTCCTTCGACCACCAGTCGCTGCGCGGCAAGGTCGTGGCCGGTGTGGCGGGCGCCGCCCGGGACCGGGGGGTCCCCTGCGTGGTGGTGGCCGGTCAGGTGAGCACCGGTCGGCGGGAGGCCGCCTCGGCGGGGGTTACCGACGCGTACAGCCTGGTGGAGCACTTCGGCGGGGAGGAGGCCGGCGGGCTGGACGCCGCGCTCAGCCGGCCCGCGGACGGGCTGCGCGAGCTGGGCGCCCGACTGGCCCGGCAGTGGAGCCGCTGAGCGCTCCGCCAGCGCGGTCGGCACCGCCACGTCCGGGGCGACCTGCGATGCCGGTCCCGCCACGCGGGTGCGTCCGGCCGGGGCGGCGTACGATCGGAACTGGACCACAACCGGGAATCACTGGACGGCGCGCGGCGTTGGCTAGTGCGTCCGGACCCAAACCGCGCAGGGAGACTTCCACGTGACCACGCCAGCGCAGACCGAGTCGACCGAGGCCCAGGCCGCCCCTACTTCCGTCGTCCTCACCGACGTCGCGGCGCAGAAGGTCAAGGCTCTGATCGAGCAGGAGGGCCGCGATGACCTGCGGCTCCGCGTCGCGGTGCAGCCGGGTGGCTGCTCCGGCCTGCGGTACCAGCTGTTCTTCGACGAGCGTTCGCTCGACGGTGACGTCGTCACCGATTTTGATGGCGTCGGGGTCGTCGTCGACCGGATGAGCGCCCCCTACCTGTCCGGCGCGACTATCGACTTCGCTGACCGGATCGACGCACAGGGCTTCACCATCGACAACCCGAACGCGGGCAACTCCTGTGCCTGCGGTGACTCGTTCAACTGAGTCGCGCCACAACCAGCACGAGGCGGGGCCGTCCTTCGGGGCGGCCCCGTCGCCGTTCGGGGTGACCGTCGGAGCGGGCCCGGCTCGCCGGTTACCGGCGGGTTGCCATTGTCCGACCGAGCCGACGCCACAGGGTTGCCGGGCCGGTAGGCTGACCGCGCCCTGCTCCCGACCCCGAGGGTTGACATGAAGATCGCCGTGACCGGCTCGATCGCCACCGATCACCTGATGAGCTTCCCTGGCCGGTTCGCCGACCAGCTCATCGCCGATCAGCTGCACAAGGTTTCCCTCTCCTTCCTGGTGGACGACCTGGTGCTCCGCCGTGGCGGGGTGGCGGCGAACATCTCCTTCGGCATGGCGCAGCTCGGGCTGCGTCCGGTGCTGCTCGGCGCGGTGGGTGCCGACTTCGCCGACTACCGCTCCTGGCTGGAGCGGCACGGCGTGGACTGCGACTCGGTGCACATCAGCGAGGTGGCGCACACGGCACGGTTCGTCTGCACCACCGACACCGACATGTGCCAGATCGCCTCGTTCTACGCCGGCGCGATGAGCGAGGCGCGCAACATCGAGCTGGCCCCGGTCGCCGACCGGCTCGGCGGCCTGGACCTGGTGCTGGTCAGCGCCAACGACCCGGAGGCGATGCTGCGCCACTCGGCCGAGTGCCGCAGCCGCGGGTACGCGTTCGCCGCCGACCCCTCCCAGCAGCTCGCCCGGATGCCTGGCGAGGACGTGGTGGCGCTGATCGAGGGCGCCGAGTACCTGATGACCAACGACTACGAGAAGTCGTTGCTGCAGAGCAAGGCGAAGTTGAGCGACGACCAGCTGCTCGACCTGGTCAAGGTGCGGGTCACCACGCTTGGCAAGCACGGCGTGGAGATCGCCGGGCGGGGCATCGACCCGATCCACGTGCCGATCGCCCGGGAGATCCGCGCGGTCGACCCGACAGGGGTGGGCGACGGCTTCCGCGCCGGCTTCTTCACCGCGCTGTCCTGGGGCCTCGGCCTGGAGCGGGCAGCCCAGGTCGGCTCGCTGCTCGCCACGCTGGTCCTGGAGACCGTCGGGACTCAGGAGTACGACGTTCGCCGCGACCTGTTCGTGAAGCGGCTCGCCGAGTCCTACGGCGATGCGGCCGCCGACGAGATCCGCCCGCATCTGCTGCCATAGTCGGCTTGTCCGATTGTTGACAACCGCTGACGGCAGGCATTGCTCCTAGCCGGAGCGAGCCTCGACCGTCAGCGGTTGCAGCTTTCCGTCGGGTTCCGACAGCCAGAGCACCGACTGCAGGTTGACCACTGTGTTCGCGTTGTTGGGAAATATGCAGACCCGGGATCCGACCGGAAGGCGTACCTGTCGGTCGATCACGCTGTGGTGGTCGAATATGCGATCAATTGTGACGCGGGGCAGATCCACCAGTTCGCCGTATCCGTCGAGCCAGGCGGGTCGGTCGCGGCCAATGGCTTTCGCTCCGGCGTCCAGCACGGCGCGGTCGGAGCTGCTGTGGACCACCGTCGCGACGACGCACAACGCCGACCGAGCGCGATCCATGCCCAGCGCGACCTGTTGGCGATCTCCCAGGGCGTACGTCCCCGGGCGGTATTCGGTGACGATGTCGGAGCCGCCGTGGCTCATGGTGGGTGTTGATCCCGCACTGACGACAAGATTGGTCAGGCCGCGTTTTTCCATCTGAGACAACGCAAGGCCAAGGGCCTGGGTCTCCTCGGCGGAAGCGGCTGCGGACTTGCCGGGAAGATAGGACTGCCCCGGATAGGTGTAGATGCCCCGCACGTCGAAATCCAGCTTGCCGAGCGCCACTGCGAACTCTCCCGCATCCGCGGGGTTGATTCCCGAGCGGCGACAGCCGCAGTCGACCTCGATCAGCACCTTCGGCCGCCCGGCCGCCGACAGGCACTCACGAAGTGCCCGGGCGGCCGGCACCGACTCCACGCCGAAGAGCACGTCGCCGTCCTCGTGGACGCGTTCGACGGCGCGTCGATTGGATCGGTCGGCGATGAGGGGAAAGGCGATGAAGACGTCCTCGATGCCGGAGGCGATCAGGGCTTCGGCTTCGTGCAGGTTCGCACAGGTGGCACCCTTGGCTCCTGCCGCGGCCTGCATGAGGGCGATCGCGCTGGACTTGTGGGTCTTGAAGTGCGGGCGGAGGCTCGCACCCCAGCCGTCGACAAGCCGCTGCATGGAGACGATGTTCTTCTCCAGTTTCGCGCCGTCGATCAGACAGTAGGGCGTGGGGATCTCCGCCTCAACGCTGCTCATCCGGCTTCCCTGAGACCACGGCGACCCCCCTCAGATAGCGGCGGAACCCGTCCACGGGCGCGTTGAACTCCAGGGACCGGTACAGGGCTTGAGCGTTCGTCCGGGCGCTGTTGGAGATCAGCTGGATCTTGTAGCAGCCCTTTGCCTCCGCGAACCGCACCGTCGCCTCCATCAGGGCGCGGCCGATGCCCAGGCGGCGTTTGCCCGGATCGACCACCAGGTTCTCGACGATGGCCCAGGGGCTTCCGTCTCGGGACAGGTTGCTGACGACCACGACATCGACGGTGCCGATGACCTCGCCGTCCACGTCGGCGACGAGCACCTGGCGATTCTCCTGCCCCAGCATGTCCTCGAAGATCTCCACCTCGCGGTCGGAGGCGGGCGCCTTGCGGTCGCCGTCGTGCATGAGTTCGAGCAGGCGGACGAGGTCGTCCACATCCGAGGATTTCGCCGGCCGCACGTAGTTCTCATTTGTCATAGTCGCCTCGTTCGGTAGACATCGCTCATCCTCCACGGAGCGCTCAACGGTTGCTTCGTTTCCCGCCCGACGAAGTCTGGCTTGATCGAGGATGCCGGGTGCGAGAAGAGCGAGACGGTCTTGATCGTAGCGGGGGCCTTGGACTTGGCGAGCTCAAGGGCCGCTCGCAGATCCTGCCCCGAATACAATTCGCCCACCGCAAGTAGCAGTCTCTTTCCGGCGAGATCCGGTAGCACCTCCGGATATCGGATATGGGCGGCGCTCAACCCGTCCGTCTTGTCGAGTATGGTGTCGATCACGAACAGGGGAAGGTGGCCCATGTTCCCGGCAAGCATTCCGCCGAGAATCGCACCGCCGCGTCCGACTCCGATGACCACGTCAGGATCGAAGCTCGACGCCTGTATCTCTTTCAGCAGCGACCTCGTGCACGTCTCTACCATTCTCCACGAGATCTTGTTTCGCTCGCGGATGAGCCGGATGGACAAAAAGATGGTGAACAGGCTCGCTATGCTCGAAATAACTAATGACGCTGCGTTGACTATCGCCACTAGGTCCTCCGTCTGAGGCTCAGTTAGAGGCAGCATGGTAACGGGCTACGGCTAAACCCGGTGCCCTTCCGACAAGCAGCGATCAGCGATGGTTGACAGCGGGAGTATCGTCGGATAGTCCCGCTTCCCGAGACGTCTTTCCCGGAGGCGAAAAACCCCCGGTGATGCGATTTATTGCCCTCTTTCCGGGAATATGGGCAACAGCGAAAGCTGGGACGGTCAGTGGGAGCGGCGGACGTCGTAGGCCGGGCCGTCGGGGCCGGTGATCGCGCCGACGAACTCCTGACCGCGCATCCGGCACCAGGCGGGGATGTCCACCGCCGCCGCCGGGTCGTCGGCGAGCACCCGCACCACAGTGCCCACCGGCACCTCGGGCATCCGTCGGGCCGCCGCGATCACCGGCAGTGGGCAGCGCTGGCCCCGGCAGTCGAGCACCTCGTCGGGCATCGTCACAGCCCCACCACCCCGGCCTCGGCGCGCAGCCCGGCGACGATCCCGGGCAGCTCGGCGAGGAACCGCTCGACATCCGCCTCGGTCGTCTCCCGGTGCAGGCTGACCCGGACATTGCCGTGCGACAGCACACCCATCGCCTCCAGCACGTGCGACGGCCGCAGCGTCGACGACGTGCAGGACGAACCGGACGACACCGCGAAGCCTCGCCGGTCCAGCGCGTGCAGCAGCGTCTCACCGTCGACGTACAGGCAGGAGAACGTCACCAGGTGGGGCAGCCGCAGCACCGGGTCACCGACCACCTCCACGTCGGGCACCTCCGCCGACACCCGCGCCCGGATCCGATCCACAAGCGGCGCCAACCGGGCCTGCTCGGCCGCCGCGTCGGCCGCCGCCGCGCGCAGGCTCGCCGCCGCCGCCACCACCGCGGGCAGGTTCAACGCCCCCGGGGTACGCCCACCCTCCCGCTCGTCGGCAGGCCACGGCGACTCCCAGCGGGTGCCCTTGCGGACCGCCAACACTCCCACGCCGGGCGGCCCACCCCACTTGTGCGCGCTTGCGGTGAGTACGGACCAGCCGGCCGGCAGCGGCACCCGGCCGACCGACTGCGCCGCGTCGACATACAGCGGCACCCCGACGTCAGCGCAGGCGGCAGCCGCCTCGGCGACAGGTTGCACGGTGCCCACCTCGTGGCTCGCGCTGATCAGCGCGGCCAGTGCGACGCCGGGCACCCGGACGGCGTCCGACCAGGCAGCCAGGTCCAGTCGACCCCGCCGGTCGACGGGCACCGAACTGGCGGCGCCGCCAGCCGCGACGTGCCGCTCCGCCGCGTGCAGGACGGCGGAGTGCTCGATCGCCGAGTGCACGAACGTCGACCCGACTCTGCGCCGCCCCGCCAGGCCACCGAGCACTGCCGCGTGCGCTGCCGTCGTACCGCTGGCAGTGAAGGACACCTCGTCGGCGCGGACGCCGAGCGTCTGCGCGGTGGCCTCGCGGGCGGCGTCGAGCAGTTGACGAGCACGACGAGCCTGGGTGTAGAGCTTGCCCGGATCGGCCCAGCCGTCCTCGAGCGCGGCCAGCAACGCCTGCCGGGCGACCGGATGCAGCGGCGCGGCGGACGCCGCGTCGAGATAGACCGGGGAAGCGCTCACGGGACCGCCTTTGCTCGCGGCTGCGGTGCTCGCAACCCCGGCTCACTCCTCACGCTCACGGGACCGCCTTTGGTCGCGGCTGCGGGGCTCGCAACCCCGGCTCACTCCTCGCGCTCACGGGACCGCCTTTGGTCGCGGCTGCGGGGCTCGCAACCCCGGCTCACTCCTCGCGCTCACGGTTACCAACGCTATCGCGGCGGTATGCGCAGGATCCCCCCGATGGGGGCGGAGAGTGACCCCACCACGGCCGAGCCCGTCATGGTCGAGTAATCTGCGACCGTCGGTGACGCCTTTGCCGCCGGTGCTGACGGAAGACGCACCGCGGCGCGCTAGGGAGGCAGGACCAGGTGGTCGCAAGGAGTTCGGAGGTACGGCCGTCGGCCGTACGGCACAGCGCTTCGCCAGGGTTAAGTGGACCCCGGGGACGTGGTGCTGGTCGGTTGGCCGGGCTCGGTCTCGGTGGCGTGGCGCTGCTGGTCCTGCTCACGGGTTGTGACGTCGGCGCGACGTTCGGCGGCTTCGGCTGGCCGCAGGGCGGCATCACGCCGGAGTCGCGGCGGATGTACGACCTGTGGATCGCCTCCTGCATCGCCGCGCTCGCGGTCGGGGTCTTCGTGTGGGGCCTGATCTTCTGGTGCGTCGTGCGCTACCGCAAGCGTGGCAACGCGCTGCCGGTGCAGACCCGCTACAACCTGCCGATGGAGTTCCTCTACACCATCGCGCCGATCCTGATCGTGTCTGTGCTGTTCTACTACACGGCGATCGTGCAGACCGACGTGGACAAGCTGTCGAAGAACCCGGACGTCACGGTCGAGGTCGTCGCGTTCAAGTGGAACTGGCAGTTCAACTACCGCGACGGGCAGGGCCCGGACGCCCGCACCACGGCGTCGACGCTCGGCACCAGTGACGTCATCCCGGTGCTCGTGCTGCCGACCAACCGGTCCATCCGGTTCGAGGAGACCAGCCGCGACGTCATCCACTCCTTCTGGGTGCCGGAGCTGCTGTTCAAGCGGGACGTCTTCCCGGGCAACGTCCGCAACGTGTTCGAGGTTTCCAGCCTGGACGCCGAGGGCGCCTACGTCGGCCGCTGTGCCGAGCTGTGCGGCAGCTACCACGCGTTCATGAACTTCGAGCTGCGCGTGGTCTCGCCGGAGAAGTACGACCAGTTCCTGGCGGCCAAGCAGGCGGGCAAGTCCACCCAGGATGCGCTTGCCGAGATCGGTGAAGAGCCGTACGCGGAGACCACGCGGCCGTTCGACACCCGGCGGACGCAGAGCAACTTCAACCCGGACGACGCTCCGGCCATCCCGGGAAGCTGAGGCAGCCGCATGAAGACCGAGTGGCGAATCTTCCTGATCATCGCCGGGTTCCTCTTCGGCGCCACGATCCTCTACGGCGCCTGGACGCACGGTGAGTCCGGCCATGTCGAGTGGGTGGGCACCGTAGCCCTGCTGCTGTCGTTCCTGCTCTGCACGATGTGCGGTGGGTTCTTCTGGTTCGTCTCCCGCCGTATCGACCTGCGCCCTGAGGACCGGCCGGACGCCGAGATCGCCGACGGCGCCGGCGAGGTGGGCTTCTTCAGCCCGGGCAGCTACTGGCCGTTCGGCCTGGCGCTGGCCGCCGCGATCGCCGCTCTGGGCATGGTGTTCTGGCAGTACTGGCTGATCGGCGCCGGTCTGCTGGCGGTCATCTTCAGCGCCTGTGGGCTGCTGTTCGAGTACTACTCAGGCACCCGGCGTACCGCGGAGCACTGATCACCCGGCCGCGCTCGCGGCCGACCCGTACCGCATGACGAAGGCCCGTTCCCCGGATGGGGGAGCGGGCCTTCGTCATGCGGTACGTCGGAGCTGGTCGACAGGTCAGGCGGCCTGCCGGCGGGTGGGCTGGCGGTGCCGGCGGTCGGTCAGCCGGGTGACGGGCACGGTGAACGTGGCGATCACCACGGCCGTTCCGCAGCCGGTGCAGATCAGCTCGGGACAGTCGGTGCCGTGGCCGTCGACGCAGGGCGGCGCCTCGAACGGTGCCACGCCCTCGCAGACGTCGCAGTAGAGCTCGCGGTCCGACACGGGCGTCTCCTCTCACATTTCGGGCCACCCGCTCCGGTGCGACAGCGGCACACGAGAGCGGCGGAGAACTACTCGCCTGTAGTTTCCCACCCGGGTCCGACAACTCTCCGCCGGCATGACCCTCCACCGCGCCGCACGTGTCGCCGCGGCGCCCGTCGAGGGCAGGTCAGACGGTGGTGGCGGTCTCGATCCAGCGGTCGAGGGTGGCCGCTGCCGCACCGGAGTCGATCGACTCGGCGGCGCGGTCCAGGCCGGCGCGCAGCGCCTCGGTCAGGTCGCCCTCCAGCGAGCCCTGGGTGGCGAGCGCCGCCGCCGCGTTGACAAGCACCGCGTCGCGCACCGGCCCGGTCTCGCCGGCCAGCAGGCGACGGGCCACGCCGGCGTTGTACGCGGCGTCACCGCCCCGCAGGTCACCGAGGGTGGACCGGGGTACCCCCAGGTCCGTCGCGTCCAGCACAGCCTCGCGTACGGTGCCGCCCTGAGCCGCCCAGACGCGGGTCGGCGCGGCGGTGGTGAACTCGTCCAGCCCGTCCTCGCCGCGCATGACCAGCACCGAGTCGCCGCGGGCGGCGAACACTCCGGCCATCACCGGCGCCATCCGCGCGTCGAAGCAGCCGACAGCGCCGGCGCGCGGCCGGGCCGGGTTGGTCAGCGGGCCGAGGAAGTTGAACACGGTGGGGACACCCAGCTCCCGGCGGACCGGCCCGGTGTGCCGCATCCCGGGGTGGAACCGGGCCGCGAAACAGAACCCGATGCCGGCCTCGGTGACACAGCGCACGATCGCATCCGGGTCGAGGTCGAGCGGGATGCCGAGGAACTCCAGCAGGTCGGCGGTGCCGCAGGAGGAGGACGCGGCCCGGTTGCCGTGCTTCACCACCCGGACGCCGGCGCCGGCCACGACAAGCGCGGCCATCGTGGAGATATTTACCGTGTGCGCGAGATCACCGCCGGTGCCGACCACGTCCAGGGCTGTCGAGCGCAGCTCGTCGGGGAGGTCGACCGGGACCGCCCGGCTCAGCATGGTCTCCACCAGGCCGGCCAGCTCAGCCGAGGTCTCGCCCTTGGCCCGCAGCGCCACCGCGAAGCCGGCGACCTGTGCGGCGCCCGCCGAACCAGCCATGATCTCACCCATCGCCCACGCCGTGTCGGCGCTGGACAACTCTTCGCCGCGCAGCAGCGAGGTGAGCAGGTGCGGCCAGGTCCGATCGCCCATGGCGGGCCTCCCGAGCGTGCGAAGTGCGGGTGGGCTGGAACCGGCGCCGATCACCCCGGCGCCGCGTCGGTGCCGGAGAGCGGGGGACGTCAGGCGGGTGCGTGCGTCCGCAGCAGCTCGGCCACCGTATTGCCGGTGGTCACCGGGTCGAGCGGGTGCACGAGCGTCCCCTCGACCTCGGCGTACGCGGCGAGCCATCGGTCCGCGGCGCGGGCGATCACCAGGCAGACCGGGGGAGCGTCCTCCCGGTCGTCCTTGATCTGCCGGGCGATGCCGATGCCGCCGCCCGGGTTCGCCTCACCGTCGAGCAGCATGAGGTCGATCTCATAGTCGTCGACCAGGCGGATCGTCTCGGCGTAGGTCGACGCGTCCACGAACTCGACATGCAACCCGGGCGCGGGCCGGGTGCCGACGGCGAGCCGCATCCGGTCACGGACCTGCGGGTCGTCGCTGTAGAGCAGGACGGTACAAAGTCGATCGCTCATGCCGGCACTCCGCTTCGCTCCGTGCCGTCATGAGGAACCATCGCACTGAGCCCGATGATTCGTTCGCTGTGCTCACTCATGCCGGCACTCTGCTTCCACCTCGAAAAACTGCGCCGATCGTACCGGGCGGCGTGACGTAGCCGACACGCCGCCTGCCGCCGTCGGCTCCGCGTACCGTCGTCGCAGCTCAGGCGGTCGTGGCGTCGGCGGCGCGTTCGCGTGCCTCCTGGCGGTCCAGCTCGCGATCGAGTCGGCGGGCCTCCCGCTCGGACTGCTTGATCCACTGCACGACGAGCACCGCGATCATCGTCACGCTGACGAACTCGCCACCCGCCCAGAGGATGCCGCCGGCCAGCACCTGGTCGGCCTTCGGGTCGGCCCAGCCCAGGTTGAGCGACGGGTACCAGTCGCCGCCGAACAGCGTGCTGCTCTGCATGATGGTGAGCCCGAGGACTGTGTGGAACGGCACGGAGAGCAGCATCAGCAGCGCGCGAGCCGGGTACGGCCAGCGTCCGGGCAGCGGGTCGAGCCCGAGCAGCGGCCAGAAGAAGACGCAGCCGGTCATGATGAAGTGCGCGTGCACCAGCTCGTGCGCCCAGGCGTGCTCAAGCGTGTAGCGGTACAGGTCGCTGAAGTACAACACGAACGGGTTGACCACGAAGATGGCGAACGCCACGAGCGGGAAGCTGTAGACGCGGGCCACACGGCTGTGCACGATCGCCAGGAGGCGCTTGCGCGGCCCGACCGGCAGGGTCCGCAGGGCAAGCGTCATCGGCGCGCCAAGCGCGAGGAAGATCGGCGCCACCATGGAGAGCACCATGTGCTGGATCATGTGCACCGACAGCAGCGCGGTGTCGTAGGCGTGCAGCCCGCTGACCGTGACCAGCGCGATGCCGCCCAGGCCGGGCCCGAGGAAGAACGCCGTACGGGCGACCGGCCAGCGGTCGCCACGGACGCGCAGGCGGTGCACCCCGTAGAGGTAGAGACCGGCGGCGAGCACCAGGCCCAGGGCCAGCCAGCTGTCCAGTCGGGTCTCGGTCAGGACCGCGCCGACGGTGAACGGTGGCGGGGTCGCCTCGGCGCTGGCGGCCAGCGTGGACGAGCCCACCGGAGTGGCCGCGAGCACAACGGCCGGGACGGCCGAGGTGGCGGCGAGGATCGGATCGACGTGCAGCACGCTTTTCAGGCTAGGCCAGGCGAACCGGACCCTGACGGTCGGCCCACGGAAGGCGCAGGTTTGCCACCCCGCTGATCGCCGGCCCCGGTCAGGGGCAATAATGACGGCGTGACTGCGGCCCCAGCCATTGACAAGAGCCGGATCCACTCTCTGACGCGACCCAACATGGTCAGCGTCGGGACGATCGTGTGGCTCTCCAGCGAACTCATGTTCTTCGCGGCGCTGTTCGCGATGTACTTCTCCATCCGCGCTGCTGCGCCGGAGCAATGGGAGAAGCACACCGAGCACCTGAACATTCCGTACGCGACCACCTTCACCGTGATCCTGGTGCTCTCGTCGGTGACGTGCCAGCTCGGTGTCTTCGCGGCGGAGAAGGGTGACGTGCACGCGCTCCGGCGCTGGTTCACCGTCACGTTCGTGATGGGCCTGATCTTCGTACTCGGTCAGTTGAACGAGTACCGGGAGCTGGTCCACGAGGGCGTCAAGATCAACGCCGACGGGTACGGATCGATGTTCTACCTGACGACCGGCTTCCACGGCCTGCACGTGACCGGCGGTCTGATCGCCTTCATCATCTTCATGGTCCGCACGACCATGGGTCGGTTCACGCCGGCGCAGGCGACCTCGGCGATCGTCGTGTCGTACTACTGGCACTTCGTCGACGTCGTGTGGATCGGGCTGTACGCCATGATCTACTGGCTTCAGTGATCTTGGCGCGTCACGAACCGCGCCGCTGCTTCGTCCCCTGAGACAAGGTCCAACCGGTTAAGGACACCGCTCATGACTTCTGACAACGACCGCCGACGCGGCCTGCTCGCGCGGTTGCGCGCGCGGCCCGCCGCGCGCAGCAGGGGCCGCCGCCGGCTGGGCGCCGCAGTCCGGCTGATCGCCGCGCTGATGCTCGCCGGCGGTGCCTACACCGTCTTCGCCCCCGGTGCGCAGGCGCAGGACAACACGCCGCTGACCGGCGCCGCAGCCGAGGGCAAGGCGCTGTTCGACGTGAGCTGTGTGACCTGCCACGGACGCAACGCCCAGGGCGTCGAGGGTCGCGGCCCGAGCCTGGTCGGCGTCGGCGCCGCCTCGGTCGAGTTCCAGGTCAGCTCCGGCCGGATGCCGATGGCCCGGCAGGAGGCGCAGGCCCACCGCAAGCCCCCGCTCTTCACCGACGAGCAGACCCGTCAGCTCGCCCAGTACATCCAGGAGCTCGGCGGCGGTCCGGTCGTGCCGGAGGGCGACGTGCTCCGCGACGGCGCCAACGTCGCGTCCGGCGGCGAACTGTTCCGGATCAACTGCTCCCAGTGCCACGCCTTCGGCGGCGGCGGTGGTGCGCTCTCCTCGGGCAAGTTCGCCCCGAGCCTGCACCCGGCGACCGACCGGCAGATCTACGCGGCGATGTTGAGCGGTCCGCAGAACATGCCGGTGTTCGGCGACAACCAGCTCCGGCCGGAGCAGAAGGCCGACATCATCGCCTACATCCAGGAGACGCTGAAGCACGACCAGGACCCGGGCGGGTTCAACCTCGGTCGGTACGGACCCTCCACCGAGGGCCTGGCGATCTTCCTGGTTGGCATCGTGGCGCTCGTCTTCGCCAGCCTGTGGATTGCGGGCAAGTCGTGACCGAGCGGACCATCAGATTCCGTGCCGTGGTGCCGCTCGGCGCCACCCGTAGCGAGGTGACGGCATGAGCACCCACACCGAGCACCCGGCCTCCCACGGCCCGGAGCCGCTCGACCTGAACGACCCCAGCCTGACCCGGTTCGACATCGTCCGCGAGGGTGCTCGTCGGGACGACATCGAGATCGTCCACTACGAACCGCAGGTGCTGCCCGGCACCAAGGCCGAGCGTCGGCTGACCCGTGTGGTTGCCGCGTTCTTCCTGATCACCGGCCTGGCGGCCACCGCGTTCCTGGCCGTCTACATCTGGTGGCCGTGGCAGTACGAGCCGGGCCGAGGCGGCGACAAGCTCTACACGCCGCTGCTCGGCGCCACCCTCGGTGTGGCGCTGCTCGCCGTCGGCTTCGGCATCCTGACCTGGGGCAAGAAGTTGCTGCCCAAGGAGGTCTCGATCCAGGACCGCCACGAGGGCACGGTGGACGCCGAGGGCCGCACCATCACCGGGCAGACCATGCTCTACATGGCCGACGAGTTGGGTGTGAAGCGTCGCCCGCTGCTCGGCATCTCGCTGCTGGCCGGTCTCGCGCCGGTCGCCGCTGTCGCTGCGGCGCCGCTGGTCGGCGGGTTGATCTCCAACCCGCACAAGAACAACCAGATGTTCCGCACCGGCTTCTCCCCCACGGAGGGTGGCCAGCGGATCCGCCTGGTCCGCGAGGACGGCCGTCCGATCCGCCCGGCGGACGTCAGCGCCGGCGGTCAGCTGACCGTCTTCCCGGGCATCGAGCACGGCGTGAGCAACCTGCACGCCGACTCGCCCACGCTGCTGATCCACCTGCGTGACTCGGATGCGCAGGAGTCCCGCCGGGCCAACGAGAAAATCGGCCACGGCGACTACATGTGGGGCAACTACGCGGCGTTCTCCAAGATCTGCACGCACGCCGGCTGCCCCGCCAGCCTGTACGAGCAGCAGACCAACCGGCTGCTCTGCCCGTGTCACCAGTCCCAGTTCCTGATCACCGACAACGCCAAGCCCGTCTTCGGCCCTGCCAGCCGGCGGCTGCCGCAGCTGCCGATCGAAGTGGACTCCGAGGGTTTCTTCGTGGCGAAGTCCGACTTCACCGAGACCGTCGGGCCTGATTTCTGGGAGCGGCCATGAAGCGTCGAAAGCTTGACCTGAAGGCGACGCCGGGCAAGGCCGCGGTGGGAGTGGACGACCGCTTCGCGGTGGCCACCCCGCTGCGCAAGCTGCTGAACAAGGTCTTCCCGGACCATTGGTCGTTCCTGCTCGGCGAGATCGCGCTGTTCTCGTTCGTCGTGCTGCTGCTGACCGGTGTCTTCCTCACCTTCTTCTACGAGCCGGCGATGACCGAGGTGGTCTACAACGGCAGCTACGCCCCGTTGCAGGGCACCCCCATGTCCGCCGCGTACGCCTCCAGCCTGGACATCTCGTTCGACGTCCGCGGCGGCCTGGTGATGCGGCAGATGCACCACTGGTCGGCGCTGCTGTTCATGGCCGCGATCGTCGTGCACATGCTGCGGGTCTTCTTCACCGGTGCCTTCCGCAAGCCGCGCGAGACCAACTGGATCATCGGCTCGCTGCTGTTCTGGGTCGGCTTCCTGGCCGGCTTCACCGGCTACTCGCTGCCGGACGACGGCCTGTCCGGCACCGGCCTGCGGATCGCCTCGGCGATCATGCTGTCCATCCCGGTTATCGGCTCCTGGGTCACCTCGTCGGTCTTCGGCGGCGAGTTCCCCGGCACGATCATCATCAGCCGGTTCTTCATCGCCCACGTCCTGCTCATCCCGGGCCTGCTTGTCGCCCTGATCAGCGTCCACCTGGGCCTGGTCTTCAAGCAGAAGCACACCCAGTGGCCCGGCCCCGGCCGGACCAACAACAATGTGGTCGGCGAGCGGATGTTCCCGCGGTACGCGCTGAAGCAGGGCGGCTTCTTCATGGTCGTCTTCGGCGTCGTGGCGCTGATGGGCGGTCTGTTCCAGATCAACCCGATCTGGCTGTTCGGCCCGTACGAGGCGTGGGTGGTCTCGGCCGCCAGCCAGCCCGACTGGTACGTCATGTTCCTCGACGGCTCGACGCGACTCATGCCGGCCTGGGAGATCAACATCCCGATCGGTGACGGCTACGTCATCCCGCCGCTGTTCTGGCCGACTGTGGTGCTGCCCGGCATCCTGGTGGGCATGTCGACGCTGTACCCGTTCCTGGAGGCGCGTCACCTCAAGGACCGCAAGAGCCACAACCTGCTCCAGCGGCCCCGCGACGTTCCGGCCCGGACCGCGCTCGGCGCCATGGCGGTGTCGTTCTACATCGTGCTGACGCTCTCCGGCGCCAACGACGTGATCGCCGACAAGTTCCAGATCAGCTTGAACGCGATGACCTGGGCCGGCCGGATCGGCCTGCTTATCGTCCCGCCGCTGGCGTACTACGTCACCTACCGGCTCTGCCTGGGTCTCCAGCAGCACGACCGGGAGGTGCTCGCGCACGGCGTGGAGACCGGCATCATCCGACGTATGCCGGACGGCCGGTTCGTCGAGGTGCACCAGCCGCTCAGCGCGGCGAACGGGCACGGCGACGGCCACGGCGAGCTGGAGTACGTCGGCTGGGTGGTGCCGAAGAAGATGAACCGGCTCGGGGCCCTCGGCCCGGCGATCCGGGGCTTCTTCTACCCGATCGAGAAGCCTGTGGAGGCGCCGGTTTCGCCGGGGCACCCGCCGGTCGAGCCTCGAGGAGAGCACGAGGAGATCGGCAGCGGCGAGAGCCGCCGCTGACCTCCCGAACCCCGCGTCACGTGGCGCCCGCCGGACTCCGGCGGGCGCCACGCCGTTTATCAGCCGTCGTCACCCAACCGGCCAGGAGTCGGACGGTCGACGCGGGACCGTCGACCCCGCGCGACGGGCGATCGCAGGAATAACCCCCGTGAGCCGGGTATCCGTGCGGTCCAACGTCTCAAGGGGGGGAAGCATGTTGGGTATCAAACGCCTCGGCCTGTTGGCCGCGCTGGTACTTGTCGGCGTCGCGCCGGCTGCGGCCGCGCAGGCCGCGGCACAGCCGTCAACGCAGGACACCCAGTATCTGCAGGCGGTGCACCAGGTGAACCTGTTCGAGATCACCGCCGGTGGCCTGGCTGAGCAGAAGGGCCAGGACCAGGGGGTGAAGGACCTGGGCGCGATGTTGAAGACCGACCACACGTCTCTGGACCAGACAGTGCAGCAGACCGCGTCGCAGCTCAACGTCGAACTGCCTAAGGAACCCACTACCGATCAGCAGGCGGTCATCGACAAGCTGAACAACGTCAGCGGCGCGGAGTTCGACAGGCTCTGGGTGACAAGTGAGCTGGCTGGTCACGTCCAGGCCATCCAGGCCACCCAGACGGAGATCTCGCAGGGCTCCGACCAGTCGGTGGTCCAGTTGGCCCAGACCGCCCTGCCGACGCTCCAGGCGCACTATGACGAGCTGGTCCAGCTCGCCAACCAGTTGGGTATCCCGGTCCCGCAGACAAGCGCCAGCGGTACGCCCAGCCCGGGCGGCACCGGCACTGAGTCGCCGGCTCCGGGTGGCACCGGCACCGAGTCGCCGGCCCCGGGTGGCACCACCGAGTCGCCGGCTCCGGGCGGCGGCACCACCGAAACGCCGGCTCCGAGCGAGAGCTGACGTAAGCGGTAACAGGACGGCCGGTTCACCCGCTCGGGTGGACCGGCCGCCGTGTGTCCGGGTCGGCCACAGTCGGCCGACAGGCGTCAGTCGGTGCTGGCCAGACCGATCGCGAAGGCCTGCTCGAGGTCGTGCTGGGAGTACGCCCGGAACGCGATGTGCGACTCGGTGTTGAGCACGCCCGGCACCTTGGAGATGCTGCCCGCGATGACCTGGGCGATCTGGTCGAACTCGCGGACCCGGACGATGGCGATGAGGTCGACGTGCCCGGCCACCGAGTAGACCTCGCTGACGCCGGAAACGTTGGCCAGGGTCTCCGCCACCTCGGGGATCGCATCGGTGGCGCAGTCGATCAGCACGATCGCGGTGATCACGGCACATTGCTCCGTTCGTCGGCGTCGTCGCCCATGCTAGATGTTCACACCGTGCCCGGAGACAGGAGCCCGTGCCGCTCAGCCGTGTGCGGTGGCCGGCACGGTGCCACCGTCGGTGGACCGGATCGCGTCGTGCAGCCGTTCACCCGGGTGCACTGTCGCGCCCGGCCACACCACAGTGCGGCACACGTCGCCGTCCACCCGCGCACCGGCGCCTACCACCGACTCCACACAGCGACCGGTGACAATCGCCGAGGGGTCGACCAGGCTGCCACCGGCGGCGGCGTGCAGGTTCGCCCTCAGGTAGTCGGCGGGGGTGCCGGTGTCGTAGAAGGTCCCCCGGTAGGGCACCACCTCCAGCGCGCCGGCCGCCTCGGCCGGCCGCCAGACGGCGCGGACCAGGTCGGAGAGGACCACGGGCAGGTCGCGGACGAGCCGCCAGGGCAGCAGCGACAGGCCTGTGAAGCAGTGCCCGGCGAAGGTGCCCGGTGCCGTCGGGTTCGCGGCGGGCTGACCGAGCAGGCGTACGGTGTGCCCGTCCCAGCCGTCAAGCATCGCTGCCACGTCGGGGCCCGGGGGAGCGGCGGGGTCGGCCAGGTACGCGTCCGCGTTGGCGACCAGCACCGGCCGTCCGTCGATCCAGCCGCGCAGGTTGGCAAGCCCACCCGCGGTGCCGAGCGGATCACCCGGCTCCACCGACAGGTGAGCGCGGTCGCCGACGTGTGCCACCACCTGGTCGGCGAGGTAGCAGGCGTTCACCGCGACCCGGGCCGCGCCGGCCAGGTCGAGCCCCGCCAGCCGGGCCAACGCGCGATCCAGCAGCGGCACGTTGCCCACCGGGCAGAGCGCCTTGGGCACCCGTTCGGTGAGCGGGCGCAGCCGGGTGCCCTCGCCGGCGGCAAGCACCACCGCGCAGACGTCCGCCGGCCCGCCCGCCCCGGTCATGGCGCGGTGTCGGGGATCGGTGGCGGGAACTGCCCGGCCAGCGGGCCGATGTCGTAGTAGGCGAGCAGCCGGGCTGTGGGCCAGGTCAGCTTGGGCAGGTCGTCCAGCGGGTGCCACGCGGCCTCGAAGACTTCCGCGCCGTCGACCGCCAGCGCGGTGTCGGACGCCGGCACCTCCGTCTCGAAGACCATGTCCACCCAGCCCTTGGCGTGCACGATCGCGTTCGGCACCGCCGGGCGCAGCCGCGACGGGGGGAGCCGGATGCCGGACTCCTCGAACAGTTCGCGGGCCGCGCCCACCACCGGCGCCTCGGCCCGATTGAGCAGGCCGGCAGGGAGCGACCACGCCCGGCCGGGCGGCTGCCGCAGCAGCAGCAACCGGCCCGCGCCCGTGGCCTCGGCGTCGCGGACCAGTGTGACCGCGCCGACGATGTACTTCGGCACGGCCAGCCGGACCAGGCGTCGGCGCACCGGCAACGGCAGCCGATAGAAAGCCTGGTAGAAGATGGCCCGACCAGCGGCACGGGAACGGGGGATCATGACCCCAGGCTAGTGGTCACGAATGTCCCTCGGATGCCTTGGGGCCGGGCCGGTCACTGCCGATGGTCGACCAGGTCGATGAGCTGGCGTACGACGGTGTCGGGTTCGAGCACCCGGTCGAAGACCGCGACCAGCAGGGTCTCCAGGTCGGGGTAGCCCAGCTCCTCGGAGAGCCGCAGCAGCGGCAGGTCGCTGGCGAGGCCGCGATTGTGCTGGCGCAGGGCCAGCCCGATGGTGGCCCGCCCCAGGCGGACCTTGTCGCTAATGGTGATGCCCGGCTCGGTGTGCTCGGCGAACCAGCGGTTGATCTGCATCTGGGCGTGCGGCGACTTGACGAAAGTGAGCCATTCCCGGCGCGGACCTCGCCGTTCCTCGCCGGCCTCGAAGCCGCTATCGCTGTCGTTCTCGGTGAAGATCTCTACCACGTCGCCCTCGTCCAGCTCCGAGCTCAGCGGCGCGAGCCGGCCGTTGATCCGGGCGGCGAGGCAGTGGTCGCCCCGCTCGGTGCCCAGCTCGTAGGCCACGTCGACAGGCGTGGCACCGGCCGGAAGCACCACCGGACGCCCGTCGGCGAAGACCTGGATCTGACCCTCGGCGAGGTCGCAGCGCAGCGATTCGAGGAACTTCGCCGGGTCGGCGGCGTCCGGTTCCCAGTCGAGCACCCGGCGCAGCCAGTCCAACTGCTCGGCGCGGGCAGCCGCGCTGCCCCGGCCGGAGCGCGGGAAGCGGAAGTCGGCGGCGATGCCGTACTCGGCCGACCGGTGCATCTCCTCGGTGCGGATCAGCACCTCGACAGTGCGGTTCTGCGGGCCGCAGACGCTTGTGTGCAGTGAGCGGTAGAGGTTGTTCTTCGGCGAGGCGATGAAGTCCTTGAAGCGGCCGGGGACCGGTCGCCAGGTGCCGTGGATCGCGCCCAGCGCTGCGTAACAGTCGGTGGCCGGGCCGTCGACCACCACCGAGATGCGGGGCAGGTCGTACGGGGCGGTGTGACCGCCGGCGACGGTGTCCTTCCAGATCGAGTAGAGGTGCCGGGGGCGCGGGGACACCTCGGCGTCGACCCGGCTGCGGCGCAGCGCCACCCTGGTCCGTGTCACCACCGAATCCAGGTATGCGTCCCAGCCGGGCCGGTCGTGCACGTGCCGGGCCAGCCGGGCGTGCTCCTCGGGCTCCAGGTGCAGCAGCACCACGTCGTCCAGCTCACGCTTGAGGCTCTGGATGCCCAACCGGTCGCAGAGCGGGACCAGCACCTCCTGGGTCTTGCGGGCGATCCGTTCCCGCGATGCGGCGGAACGCACGCCGAGGGTGCGCATGTTGTGCAGCCGGTCGGCCAACTTGATGATCAGCACCCGGACGTCCTTGGCGGCCGCGACGATCATCTTGCGGATCGTCTCCGCCTCGGCGGCCTTGCCGTAGAACGCCTTGTCGAACTTGGTCACCCCGTCGACCAGGTGGGCCACCTCGCCGCCGAAGTCCTCGGACAGCGCCTGGAGCGTGTAGCGGGTGTCCTCGACGGTGTCGTGCAGCAGCGCCGCCACCAGAGTGGTGGTGTCCATCCCCAGTTCGGCGCAGATCTGCGCCACCGCGAGCGGATGGGTGATGTACGGTTCGCCGCTCTTGCGGAACTGCCCGCGGTGCATGTTCTCCGCGATGGTGTACGCCCGGCGCAGCACCGCCGGGTCGGTGCCGGAGTGGATGCTCCGATGGGTGCGAACCAGCTGGGTGACCGGGTCGGAGTCGGTGGTCGGCCAGGTGAGTAACGACCGCAGGCGGCGGGTCAGTGGCAGCTCACCCGACTGGGTCGGCAGGGCGCCCCCCAGGGCGGCGCCGTGTCCGGCGTCGACGTCCACGAGGGACACCTCCTCACCCCGGCTCCCCGCCCGCCGAACCCGGCGAACGGGAGCAGGCCCACGAAACGGGCAGGACTGCACTCCTCTAACAGCCTAAGCGAGCCGACGTAGTCCGATCGGACACTTGGTCATGAGCGTTCGGTCGAGAGTTGGTGGGACGCTCCGCTCTCGGCCTTCGCCAGCAGGTCACGGAAGCGGCCCGCGCCACCGGCCGGGGAGGACCATCCGGAGGACATCTCGACGAGCCGGGTCTCGGATCGCTCCAACCAGGACAGGATGCGTTCGGACTCCTCCGCCGTGGCCGACGGCACCGGGCCGTGCCCGCCCGGCACCGTCTCGGCGGTGGCCCGGATGGTGTTGAGCGTGGGTCGCGGGTGGACGCCCGGAGGGGACACCCCGGCGCCGGCCAGCCGGCCGTGGCGGACCAGGGCCAGCTCCCAGCCGCCCCGAGCGGCCGGCCGGGCGGCGGCCAGCTCGGCGATTCCGGTGAGCGCGGCAAGCCGCTGCATCCGCACTGTGGCGCGCAGCACCGCGGCCAGCCGGGACCGCGTCACGGCGGCCTCCTCGTAGCGCTGGTCGCGGGAGAGCACCTCGATCCGGGCGAGCAGCGCGTCCACCACCACCTGCGGGTCGCTGGCGGTCGCGGTGCGAAACGGCGCCGCCGCGCGGTCGTCGTACTCCGCAGGGGTGATCTTGTGCTCGCAGGGTGCCGGGCAGCGACCCAGCTCGGCCAGGGCGCAGGCCGGCGTGATGGTGCGCAGCGAGAGCCGGTGGGTGCACTGGCGCAGCGGCACGGCGTCGTGGAAGCCTGCGGCGGCCAGCTCGGCGGATCGCCGGGAGGTGAAGGGCCCGAGGTAGGCGGTGTCCGCCGGGGAGATCTCACGGACGATCGACAACCGGGGGTACGGCCCGTCGGTCAGCTTGAGCCAGACCATCCGCTCCGGGTATTTCGACCGCCGGTTGTACGGCGGCGCGTGCGCGGCGATCAACCGCAGCTCTCGGACCTCCGCCTCCAGGGAGTGTGCGCACTCCAGCGCCTCGACCCGTTCGGCCGCGGCAAGCATCTCGGAGATCCGGGCGCGCTTCTCGCCGGCGGTGAAGTAACTGCGCACCCGTGTCGCGATGTCGCCGGAGGTGCCGACGTAGAGCGGTCGGTCGTCGGCCGCCCGGAAGATGTAGACCCCGGGGACCTTCGGCAGCCCGTCGGCCAGGTGGCGCTTGCGGCGCTGGGTCGGTGTGACGGCGCGGGCGAACTCGATGGCCTCGCCGACGGTGTCCACCCGGTGGCCGCCGAGCCGGCCGATCAGCCCGTGCAGCACGTCGACAGTGGCCTTCGCGTCGTCGAGCGCCCGGTGGTTGGGCTGGGTGGCGGTGCGGAAGTAGGCGGCCAGGGTGCCCAGCTTGCGGTTGGGCACCTCGTCGCGGGTCAGCACCCGACGGGCCAGCGCGGCCGTGTCCAGCACGCGCGGATTGGGCCAGCGGTAGCCGTGCTTGGCGCAGGCGGCCTTGAGGAAGCCCACGTCGTAGGGGGCGTTGTGGGCCACCAGCACCGCGTCGGCGAGAAACTCCAGAAAGCTCGGCAGCACCTGCTCGATCGGCGGCGCCGGCACCAGCATGGCCTGGGTGATCCCGGTCAGCACGGTGATGAACGGCGGGATCGGCTGCCCCGGGTTGACGAGGGTGGCAAGCACGCCCAACTGCTCGCCCCCGCGCACCTTCACCGCACCGATCTCGGTGATGCCGCCGCCGTCAGGTGCCCCGCCGGTGGTCTCCAGGTCGACCACCACGAAGGTGGTCGCATACAGGGGCAGCGCCGGGTCCACCCCGCCCACCGGGTCGAGACCGGCAAGTGACTCCTGGACGTACTCCGCCTGTGCCATCGGCGGCACGCTAGCGCCCCGGTCCGACACTCCCGGCACAGAGGCCCCACCAGTAGTCATGGGGCTAGGATGAGAGATCGGCTCACTCACCGGGCGGTGGGCCCACCAACGGTGGGAGACTTGCCACATGCCCCTCACCGAGCCGTACGACGACCACCTCCCGCAGGAGGATCCGGTCGCGGTCGACGGTGCCGTGGGCGACCCCGACGCGGGCCCCGACGCCGCGTCGGCTCCCGACGGTGAGCAGGTCATCGAACCCGAGCCCACGTTGCCCGAGCCGGTCCGACAGCGGATCGTGGCCTTGACCGCCGCCGTGCTGCCCACCCTTGTCGCCGACGAGGTGCCGGTGCCACTGCGCCGGGTGGCCAAGTTCGCACCGAACCGGCGGGCCCGGCTCGGCGCGCCGGCCATCGCCGCCCAGCTCGCCGCTGATCCGCTGTTCCGGCAGCGGGTCACCGCCCGGGTGCTGACCGACGCCGGCGACCTCGGCGCGGCCGTGATCGAGGGCACCGCGCCGGCCGCCGCCGACCCGGTCGAGGTGGCCGCGCTGGCCTACCTGGCCCGGCCCCGCAGCTGGCGCGAGTTGATCGACGCCAGCGGCGCTGCCGTTCGCGCCGAGGCCGACAGCGCGGTCGTCGCCGAGTTGGTCCGCGAGGCCGAGCAGCGGGCCACCCGTGCCGAGCACGACCGGGCGGTGGCCCGGGTCGAGGCCGAGAAGCTGCGCGGCGAGCTGTCGCGCGTCCGCGAGGAGCTGGGCCAGCTCCGCGAGGAGTCCCGCCAGCTCGCCCGTACCCTGCGGGAGACCCAGGCCCGCGAGCGCAAGGCCACCGAGCTGCTGGCCACCGAGCGTGGCCGGGCCGCGCGGGCGAGCGCCGACGTCGACGCCGAGCTGCGTCGCGCCCGCGCCCGGCTCGCCGAGGCGGAGGCGGCGGCCGGGGTGGCCCGCGCCAGCGCCAAGGAGGCGCGCTCGGTCGACGATGCGCGGCTCTGGCTGCTGCTGGAGACCATCGGTCAGGCAGCCGTCGGGCTGCGCCGCGAGCTGGCCCTCGACCCGGTGGACAAACTCCCCGCCGACTTCGTGGCCGACGCGTTCGCCGAGCAGCCGGGCACCGCCCCGGCCGGTCCGGCCGCCCGTGCCCGCGACACCGACGACCCGGCCCGGCTGGACCAACTGCTCGCCCTGCCCCGGGCGCACCTGGTGGTCGACGGCTACAACGTCACCAAACGCGGCTTCGGCGAGATGTCCCTGGAACAGCAGCGCAAGCGCCTGATCACCGGGCTGGGCGGGATCGCCGCGCAGACCGGCGACGAGGTCACTGTCGTGTTCGACGGGGCGGAGCGGATGCACGGGCTGCCACCGGCGCCCCGCGGCGTTCGGGTGCTCTTCTCCCGCAAGGGAGAGACGGCCGACGAGCTGATCCGGCGGCTGGTCCGCGCCGAACCGCCGGGGCGTCCGGTGGTCGTGGTCTCGTCCGACCGCGAGGTCGCCGACGGGGTCCGCAGGCACGGCGCCTACCCGCTCGGCGCCGACTCGCTGCTGCGCCGCCTCGCCCGCTCCTGAGCCCGTGCCTGGCTCGGGCCGGCCGCGGGGCCGTGCCCTGCACGAGGTCGGTGAGGTGGGGGTGTCCTGCCGAGCGGGATAGCCCGATATCGCTGATCTGGAGTCGATCTCGCCCTCAAACGGTCGCTCGGGGCGGTTGGCCGGTTTCTGTCGTACCCGGTGGCTAGCGTCGATGTGACCGAGGGTGCTCGGGCGGTGGCGACGGTGCGCCGGCCGGGCATCGCGAGCCGATCAGGAGGCGTGATGCTCATCGACTGCGAGGGGTGCCCGAGCCAGGGGGCCGGTTGTTCCGGCTGCCTGGTGGCCGCACTGTTCGACGAGTCGTCCCCGGCGGCCGGGCTGGTCGCCGCCGAGGTCCAGGCCATCGAGGTGCTCGCTCGGGCCGGTTTCGACGTGGAGGTGCTGGCAGCGCCCGCACGCCCCAGCGCCGCCCGCCGCCGCGACTCCCACCGGGTCGCCTGAGCACCGCACCGCGCCCGGAGCCGGCTTTTCGCGGACCATAGGATGGGCGGTCACGGCGGGAGGAGCGGCGGGGATGAGCGGGGTACGACGCGACGACGGCGAAGCCGTCCGTGGCACGCTCGGCGTCGGCGTCGGCGTCGGCGTGACGGTGCGCCGGTGACCCCGCGCGGCTGGGCGCTGCTGACCCTCGCCGGGTTGACAGTGGCGCTTGTGGTGGTCGCCGCGCTGCTCATTCCGTGGCACCGGCCGCCGGCCCCCCACGCCGACCAGTTGGCCGCGCTGCGCGACCTCCCGGCCGAGCAGGTGGCCCGGGGGCGGGAGTTCCGGGCCGCGCTGCGCCCGGGCGGATACGCGGCGCTCGCCATTGGGCTGCTGATCGCCCTCGCGCTCGGCCTCACCCCGCTGGGCAGCCGCCTGGTCGAGCTGGTGGGCCGGCCGTTCGGAGGGCACTGGATCGCGCAGGCGGTGCTCGGTGGGCTCGCCGTGGTGCTCGTCGCCGACCTGCTCACCCTGCCGTTCTCAGCCTGGCGGCAGAGCGTGCTGACGCGGTACGGGCTGAGCACCAACGGCTGGAGTGGCTGGGCTGTCGACCTGCTCAAGTCGTACGCCGTGAGCGCCGTGATCGGCGCGGTCGCCCTGTTCGGCTTCTACGCGGTCATCCGGCTCGCGCCGCGCTGGTGGTGGGCGGTCGGCGCGGCCGGCGCCGCGCTGCTTGTGGTGCTGCTGTCGTTCGTGCTGCCGGTCCTCGTGGAGCCGGTGTTCAACAAGTTCACCCCGATGGAGCAGGGGCCGCTGCGCACCGAGTTGATGAGCATGGCCGCCCGCGACGGCGTGCCGGTCCGCGACGTGCTCGTCGCCGACGCCTCCCGACGCACCCGTGCGGTGAACGCGTACGTCTCCGGTCTCGGGCCGACCCGGCGGGTTGTCGTCTACGACACGCTGCTGCGCGAGGCGACCCCGGCCGAGGTGACGGCAGTCGTGGCGCACGAGTTGGGGCACGCGAAGGACTCCGACGTGGCGGTGGGCACCCTCACCGGGGCGTTGGGCGCGGCGGCGGCGGTGGTGGCTCTCTACCTGCTCGGTTCGTGGGGGCTGCTGTTGCGGCTGGCAGGCGTCGACTCGGTCGCCGATCCACGCGCGTTCCCGCTGTTGGTCGCCCTGGTCACGGTGGCCGGTCTGGTCGCGGCGCCGGCGCAGGCGCTGATGTCCCGCCGGGTGGAGGCTCGGGCCGACGCGCACGCGCTCGCCCTCACCCGTGACCCGGAGGCCTTCGAGTCGATGCAGCGCCGGCTCGGGTCGGTAAACCTCGGCGATCCCGACCCGCCGCGCTGGGAATACCTCTACTCGGCCTCGCATCCGTCCACCGTGGAGCGGATGGCCGCCGCTCGCGCGTACGCCCGGGAGGCCGGCCGATGAGCCGCACACTGCTGATCACCAACGACTTTCCGCCGCGCCCCGGCGGGATCCAGTCCTTCGTGCACAACCTGGCGGTGCGGCAGCCGGCCGGCTCGGTGGTGGTCTACGCGTCGAGCTGGCGGGGGGCGGCGAAGTTCGACGCCGACCAGCCCTTCGAGGTGGTTCGGGAACGCACCCGGGTGCTGCTGCCCACCCCGCTGATCGCCCGGCGGGCGGCTCGGCTGGCCCGCGCGTACGACTGCGACACGGTGTGGTTCGGCGCGGCGGCGCCGCTCGGGCTGCTCGCCGCGGGCCTGCGCCGCCGGGCGGGGGTGCGTCGGGTGGTGGCGCAGACCCACGGTCACGAGGTCGGCTGGGCGGCGTTGCCCGCCGCGCGTCCGGCGCTGCGCCGGATCGGCCGAGGCGTCGACGTGACCACCTACCTCGGGGAATACACGCGCAGTCGGTTGGCCCGGGTGCTCGACGGCGTGACCGACCTGCGCCGGTTGGCGCCCGGTGTGGACGTCGACACCTACCACCCCTCGGTGGATGGCGAGCCGATCCGCGTCCGGTTGGGGCTGGCCGACCGGCCGGTGGTGGTCTGCGTGTCCCGGCTGGTGCCGCGCAAGGGGCAGGACATGCTGATCCGGGCACTGCCGGAGATCCGCCGCCGGGTGCCCGACGCGGCGCTGCTGATCGTCGGCGGCGGGCCGTACCGGGCGACATTGGAGAAGCTGGCCCGGCAGGCCGGTGTCGAGCGGGACGTGGTCTTCACCGGCTCGGTGCCGTCGGCCGAGCTGCCGGCGCACTACGCGGCCGGCGACGTGTACGCGATGCCCTGCCGCACCCGCAACCGTGGCCTGGACGTGGAGGGGCTCGGCATCGTCTACCTGGAGGCGTCCGCCACCGGCCTGCCCGTGGTGGCGGGCGACTCCGGGGGCGCGCCGGACGCGGTCCGCGAGGGCGAGACCGGGTTCGTGGTCCCGGGGCGGGACGTCGCCCAGCTCGCCGACCGGGTGGCCCGGCTGCTCGCCGACCGGGATCTGGCCCGCCAGTTGGGCGCGGCGGGCCGGGCGTGGGTGGAGCGGGAGTGGCGCTGGGAGGCGCAGGCCGAGCGGATGGCGGCCCTGCTCGCCGGTTGACAGCCGCTCAGCTGCTCGCCGGCCGTGGCGGGGCGTGGTGCGGCACGTACTCCTGGCCGGTGAGCTTCTGGATCGCGGCCATCACCTCGTCGGTGACGGTCCGGATGTCGCGCGGCCCGTGGATGCGGCCGGCGACCGGGATCGGCGGGCCGAACCGCAGGGTGATCGGGTGGCGGCGGGGCAGCCGCGCGTCGACGGGCAGCACCTCGGCGGTGCCGAGCACGCCGACCGGGATGATCGGCACCTCGGCGTCGCGGGCCAGTCGGGTCATGCCGGTGCGGCCTCGGTAGAGCCGCCCGTCGGGGGAGCGGGTGCCCTCCGGGTAGATGGCGACGAGGCCACCGGCGCGCAGCACCGGCACGGCGGCGTCGAGGGCGCTGAGTGCGGCCCGACCGCCGCCGCGTTCGACAGGGATCGCGCCCATGCCGTGGACGATCTGCCGGTTGAGCCAGCCGCTCGGGCCATGCCCGGTGAAGTACTCCGACTTGGCCCAGAAGGTGACGTGCCGGGGGGCCGCCGTGACCAGGAACAACTCGTCGGCGACGGACAGGTGGTTGCCGGCCAGGATCGCGCCGCTGTGCCGGGGGAGATGCTCCAGCCCGTGCACCTGGGGCTGCCAGCCCAGCCGCAGCGCGGCGCCGACGGTCAGCTTGGTGATGTCGTACAGCAGGGGCACGGGTTCTCCGGGTGGTTGGGGTTCACCTGGCGGCGGGGCCGAGGTGTGCGTCGAGTGCGGCGTGCAGCAGTGCGTCGTCGTCGGTGGTGCCGGTGGCCAGCGGCAGGCTGCCCCACGCCCAGAGTTGGGCGATGCCGTGCAGGTTGGCCCAGAGCGCGCCGGCCAGGACCGGGACGGGGGCGTCGGTCGGCCGGCGTACCTGGGCCACCAGGTCGGACAGGTCGGTGAAGAGCGGCAGGCTCGTCTCGCGCAGCCGCAGGCGGCCGCTGGCCAGCAGGTCGTGCCGGAACATCAGCTCGAACATGCCACGGTGCTCCGCCGCGAAGTCCAGGTACGTCCGTCCCAGGGCCACCAGGCGGGCACGCGGGTCCGGCCCGGCCTCGCGCATCGTCTGCTCGATGCGTTCGCTGAGGTCGGCGTAGCCCTCCCGGGCGATGGCGGAGAGCAGGTCGACGTGGGTGGGGAAATAGCGGCGTGGGGCGCCGTGGGACACGCCCGCCCGGCGGGCGATCTCCCGCAGCGACACCGCCGACTGGCCCTCGCGCAGCACCAGGTCGACCCCGACGGCAACCAGCCGGGCCCGCAGACTCGCGTCCTCCACGCTCATAGACAATGTCTACCAGGTGTCGTAGACAGTGTCTACTGCTTCTGACTGGGAGATGTCACACGCCGCCCTGCCGGTCCCGGCGCGGCGCCGATCAGCGGATGCGGGCAAGAATGCGGTCGGCGGGCGCGGGCGGGCCGAAGTGCCAACCCTGCGCGGCGTCGCAACCGATCGCCCGCAGCCGCTCGGCCTGCCCGGCGGTCTCCACCCCCTCGGCGGTGACCGTCAGGTCCAGTGCGTGCGCCAACGAGACAAGCGACGCGAGAATCCGCTCGTCGGTACGCCCCACCGCGGGCGACCGCAGGCCTGCCACGAACTCCCCGGCGACCTTCAGTTCGGTGACCGGCAGGTCCCGCAGGTACGCCAGATTGCTGTAGCCGGTGCCGAAGTCGTCGATGGCGATCCGCACCCCGAGATCGGCAAGCACCCGCAGCGCGCGTACCGGCTCCTCGGCGGTGCTCATCATCGTGCTCTCGGTGATCTCCAGTTGGAGCCGCTCCGGCGGAAGCCCGGTCTGCTGGAGCAGGGCGAGCACGTCCTGCACCAGGCCGGGCCGATGCACCTGCCGGACGGCCAGGTTGACGCTCACGAACGGCGCCTGCGCGCCACCGGCCGACCAGGCCTCCGCCTCCCGGCACGCCTCGGCCAGCACCCAGCCGCCCAGTTGCACGATCAGGCCGGTCTCCTCGGCCAACTCGATGAAGCTGTCCGGCCGCAGCACGCCCAACTCCGGGTGGCGCCAGCGGACCAGCGCCTCCACGCCGAGCAGCCGGCCGTCGCGAAGCGAGGTGAGCGGCTGGTAGTCGAGGTAGAACTCGCCACGGTCGAGGGCCGCCGGGATGGCCGCGGAGAGGGCGTACCGGGCCAGCTCGCGGCGGTTGCGCTCGGCGTCGTAGAGCGCCCAGCGCGCCCCGCCGGCCGCCTTCGCCCAGTGCAGGGTGCTGTCGGCGGCCCGCATCAGGTCGCTGGGGTCGGCCCCGGCGACCTGGCGCTCGACGATGCCGATGCTCGCCGACACCTGCAACTCGTGCCCGTCGACCGACCTCGGCTCCCGGACCGCCGCCAGGGCGGCCTCGGCCACCTTCACCATGTCGTCGGTGCCACCGCTGCCCTCCACCAGGATGACGAACTCGTCACCACCGAGCCGGGCCACCAGGTGCTCGCCGAGCGTCTGGTGCAACTGCTCGGCCACCATTGTCAGCAGCCGGTCGCCGACCTGGTGTCCCAGGCTGTCGTTGACAACCTTGAACCGGTCCAGGTCGAGGAAGCACACACCGACGCGCTGGGCGCCCCGACCCGGCTCGTTGAGCGCGGCGGTGAGCCGCTCGGTGAACAGCGTCCGGTTCGGCAGGCCGGTGAGCGGGTCGTGGGTGGCCTGGTGGCGAAACCGCGCCTCGCTGGCCCGCAGGGCGCGCTCGGCCTGCGACCGGGCCATCATCGCGGCCCGGCGGATCGACTCCTGCTCGTCGAGCGTCCGGTCGCGAAGCGCGCGGGCGTAGCCGGTCGCCACCGCTGCCAGCAGCCGCGCCATCCGGTCCTCGACGTCCTCGGCCACCAACCCGAGGTCACGCACGAGCCGCAGCTGGATCACCTCGACGGTACGACCCAGCCCTTCGGCGGAGGCGATGTGCGCGGCGACCAACTCGGCGCCGACCCGGTGCCCGGACCGCAGGTCGAACGGCTCGGCGAGCAGCGCGCCGGCCAGCTGCCCGGTGAGCCGGTGCAGCAGGGCTTCGAGCTGGGCCTGGGTCATCGGCAGGTAGCTCGTGCCGGAGACCGCCTTGGCCCAGGCGCGGGCGAAGGTGCCCGGGTGGGTGTCCGCCCCGGGCGACTCACTCACCGAGTCGCCCGACGCCGCCCATGAAGACCGCACGCTCGGCGTCCTCCGCGCTCTCCGGGGTGTCCGGTCGCCACTGCGGCACCCAGACCACGCCCGGGTCGACAAGCTCGAAGCCGTCGAAGAGCGCGGTCAGCTCGGCCCGGCTGCGGACCCACAGCGGATTGTCGGTGCGCTGGTAGACCCGCTCCGCCTCGGCCCGCTCGTCCTCGCGGCGTCCCTCGTCGCTTGCCTGCGACAGCACCAGGTAGCTGCCGGGGGCCAGCGCGTCGCGCAGGGTCCGCAGCACCTCCGCCGGCCGGTCCTCGTCGGAGACGAAATGCAGCACGGCGACGATCATCACGGCCACCGGCTGGCTCAGGTCGAGCAGCTTGCGAACGTCCGGGTGGGCCAGGATCCGCTCCGGGTGCCGCAGGTCCTCCTGCACCACGGCGGCGCGGTCGTTGCCGGCCAGGATCTCCCGGCTGTGCGCCACAGCGACCGGGTCGACGTCCACATAGACCACCCGCGACCGCGGGTCGATCCGCTGGGCGATCTCGTGCACGTTGCCGACAGTGGGGATGCCCGAGCCGATGTCCAGGAACTGTCGAACGCCGGCCTCGGCGAGGTGACTCACCGCTCGGCGCAGAAACGCCCGGTTGGCCTGGGCCATCAACGGCGCCTGCGGGACGGCGGCCACCATCGCCTGAGCCGCGGCTCGGTCGACGGCGAAGTTGTGCGAGCCGCCGAGGTAGTAGTCGTACATCCGCGCGACGCTCGGGCGCTCGATGTCGATGGTGTCGGGTGCCCAGTCCGGCCGCTGCATGCGCTCACCCCTTGAGTCCGCGATGCGAGCATCGCCCGCGCGGGTATTGTGCCCCCGTCGGGACCGCCAGACCATAGCCTGCCGCCAGGTTGCCCGCGACAGCGGTCGATACGCGAAGTCCGCGCCAGCGGGAAGCGGGCGCGGACTTCGGGCGGGGCGATCCGCTCGATGAGCGGGTGGGGCTCAGAACTTCGGGGCGTCCGGTGCCTCAAGAAGGCCCAGCCGCAGCGCCGTCATCAGCGCCTGCGCCCGGTTGGCGGCCCCGAGCTTCTCGTAGAGCTTGGAGATGTGCGTCTTGGCCGTCGACTCGCTGACGAACAGCTGCTTGGCGATGCCCGCCACGCTCATCCCGTCGGCCAGCAGTCGCAGCACCTGCCCCTCGCGGGGGGAGAGCTGCGGGCCGGACGGCGCGAGTCGACGCTTCATCGCCTCGGCCAGGTCGGCGGCGGTGAACGCGCTGGGGGAGGAGGCGGCGTGCCGCGCGGCGGCCACCACCTCGTCGGCCGGCGCGGTCTTCGGCACGAACGCGCTGGCGCCGGCCTCCAGAGCACCGAAGAGCTGGTCGTCGCCGGCATACATGGTCAGCACCACGATGCCCATCGACGCGCTGGACTTGCGCAGCGCCCGCGTGGCCTCCAGGCCGCTGCCGTCGGGCAGCCGCAGATCCATGATCACAACGTCCGGCTGTAGGGCACCGGCCTGGCGTACCCCCTCCGCCGCCGTGGCGGCCTCACCGACGACCTCGAACTGGCGGTCACGCTCGAAGGCGTGCCGCAGGCCCTTACGAATGAGGTCATGATCGTCGACAAGGAGGACCTTGGTGCGGGTGGCCGGTGTCGGACTTGTGGTCATCCTTGGGTTACTCCCCTTCTGATGCTGCGCTACCGCGCACGTTATCGCGCCGGGACGAGGTGCCAAGAACCACCGCCACGGTCGTGCCGCTCGGCTGTCGCGGCCTGATCTCCAACCGGCCCCGGATACGTTCCGCCCTCTCGGCCATGATCGCAAGACCGTACCGCCCGTCGGGGCGCTGGTCAGCCATCCCCTGACCGTCATCCGACACTTCAATTTGCGCGTAGGGTGGATCAACCTCACAGGTGACCCATAGGTTGGATGCCCCCGCGTGCTTGCGGGCGTTGGTCACCGCCTCCTGGGCGATGCGCAGCAGTTCGGCCTCGGTGGCGGCCGGCAGCCGAGCGGTCGACTCGTCGAGCGACAGGTGCACCCGCAGGCCGCCGGAGGCACCCACTGTCCGAGCGTACTCGGCGATCGCCGCGGCCAGCCCACCCTGCCGGTCCACTTCACTGCGCAACTCGAACAGGCTCAGCCGCAGCTCAGTGATCACCCGCGTCACCTCGGCGCGCAACGTCCGCAGCGCCTCGGCGGTCTCGTCCGCGTCGTCGAAGACCGTGGCGAGGGCGTTGTCGATGCCGTAGCCGACCATCACCAACTCCTGTGCCACCCCGTCGTGGATCTCCCGGGCCAGCCGCTGGCGCTCCTCGTTCGTCGCAAGCGAGCGCACCTCGTCGAAGAGCAGCGCCGCCTCCAGCCGCAGCGCGGCAGGCTGGGTCAGGCCGGTCACCCGGGACACCACCGGCGGGGGGTACGCCTGCGCGGCGTCGGCCTCCAGCACCACAAGCCCCACCGTGCGCACCCCGGCGACCAGCGGGACGATAAGCGCGGAGACGTCGCCGCCCCGGTGCGAGCGGGTCTGCGACCGCGCCGCCGTCTGCGCCTGCTGACTGGCCCAGGCGTCGGCGATCGCCGAGTCCGCGTCGAGCGTCGTCTCCCAGTCCACCCGGTCCACCCCGGCCTGGGCGAGCACCACGAGCCGCCCGCCTCCGCTGGCCGACAGCACCGCGCCCCGGTCGGCACGGGCGACCGTCCGCAGCTCCTCCAGCAGGTGCTCGGAGATGCCGCCCGGGTCCAGCGTCGCGCCGGGCAGTTGCCGGGCCACCGTCCGCAGCTGGGTCAGCAGCCGGGTCGCCTCGGCGTACGGCTGCGGCTTGCTCTCGGCGCGTACGGCGATCATCCGGTGCAGGGTGCTGGCGGCGTAGAGCCCGAAGGTGGCCAGGACCAGCCACTGCGCACAGACCGCGAGGTAGCCGAGCTGCCCGAGCTGACGCCCGTCGCCGACCTCGGTCAACGCGCCGCTGACCAGCAGCGTGGCGGCGGCCACCACGAGCAGCGCGGCGCTCTCGGCGAAGCGGCGACGCAGCGCGGTGACGGTCACCGGCACCGCCAGGTAGGGGAGCACCGCCGAGGCGCCGAGCCCGCCGACTGTGCCGTCAGTCGACGCGACCGCGGCCACCTGGCTGGCGGCCAGCCCCACCACCACGACTTCGGCCATCCGGCTCAGCGGCCCGATCAGCCGGTGCTGGGGGGCCAGCAGCGCGGGCAGCCCGGCGACCGCCAGCAGCGCGATCCACCACAGTTCGGTGACGTCGCTTGTGGCGAACAGGGTAAGGATCGCCACAAGCGCCAGCATCACCAGGCGGGCGGCCAGGGCGAGGGGATGCGGCTGCGATGCGGCGGTTGTGGATGCGGGCACGTGACGGATGGTAGTCAGCCCCGATAGATATCGGCGATTTCCGCCGCGTACGTCTTGTGCACGACCTGTCGCTTGACCTTCAGCGACGGGGTCAGCTCACCTGTGGTCTCGGTGAAGTCCTGCGGCAGGATCCGGAAGACCTTGATCGCCTCGGCCCTGGAGACGGACTGGTTCGCGGTGTCGATGGCGGACTGGATCTCCGCCCGCAGGGCCTCGTGCTCGCGCAGCTGCTCGACAGGTGTGCCGGCGGTCAACCCGGCGTTCTCCAGGAACGCCGGCAACGCCTCCTCGTCGATTGTGACAAGCGCCGCGATGAACGGCTGGCGGTCGCCGACGACCACGCACTGGCTGATCAGCGGATGTGCCCGGACCAGGTCCTCCAGCACCGCCGGGGCGACGTTCTTGCCCGCCGCGGTGACGATCAGCTCCTTCTTGCGGCCGGTGATGGTGAGGTAGCCGTCGTCGTCGAGCTGGCCCAGGTCGCCGGTGCGGAACCAGCCGTCGGGGCTCAGCGCCTCGGCGGTCGCCACCTCGTTGTGCCAGTAGCCCTGGAAGATCAGCTCGCCGGCGATCAGGATCTCGCCGTCGTCCTCGATGCGCACTGTCACGCCGGGCAGCGGACGCCCGACCGTGCCGATCCGGGTGCCGGTGGGCAGGTTCGCGGCGGCGGCCGGCGAGGTCTCGGTCAGCCCGTAGCCCTCCAGGATCGTCACGCCGATGCCGCGGTAGAAGTGACCGAGCCGGGCGCCGAGCGGCGCGCCGCCGGAGATGGCGTCGCGGCACCTGCCGCCGAGCGCCGCGCGCAGCTTGCGGTAGACCAGCCGGTCGAAGACCGCGTGCTGGGCGCGCAGCACCAGGCTGGGCCCGCGCGGCGTCTCCAACGCCTCGCTGTACGCGATGGCGACCTGCTCGGCGCGGGCGAAGATGCCACCCTTGCCGCCGGCCTCGGCCTTCTGCTTGGCCCCGTTGTAGACCTTCTCGAACACCCGGGGTACGGAGAGCACGAATGTGGGCCGGAAGTCCTGCAGATCGGCGACGAGGTTCTTGGTGTCGGCGCAGTGGGCCATTGTGGCGCGGGTCTGCACCACGCCGATCTGGATGAGCCGGGCGAAGGCGTGCGCCAGCGGCAGGAAGAGCAGGGTGGCCGCGCCGGCGTTGAACAGGTTCGGCAGCACCGGCACCGCGTTGGCGATGTCGGCGTACATGTTGCGGTGGGTCAGCATGCAGCCCTTGGGCCGGCCGGTGGTGCCGCTTGTGTAGATGATGGTGGCCAGGTCACTGGCGCGAACGGCCTTGCGTCGCTGCTCCACCTCGGCCAGCTCGACGGCGGCGCCGGTGCCGACCAGTTCGTCGACCGCGCCGCGCTCGATCTGCCAGACGTGGTCCAGCTCGGGCACCCGGTCGCGTACTCCGGCGATGAGGTCGGCGTGCGCGTTGGTCTCCACCACCACGGCGACCGCGCCGGAGTCGGCGAGGATCCAGGCGGCCTGCTCGGCGCTTGAGGTCTCGTAGATCGGGACGGTGACCGCGCCGGCCGTCCAGATGGCGTAATCCAGCAGCGTCCACTCGTAGCGGGTGCGGCTCATCAGTGCGACCCGGGAGCCCGGCTGGATGCCAGCGGCGATCAGCCCGCGGGCCACCGCCGTCACCTCGTCGCGGAACTGCAGGCATGTCACTTCCGCCCAGGTGGTGCCGGTGCCGTCGGGGGACGGGGTGGCGCGGGCGAACTGGACGGCGTCCGGTGCGACCTCAGCGTTGTCCCAGACCGGATCGGTGAGGTTGGCCGCCTCGCCAACGGTGACGATCGGCGGAACAGAGAACTCGCGCACCTGCACTCCTTCGTGCTCGCACTGGCCAGGCGGCCGCCGCCCGGGGGTGGCGGCGCTGTCGAAACTACCCGGCGGCCGGAGGGGATGGCACACGCAGGATGCCTGTTCGGGCTCGTGGCGGCCTGTTCAGCGCGTGGCCGGGGGCGGCGCGGCGCGCGGGAGGTACCCGCCGGGTAGCCTTCGCCCATGGCGGACTCCTCCACCCAGTCGATCATCATCGGCGCGTCACCGGACCGGGTGGCGGCGGTCATCTGTGACTTTTCGCGGTACCCCGAGTGGTCCGAGGCGATGCGGCACGCCGAGGTGATCGAGGAGTACGAGGACGGCTACGCCAGCCAGGTGCGTTTCACAATCGACGCCGGGGTGATGGCCGACGAGTACGTGCTCGCCTACGAGTACGCCGAGGACATCTCGCGCATCGAGTGGCACCTGGTCACCCCCTCGAAGATGCAGAAGAGCCAGCGCGGCTCGTACGACCTGGTGGCCAACCCGGACGGCAGCACCACGGTGACCTACACCCTGGAGGTCGAGCTCTCCGTGGGGATGCTCGGCATGTTCCGGCGCAAGGCCGAAAAGATGATCATGGACACGGCGTTGAAGCAGCTCAAGCGCCGGGTAGAAACACCCGGTGCGGCGCAGTGACGTGTCCGGCAGCACGGTAGGGGAGCCGAGGGTGGGCGAAACGGATCCGGGTTCGGCCCGGGAAGAGGCGGAACGGCTTGTCGCCACCCTGCTGGCGGGGGCGCGACTGGCCTCCAGCGGGGCGGCCGGTGGTGCGTTCGGCCCGTTGGGCGGGATGTTGTCCGGTGTCCTCGGTCACAGTGCCGCACCGGGCGGCGGCTCCGGCGTCGGCGGTGGTTTCGCCACCGGTTCGGCCGAATGCTGCGTCTGCCCGGTCTGTCGTGGCATCGCCGCTTTACGTGACCCGAGTCCGGAATTCGCCGAGCGTCTCGCGACCGGAGCCGGCGACCTCGCGGCCGGTGTGGCCAGCCTGCTCCGCGCGTTCGCCCCGACCGAGTCACCAACGTCGCCCTCCGCGCCAACCCCGCCGGCACCTGCGGGAACGGCCGACCCGGGCAGCGGCGGCGAGACCCCGCGGGCCGACCGGGCCGACCGGCCCGGCACCGCCGACGACGATCACGTGTGGCGCGATGCCACCCGCAGCGTGCATGATTCTCAGCCGGCACCGGAGCGAGACGTCTGGTCGGTCGCCACCCGGACGGCGGGCGCACCCGCCCCGGCCACCGCAGCACCCGTCGACGAGGCCGGGTCGGTGGCCGCACCGGCACCGACCAGCCGACCCGTGGTGCCCGCATCGCGGGTGCCCGACGACACCGGTGCGGACGCGCCGGGCGACGTCGCCTGAGCGCGGGACATCCTGACCCGGACCGGCGTGCCGTCGGCGCGTGGGCCGGACAGCAGAGGGGAGCGGCAGCGGTGACGCTGACCATCGGAGTCGACGTCGGTGGCACGAAGGTGGCCGGTGGTGTCGTGGACGACACCGGCAAGGTCCTCGTGCAGGCCCGACGGGACACTCCCGCCGATGACGTCGGCAAGACCCGCGACGTCATCATCGAGTTGGTCGGCGAGCTCTCTGCCGAGCACGCGGTCGAGGGGGTCGGTATCGGCGCGGCCGGCTGGATCGACGCCAACCGCTCGACAGTGCTCTTCGCCCCCAACCTGGCCTGGCGCGACGAGCCGCTGCGCGAGTACGTCAGCACCGCCGTCGGCCTGCCGGTGATCGTGGAGAACGACGCGAACGTGGCCGCCTGGGCCGAGTTCCGCTACGGCGCCGCCCGCGCCGCCGACGATTCCATGGTCATGTTCACGATCGGCACCGGCGTCGGCGGCGGCATCGTGCTCGGCGGTGAGCTGGTGCGTGGCGCGCACGGCATCGCCGCGGAGCTGGGCCACATGCTGGCCGTGCCGGACGGCCACCAGTGCGGCTGTGGGCGGCTGGGCTGCATCGAGCAGTACGCCAGCGGCAGCGCCCTCGTCCGCTTCGCCCGGGCCGGAGCACGGCAGGAGCCGCAGCGGGCCGCCGCGCTGCTGGACCTGGCCGGCGGCGAGGCCGAGGCGATCACCGGCCCGATGGTGACCGCCGCCGCGCAGGGCGGCGACCTGGTCTCCGCCGAGGCGTTCGCGCAGATCGGCCGGTGGCTGGGCACCAGCCTCGCCGACATGGCGCAGATCCTGGACCCGCAGACCCTTGTCGTCGGCGGCGGCGTGATCGACGCCGGTGACCTGCTGCTCGGTCCGACGCGGCGCTCCTACCTCGACGCGCTCGCCCAGCGGGGCCGCCTGCCGGTGGCCGAGGTGCTCCCCGCCGAGTTGGGCAACAGCGCCGGGGTGATCGGCGCGGCCGACCTGGCCCGGCGGATCTGAGGCGATCGGGATGGGCCAGGGCTCGGGCGTACCACTGCGTGTGGTGTCGTACAACATCCACAGCCAGCGCGACGACACCGCCGCGTTGGCTGCGGTGGTCCGGGCCGCACGGCCGGACGTGGTGATCGTGCAGGAGGGGCCGCGCCGGTTCCGGTGGCGGCAGAAGTCCGCCTCGCTTGCCGAGTCGTTCGGCCTGGTGGTGGCCGCCGGTGGGCTCCCCGCGCTCGGCAACCTGCTGCTGACCAGCCTGCGCGTCCAGGTGCCGAGCAGCAGGTGTCAGCGCTTTCCGCTGACACCGGGCCGGCACCTGCGCGGTGCCGCGTACGCCGAATGCCGTGTCGGCGACGCCCGGTTCACCCTCGCCGGCTCCCACCTGTCCACCGACCCGACCGAACGTCCCGGGCAGGCCGCCGAGTTCAAGCGTGGGCTGGACGCGGCGAGTGGCCCGCTGGTGGTCGGGGCCGACCTGAACGAGGGGCCGGACGGGTCGGCCTGGGCCACTGTGGCGCACGGCCTGACCGACGCGGCGGTCGCGGCCGACCGGGCGGACCGGCTCACCTACTCGTGCGCGAACCCGCGCCGGCGCATCGACGCCCTCTTCGTCGACCCACGGATCACAGTGGTCGACTACGACGTGGTGGACACCCCGCAGACCCGGCGGGCCAGCGATCATTTTCCGGTACTCGTCGACCTGCTGCTGCCCAGCTCCGGCTGACCCCCTCGCCCGCAGGAGCCGCCGATCGGTCCGCGTCGGGGCTGGACATCCGGCTCCGATGTGGGGAGGATTTCGCGGCGACCGGCAGCCGTGCCGCACAAAAGGAGATGTTCCGGTGTCCACCTCCACCGACCATGGCCGGCCCGACCCGGAGGCGACCCCGTCCGCGCAGAGCCGCGACGATCGCCCGCTCTCCGACCGAGGCGACACGGTCTGCGTCATCGGGGCCGGGGCCAGCGGCCTGACGGCCATCAAGAACCTGCGGGAGCACGGCTTCGGGGTGGACTGCTACGAGCGGGAGACCGGGGTCGGCGGCGCCTGGAACTGGCGCCACGACCGCAGCCCGGTGTACGCCAGCACCCACCTGATCTCGTCGAAGCCGTTCACCCAGTTCCCCGACTTCCCGATGCCGGACTCCTGGCCGGACTACCCGCACCACAGTCAGCTGCTCTCGTACTTCGAGCGCTACGCCGACCACTTCGACCTGCGGTCGCACATCTGGTTCGGCACCGAGGTGGTCCGCGTGGAGCCCGCCGAGGGGGACCGCTGGGACGTGACCACCCGCTCCACGGGCGGGTACGGCCCGGAGCGCACCTCCCGCTACGCCGCCGTGCTGATCGCCAACGGGCACAACTGGTCGCCGAAACTGCCCCGCTACGAGGGGCTCGAAGAGTTCCGTGGCGAGATCATGCACGCGTCGTCCTACAAGGACCCGGCGCAGTTGCGCGGCAAGCGGGTCCTCGTGGTGGGCGCCGGCAACACCGGATGCGACATCGCCGTCGAGGCCGCCCAGCAGGCGTCGCGCTGCTGGCACTCCACCCGGCGTGGCTACTGGTACGCCCCGAAGTACGTCGCCGGTCGTCCCGCCGACCAGGTCAACGACAGCCTGCTGGCGCTGCGGGTGCCGCGGCGGGTGCGCCAGTGGCTCTATCACCTGACGCTGCGGCTGACCGTTGGCGACCTGACCCGTTTCGGCCTGCCCAAGCCCGACCACCGCGTGTACGAGACGCACCCGATCGCCAACAGTCAGCTCGTCTACTACGTGGGCCACGGCGGGATCGGCCCGGTGCCGGACGTGGCCCGGTTCCACCCGTACGCGGTGGAGCTGGCCGACGGCCGCGAGATCGACCCGGAGCTGGTCATCTTCGCCACCGGCTACCTGCCGCGCTTCGAGTTCCTCGACGCGTCGGTGTTCGGTGACAGCGCCGGCACGGGTCGGCCCACGCTGTGGCTCAACGCGTTCACCCCGGGGCATCCGACGCTGGCGGTGGCGGGTCTGGTGCAGCCGGATTCGGGGATGTTCCCCCTGGCGCACTGGCAGACGGTGCTCTTCGCCCGGCTGCTGCGGGCCCGCCGGGACCGGCCGCAGCGGGCCGAGGCGTTCGCGCAGCGGGTGCGGGAGCGGGCCGGGGAGCGCTACTCCGGGCAGGTCAAGGACAGCAGCCGGCACTGGTTCGAGGTCGGTCACGCCGACTACCTGCGCGCCGTCCAGCGAGCCCTCCACGACCTGGAGGGCAAGTGAGCGCGAGGAGTGAGCTTGCGAGCCCCGCAGTCGCGAACGAAAGGCTGGTCTGGTGAGCGCGAGGAGTGATCTGCGCATCATGCGGGGCCGGGAGTGGTCCCGTCCGGTCCGGCCGGCGCGGCGTGAGGTGGTCAGCGCCCTTCCCGAGGTGGAGCAGGGGCGGCCTCCGCTGCTCTTCGTGCCGGGCTTCGGGCATGGCGCGTGGGCGTTCGCCGAGCACTGGTTGGGGCACGCCGCGTCGCGGGGCTTTCCGGCGTACGCGATGAGCCTGCGCGGGCACGGCGGTAGCGAGCCGGCGCCGGAGGCGACGCTGCGGGCGTACGCCCACGATGTGGCCCAGGTGGCGGCGGGCCTGCCGCACCAGGCGGTGCTTGTGGGGCACGGCGCCGGGGCGCTTGTGGTGGCGCACGCGCTGGCCCGCTACCCGGCGCGTGGCGCGGTGCTGGTGGCGCCGGTCTTCGGCGGCTGGGGGGTGTTCGGGACGGCGGTGCGCCGCAACCCGGTCGGTACGCTTCCGGCGGTGTTCGGTGGGCGGCTGCGGCTCAGCCGTGGGCAGCTGTTCAGCCGCGAGTTGCCCGACGAGGAGGCGCGGCGGTACACGGCGCGGCTCGGCCGGGCGGGCCGGCGGGCGCAGTGGGCACTGCTGGGCGAGCCGGCCGCGGAGCCGCCGGTGGGTGCGCCGCCGGTGCTGGTGCTGGGCAGCCCGGACGACCGGGTGGTGCCGTCGTCGGCGTTGACGCGGGTGGCCCGCCGCTACGGTTCGGCGCCGCTGCTGTTCCCCGGGATGGGGCACGACCTGATGCTCGACGTGCGGTGGGCGGAGCCGATCGACGCGATCCTGGACTGGCTGGAGAAGGAGCCGGTGGCACGCTGAGCGAGCGGTCGGCCGCTCGTCAGCCGGTGATGTGCTGGGTGGCAGGGTCGGCGGGCCGGGGCACCCGGGCGGTGCTGTCGGCGGCGCCGTCGGTGCTGGTCCAGCGACTGACCAGGGCGCCGTTCTCGTCGAGCGCGCTGAGGTAGGAGCGCGCCCAGGCCCGGATGTCGTGCTGGTGCAGGTGGGCGCGCATGGCCCGCATCCGTTCGGTGGTGTCGGCCGGGCTGGCCCGCAGCGCCGTTAGGATCGCCTGCTTGAGCCCTTCGAGGTCGTGCGGATTGACCAGGTACGCCTGGGACAGCTCGGCGGCGGTGCCGGCGAACTCGCTGAGCAGCAGCGCGCCCGTGTCGTCGACCCGGGCGGCCACGTACTCCTTGGCGACCAGGTTCATCCCGTCGCGCAGCGGGGTCACCGCCATCACGTCGGCGACCCGGTAGAGCGCGGCCAGCTCGGCCCGGTCGAAGGGCTGGGTGAGGTAGTGGATGGCCGGTTCGCCGACCCGGCCGAACTCGCCGTTGATCCGGCCCACCTCGCGTTCGATACGTTCGCGCAGGATCTGGTACTGGCCGACGCGTTCCCGGCTCGGCATGGCGACCTGGACGAGGACCGTGTCGCGGACCTTGACGTCGCCGCTGGCGAGCAACTCGCTGTAGGCCTTGAGCCGCTGCTCGATGCCCTTTGTGTAGTCCATCCGGTCGACGCTGAGGATGACCTGCCGGGGGTCGCCGAGGTCCTGGCGGAGTCGGCGGGCGCGGGCGGCCACGTCGGGGCGGGCGGCGAGGGCGGCCATCTCGGTGGTGTCGATGGAGACGGGGAACGCCCCGATGCGGACCACCCGGTTGTCGATCCCGATCCGGCGGTCGGTGGCGGGCAGCTCCAGCACCCTGGTGACGAGTTGGGCGAAGTTGTGCGCGGCCTGGGCGCGTTGGAAACCGACCAGGTCGGCCCCGAGCATGCCCCGCAGCAGCTCGGCCCGGCGGGGGAGCTGCATGAACAGCTCCGGCGGCGGGAACGGCACGTGCAGGAAGAACCCGATGCGCAGGTCGGGTCGCAGGGCGCGCAGTTGCCCGGGGACCAGTTGCAGGTGGTAATCCTGCACCCAGACCACCCCGCCCGGCTCGGCCACCTCGGCGGTCGCCTCGGCGAAGCGCTTGTTGACCCGCTGGTAGGCCTCCCACCACCGGCGGTGGTGTTCGGGTTGCTCGACGGCGTCGTGGTAGAGCGGCCAGAGCGTGGCGTTGGAGAACCCCTCGTAGTGGTCGCGAAGATCTTCTTGGCTGAGGGGAACTGTGTGCATCCGGACGCCGTCCACGTCCGCCAGCGCGGGGGCCGGCCCGGTGCCGCCGGCCCAGCCGACCCAGGTCGCCGGGGTGTGTCGCAGCAGCGGGTGCAGCGCGCTTACCAGCCCACCGGGGCTGCGGCGCCACTCGCAGGCCCCGTCCGGAGCCTGGTTGTCGTCGATGGGGAGGCGGTTGGCCACCACCACGAGGGAACTCTGTCGCATCTCGGGCATTCCGATCAGCAGAGGACTGACCGCCGCGAGCAAGGGAAAACCGGTCAGTCAGCGGGGGAAGTGACGTACATCGGTATTCCTACTGACAGTAAGTTACACCACTGTTACGTCCCGGGCGGGGCGAGGTCGTCCCGGGATGCGGTCGGCTGTGCCGGGCGTCAGACGACGGCGCCGTTGCCCGGGTCGTCGTCGTCCTCGTCGCCGGGGCGCAGCCGCCAGATCAGCGTGACGAACCCGGCCAGGATGCCGGTGAAGCCGAACAGGGTGACCGCCGAACGGTCGATGGGGAGCAACCACGGGAAGAGGAAGAGCACGAAACCGACGACCACCGCGAGCGTGCCGATCACCGCGTACTTGGAGAAGTGGGGCAGCGGCGGTGGTGGTGGCGGGTGGTAACCCTCGTCCTCGTCGTCGTCGGGCAGGTCGGCGCCGAAGGTGTCCAGCCCGTCCAGCAGCGACGGCTCGTCCGGCCGTGGGCCTCGCCCGACCGAGATCCCGGAGAAGTCGGTGGCCGACGGCAGCCGGCGGATGTCGGTGGCGGTCGGCCCGGCCTCGTCGGTGCCGGCTCGGGCGAGTGGGCCGGCGGCCGGCTCGTCCCGGGTCTTGAGGTCGTCCCGGTCATCGATGTCCTCCGCGGCCGGCCACGGGTGGTCACCGGCCGTCGAGGTGGTGTGAAAACCCGCCACGATTCGGGCCCACTCGGCGTCGATGTCCGGCTCGTCGCGGGCCGAGGGCTGCTCCGGGGCCGTTTCGTCGGCGAGCTGGGTGAGGTAGTCGCGTGCGGTGGTCAGGTGCGAGCGGTCGACGTAGAGCCGGTCGACAGGTCGGGCCGGAACGGTGGTGGTGCGGGTGACCGGGTTGAGGTCGGCGGAGGGTTGCAGGTAGGCGGCTATCCCACCGGCGGCCAGCACGTCGAGCAGGTGCTCGCCGACGCGCGGATCGACGTCGCCGACGACGGCGTACTCGCTCGCGTCGAGCCCGTTGTCCCGCCGTCCCCGGCGGGCCCCACCCGCTGACACCCGGACTTCCTCCTCAACGCGCCTCGCGACGCGGCCGCCCCTGCCCCCACGGCGCCGTTCGCACGCCGTGCCCTGAATCGTGACACGTCGGGGGTCGGTTCCGGGAGTGCGTTGTGTCGCGTCTTCCAAAGTCACGGCCGCTGCCGCAGGTCGCGGCAGGTCTAATGTCCGTTCTTGCGCGACACGTGCTATCTCGATGATCGTTGACACGGGCAACTCGACACGCCGAGCCCGCCCTGCCGAGCTGTCATCGAACGGAACCGGGGAGGCGCACGTGGCTGCTGATGAGTACGAGGAACTGGATATTCCGCCGCAGTTCCAGACCTTCGCCGACCGCCACCACCTGGAGTACCGGCAGACGCCACCCGGCATCGCCCTCTATCTGGGCCTCGCCGCGATTTTCGTGGGGGCGCTGTTCAGCGCGGCCCCGATGGTCGCCGACGACCGGATCATCGGTTACCTGATGCTGGGCGGCGGCGCCGTGTTGCTCGTCGTCGCCCGGGTGCTGCACAAGCGCAAGCAACGGCGGGAAGATGCGCTGTACCGCGAATACCTACAGTGGAAGAAGGAGCAGGGCGGGTAGCGGCGTGCGAGGTGCCCACTCGGTCCGTTGTGGCGCGGCTCCGGGCTTCGTAGGCTCGACCGTGACGGGCGACGCCTGCGGGCATGGCGCTCCGTCGCGGGCCCACCACGGGAAAGGACGCCGGTGCTCTACTGGCTACTGAAGTACGTCATCCTCGGTCCGCTGCTCAAGCTGATCTTCCGTCCGCAGGTGGAGGGTCTGGACAATGTGCCGGCGACCGGCCCGGTGATCCTGGCCAGCAACCACCTCTCCTTCTCCGACTCGATCTTCACCCCGCTGACCACCCAGCGGAAGGTCACATTCGTGGCCAAGGCCGAGTACTTCACCGGCAAGGGGATCAAGGGCTGGCTGACCAAGATGTTCTTCGTCGGCACCGGCACCATCCCCGTGGACCGCTCCGGCGGGCAGGCCGCCCGCGCCGCCCTCGACACCCAGTTGCAGGTGCTGCGCGCCGGGGGAGTGGCAGGCATCTACCCCGAGGGCACCCGCTCCCCGGACGGTCGGCTCTATCGGGGCAAGACCGGGGTGGCCCGACTCGCGCTGGAGAGCGGCGCGGTGGTCGTGCCCGTGGCGATGCTCAACGCCGACCAGATCCAGCCGCCCGGCAAGCTCATCCCCAAGATCGCCCGGGTGCGGATCCGCTTCGGCGCCCCCCTCGACTTCTCCCGCTACCAGGGGATGGCCGGTGACCGGTTCGTCGAGCGCGCGGTCACCGACGAGATCATGTACGAGCTGATGGAACTCTCCGGCCGCGAGTACGTCGACATCTACGCGCAGAAGCTCAAGCAGCTCGCCCCCGCGCCGGTGGCCGCCTGACCCACGCTCAGCAGGCCACCGCCGGCCCCGTCGGGCTGATCGGCCGCCCGGCCAGCGCGAGCAGACCCGGGGCGTCGTTGCGCAACGCGAAGGTGCCGACCTCGGCACGGGGCACCCGGGCGGCCGCCGGCTCGCCGGCCCGGGTCAGCTCGGCCGCCGCGAGCGCCAGCGCCAGCGCCCGGTCACTGGCGTCCGGAATCCGGCCGTACGTCTCGGCGGCGGCCAGGTGCAGCTCCGCCGCGCGCCGGTGGTCGCCGTCGGCCGCGGCCACCGCCGCCGTCACGGTCCGCAGCGCCGCCTCCGACCACGGCGTGCGATGACCCACCCGGTCCAGCATCGCCCGGACCCGCACCGAGGCGTCCCGCCCGGACAGAGCGGCGGCGTACGCGGCAGCGGCGATCCACTCGCCGCTGGCCAGGGCCGGCACCTCCGACCACGACCGATCCAGCTCGTCGATCAGCTCCGCCGCCTCGGCGCCACGGCCCTGCAACGCCCGGCACAGCGCCGCCATGCTCAGCATCGTCCAGCGCAGGCGGTGGAACCCGCTGCGTCGCGCGGTGTCCAGCGCGTCGCCCAGGTCGCTCGGATCATCGTCGTCGCGCAGCACCAGCAGGCAGCAGCGCAACCCCCGCACCTGCATGTCCCAGCTGCCGGTCGGAGTGTCCACGAACGCCTCCGCCGCCGCGAGCAGCCGGCCGAAGTCACCCTCGAACCAGGCCCGCATCGCCTCCGCCGAATAGCTTGTGGTCAGTGTCTGGCCGCTGGCCGTCCGGGCCGGCGCCGCCGAGAGCAGGGCGTCCGAGCGCAGCCAGTCACCCTCCTCGCGGATCGCCCAGGCGAGGTTCTGGGTGGCCCGGGGCAGCGCGAGCAGCTGACCGGCCCGCGCGAACTCGACGACCGCGTGCAACTCGTCCAGGCCGATCCGGTCGCCGGCCTGGTAACGGGCGGTCGCGGCGGTGATCCGGGCGTTGGTGCGTGTCTCGGTCAGGCCCAGCCGCTCCGCGATCTCCGCCGCGATCTCCGCCGCCGCCACGGCCAGGTCCCGCTCGTAGTTGAGCATGTGCAACCGGCCCAGCTCGGCGTACGCGTCGGCCTTCTGCGAGCTGTCCGGCAGCGGCTCGAACAACTGGACGGCTCGGTCCAGGCAGACCAGCGCGTCGGCGCGGTCGGCGCGCAGCCAGGCCGCCTGGCCGAGCAGCGTCCACGCCCGCGCCGCGCACGCGTCGTCGCCGTGCGCCAGCAGCCGGTCGGCGAGCGCGTGCACCTGCTCGGGCCCACCGCCGGAGAGGAACCCGTTGCCGTCGCGGTAGAACGAGATCTCCGTGCTGAGCAGCTCCAGTTGGAGCCGGCCCACCGGGTCACCGTCGTCGGCAAGGCCGAGCGCCCGGCCCGCGTGGCTCGCCGCCGCGTCCAGCCCGTGCAGGGCGTACGCCCGGCGGGCCGCCCGGTGCAGCGCCTGCCGTGCCGGCGCCGCATAGCGGCGGACCTGCATGCCGAGCGAGCGGGCGATCTCGTGGGCCGCCCAGCGGTGGTGGGCGAGCACCTCCGCCAGATCGGTGTCGCGACTGTGGGACAGCGCGTCGAGCCAGTCCGCCGCCCGCTCGTGCCGCGCGACCCGCTCGGTGCGCGGCAGCCGCTGGTAGCAGACGTCGCGCACAAGCACGTGCCGGAACCGGAACTCCGCCTGTCCTGCCATCGTCGACGCGGACTGCTCGTGCACGAAGTCGCGCTGCTCCAGGCGGCGCAGCGAACGTTCGACCGACTCGACCTGCTGCCCCAACGCGGACGCCACAGCACCCGGCCAGAACTGCACCCCGACCACCGAGGCGGCCAGCAGCACCGCCCGGTCGTTGGCGTCCAGCAGGTCCACCCGGTTGGCGATCACCGCGTGCACGCTCTCCGGCATCGTCAGTTCGAGCTGCTTGTCAAGCGACCAGCCCCGCCCGGACTGGCGCAACGCGCCCTGCTCGATGAGCATCCGGACGTACTCGTGGGCGTAGAGCGGGTTGCCGCCGGCCACCTCGATGAGCGGGGTGAGCATGTCGGCGGAGAATGCCGCCTGGCCGAACAGGTGCGCGTACAGGGCGGCGATGCCGGTGTCGCGCAGCGGCGGCAGGGTGATGGTCACCGAACCGGTGATGGTGCCGGCCCAGCTGGGATCCCTGTCGACAAGCTCCGGGCGGGCGGTGCAGAGCAACAGCAGCGGCACCTCCCGGGCCGCCGCCCCGAGCAGCTCCACGAAGCGCAGCATCGCGTCGTCGGCCCAGTGCAGGTCCTCGAAGACCAGCACGGTGGGGCGCCGGGCGGCCATCGCCAGCAGGAAGCGCCGCCACGCGGTCTCCGTCTCCTCGGCCGGCAGCGGCGTGCCGGACAGCCCGACCAGCGGGCGCAGGGCGTCCACCACCCGGTCCCGTTCACCCGGCCCGATCAGCTCACCGACGGCGGCGGTCAACCGCTGCGCCGCACTGCCGGCCGGATCGGTGTCCAGGATGCCGGCCTCGGTCTTGACGATGTCGGCGAGCGCCGCGAACGTGACATTCTCCCCGAACGGCGGGCAACGCCCGGTCCGCCAGGTCAGCGGCTCGTCGACCAGCCGGCCGGTGTGCCGGTAGAGCTCCCGCAGCAGCCGGCTCTTGCCGATGCCCGCCCGGCCGAAGATCGTCACCACCTGCGGCAGCCGGTCCCGCAGCGACCGGTGCAGGGCGTTGACAAGCATGCCCAGCTCGTGCTCCCGGTCGACGAGCGGCGTGGTGTCCGGCTCCCGGTCGGTGGGCTGGCGGCGCAGCGGAGACAGGGCGAGCCACACCTCGGTCGGTGCCGAACGGCCGCGCAGCGTGACCGGGGGCTGCTCCTCGTAGCGGATGGAGTCCTTTGTCAGCGCGTGCGTGGTGCCGCAGACCAGCACTCCGCCCGGTGGCGCGACGGACTGCATCCGGGAGGCCGTGTTCACCACGTCGCCGGCCACGATCGCCTGCCCGCCGTTGCGGGCGGCGGCCACGTCGACAAGTGCCTCGCCGGTGGCCACCCCCACCCGGAACCGCATTTCGGCGCTGCCGGTCGGCGCGAACCGGGTGAGCACCCGTTGCAGCTCCAGCCCGGCGCGTACGCAGCGCAGTGCGTCGGTCTCGGTGGCGATGGGCGCGCCGAAGAGCGCCATCACCGCGTCGCCTATGTACTTCTCCACCACCCCGCCGTACTGGCCGACCACCCGGCGGGCGGCGGAGAAGAAGCCTGTCTGCATGCCGCGGACCTGCTCCGGGTCGGCCCGCTCGACGTACGGGGTGAAGTCGATCAGGTCGACGAACAGCACACTCACCCGCCGGCGATCCTCCTGGGGGGTGACGACCGCGGGTCGGTCGGCCCCCGGCCGGGGCGACCCGCACGAGGTGCAGAACGTGACGTCCGGGGCGAGCGGACGCAGGCAATGGGGGCAGACGGCGCCCAGCTCGGTGCCGCAGCCACCGCAGAAGCGGTCGCCGTCGGCGGCCGTGCGTCCACAGCGCTCACACTGCGCGGCGATGACACCCTCCACTGGCGGACCGGTCGACGCCAACGGCGTCCCGTCAGACGGAGTATCACCGTCGGGACCGCTGTCGGGTACCGGCCTGTTGGCTTGTGGACAGTCCACTCGGGGGATTCGCGGACTACATTCAGTCAGCCAATGTCGATCAGCGACCAGAGGGGGACAGGTCAATGGTGTACGTCAAGTTGGAGAGCGACTGGACCGACGGCAACGGGGTCAGCCACTCCGCGGGCGAGTCGGTGGATGTCGACGCCGCCACGCTCGCCACGCTCCAGGCCGAGGGCATCGTCATCGAGCAGTCCCACGGCCCGGGCGGCGACGGCAAGGGTCCGGACAAGTGGGCCGGGCCGGGCAGCTCCGGAGTCTGATCCGACGCCTGTGACACGACGACGCGGCCGGGTCGCCCACGGGGTGACCTGGCCGCGTCGTGTTCGTCTCGGTGTGCCTGCCCGCCCCCGGCGGGTCAGCGGTCGCTCATGCCGGCACGTCGGCGCAGCGCGGCCACGTCGGTGACCACGATCCGGCGACCCTCGGTACGCAGCCAGCCGCGGCTGGCGAACGAACCGATCGCCTGGTTGACGCTCTGCCGGGAGCCGCCGGCCATCTCGGCCAACTGGCTCTGGTTGAGCTCGATCGTGATCATCGGGGCCTGGCTCTCGCCGGCCAGCCGGACAAGCGTCTTGGCCACCCGTCCGGGCAGGTCCAGGAAGACGTGGTCGGCATTCTGCTCGGTGAGCCGACGGATCAACCCGCCCAGCGAGCGCATCACCGCGTCCAGGATGCGCGGGTTGGAGTGCACGAGCTCCATGAACGCCCCCCGGGAGAGCGCGAGCGCCGCGCAGTCCTCGATGGCCTCGGCCGAGGCGGACCGGGTGGAGGCGTCGAGCAGGGAGACCTCGCCCAGCACGTCCGGTGGACGGATCACCGACAGCACCGCCCGCTCGCCCGTGGGCGCGGTGCGGAAGACAGCCACGGCGCCCCGGCGCAGGACGATGAGCGACTCACCCGGGTCGTTCTCCACGAAGAGCAGTTGGCCCTTGCGGTAGGTGCGGGGAACGGCGGCGGCGATCACGCGCTGCCGCACCTCGGGCTCCAGTCCAGCGAACATTTCGACACCCGTGAGCGCATCACCCGGCTCCGGCAGGCGAACCTCCACGGCCCAACCCCTCCCCGGTCAAGGACCACAAAATCGCTTACCGGGCGAAACCTGATGGCCCAGACAAGGTGAACTGACACCGATTCGGCGTCCGGTTAGCGGTACACATCAGATCATGACGGTCTTGTCGCTTGCTGTACACCCCTCGAAGCACTTCCGTGACCGTCGGATGCGGCTTCGCGTACCCGGTCGTTGCTTGTGGCCCGGGTCGCGCTGACCTGCGGCGATCTGTTTGTGGGCCCCGCCGGGACGTGCCCGACGGCGGTGGGCGAGGATGGCCGGAATGGTGTACCGCTACTTTTACGACTGCGAATTCATCGAGGACGGTCGGATCGTCGATCTCGTCTCGATCGGTGTCGTCGACGAGTACGGCCGCGAGTTCTACGCGGTCTCCACCGAGTTCGACGACTCCCGAGCCGTGCCCTGGGTCCGGCGCAACGTGCTGGACAAGCTGCCCTCGCCCGCCGACCGTGCCTGGCGATCCCGTGAGCGCATCCGCGACGACCTGTACGACTTCCTCGTCGAGCCGGTTCGGGACCGCCCGGGGGAACAGATGGAGCTGTGGGCCTGGTACGCCGCGTACGACCATGTGGTCCTCGCCCAGCTCTGGGGTGCCATGCCGGCGCTGCCTCGGGAGATCCCCCGGTTCACCAAGGACCTGCGCCAACTCTGGGACGACAAAGGTCGGCCGCCCCTGCCGGACGCGGACGCGGCCCGGCACGACGCCCTTGTCGACGCCCGGCACAACCTGGCCCGCTGGCGGGCGATGACGACCCGCTGACAGTGGTCGTACCTTTGCAGGTTTGACCGGTTCTGTCCCGGGCATCGGTCCGACGAGCCGAGCCGAGGGAGACTGCCATGAGCAACGAGCCGACCAGCGCCACCGAGGCCCGAGCACGGGTCACCGAGCTGGTCCGCGACGCCCGGATCTGCATGCTGACCACTATCGCCCTGGACGGCCGGCAGGTGAGCCGACCGATGGGTCTGCAAGAGGCCGAGTTCGACGGGGACCTGTGGTTCTTCGCCTCCACCGACTCGGCAAAGGTCCGTCAGATCCGGGTGAACCCGGAGGTCAATGTCGCGTTCTCGGACCAGAAGCGCAGCGCCTGGGTGTCGGTCTCGGGCACCGCCACCGAGGGGTTCGACCGGGCCCGCGCCGAGCAGTTGTGGAATCCGGTGCTCAAGGTGTGGTTCCCCGACGGGCTGGACACCCCCGGCCTGACGTTGATCAAGGTTCACGCCAGCTCCGCCGAGTACTGGGACTCGCCGAGCAGCACCGTGGTCAACCTGTTCGGGTTCGCCAAGGCGGTCGTCACCGGCCAGCCGCCGGCGCTCACCGAGAACCACGAGGTGACCTATTGACCCGCGGCTCGGTGTCGGGTGGCCCGGGGCGCGCTGTCATCACACAGGCAGGCCGACTACAGTGCGCAGTGACGGCCCGCCCCGGGCCGGCAACGGCGCCGATGGTCTGACTTGACACATATCCTGGGGCAAATCGGGCTTTACCTGATGCTCCAGGAGGATGAGCGGATCATGCGTATCGGCGTGCTCACCGGCGGCGGCGACTGCCCAGGTCTCAACGCGGTCATCCGGGCGGTGGTCCGCAAGGGCGTCGCCACTTACGGTCACGAGTTCGTGGGCTTCCGGGACGGTTGGAAGGGCCCGCTGGAGGGCCTGTCCCGTCCGCTGACCATCGCGGACGTCCGCGGCATCCTGCCCCGCGGCGGCACCATCCTCGGTTCCTCGCGGACGAACCCGTTCAAGATCGATAACGGTGTCGAGCGGATCAAGGACAACCTGGCCAGCCAGGGCATCGACGCGCTCATCGCGATCGGCGGCGAGGACACCTTGGGCGTCGCCACCAAGCTCTACGAGCTGGGCGTGCACGTCATCGGCGTGCCGAAGACGATCGACAACGACCTGGGCGCCACCGACTACACCTTCGGCTTCGACACCGCTGTCAACATCGCGATGGAGGCCATCGACCGGCTGCACACCACCGCGGAGAGCCACCACCGCACACTTGTCGTCGAGGTGATGGGCCGGCACGCCGGCTGGATCGCCCTGCACGCCGGCCTGGCCGGCGGCGCCAACGTGATCCTGCTGCCCGAGCGGCAGTTCGACGTCGACCAGGTTGCCGGCTACGTCGAGAAGCGCTTCCAGCACCAGTACGCCCCGATCGTCGTGGTCGCCGAGGGCGCCCAGCCGCTCGACGGCCAGATGGTGCTCGCCAACCAGGAGCTGGACTCGTTCGGCCACGTCCGCCTCGGCGGCATCGGCCAGTGGCTGGCCGAGCAGTTGGAGGCCAAGACCGGCAAGGAGGCCCGCACCGTGGTGCTGGGCCACATCCAGCGCGGTGGCACCCCGACCGCCTTCGACCGGGTCCTCGCCACCCGCCTCGGCCTCCAGGCCATCGACGCGGTCCACGAGGGCGACTGGGGCAAGATGGTCGCGATGCAGAGCACCGACATCGTCCGGGTGCCGCTTGCCGACGCCACACGTGAGCTGAAGACCGTGCCGCTGGAGCGGTACGCCGAGGCCGAGGTCTTCTTCGGCAGCTGATCAACGGTAGGGCGGCGCGGCGGGCCTACGGGCCCGCCGCGCCGCGACTCGACGCGAGGGGAGTACGGCCGACATGTCAGCCGGGGTGCACACGGTCGCGGTGATCGGCGCGGGCAAGATCGGTGAGCTGATGCTCTCCGGGCTGCTGCGCTCCGGATGGCCTGTGGACCGCCTGCTGGCCACCGCCCGCCGGCCCGCCCGCGCCGAGGAGTTGACCGCCCGCTACGGCGTACGAGTGGTCGACAACCTGACCGCCGTGGACGAGGCGGCGGTGCTCGCGATCTCCGTCAAACCGCAGGACGCCGGCGCCCTGCTGGACGAGATCGGCCCCAAGGTGCCCGCCGACAAGCTCGTCATCTCGCTCTGCGCCGGGCTGCCCAGCAGCTTCTTCAACCGTCGCCTGCCCGAGGGCACCCCTGTCGTCCGGGTCATGACCAACACCCCGGCGCTTGTCGACGAGGCGATGACAGCCATCTCGGCGGGCACGTACGCCACCGGGGCCCACCTGGCGCTCGCCGAGGAGATGTTCAAGCCCCTCGGGCAGACGATCCGGGTGCCCGAGTCACAGCAGGACGCCGTCACCGCGCTCTCCGGCTCCGGCCCGGCCTACTTCTACCTGCTGGTCGAGGCCATGATCGACGCAGGCATCCTGCTCGGGCTGCCCCGCCAGGTGGCGCACGAGCTGATCGTGCAGACCGCGATCGGCTCCGCCGTGATGCTGCGCGACTCCGGCGAGCACCCGGTGAAGCTGCGCGAGGCGGTCACCTCGCCGGCCGGCACCACCATCTCCGCGATCCGTGAGCTGGAGAAACACGGCGTACGGGCCGCGATGCTCGCCGCGCTGGAGGCCGCCCGGGACCGCGCCCGGGAGCTGGCCGCCCAGGCCGACTGACGTCCGCGCGGGGCCGTGCGCGACGGATGTGTGCCGCATACTGGCGGGCGTGTTCACACTCGCCCAGGCCCGGCACCTGGTGGCCACCCTTCGGCCGCGTGTCGACGAGTTGATCCGGCTCCGCGCCGACCTGGCTGAGCTGCGCGTCGACCTGGCCGACCACGGCGTCAGCGCGCTCGGCGGGCTCGCCGAGGTGAAGGGGCTGGAGGCCCGGCTGCACGGCGTCGTCGAAGAGCTGCACCAGCACGACATCCAGGTCAAGGGCATCGCCCCGGTGCTGCTCGACTTCCCCGGCGAGCGGGCCGGCCGCGCCGTGCTCTGGTGCTGGCTGGAGGGCGACTCCGACGTGCGCTGGTACCACCGGGCCGAGTGCGGCTTCGCCGGCCGCCGCCCGGTCTGACGCCCCGCCGCGCCGCCTGCGCGACGCCCTTGCGCCGCCTGCGCGACGCCCTTGCGCCGCCTGCGCGACGCCCTTGCGCCGCCTGCGCGACGCCCTTGCGCCGCCTGCGCGACGCCCTTGCGCCGTGCTGCCCGGTCTGACGCCGCGTCGCCCGCTTCGTGCGCCGCGTCGCCCGCGTGATCGACTCGGGTTCCTGGAATCCGGGGTATCCGGATGACGTGGACACCGCGCTTTCCGTGAAACCGAGTCGATCAAGCCACAGCGGGCGTGGGGGCGCAGGCCGTGCGAACAGGGGGCCTAGTGCGGGGCCGGCGGGGCCTAGTGCGGGGCCGGTTCGGTGGCCACGCTGACCGCGAACACCACCACATTGTCGACGTAGTGCCCGCGCCGCCGGTCGAAGTCGCCGCCGCAGGTGACCAGGCGCAGCTCCGCGCCGGGCGTCGGTCCGTAGACCAGAGCGGTGGGGAACCCGTCCTTGCGGGTCCGCAGCGACCCGGTGACCTGGAACGACAGCCACTGCCCGCCCCGCCACACCTGCACCCGGTCGCCGGGTCGCAGCTCGTCGAGCCGGGCGAAGACCGCCGGGCCGCGCCGCGAGTCCAGATGCCCGGCGAGCACGGCGGGACCGGTGTCGCCGGGGGCCGGACCGCCGCCGTACCAGCCGGCCGTGTCGAAGTCGGCCGGCGGCACCAGCGCTCCGGCGGGGTCCAGGCCCAGCACCGTGAGCGGCGAGTCGACGCCGATGCGCGGCACGCGTACCCGCGTGGGTGGTTCATGGGTCGCGGGCGTGGCGGCCGCCGACGGGCAGGCGTCGGAGCAGCCGGGGTGCCAGCTCGCGGCCGGCGGCGGGCCGGTGCCGGCCCGCCCTACCCCGCTGCCGGCGGCGAGGCCGACCCCGGCGGCCAGGCAGATCACCGCGCCGGCCGCGACGAGCGCGGCCCGCGGCGGCCGACGGTCGCGGTGCCGTCGGATCGCGGGGGCGGACCCGGCGCTCACCAGGTGGTGCGCCGCCGGCGCCACAGCAGCAGGCTCGCCGCGACGGCCGCCGCGGCAAACCCGCCGGCCACCAGGGGGTACGCGCCGAAGCCGGCCCTCGCGGTGCCGCCCGCGCCGGTGTCGACTCCACCGGCGGGTATGACGGTGCCGCCCTCGGCGTCGCGGCGCAGCTTGGCGGTGAGACCGCCCTGCTTGCCGTCGAGCACCAGCAGCGAGTAGACCGCGCCTCCGGTGAGCTGCACCTCGGCGTCGGTGCTCGGCCCGCCGACGCCGGTCAGTCGCAGCCGCCAGGCGCCCGGCTCGACCTGCTGGTAGTCGGTGGTGGTGGCGAACTGCACGCCGTTGGCGATCATCGGGCCGTCGGCGGCCACGTCGAGCACGGGGGTTCGCACCGACGCCTGCACGACGCGGACCTTGGCCCGGCCCTGGGTGGGCGCGCTGAGATCGTCGTTGAGCACCCGCAGCCCCAGGTCGGCGTGGCGGCCCACACCTGCCACCGTGTACGCCTCGCCGCTGCTCACCGCGACCTCGGTGGTGAGCACCGGGGGCTCGTTGGCGGGGGTGCCGGCCTCGCGCATCGCCACCGCGTAGCGGCCGGGCGCCAGCTCCAGGTAGTCGGAGACCACGCCATAGTCGACCCCGGGGAAGACCTGCGGTTTCGCGGGCTCGGGAGCGATCAGGTAGACGTCCACCGCCGGGGTGTCGGGGGAGAGGTGGGCGAGCCGGACGTAGCCGACGGTGTCGGCGCTGGCCGGCGTCGGCGTGCCCGCGGCGGCGAGGGTGGTGCCGAGCAGGAGCGCGCCCAAGCCGGCAAGCAGTCGGCGGGGCACGGTGCGGAGCGTGTGCATGTGGCCTCCGGGGGGCACTTTCGGTGAGCGGGCAGCAACCCAGGGAAACAGAGTCCCGTGAACGGGACTCCGGCGCAAGTTGTGCGCCCCACGTTCTCGCCGCTACCGCTCGGCGTGTGCGCCTGAGCCGGGCGGGCACGGGGCTGCTGGCGGCCTTGTGCTCGATTACCATCGGTCGATGCGGGATCGCCGGGTGGCACTGGTGTGGGCGGCCTTCGCGGTCGTCGCGCTGGTGTCCTGTGTGCTCGTGCTGCGCCGCCCGGATCGCCTCTCCGACCTGCACATCTACTACGGCGCGCTGTCCGACCTGCACGCCGGTCGACCGCTGTACGGGTACGTGGCGGAAAACGGCGGCCCATTCACCTATCCGCCGTTCGCCGCGCTCGTGCTGGGGCCGATCACCGCCGTCAGCGAGGGCGTACTCCAGGGGATCTGGCTGGTGGCGACCTGCGCGGCGGTCGTCGCCATCGCCGGGTCGGTCGGCGTCGCGTTGACCACCTGCCAGTCCCGGCGCCCGCTCGTCGTGGCGGTGGCGGCCACCGTGCTGATGCTCTCCGCGCCGGTGCAGAGCAACCTGCGCTTCGGTCAGGTCAGCATCTTCATCGTGCTGATGGCCCTGCTCGACGGCATGGGCGTCGTTCCGCCCCGGCTGCGCGGGGTGCTTGTCGGGGTCGCTGCGGCGATCAAGCTGACACCGCTGCTGTTCGTCGTGTATTTCCTCGCCACGGGCCGCTACCGCGACGCCTGTCGTGCCGCGGCGACGTTCGTGGCCTGCGCCGGGCTGGCCGCGATCGTGCTGCCGGGCGAGAGTTGGACGTACTGGACCGAGGCCGTGCGGCAGACCTCCCGGATCGGCAACCTGGCCTCGCTGGGCAACCAGTCACTGCACGGGATGCTGCTGCGCGTCGGCGTCGACGAGTCGACGCTGCCCCTGCTCTGGGCCGCCCTGGTGGCGCTGATCTGCGCGGCGGCGCTGCTGCGCGCCCGGCAGTTGACGGCGCAGGGCCGACAGGCGCACGGCGCGGTGCTCGTCGGCTGCGCCACTGTGGCCGCGTCCCCGGTGTCCTGGACACACCACCAGGTGTGGCCGGTGCTCGCCGCGATGCTGCTGATCGGCGCGTCCGGGGTGACCCGGCGGGTGGCCGGCGCGGCGCTGCTCGGCACGATGGTCGTCTCGTTGGGCGCGGTCCTCAGCCCGGTGTCGATGCGGCCGGGCGTGCAGTTTCTCTTCGAGAACGCCCGCGCTCTCGGGGTGTGCATGCTGTGCCTGGCCGGCTTCGGGGGCGTCGCGGTGGCCGCCTCCCGGACGACCCGGCGACCCGCCGCCGGCCGAGCCTGGTGGCGGGTGGGCATCACGGCCGCGGTGGCGGTCGCGTTCTTCGCCGTCCAGCCGCTGCCCGCCGGAGCGGACCCGACCTTCAAGGCGTACACCCTCGACGACGTGGTGAACCCGCGATACTTCTTCGTCTGCCGTGGCCCGGTCGAGTGCGCCGCCTACCGCACCGACGCGCTGGTCACCTTCGGCACCCGCGCCGAGAAGACGAAGGTACGGGTCAACGGCGTGGTCGCCCCGCAGGTGAGCCGCTTGGAGTACTACTCGGCCCCGGGCGGGGCACCTCGGGCCATCCCGCTGCTCGACGCGTACCCGGGAACGCGCACGTTCTCGTTCCGGTCGGCGAACATGAACCAGGGGCGGCTCGTCGCGTACGCCTCGGACGGCCAGCCGATCGCCAGCTACGACGAGGAGTTGGCCGCCGCCCTCCGCGCGACCACCCGGTAGGCGATCGCACGAAGGGCGGCGGTGCTGCTCAGCGGGTGGCGGCGGCCAGCAGGGCCTGAAGCTTGTCGGCACCGGCCGGCGCCGAGTGCTCCCAGTCGGTCGGGTCGGCGGAGTAGAGCGCGCCGTAGGCCGGGGTGTCCGGCTGGTAGCGCCACCCCTCGGCCAGCGACCCGGCGTCCACTGTGTCGTAGCCGATCCGGTCCAGGAAGGCGGTGACATCGGCCTTCGCGGTGGCGTCGTCACCGGCGATGGCGAGGGCGCTGCGGTCGGCCGCGCCGGCCGGCCGGGCCAGCGAGCCCAGGTGCTTGAAGAAGATGTTGTTGAAGACCTTTACCACCCGAGCCAAGGGCAGGTGCTGCTGAAGCAACTCGCTGCTGGTGACCTCGCCGGCGTCCAACTCCGGCATGTTGCCGTCACGCTGCGGGTAGTAGTTGTTGGTGTCGATGACGACCTTGCCGGTCAGCGGCTCCACGGGCACCGCCCGGTAGGCCTTCAGCGGCACACTGACCACCACCAGATCACCGGCCTGCGCCGCGTCCTGTGCCGTGCCGGCGCTCGCGTGCGAGCCCAACTCGTCGACCAGAGCGGTGAGCGTCTCGGGCCCTCGCGAGTTGCTCAACACGACGTCGTAGCCGGCAGCCACCGCCAGCCGGGCCACGGTGCCGCCGATGTTGCCACTGCCGATTAGTCCCACAGTTGTCATGTTGTTTCCCAACTCTGTCTGCCCGTGACACATTCCGACCGTGGCGACGGCCGGCCCCGCACGCTCTCGGAATGCGTTGCCTCGCCGAAGATCTCGCGACCTTCGCCGCCAGTACTGACGCATGGCTGCGCCGTGACCCGGTTCAGCACAACGTACTGCTCACACTTGTCGGAGATCGGCTCGCCGGGGACGTGCCACTCGTCGGTGACGAGCGGCACGTCCGGGCCGGTCGACGACGGAGCGCCGACGCGGTCGGGAGGGGTTATGCCCCGGCGGGGAGCACCTTGTCGATGGCGGCGCGCAGCTCGTCCGCGTCGGGTTCGACCGTCGGGGCGAACCGGGCGGCTACCGTGCCGTCCGGGGCCACCAGGAACTTCTCGAAGTTCCAGCGGACGTCCCCGGTGTGCCCCTCGGCGTCCGGGGTGTCGACAAGCGCGGCGTAGAGCGGGTGCCGGTCCGATCCGTTGACGTCGACCTTCTCGGTCAGCGGGAAGGTGACCCCGTAGTTGACCTGGCAGAAGTCGCTGATCTCGGCGGCGGTGCCCGGCTCCTGCCCGGCGAACTGGTTGCACGGCACGCCGAGCACGGTCAGGCCGCGCTCGGCGTAGGAGTCGGCGAGGGCCTGGAGCCCGGCGTACTGCGGGGTGAGGCCGCAGCGGGAGGCGACGTTGACCACCAGCAGCGCGCGGCCCTGGTACTGGGCGAGGTTGGCGGGGCCGCCGTTGAGGGCGTCGATCGGAATGTCGAAGACGGTCATGGACCCGAGGCTACGCGCGGGCCGTCGGGCATCCGGTGACGGTCGGGCGAGTGCAGTCCACGCACCAAAGGAAATCGAAACATGCACATCTTGACGAAGTGATGACCACCTGAGTACGGTCTCAGCAATCTCTTTTGGAAAGTTTCCTAACAGTTCGGGAGACGCCTCATGAAAAGATCGCTCCGCCGGGCCCTCTGGGCCGGTGCCGTGGTCGCCGTGACCGTCGCAGCGGTGCCGGTGACCACCGCGTTCGGCGCCGGCACGGTCACCACCACGTTCACCAAGGTGCAGGACTGGGGGACCGGTCACGAAGCGAGGGTGACCGTCACCAACGGGTCGAGCGCCTCGGTCAGCACCTGGCGCATCGAGTTCGACCTGCCGTCGGGCACCACAATCAGCAGCGCCTGGGACGCCGACGTGACAAGCAGCGGCAACCACTACGTCGCGGTCAAGAAGAGCTGGGCCGGCGCGCTCGCCCCCGGCGCCTCGTTCAACTGGGGCTACAACGGCACCGGTGCCTACAAGGCGCCGCTGAACTGCACCATAAACGGTGCTCCGTGTGGTGGCGGCACCCCGACCACCCCGCCCACCACGGCACCGCCGACCACCGCCCCGCCCACCACGGCGCCGCCCACGACCCCGCCGCCCACCACGCCACCGCCGACCACCCCGCCGCCGGGTGGCAAGAAGGTAGTCGGCTACTTCGCCGAGTGGGGCGTCTACGCCCGCAACTACCACGTCAAGAACATCCAGACCAGCGGCTCGGCCGCCAAGCTGACCCACATCCTGTACGCCTTCGGCAACACCACAGGTGGTCGCTGCTCGATCGGTGACAGCTACGCCGACTATGAGAAGGCGTACACGGCGGCGGACAGCGTCGACGGTGTCGCCGACACGTGGGACCAGCCGCTGCGCGGCAGCTTCAACCAGCTGCGCAAGCTCAAGCAGATGAACCCGCACCTCAAGGTGATCTGGTCCTTCGGCGGCTGGACCTGGTCCGGCGGCTTCACGCAGGCCGCGCAGAACCCGGCCGCCTTTGCCGAGAGCTGCTACAACCTGGTCGAGGACCCGCGCTGGGCGGACGTCTTCGACGGCATCGACGTCGACTGGGAGTACCCGAACGCCTGCGGTCTGAGCTGTGACAGCAGCGGCCCGAACGCGTTCAAGAACGTGATCAGCGCGCTGCGGTCGAGGTTCGGCTCCAACGCCCTGGTCACCGCCGCCATCACCGCGGACGGCAGCAACGGCGGCAAGATCGACGCCACCGACTACGCCGGGGCCATCGGCAACCTCAACTGGCTGATGCCGATGACCTACGACTACTTCGGCGCGTTCAACGCCCAGGGCCCGACCGCCCCGCACTCGCCGCTCACCTCGTACACCGGCATCCCGCAGCAGGGCTTCAACTCCGACGCGGCGATCCAGAAGCTCAAGAGCAAGGGCATCCCGGCCAACAAGCTGCTGCTCGGCGTCGGCTTCTACGGCCGGGGCTGGACGGGCGTCACCCAGGCCGCACCGGGCGGCAGCGCCACGGGCGCGGCGCCGGGCACCTACGAGGCAGGCATCGAGGACTACAAGGTCCTCAAGAACACCTGCCCGACCACAGGAACGGTCGGTGGCACCGCCTACGCCAAGTGCGGCAGCAACTGGTGGAGCTACGACACCCCGTCGACGATCAACGGCAAGATGACGTACGCGAACAACCAGGGCCTCGGTGGCGCGTTCTTCTGGGAACTCTCCGGCGACACCAGCAACGGTGAGCTCATCGGCGCCATCAAGGGCGGTCTCGGCTGAGCCGAGGGCCGACGTACCACCCCACACGGCGGGGAGGGACCGCACCGTCCCTCCCCGCCCGTGACGAAGCGGCCCGGTCGACGCAAAGCGTCGGCCGGGCCGCCGGCCTTGGGCGGTTCCGCCCGGATGTGGCAGACTCGCGGCTCGGCACGTCTCGATCCCCGTCGACGGAGGTGGTCATGCGCCCGACCCACCGCAGGCTGGCGGCGAGCGCCGCCGGGCTCGTCCTGCTCCCGGCCGCCCTGGCCGGCTGCGGGATCGGCGGTGCCGCCGAGGACGAGGCGGCCAAGCCTGAGCGGGCCCCCGCCGAGGAGGCCGCCACGCGGTCCCGCGAGCGCGTGCAGGCGTACCTCGACGCGATGTCCGCCAAGGACGTCGCCGCCGGCCGGAGTCAGCTCTGTGCGCTGCTGCACGACACCTTCGACGTCGCCGCCACCGGCCCCAACGGCGACTTCGCCGACCACTTCAAGGTGCCCGAGGCGACCATCACCGACATCCGGTCCGGGCCGCGTGGCCAGGAGGTAAGCGTGTCGGTTTCGGTCACCGCGGGCAAGCGCAAGATCAATCGGCAGTTGGTGTTCACCGTCACCCGTGACGGTGGCGACTGGTGCATCGCCGAAGAGGCGCCTGGCGTCGCGCCGGCCGCCGGCGCAACGCCGAAGGGCGCCGTTCCGTCCCCCGCGTCCTGATTCGCGGGCGCCCGGATCGACCTCCCAACGTGCGGAACCGTCCCCCTCGGCGCTCGGCCGCACCGGGGGTCGCCGTACGCTTTCGTCATGCGCCATGAGTGGCATCAGCTGAGCCATCCCGGGTTTGGTAACCCGGGTCTGCAGACCAGTCGTCCGACCGTCGACTCCGCCGAGGACGCCGCCCTTGGCCTGGACCGATGGCGGGAGCTTCCCCGCGAGCAGGTCCCGCCGTGGTCCGATCCGGCCGCCGTCGCCGCGGTCTGCAAGGTCCTCGACACCGTGCCGTCGGTCGTCGCGCCCTACGAGGTGGACCAGCTCCGGCAGAAGCTGGCCCTGGTCTGCGAGGGCAAGGCGTTCCTGCTCCAGGGGGGCGACTGCGCCGAGACGTTCGTCGACAACACCGAGAGCCACCTGCTGGCCAACGCCCGCACCCTGCTCCAGATGGCGATCGTGCTCACCTACGGCGCGTCGCTGCCGGTGGTGAAGGTCGCCCGGGTCGCCGGCCAGTACACAAAGCCCCGCTCGCTGCCGACCGACGCCCGCGGCCTGCCCGCCTACCGCGGCGACATGATCAACTCGCTGGAGGCCGACCCGGCCGCCCGGGTCGCCGACCCGCAGCGCATGATCCGGGCGTACGCCAATTCGGCGGCGGCGATGAACATGCTGCGGGCGTACCTCGCCGGTGGCCTCGCCGACCTGCACGCGGTGCACGACTGGAACAAGGGCTTCGTCAAGAACTCCCCGGCGGGGGAGCGCTACGAGGCGATCGCCCGGGAGATCGACCGCGCGCTGGCCTTCATCCGGGCCTGCGGGATGACCGACGACGAGGCGCTGCGGACCGTCACCCTCTACTGCTCCCACGAGGCCCTCGCCCTGGAGTACGACCGGGCGCTCACCCGGGTCTCCGACAGCCGGGCGTACGGGCTCTCCGGGCACTTCCTGTGGATCGGCGAGCGCACCCGGCAGATCACCGGCGCGCACATCGACTTCATCTCCCGGATCGCCAACCCGATCGGCGTCAAGCTCGGCCCGACCACCTCTCCGGACGAGGCGATCGAGCTGTGCGAGAAGCTCAACCCGGACAACATCCCCGGCCGGCTCACCCTGATCAGCCGGATGGGCAACCACCGGGTGCGCGACGCCCTGCCGCCGATCGTTGCCAAGGTCACCGCCTCCGGCGCCAAGGTGGTGTGGCAGTGCGACCCGATGCACGGCAACACCCACGAGTCGTCAAACGGCTACAAGACCCGGCACTTCGACCGCATCGTCGACGAGGTGCTCGGCTACTTCGAGGTGCACCGAGGGCTGGAAACCCACCCCGGTGGCCTGCACGTCGAATTGACAGGTGAGGACGTCACCGAGTGCCTCGGCGGCGCCCAGGGCATCGAGGACCTCGACCTGCCCGATCGGTACGAGACCGCCTGCGACCCGCGACTCAACACCCAGCAGTCGCTGGAGCTGGCCTTCCTCGTGGCGGAGATGCTGCGGGGCTGAGGTTGCGAGACCCGCAACCGGCACGCCGAAAGGATGACAGTGGCTGACATGTTCGTGGACCTTCGCTCCGACACGGTGACCCGGCCGACCGCCGGCATGCGGGAGGCGATGGCCACCGCCGAGGTCGGTGACGACGTCTACGGCGAGGACCCGACGGTCAACGCGCTGGAGGCCGAGGTCGCCGCGCTGTTCGGGCACGAGGCGGCGCTGTTCGCCCCGAGCGGGTCGATGGCCAACCAGATCGCCCTGCAACTGCTGGTGTCGCCCGGTGACGAGCTGCTCTGCGACGCCGACGCGCACGTCGTCACGTACGAGATCGGGGCCGCTGCCGCGTACGGTGGCATCTCCTCGCGGACCTGGCCGGCGGTCGGCGCGGACATCGACCCGGAGACGGTCGCGGGGATGATCCGCCCGGACGGCTACTTCGCCGTTCCCACCCGGGCGATCGCCGTGGAGCAGACCCACAACCGGGGCGGCGGCGGTGTGATCCCCCTGGCGACCCTGCGTGAGCTGCGCGGTGTGGCGGACGCCGAGGCGGTGGCGCTGCACTGCGACGGCGCCCGGATCTGGCACGCGCACGTCGCCGACGGGGTGCCGCTTATCGAGTACGGCCGGCTCTTCGACACGATGTCCGTCTGCCTGTCGAAGGGCCTCGGCGCGCCTGTCGGTTCGCTCGTGGTGGGTAGTGCCGAGAAGATCGAACGGGCTCGTCTGATCCGCAAGCGGATGGGCGGCGGCGTGCGTCAGGCCGGAATCCTCGCCGCCGCCGGTCGGTACGCGCTCGCGCACCACGTCGACCGGCTGTCGGAGGACCACGCCAGGGCGGCCCGGCTCGCCGAGGCGGTCGCGCCGTTCGGGGTGCTCGCCGCCGCGGTCCGCACCAACATCGTCCCGCTGGACCTGACCAAGCACGCGCTGGACGCCCGCGCTCTGGCCGCCGCCGCTCGCGCCGAAGGCGTACTGATCTCGGTGCTCGGCCCCCGGACGGCCCGCCTGGTGACCCACCTGGGCCTCGACGACGAGAACATCGACCGCGCGGCAACAGTCCTGACCCGAGCCCTGTCCACCTAACCCACCCCGCCGCCCCCACTTCCCCGGGTGATCAAGAGGTTTGCGTCAGATTCCGGCCTCCGGATGACGCAAACCTCTTGATCAACAGCTTGGGGGAGGGGCGTCAGGGGTGGAGGCGGGTGAGGGTTGCTATGTCGGCGGCGTGGCCGAGCTGCTTTTCGCTGGGGGTTTCCACGACCATCGGTACGCCGGCGGTGGCCGGGTGGGCCATCAGTTCGGCGAAGGCGGGCTCGCCGATGGTGCCCTTGCCGATGTTCTCGTGCCGGTCCCGGGTGGAGCCGCACAGATCCTTCGAGTCGTTGGCGTGCACCAACCGCAGCCGGTCCGCTCCCACAGTGGCCACAAGCGTGTCCAGGGTCGCCGTCATGCCACCCTCGGCGGCCAGGTCGTGCCCGGCGGCCCAGGCGTGGCAGGTGTCGAAGCAGACCCCGAGCATGGGGTGCCGGTCCACCGCGTCCAGGTAGGGCCCGAGGTGCTCCACCCGCGAGGCGAGCGACCGCCCACCGCCCGCGCTCGGCTCCACCAGCAGCATCGGCCCGCCGGCCTCGGCAGCCCAGTCGAGCAGGGGCAGCAGTTCCTCGCGGACCTGCCGCATCGCCGTCTCGGCGTACCCCTCGTCCACCGAACTGCCGGCGTGGAACACCACCGCCCGAGCGCCGATCGCCACGCCCCGACGCAGCGCGTGCGCCAGCGTCTGCGCCGACTTCTCGACAGTGCCCGGAGTAGGGGAGCCCAGGTTGACAAGCAGCGAGGCGTGGATGAACGCCGGAATGCCCCGCTCGGCGCAGCCGTCGCGGAACAGCGCGTCCTGCGCCGGATCCCCCGGGGGCAACGCCCAGCCCCGCGAGTTGGAGACGTAGACCTGCACCACCTCGGCACCTGTCGCGTCGAGGTACGGAAGCGCGGCCTTGGCGAGCCCACCGGAGGTGGGGGTGTGCGCGCCGACCGGGCGGGAACGGGTCACCGGCATCTCAGAGACACCCGATGGTGACCTGGGTGCCCGGCGGCACCTGCGAATTCTCGCCCGGGTTCTGGAAGCGCACCGTGGCGTTCGGGTTGAACTGGACCGCCACGGGGAAGCCCTGGCTCTCCAACACCTGCTTGGCCTGCTGGCAGGGCAGGTCGACCACCCGGGGCACGACGACAAGCGGCGGCCCCTTGCTGACATCCAGCTTGACCTGGGCGCCCTTCTCCACACCGGTGCCGTCGGCCGGGCTCTGGCCGAGGATCTCGTCCTTGGGCTTGTCGGAATCCTTGGGGGTCTCCACCGGCACCAGGCCGAGCCCGGCAAGTGTGGCACGGGCCTCGGTCAGGCTCTTGCCGACCAGGTTCGGCACCGACACCGGTGCCCGGCCACGGCTCAGCACGAGGGTGATCTTCGTGCCCGGCTTGACCTCGGCACCCACCTTCGGGTTGCTGTCCAGGACGATGCCGGCGGGCAGGGTGTCGTCGTAGCGGGAGGTGCCCCTGACCACCACCAGCTTCGCGTTTACCAGGTCCGCCTCGGCCAGCTCGAACTCCTTGCCGATCACGTCCGGCACCGGGAAGCGCTCCGGGCCGAGGGAGAGGGTCAGGGTGATCACGCCACCCTTGACGATCTTGGTGGTCGACGCGGGGGTCTGTTCCAGCACGCTGTCCTTCGGGGCCTGCTCGTCGAAGCGCGGCTCCCCGTACGCCAGGGTCAGGCCCGCGCGCTCGGCCTGCACCTGCGCGTCGGCCTTGGTCAGGCTCACCAGCTGCGGCGCGGTCGTGTAGCGGCCGGAGCCGAACCACCAGCCGCCGATCGCGGCCACCAGACCCAGCGTCACCACCACGGCCGCGACGGCCAGCCGGCCCCGCGGATTGCCCATCACCGTGCTGCGCAGCGTTGCGAGTCGGGCACCCAGGCCCTCGGACGGCTCCGGGGCGGCCCGGCGCCGACCCGGCCCCTGGCCACCGCCCTCGGGCAGGCGGGCCCAGGTCGGGCGCTCGGCAGGGCGGACCGTGGCGACCATCATCGTCGGCTGGGAAACCGGCGACTCGTCGGCCACCCGGTGGATCACGGCGGTGCTGCTGTTGAGGTCGCCCAACTGGTCCCGGGCGATCTGCACCTCCGCCAGCAGGGCGCCGGCGTCGGCGGGCCGGGCGTCGGGATCGCGCCGGGTGGCCCGCTGAACCAGGCCGTCGAGGACCGACGGCAGGCCGGGCACAAGCGTCGAGGGCGCCGGTACGTCCCTGTCGACGTGCTGCCAGGCGACGTCCACCGGACGGTCCCCGTCGTAGGGCACCCGGCCGGTGAGCATCTCGAACAGCACGATCCCGGCGGAGTAGACGTCGGTGCGCGGGTCGGCCCGACCCTCGGTGACCAGCTCCGGGGCGACGTACGCCACGGTGGCCATCAACTGGTTGCCCTGCTCCTCGTCGGCGCTCGCCTCGACGGCGCGGGCCAGCCCGAAGTCGGCCACCTTGACGACGCTGTCCACCAGGTTGGCGACGCCGCCGGTGGGTGCCTCGGCGACAAGCACGTTCTCCGGCTTGACGTCGCGATGCACCAGGCCGGCCCGGTGCGCGGCGGCGATCGCGGCGAGCATCTGCTCGACGATGGCCAGGGCCTCGTCCGGATTGAGTCGGCGCCGCTCGGCCAGCACGTCGCGCAGCGTGCGACCGCGGACGTACTCCATCACCAGGTATGGCAGGCCGGCGTGGGTGCCCTGGTCGTAGACCGCCACCACGTTCGGGTGGGTCAGCCGGGCGATGGTCTTCGCCTCGTCGGTGAACCGGGCCACGAAGTTGGCGATCCGGGTCCGCGCCTCGGACGCCTGGGTGGGGTGAATGATCTTGACTGCGACGGTGCGCTCAAGGCGTTCGTCGGTTGCGGTGTACACGGTCGCCATGCCGCCACGGGCCACGCGACCGCGAATGCGGTAGCGCCCGTCGATAAGCGAGCCCAGCAACGTGTCGGCGACCTGTGTGTCCATCGGCAGGGAGTCTATGTGTCCAGGGGGCGAAGGTTGAACAGGATGCTACAGGCCGGGGTCGCACGTGGGCCGTCCCGCCGAGGTCGGGGCACTCGGGCCGGCCCTGATCCGCTGCTCACCTCGGGTTCGAGGGCGGGCGCGGACGGGCCGTTCGGGGTGCCGGTGGCTGGCCGCGGCGGCGGCGTGGCAGGGTGATCGGGTGACCGAACCCGTACCCGATGAGGCCGTGCCCGGCCCCGAGCTCGCTGGCCCCACCGACCCGGCCGGCTGGCTCACCCTGCCCGACGTCGCCGAGCGCCTCGACGTGTCGATCAGCAAGGTGCACCAGATGATCCGCGACCGGGAGCTGCTGGCGGTCCGCCGCGACGGCATCCGCCGGGTGCCGGCGGAGCTGGTGGCCAACGACGTGGTGCGCAAGCACCTGCCCGGCGTGCTCAACCTGCTCTCCGACAACGGCTACGACGACGAGGCGGCGCTGCGCTGGCTCTACGAGCCCGACGACACCCTGCCCGGCGCCACCCCGGCCGCCGCCCTCTCCGGCGACCAGGCCCGCGAGGTCAAACGCCGAGCCCAAGCCCTCGGCTTCTAACTGCACGGCGCTTCCGCCCGCGCGCCGGGGTTCGCTGCGTCGATCATGAAGTTAGCGGCACGACACGCCGGTGCGGGCGTCGCTAACTTCATGATCAATCCGCGAGGCGGGCCGGGCGGAGCCGGGCCGGGCCGGGCCGGTTCAGTCGGTGCGGCGGGTGGCGGCTATGGCCAGGTCGACAAGGGTTTGGCGGGCCTCGGTGTCCAGGTCCACGGCGGCGAGAGCCGCCAGCGCGGTGTCGGTGAGTGTGACGATCCGCTGCTCGGTGCGGGCCAGTGCCCCGCTCGCGGTGATCAGCTCGCGGAGCTGGGTCACGCCCTGCTCGTCGAGTGCCGGGTCACCGAGCCGGCTCAGCAGCAGCTCCCGGCCCGCGTCGTCGCTGGCCTCCAGGGCAGCCGCCACCAGGTAGGTGCGCTTGCCCTCACGCAGGTCGTCCCCGGCCGGCTTGCCGGTCTGCGCCGGGTCGCCGAAGACCCCCAGCACGTCGTCGCGCAGCTGGAACGCCTCGCCCAACGGCAGCCCGTACGCCGAGTAGGCCGTCCGTACGTCGTCGCCCGCGTCGGCCAGCGCGGCGCCGAGCAGCAGCGGCCGTTCGACCGTGTACTTCGCCGACTTGTACCGGGCGACCTGACTGGCCCGTTCCACGGACGTGTCGCCGGTGGCCTGGGTCAGCACGTCGAGGTACTGCCCGACGGTGACCTCCGTGCGCATCTCGTCGAAGACCGGCCGGGCACGGGCCACCGCCCGCAGATCCAGACCGGCGGAGTGCAACAGCTCGTCGGACCACACCAGGCAGAGGTCACCGAGCAGGATCGCCGCCGAGTCGCCGAACCCGTCCGGGTCACCGCCCCAGCCGGCCGCCCGGTGCTGGGTGGCGAACCGCCGGTGCACCGCAGGCTCACCGCGGCGGGTGTCGGAGCGGTCCATCAGGTCGTCGTGGATCAGGGCGCTGGCCTGCACGAACTCCAGGGCGGCAAGGGCGGTGAGGACCTGGTCGGCGTCCACCCCGCCGGCGCCCCGGAACCCCCAGTACGCGAAGGCCGGCCGCAGGCGCTTGCCGCCGCCGAGCACGAACGCCTCGATGGCCTCCGCCACCGGGATGAGGGCCGGGTCCACCCGGGTCAGCCGCGCCCGCTGGCCGGCCAGGAATTCGGTGAGGGCCTTGTCGACCCGCTGTCGAAGGTCGGCGCGGTCGACGGGAGACACGGGAGCAGCGTGGGTCACGCCACGACGCTAGCGGGTCGCCACGGCCCGCGTTGTACCGCCACGTGGTCCGGTTGGCGTGGACCGGGCACGCCCGCCCGGCCGTGTGCCCGCGGTGCCGGCCCGGCCCGGCCCGGCGGCCCGCGTCGGACCGGCTCGGCGGGCGCTCGCGGCGGCCTCGGCGAGCACCACAAGCGGCACGTCCAGCACGACGGCGAGCCAGCCGAGCCAGAATCCTCCCGGTATGCGTCGTTGCCGTTCCCACCGGGACACCTCGTGCCGGCTCAGAGTCGGCACGCCGGCGGCGGCGCACAACTCGGCGGCGGTGCGCTGCTGGCTCCAACCCCGGACCAGCCGGCACCGGGCCAGGAGCGGCCCGAGCGGGGTGGGGCGCTGTGGTGTGGGCGAGGTCATCGGGCCTCCCGGCGGGGTGTCGGCGCGGCGGCACCCACCCGCCCACGGGACGAGACAAATGCCACCCTCGGCTGTGCGACCCCCGCGCCGGATCCCGGGCCGCCCCCGCCGCCCCTCCCGCGCCACCCATTCCTACCCCGGGGGTACGACGGCTTCCCCCGCCGGACCGGCACGCGCCCGCCGAACTGTGGGAGGCGGTGGGAAGGACCTGGGTGCCGCTGGCCCCGCCCGCTAGAGTCGGGGACGTGGCGCTCGGTCTTCCCTCGGTACTCCCCAATCCCCAGCCGGCGATCGGGGAGCTCATCCGTGACCGTCAGCCGACCTTCTCGTTCGAGTTCTTCCCGCCCAAGACCGAGGCGGGCGAGCTGCTGCTCTGGCAGGCGATCCGCGAGTTGGAGTCGCTGCGCCCGTCGTTCGTGTCGATCACCTACGGGGCGGGCGGCTCGACCCGGGACACGACAGTCGCGGTGACCGAGCGGATCGCCACCGAGACCACACTGCTGCCGATGGCCCACCTGACCGCCGTCGACCACTCCGTGGCCGAGTTGCGGCACGTGATCGGCCGGCTCGCCGGGGTGGGGGTGCGCAACGTGCTGGCGGTGCGCGGTGACCCGCCCGGCAACCCGGGCGGCGAGTGGGTCCGGCATCCCGAGGGCGTCGACTACGCCGAGGACCTGGTGCGTCTGGTACGAGACTCCGGCGACTTCAGCGTGGGCGTGGCGGCCTTCCCGTACAAGCATCCCCGCTCGGTCGACGTGGCAAGCGACACCGCGCACTTCGTCCGCAAGTGCCGGGCCGGCGCCGCGTTCGCGATCACGCAGATGTTCTTCGACGCCGACGACTACCTGCGGCTACGCGACCGGGTGGCCGCTGCCGGCTGCGACACCCCGATCCTGGCCGGGGTGATGCCGGTGACCCAGATCCGCACCATCGAACGGTCCGTGCAGCTGTCCGGGGCACCCTTCCCGACGACGCTTGCGGCCCGCTTCGAGCGGGTCGCCGACGATCCGGAGGCGGTCCGCCAACTCGGCATCGAGCAGGCCAGCGAGATGTGCCGTCGTCTGCTGGACGAGGGCGTGCCGGGCATCCACTTCATCACCCTCAACAGGTCCACCGCGACCCGCGAGGTCTGGCAGAACCTCAAGGTCGGCGCGCGGATGTGAACACGGCGTCCGCGACACCTGATGCCGGGCACGATGGTTGATCAGTGGTGGGCACACAGCTGAACTGGGACCAGTACGCCACGGCATGGGCGCGGCTGCACGGCGGTTTCGACCCCCGGGTCGCCGCGCCGGTGGTCCGCGCCTGGCTGCGGTTCTCCTACCACGTCGGATATGTGCTGGGCCGGCTGCGGGTCGGCCCCACCGCGGTCACCGTGGCCGGGGTGCTGCTCTGCTTCTGCGTACCGTTGCTGGCGACCCGGCCGGGGGACGGGCCGTTCCTCGGCGCGCTGTTCGTGCTGCTCGCCGCGGTGGCCGACAGCGTCGACGGTGCGGTGGCGGTCGCCACCGGCCGCACCACCCGGCTCGGCTACGTCTACGACTCGGTCGCCGACCGGCTCGGTGAGGTGGCCTGGCTACTGGCGTTCTGGCTGGTCGGCGCCCCGGGCGCGCTTGTCGTCGCGGGCGGCGCGCTGTCGTGGCTGCACGAGTACGTCCGTGCCCGCGCGGTCTCCGCCGGAATGCGCGAGATCGGCGCCGTGACCGTCGGCGAACGACCCACCCGGGTGTCGGTCGCGCTTGCCGGGTTGCTGGTCGCCGGGCTGGCCGGGCTGATCGAGCCGGATCTGGCCGCCGGCACCATCACCATGGCGACAGCGGTGTGGGTGCTGCTGGCCGGCTTCGGGTTGGGGCAGTTGCTCTCCACGGTCCGCCGCGCGCTGCTCGACGCCGGCTGAGCGGGACTACCAGGCAGGGCCGATCTCGCCGGCGACGATCTGCGCCGAGAGGGTCACCATCGGCAGGCCACCGCCCGGGTGGCTGGAGCCGCCCACCAGCCACAGGCCGTGCGCCGGGCCCCGGTTGGCCGGGCGGAGCAGCCCACCGGCGGTCCCGTAGATCACGCCGCCGGGCGCTCCGGTCGCCGCGTCCAGGTCGGCAGGGGTGCGGACCTCGCGGAACAGCAGCCGGTCACGCACGTCCACGCCGCGCTCGGCCAGGACCTCCAGGATCCGATCGGCGTACGCGTCGGCCAGCCCTGGGCGTCGCCAGTCGACCGCGCCAGCGGCGGTGCCCTGCCGGGCGGCGTTGACAAGCACGAACCACGCCTCGTGCCCGGCCGGGCGGACCATCGGGTCGTCGGCGACTGTGACGAACACCGTCGGGTCGACAGCCGGCCGCGCCCGTACGCCCCGCCCCGGATCGCCGAAGACCGCGTCGAACTCCGCGTCGTAGTCGCGCGGGAAGAAGACGTTGTGGTGCGCCAGCCCGGTGCTGCCGGAGACGCCGAGCAGCAGCACGAAACCGGCCAGGCTGCGGTCGTTCAGCCCGGCCAGCCGACGCGCGTGCGGCAGCAGGTCACGGTAGACGGTGAGCGCGTCCACGTTGGCCACCACCACGTCGGCGGGCACCGGCGCGGCGACGCCGGCGAGGCGTACCCCGTGCACGCGGCCGCCCGCCGCGTCGATCCGCGTCACGGTGGCGCCGGTCTGCACGACCACGCCGAGGTCCAGGCAGCGGGTCAGCAGCGCGTCGGCGAGCGTGCCCAGCCCACCGCGCAGGTACCAACCGCCGAACGTCATCTCGGCGTAGGGGACGGCGACGAGCGCCGCCGGCGCCCGGCGCGGGTCGGCGCCGGTGTAGGTGGCGTACCGGTCCAGCAGCATCCGCAGCCGCGGGTCGGAGAGGTGCCGGCGGCCCAGCCCGCGCAGGGTGCGGCCCGGAGCGATGGCGGCCAGGTCGCCGACGCGCCAGGCCAGCGACGCCAGGTCACGGGGGGAGTCGACAGCGCGGCGCAGGATGTCCCGCGAGGAGGCGTTCCACACCCGGGCGGCCCGCCGCCACAGCCGCTGCCAGTCGGCCGCCGCCCGGTCACCGAAGGCGGCCCCGATCCGGCCGGCGAACTCCACAGGGTCGGCGCAGGAGTCCAGCGCGGGACCGCCGCCGGGGAAGACGTGCCGGACGATCGGGTCCAGCGGCGCCAGGTCCAGGTATTCGTCGAGCTTCGCCCCGGTCGCCTCGAACAGGTCCTCGAAGACCTCGGGCAGGGTGAGCAGGCTCGGCCCGGTGTCGAAGTGGAACGACCCGGCCGGGGTGTCGTGCACGTACCTGCCGAGCTTGCCGCCGACCGTGTCGGCGGCCTCGAAGACGGTCACCTGGTGCCCGGTTGCGGCCAGCCGGGCGGCGGTGGCCAGGCCACCCACCCCGGCGCCGACGACCACGATCCGCGCCATGCCGCGTCCTCCTAGCTGACCGGGCGGCCCCGCCAGGTCAGGCGGTGTCGCTTTCGCAGATGGTACGACCGCAGGGTCAGCCAACCGAGGACCACGACCGACACGGGGTGTGCGAGCGCGTCGGGCCACCACCGACCCCCCGTCGACCGGGCGGTGAGCACCCGCCCGGCCACCCCGAGCAGGTAACCGGCCAGACCGACGGCGGCCACCCCCGGCGCGGCGGCCACCACGCCGACCAGCGCGACAAGCGGCGGGGCGGTGTAGAGCAGAAGCAGCATCGTCACCACGGCGGCCGCCGCGCCCGGATGCCCGAACGTCGCCCACAGCGACTTCGAGTAGCCGTCGCGCAGTTGCGGCCAGTTGTCGTACATCCGGCAGGTGGCCAGCCGGGAGCCGTCGGCCAGAGCGATCCGTCCACCGGCCCGCTTGACCGCCCGGGCCAGCTCGACGTCCTCCAGGATCTTGTCGGCGACCGCCGCGTGCCCGCCTGTGGTGGTGTAGCCGGCCCGGTCCAGCACCAGGAACTGCCCGCCCGCGGCGGCCAGCGACGGCCGCCGCGAGCGTTCCATCGCGCGCAGCGGCAGGAACGTCAGCCAGAGCCACTGCAGCAGCGGCTGCACCAGCCGGTCGGCCGCCGTCGCCACGACGATCCGGGGGTACGGCGACAGCAGCGTCGCGCCGGCGGCGCGCAGTTCGGTGACGGCGGCGGCCACTGCGTGCGGGGCGAGCACCACGTCGGCGTCGACGAACACCAGCACTGTGGCCGCCGGGTCGGCCCGGGTGGCCAACTGCCAGCAGGCGTGTGGTTTGCCCAGCCAGCCCGGCGGCGGGGCGACCCCGCTGAGCAGTGTGACCCTCGGGTCGTCGCCGACCACCGCGCGGACCACGTCGGAGGTGCCGTCGGTGGACCCGTCGTCGAGGACCACGATGCGCAGGTCGGGCACGCCCCGCTGGGCGAGCAGGGCGCGCAGGCAGGGGGTGACCCGGGCGGCCTCGTCGCGTAGCGGCAGCAGCACGGCTACCGGCTCGTCGACCTCGCCCGGCCGGTCGGTGGGCCGGCGCAGCCAGCGGGCGGCGTTGAGCCAGGTGTGCCCGGTCAGCACGGCAATGGCGACCAGCAGGACCAGCAGGACGGTCATCGGGTCGCGTCGACGCCGGGGCGGGCCGGCTGGTGGTCGTCCCGGTGCGTGTCGCCGGCCCTGCGGGCGCGCAGCAGGGTCACCGCCAGCGGTACGGCGGTCACCACCATGCCGGCCGCGCCCCAGAGCGCCGAGGCGGGCAGGTCGAGGAAGACCGCGTGGGCCAGGATGCTGGAGAAGTACGTCCACAGGTAGAGCGCGAACATTGGGTGATCCCGCTTGTCGGTGCGCTTGACGGTCGGGCCGGCCAGTGGGCGCAGCGCGCTCATCATCAGCACCGCGAAGAGCAGCCAGCCCAGGTAGTTGCTGACCGGGATACCGGCCAGGCCGGGCAGCGCCGGGGTGGCGTTGCGCCACACCCAGTAGCCCTCGGCGACCATCTGCGGGTCGAGGAAGAGATCCCAGGCGGCCAGCCCCACAGTGGCCAGCGCGATCCGCCCCACCCACCGGCGGGCCGTCGAGCCGCTGCGACCGGCTGTCGACCCGCTGCCGCCGGCCGTTGCGGCCAGGCCGCCGGCCGTTGCGGCCCGGCCGCCGGTCAGGCGGACCGCGGCCAGCCAGGCCGGCCACGCCATCCAGGTCCAGGCCAGCGGGATGATCAGCGGCACCCCGGCCAGCTTGGGGCCGAGTTCACCGGAGTAGTCGTAGCTGCCGAACGGCACACCGGTGGCCACCCCGATCGCCTCGATCGCGAATCCGCCGCCGGTGGCCACCGCGACAAGCGCGGCCGCGACCCGGGGCCCTCGACTGAGCAGCGCGTGGCCGACCGAGAGCAGCCAGCCGAGCACGACGGTGGCCACGGTCAGCCCGGCCCGGGTGTCGCCTGTGGTGAGCGGGTAGCAGATCTGGGCGAACACCAGGACGCCGAGCAGCGTCCAGGAGATCCGCCGGGTCATGACGCCTGTGGATCGAGCGGCAGGTCCCGCCCGAGGACGCCGAACGGCCGCTCGTCGCCGGGGAAGTGGAAGTCGCGCAGCACGTCGACGAAGCCGAACCGCCGGTACAGCCGCCAGGCCCGCGAGGTCTGCTCCTCGGCCTCCGGGGTGGACAGCAGCGTGGTGTCGCCCTCGGCCATGGTGAGCAGCGCCCGCAGTTGGCCGGCGCCCAGCCCGTGCCCCTGTGCCGGCGGCCGGACGTGTAGCTCGACCACCTCGAAGCAGTGGGTGAGCCAGCGCTGCCGGGTCGGGGCGTCCAGCGCCCGGTGCACCTGATCGTGCCACCACTGGCCGGGGGCGCCCAGATAGCCGTAGCCGAAGCCGGCGAGATGCCCTTCGCTGGTCAGGCTGGCCACGGCCCGGAAACCGGGCCGGCGGACGTGGGTGGCGATGTAGCCGCGCCGGGCCTCCAGCAGGTCGGTGCGGTATCCCATCGCCTCGCCGTAGACGGCCACCACGTCGTCCAGCCGTCGGACGAGATCGTCCGGCGTCCAGCGCACCAACCTCATGCCCGCCCATCCTTCACCGTTGCAGGGCCGCCGTCGGCGACCCATCCGAGCACCGTCCGATCGCCGACCACGTCGCGTACCTCGAACCGGGCGAACAGCTCTTCGGCGTACCAGCCCGCGGTGGGGGTTCGCATGATCGCCGCCCGATGCTCCGGGTGACGGTACGCGAACGCCACCAGGTCCGTCGGGTCGCGCCACACGCTCACCGTGCCCTGCCAACCCAGCGGAGCCTCACCGACGCCGAACCGGGCCAGCAGCCCGGGCGCGTCGCGCAGGGCGGCGGCCACCGGCGGGATCGCCCGCCAGAAGGTGGCCGCCCGGCGGGCACGCAACCGGGCCCGGGTCAGCGCCAGCACCGGGCCGGTGACCCGGCCGCCCGGCGGCTCGCCGAACGGCCGCTGGCCGGACCACTCACCCCGGCTGCTCAGCGGGCGCAGGTCGACCCGGGCCTGGGCGAGGGCGATCCGCGCCCAGGCGCGCCCGACCGGCGAGTCGTCGAAGCCGGCCGCCGCGGCGGGGGAGTCCCACACGGTCAGCGCCGCCCACCGGGTCAGGTCGGCGTCAGCCGGCCCGAAGCCGGTGCCGGTCCCGGTGCCCAGCAGCTTGCCGAACCGGACGCCCGGCAGGGCCCGCAGCCGGCGCGGGTCCACAGCCATCCGGGTCAGCGCCCGGGGCAGCGCGCCCCGGGCGGTCCGCCACACGTGCAGGGTGACCAACTCCGGTACGACGCTGCTGTGCTCGTTACGGTCGCTCACGCCACCTCGGTCGGGGTGCCGGCGGTGACCCGCAGCAGCTCGGCGTAGGTGGTCGGGAACACCGCCCGCGGCACGCCGCCCGCGGCCCAGATCTCCGGGTACGCCGCCAGCGCCTGGTCCACCAGGGTGCGGAGCGCCTGCGGGTGCCCGAGCGGGGCGACCCCGCCGATCGGCTGCCCGGTGTGCGCCCGGACGAACTCCGGGGTGGCCCGGCGCAGCCGGGTGACCCCGATCGACGACGCCAGGCCGGCGGTGTCCACCCGGTGCGCGCCGGAGGTGAGCACGAGCAGCGGCGCGCCGTCCGCGTCGAAGATCAGCGAGTTGGCGATCTGGCCGACCTCGACACCGAGCGCCTCGGCGGCCGCCACGGCGGTGTGCACGGCGTCGGGCAGCAGGCGGACCGTGCTGGCTCGGCCGGCGCCGTCGAGCGCACCGGCGCCGTCGAGTGCGTCCTGCACCGCCCGTACGTTCGGGTGTGGCTGCATGTCGCCATTCTTCACGGTCCGCCCGCGAACGGTTCAGCCGGCGCGTCACACGTTGCGTTTTCGTCGGAGGGGAGGTGTACTGTCAACAGCAGTTAGAACGAGTGTTCGATTGTCTCGTACGCTCGTTCCAACCAGCCGGAGCGCGGTGTTTCGCGGCGCCAGCTCCGGGCGGTGCGGCTCCGCGGGCCGCACCTGGGTTTCCGGGCAGTCGCGAGCCCGGTCCCGACAGGCAGGAGCGTCGCTCGCCGCCCACGACCCCCGGGCGGCGGGCGACGAACCCGCCGGTACGCCGGCCGGGTGTGGTGTGGGGAAGCATCCACACCCGGCCGGCCACACCCGGTGCGTCTTCCTCCGCACCACCCGACCTCGGCGTCTCGCCGGCGGCACCTCTGCGCCGGTCGACGTCCCGGCCACGTGGAGGAGACAGTCCATGCCGACCAACCCGGCTCAGGCACCGACGGTGCCGGCGCACGTGCTGCCGCACCGCACCCCTGCCCAACTCCTCACGTTGGCCCGGCGCGGGCTGGTCGAGGCCGGCCAGACCCGACCCGACGGTCTGCGCTACGCGGCCGCCCACCTGGCGGCACTGCGCGCCGCTGCCGCCCTGCTCGCCGCCCGGGCCCGGCCCGCGCCGAGCCGGCGCAACCGGATCACAAGCGTCTGGGTCCTGCTCTGCGCCGTCGCCCCCGAGCTCGACGAGTGGGCACGGTTCTTCGCCGCCGGGGCCAGCAAGCGGGCCGCCGCCGAGGCCGGCATTCCACGGGTGGTAAGCGCCCGGGAGGCCGACGACCTGCTCCGCGCGGCCGAACAGTTCGTCACGGTGGTGGAGACCGCGCTCGGCGTGGCCCACCAGCCCGCCCTGGACGGCCTCGTCGCCTGATCCCGTCGTGACATCGGTCGTCCGGCCGCCGGCCGGCCGGCGTCACGACGTGCCGGTCCTGATCTGTTCCACAGCAACGACGGGGGGTTGGTCCGATGGCGGGCCGCATGGTGGTCGGTTCCGCCGCTCTGGCCGATCTGGTACGTCCGGCGAGCGCACCCGATCCGGTCGGCGGCCACCGGGTGCTACCGGTGGCGCCCGAGCTGACCGGCCTCCTGCCCAACCGGGGTCTGCGCCGGGGCAGCACCATCGCGGTCGCCGTCGGTCAACCCCGGAACAGCGGTGGCACCTCGCTGGTGTTGGCCCTGCTCGCCGAGGCATCCCGAGCCGGCTCGTGGTGCGCCGTGGTCGGCGTGCCAACGCTCGGCGCGGGCGCGGCCGCCGAGCTCGGCATCGCCCTGGACCGGCTGGCCCTGGTGCCGAATCCGGGCCCCGAGTGGGCCACCGTGGTCGCCGCGCTGATCGACGGGGTGGACGTCGTGGTCACCGCCGTGCCGGCTGCCGTCTCCGCCTCGGTCGCCACCCGGCTGGCCGCCCGGGCTCGGCAGCGCGGCAGCGTGCTCGTCCCGTATGGCAGGTGGGACGGCGCGGACGTGACGTTGCAGGTGGTCCGTGGGTTCTGGGAAGGGCTCGGTCAGGGTCGGGGGCGGCTGCGTCGCCGGGAGGTCACGGTCTCGGCGCGCGGGCGCGGAGCGGCCGCCCGACCCAAGGAGATCAAGGTCTGGCTCCCCGGTGAGGAGCTGACCCGGGTGATTCCCCGGACGGTGCGGTCGGCCGTGGGCCGACCGGCTGTGCCGCTCGCCCTGGTCGGGCGGGGATGACCGGCTCGCCGATCCGGACCCTGCTGCTGTGGTGCCCGGACTGGCCGGTGCTCGCCGCCGAAATCGTCGACGGGGTGCCTGCCACCGGGCCGGTCGCCGTGCTGCACGCCAACCGGGTGGTCGCCTGCTCCGAGCGGGCCCGCGCCGAGGGGGTGCGCCGAGGGCTGCGCAAGCGGGAGGCGCAGGGCCGTTGCCCACAGCTCACTGTCGTGGAGTACGACCCGGGTCGGGACGCCCGGGCGTTCGAGCCGGTGGTCGCCGCCGTGGAGGAGGTGGTCGCTGGCGTCGAGGTGGTTCGTCCGGGTGCCTGCGCGGTGGCCGCCCGAGGTCCGAGCCGTTACCTCGGCGGCGAGGAGGCGGCCGCCGAACGGCTCATCGAGCACGTCGCCCAGTCGTGTCTGGTGGAGAGCCAGGTAGGCATCGCCGACGGGGTGTTCGCCGCGGGGTTGGCCGCCCGCGCCGGCCGGGTGGTGCCGCCGGGTGGGACGCCGGCGTTCCTGGCCGGGTTGCCGGTCGAGGCGCTCGGCCGGTCGGCACTTGCCGATCTGCTGCGCCGGCTGGGGGTGCGGACCCTCGGTGACTTCGCCGCACTGCCGGCCGGCGACGTGCTGGCCCGGTTCGGGTTCGACGGCGCGCTGGCCCACCGGCTGGCAGCCGGGCGGGATCACCGCCCGCTCGCCGTCCGGCAGCCGCCGGCCGACCTGACGGTGACCGCCGAGCACGACGAGCCGATCGACCGGGTCGACGCGGCGGCGTTCGCCGCCCGCGCGCTGGCCGAGCGGTTGCACGACCGGCTCGCCGGGCACGGGCTGGCCTGCACCCGGCTCGGCATCGAGGCGGTCACCGCGCACGGGCAGGAGTTGCACCGGGTGTGGCGGCACGACGGGCTGCTCACCGCCACGGCCATCGCCGACCGGGTGCGCTGGCAGTTGGACGGCTGGCTTTCCGGCAGCAACGGCCGCGCTGGCGCCCGACCGGCCCGGCCGACGGCCGGCATCATCCGGCTGCGACTGGTCCCGGACGGGGTGATCGCCCAAGCGGGCCTCCAGGCCGGCCTCTGGGGGGAGACCGGCGAGGAGCGGGAACGGGCACACCGGGCATTGAGCCGGGTGCAGGGCATTCTCGGCCCGGAAGCGGTGGTCACCGCGGTGCTCGGCGGCGGGCGTTCCCCGGCCGACCAGGTGCGACTGGTGCCCTGGGGCGACGAACGGCTCCCCGAACGTCCCGGCCCACCACCGCTGCCGGACGAGCCGATCGCCACCGGTGGCCGGGTCGCTGGCACTGGCGGTGCTGCCGGCACCGGCGGCGTGGCGGGCGTTGGTAGCGCTGCCGGCGTTGGTCGGGTTGGGGGCGCTGGCAGTGTCGCCGGCACCGGCGAGGTGGCGGACGCTCGACGGGCCGCGGACGCTGGCCAGACTCCCGGTGCTGCTGGCGCTGGCGGGGTTGCCGGTGCTGGCCGGGTCGCGGGCGCTGGCGGTGCTGCCGGGGTTGGGGGCACTGGTCGGGCCGTCGGTGCCGGTCGGGCTGCTGGCGCTGGTCGGGCTGCTGGCCGTGGTGGGGGTGGGGTTCCGCCGTGGCCCGGTCGGCTGCCGCGGCCCTCACCGGCGGTGGTGCTGCCGAGCCCGCTCGCGGCGACAGTGCACGACGCCGCTGGCGAGGCGGTGGTGATCAGCGCGCGGCTGGCGGTGAGCGCCCCGCCCGCCCGGCTGACGGTCGGCACCGGTCGGCCGGCGGAGATCGTCGGTTGGGCCGGCCCGTGGCCGGTGGACGAGCGGTGGTGGGCTCCGGCCGAGGCGCGGCGGCGGGCCCGGTTCCAGGTCTGCCTGGCCGATGGCACCGCTCTGCTGCTCGCTGTCGAGGCCGGGCAGTGGCTGGTGGAGGCGATCTATGACTGAGCGTTCAGATGGACGCCCGCCTAGCCGTGATCGACTCGGCATCACGGAAATCGGGGTATCCCGCCCCTTCGGACACCCCGATTTCCATGATGTCGAGTCGATCAAGCCGGTGGGCGCCCTGGGGGCGTGCAGGTGAGCTTCCACAACCCGAAGATGCCCTGGTCGGAGCTGGAGCAGGTGCTCTCCGGCCGTCCCGGCGGGGGCCGGTCTGGCGATGGCCGTCCCGGCGGGGGCCGTTCTGGGGACGGCCGTTCTGGGGACGGCCGGGCGAGCCGGGGTGAACGGCACCTGCACGTGGTGGACCCGCTCGCCGTGGATGCCGACGGTGGGGACTCCCCGGCCTGGAGTCGCCGCCGCGAGCAGTACCAGCCGCCGGAGCTGACCCGCCCCGACGGTGTGGTGCCCTACGCGGAGCTGCACGCGCACACCAACTTCAGCTTCCTCGACGGCGCCAGTCACCCGGAGGAGTTGGCCGAGGAGGCGGCCCGGCTGGGGCTCACCGCGCTCGCCGTCACCGACCACGACGGCTTCTACGGGGTGGTCCGGTTCGCCGAGGCGGCTCGTACGCTGAATCTGCCGACCATCTTCGGCGCGGAGCTGTCCCTGGGGCTGCCCGGCCCGCAGAACGGCGAGCCCGACCCGCACGGCGCGCACCTGCTGGTGCTCGCGCACGGCCACGAGGGGTACGCCCGGCTGGCCACCACAATCGCCCGCGCTCAGCTGCGCGGCGGGGAGAAGGGCCGCCCGGTCTACGGGGAGTTGGAGGAGGTCGCCGCCGAGTTGCGCGACCACGTGTTGGTGTTGACCGGCTGCCGCAAGGGGCATGTGCCGGCGGCGCTGCTCACCGAGGGTGTGGACGCGGCGGCCCGTGAGCTGGACCGGCTGACCGCGCTGTTCGGCGCGGAGACGGTGGCGGTGGAGCTGACCGACCACGGCCACCCGATCGACGCCGACCGCAACGACGCGCTCGCCGAGCTGGCCGCCGCTGCCGGGTTGCCGACGGTGGCCAGCAACAACGTGCACTACGCCACGCCCGGCCGGCGTCGGCTGGCCACCACTGTCGCCGCCGTCCGGGCCCGGCGCAGCCTGGACGAGATCGACGGGTGGTTGCCCGCGGCGGCCACCGCCCACCTGCGCAGCGGCGCGGAGATGGCGGCCCGGTTCGCCGCGTACCCGGGTGCGGTGGCGCGGGCCGCCGAGTTCGGCGCCGAGTTGGCCTTCGACCTGCAACTGGTCGCGCCGCGGTTGCCGGCGTACCCGGTGCCGCCGGGGCACACCGAGATGAGCTGGCTGCGGAAGCTGACTGCCGACGGGGCACGGGAGCGCTATGGGCCACCGCAGGCGCACCCGACGGCGTACGCGCAGCTCGACCACGAGCTGAACATGATCGAGGAGTTGGGTTTCCCCGGCTACTTCCTTGTGGTCTACGACATCGTCGCGTTCTGCCGTGAGCAGGACATCTACTGCCAGGGTCGGGGTTCGGCGGCCAACTCGGCGGTCTGCTACGCGCTGCGGATCACCAACGTGGACGCGGTTCGGCACCGGCTGCTCTTCGAGCGGTTCCTCGCCCCGGAGCGGGACGGCCCACCGGACATCGACGTGGACATCGAGTCCGACCGCCGGGAGGAGGTGATCCAGCACGTCTACACCCGGTACGGCCGGGAGCACGCCGCCCAGGTCGCCAACGTCATCTCCTACCGGCCCCGGTCGGCGGTGCGGGACGTGGCCAAGGCGTTCGGCTTCTCACCTGGGCAACAGGACGCCTGGAGCAAGCAGATCGACAGGTGGGGTTCGGTCGCCACTGTCGACGTCGAGGGCATCCCGGAGGAGGTGGTGGAGTACGCGAACGAGTTGCAGACGTTCCCCCGGCACCTGGGCATCCACTCCGGCGGCATGGTGATCTGCGACCGGCCGGTGATCGAGGTCTGCCCGGTGGAGTGGGGGCGGATGCCCGGACGCAGCGTGCTCCAGTGGGACAAGGACGACTGCGCCGCCGTGGGCCTGGTGAAGTTCGACCTGCTCGGCCTCGGCATGCTCTCCGCGCTGCACTACGGCTACGACATGATCGGGTCCCGGCTGGACCTCGGCGACATGACGTTGGACGACCCGGAGGTCTACGACATGCTCTGCCGGGCCGACTCGGTCGGCGTGTTCCAGGTGGAGAGCCGCGCCCAGATGGCCACCCTGCCCCGGCTCAAGCCCCGCGAGTTCTACGACCTGGTGGTGGAGGTGGCGCTGATCCGGCCCGGCCCGATCCAGGGCGGCTCGGTGCACCCGTTCATCAGGCGCAAGAACGGCCAGGAGGCGGTGACGTTCGCGCACCCGTTGATGCGCAACGCGCTGGAGAAGACCCTTGGTGTGCCGCTGTTCCAGGAGCAGTTGATGCAGCTCGCCATCGACCTGGCGGGTTTCGACGCGGCCGAGGCCGACCAGTTGCGCCGGGCGATGGGCGCGAAGCGTTCGGTCGAGCGGATGACCCGCATCGCCGACCGGCTCTACGCCGGGATGGCCGAGCGGGGCATCACCGGCGAGCTTGCCGACGACGTCTACCGCAAGCTCACCGCGTTCGCCAGCTACGGCTTCCCGGAGAGCCACGCGATGAGCTTCGCCTACCTGGTGTACGCGAGTTCCTGGCTCAAGCGCTACCACCCGGCGCCGTTCCTCGCCGCGCTGCTCAACGCCCAGCCGATGGGTTTCTACTCTCCACAGACCCTTGTCGACGACGCCCGCCGGCACGGGGTGGAGGTCCGTCGCCCCGACATCAACGCCAGCGGCGCTCTGGCGGTGTTGGAGTCCACCCCGGACACCCGGTGGGGCAGCGGGCCGGGGGAGCCGCCGCACGCCTGGGGGCTTGGCGGTCCGGCGGTCCGGCTCGGGCTGTCCAGCGTGCGTACCCTCGGGGCTGACGTGGCCGAGCGGATCGAGGCCGAGCGGGTGGCACGCGGGCCGTACCGGGACATGCCCGATCTGGCCCGGCGGGTCGGTCTCACCGCTACGCAGTTGGAGGCGCTGGCCACCGCGGACGCCTTCGCCTGTTTCGGGCTGACCCGGCGGGAGGCGCTCTGGGCCGCCGGCGCGGCGGCCCAGGACCGGCCGGGCCGGCTGCCCGGCACGGTGACCGGCGCGGCGGCGCCCACGCTGCCCGGGATGGAGGCGGTGGACCGGCTGGTCGCCGACGTGTGGGCCACCGGCCTGTCGCCGGAGAGCCATCCGGCCCGGTTCATCAGGGGTCAGCTCGACGTGCTCGGCGCGGTGCCGATCGCCCGGCTCGGCCGGGTGGAGCCGGGGCAACGGATCCGGGTCGGCGGCATCGTCACCCACCGGCAGCGTCCGGCCACCGCGGGTGGTGTCACGTTCCTCAACCTGGAGGACGAGACAGGGATGCTGAATGTCACCTGTTCGCCGGGGCTGTGGCAGCGTTACCGGCGGGTGGCCCGCACCAGCGCCGCGCTTGTGGTCCGGGGGCGGCTGCAACGGCACGAGGGCGTGACCAACCTGGTCGCCGACCGGTTGGACGCCATTGAGCCGCCGGTCAGCCCCGCATCCCGCGACTTTCGCTGATCAGTGATCCACATTACGGTTTCCGGTGCCGTTGAGCGGGAGACTCGCCTTGAGCGGGCAGAGCCGCCCGTGATCCATGAGGGGGAAAACAGTGCTGGGGAATCACGCGTACACCGGTGGAATCGCCAACTCCCGACGGACCCGACTCGGCGCGGGTTGGATGCCGTCGCACCTCGCCGATCCTCGCGAGTACGAGGTGACAAACGGCCCGGTCGCCAACGAGCGGCGGTCCCGCGCGGAGGACGAGACCGAGGGCACCGAGTCCTGACTCGCCGACGAGCCGCGTCCCGCCTGCCACACAGCCGCGATGCCGACTGGACCGGGTGACTAGGCTCGACCGAGTGGAGCAGACCCGAGGCCGGTTCGCTGGGCCGCCGCTGACCCCCCGTACCGCCGTGATCTGGTCGGTGCTCCGCGCCGAACTGGACCGGCGCGGCGACGCCGAACTCACAGTGCTGGACGTGGGCGGCGGCACCGGCGGTTTCGCCGTCCCGCTGGCCCGCGCCGGGCACCGCGTCACAGTGGTCGACGCCAGCCCTGACGCCCTCGCGGCGCTCACCCGCCGGGCCGCCGAGGCCGGCGTGGCCGACCGGATCGCCGCCGTGCAGGGCGACGGGGACGCCCTAGCGGGGCTCGTCGAGCCGGCCGGCGTCGACCTGGTGCTCTGCCACGCCGTGCTGGAGGTCGTCGACGACCCGACGCCGGTGGTGACCGCGCTGGCCACCGCGCTGCGCCCCGGCGGCGCGGCAAGTGTGCTGGTGGCCGGCCGGGCCGCCGCCGTGCTGGGCCGCGCCATGAACGGGCACCTGGACGTCGCGGCGGCGCTGGCCGCCGACCCGCACGGCACCGCCGGAGCGCGGGACACCCTGCGCCGACGCTACGACGCCCCCGGCGCCGCCGCGCTGCTCACCGCCGCCGGGCTCGTGGTCGAAGAGATCCACGGGGTACGCGTGCTGGCCGACCTGCTGCCGGCCACGGTCGCCGACGGGCAGCCCGCCGCCCTGGTCGAGCTGGAACTGGCACTGGCCGCCCAGCCGCCGTACCGGGACCTGGCGGCCCAGCTGCACCTGTTCGCCCGCCGACCGGCATGACCGGCACGCCGGCGCCGCTGGCCGTTCTCGGCCCGGACCACGGCGGCGACCGCCTCGCCGACGTGCTGCCCAGCGCGCTCGCCGTGCTGGGTGTGCCCGGCTCGCCCGACCCGCTCGGGTTGGCCCCCGCCCTGACCGGGGTACGCCGGGTCGCCGTGCTGCTCGTCGACGGGCTCGGCTGGTATCAGCTGCCGACAGCCGCGCCGTACGCGCCGACCCTCGCCGGGCTGGCCGCGACGGTGGCTCGCCCGCTCATCGCCGGCTTCCCGTCCACCACCCCGACCAGCCTGGTGTCGCTGGGCACCGGCGTCGCGCCGGGCGCGCACGGGGTGCTCGGCTTCACCGTGCGGGTGCCCGGCACCGACCGGGTGCTCACCCACACCGACTGGGCCGCCGACCCGTCGCCGCTGCGCTGGCAGCCGGTGCCCACCCAGCTGGAACGGGCCCGTGCCGCCGGGGTGGCGGTGAGCGTGGTGAGCCGGCCGGAGTTCGGCGGCAGCGGGTTGACGTTGGCCGCCAACCGCGGTGGTGACTTCCGGGGCGCCGCCGGTGCGGAAGACGTGGCCGCCACCATGCTTGCCGCGCTGGCCGCCGGCCCGGGGCCGACCCTGGTCTCCGGCTACCACGCCGACCTGGACCGGCACGGCCACCTCAGCGGCGTCGACTCGGCGCCCTGGCGGATCGCCGCCACCGAGGTGGACACACTGCTCGCCCGGCTGGTCGACGGGCTGCCGCCGGACGCGGCGCTGCTGGTGACCGCCGACCACGGCCAGCTCGACATCCCCGCCGCGCACCGCTTCGACCTGGACACCGATCCGCGACTGCGCGCCGGTGTGCGGCTGGTGGCCGGCGAGGCCCGGGTGCGTTACCTGCACGTCGAGCCAGGCGCCGCCGACGACGTGGTGGCCGCCTGGTCCGAGGTGCTCGGTGCCGCGGCACGTGTGCACACCCGCGACGAGGTGGTGGCCGGCGGGTGGTTCGGGCCGGTGCCCGAGGACCATCTGGGCCGGATCGGCGACGTGGTGGTGACCTGCAACGACACGTACGCGGTCATGGCCACCCGCACCGAGCGGCCGATGGCGTCCCGACTGGTGGCGTACCACGGGTCGGACACCGCAGCCGAGCTGACCGTCCCGCTGCTTGTCGTGCGGGGCTGACCGGCGCACGGTCCGGCCAGTCGGCGGCTGGTGCTGTCGTACCCCCGGGTTAGCCTGCCGGGATGGGCCGCAGCCAGTCGTTGCCCCGAGGCGATGATCCGCGCTTCGGGGGCGATCCGCGCTTCGGGGGCGATCCGCGCTTCGGGCCGGACGCCGACGACTCGGACAGCCCGATCCTGCACGTCGACATGGACGCCTTCTTCGCCGCCGTCGAGGTGCGCCGCCGCCCCGACCTGCGGGGCCGGCCGGTGGTGGTCGGCGGCGTCGGGCCGCGCGGCGTGGTCAGTTCGGCCAGCTACGAGGCCCGCCGCTACGGCGTCCGCAGCGCGATGCCGACCAGTCAGGCCCGCGCCCGCTGCCCGCACGCGGTCTACCTGCCTCCGGATTTCAGCGCCTACACGGCCGCGTCCCGTGCGGTCATGCAGATCTTCCGGGACGTCACCCCGCTGGTCGAGCCGCTCTCCCTCGACGAGGCGTTTCTCGACGTGACCGGGGCCCGCCGGCTCTTCGGCTCACCGGCGACAATCGCCCGACAGATCCGCCGCCGGGTCGCCGACGAGCAGGCGCTGACCTGCTCGGTCGGGGTGGCGCCGAGCAAGTTCGTGGCCAAACTGGGCTCCACCCGGGCCAAACCCGACGGCCTGCTCGTCGTGCCGCCCGGGCAGGTCCTCGACTTCCTGCACCCGCTGCCGGTCGACGCGCTGTGGGGGGTGGGGGAGCGGGCCGCCGAGGCGCTACGCCGGCTCGGCCTCGCCACCGTCGGCGACCTCGCCGAGGCCCCGGTGGGCATGCTCCGCCGGGCGGTGGGCGCCGCGTCGGCGGCGCACCTGCACGAGCTGGCCTGGGGGCGGGACAGCCGTCGGGTCAGCCCCGAGCAGGTCGACAAGTCGATCGGGGCCGAGGTGACCTTCGACGTCGACGTGGCCGACCCGGTCGAGATCCGCCGCGCGCTGCTGGCGCTCAGCGCGAAGGTCGGCGTCCGGTTGCGCGGATCCGGGCAGATGGGGCGCACCGTGTCGCTAAAGGTGCGGCTGGCCGACTTCCGCACCGTCAGCCGTTCCCGCACTCTCGGCGCGGCCACCGACACGGCCCGTGAGATGTTCGACACGGTCTGGGCGTTGTACACCGCGCTCGACCCCGGTGAGCGGGTTCGGCTCGTCGGTGTCCGTGTGGAGGGGCTCAGCCCGGCGCAGGGCGCGCCACGGCAACTCACCCTCGGCGCGCCCGAGCGCGGCTGGCGTGAGGCGGAAGCTGCCGCGGACGCCGCTGCTGCCCGATTCGGGCGGTCCGTCATAGGTCCGGCCAGTCTGTTAGGCGACCCTGAAGCCCGTCGAAAGGAAAATCCGCCCCACCCGTAGGTCGTCCCGCTTTCCGACGCGCGACCCCCCTCGTAGACTTGCGGGTAAGCAGCCGGTTGGCTGCCACGGTCTGTCGGCCCGAGTGGGCCTGACCAACGTGACCGGGGAGGAGTGCCGTGCCGCTCTCGGAGCACGAGCAGCGGCTGTTCGAGCAGATCGAGCGGTCGCTTGCCGAGGACCCCAAATTCGCCTCGGCCGTGCGCGCCAGCGATCCGCGCTTCCACGCGCGGCGTCGCCTGCTCGTCGCTGCTGGCGTGATAATCGCTGGCTTGGCTCTACTGGTCTATGGCGCGGTGATCAAGACTCCACCGCTGGCGGTGGCGGGCTTTGTCGTCATGCTGGCGTCGGCCGCGTTCGCGGTGCAGTCGCACCGTAAGGCGCAGTCACCTGACCTGCACGTGGTGGGTGGCACGACGAGTCGTCGTCGTCCCCGCGGTGGCCGATCCGGTCGCCGGTCGTCGATCCTGGACCGGATGGAAGACAGGTGGCGGCAACGCCCGGAGGGCCACCGCTGAGCCCGTCCCGCCGCTGAGGCGGGCCGTACGCCGCGACGAGCGGGTCGCCGGGGACACCCCCGGCGACCACTGTGGTATCCGCGCGCCCTCTGCCGGGCGCGATCAGCGGATGCGCCTCCCTGCACGGACCGGGTCACCAACCGGACCGAGCGCTAATCGGACCGAGCGCTGACCGGACCGAGCGCTGACCGGACCGAGCGCTGACCGGACCGAGCGCTAACCGGACCGAGCGCTAACCGCCCCGAGCGCCGACCGCTCTCATTCGTGTGATTCCGCTCCGGCATCTTGATGCCGGAGCGGAATCACGCCCAATGGAGCAGCCCTCGGGGCGGCACGGTCCGCCGAATCAAGCTCAGCGGGCGCGCGGTCAGTTCTGCGACTGCGCGGTCGGTCGGGTTCAGCGGCCCGCGCCAGCCGTCAGTTCAGCGGCCGCGCCGACCGGTCAGCTCAGCGGCCGCGCCGACCGGTCAGCTCAGCGGCCGCGCCAGCCGGTCAGTTCAGCGGCCGCGCGGTCGATCTGCTCAGCGGGCCGCGCGGCTGGCCAGGATCCGACGCGGGCTCCAGCGCAGGAGCCGGTAGCGGACCCGCCCGGTCAGCGCCACCAGACGCCCGGAAGTGTCCGCCAGGCCGATCCGCCAGCGCAGCAGCACCGACGGAGGCAGCACGGCGGCGAGCAGTCGGGTACGCCGGTCCGCCCGGGTGGCGAGCGCGCCACGGACCGCGCGCACCGCCGGCAGCAGCGGTTCACCAGTCAGCGGGTCCCGCGCGTACCGGGCCCGCTCCTCCGCCCGACCGAGCAGCCGCGCCGCCCCGACCGCCGCCGTGTCGTCGGCGAGGGCGTCCCGAACAAGCCGGTCCGCGGTAGCCCGGGGCGTCTCGGTCCGGTCGACCCGGACCTTGAAGTCGACAAGCGTGTCGAGTAGTTCCGCCCAGGCGGCGTGCGCGTCCGCGCGGGCGCGGCTGGCATCCGGGCCGACCACCACCACACGTGTCCCGTCGGCCGGCTGAACCTCGCCAGTGGTGCTTGCCACCGTGGCGCTGGCCCGGCCACTCCGCCGCCTGCGCAACGCCAGTCGCCGCAGAGCCGGCGTCGCCAACAGCGCCAGCAGGGCCAGCAGGCCGGCCGCCCACCACGGCCACACCGGCGCCTGCTCGGCCGGCTGCTCACCGGCGAGGGAGAGCCCGGAGTCGGTGTCCCGGTCGGCGTTGTCCGGGCCGGCCGGCCCGGCGGACGCGTCGGGGCCCGTCGGAGTGCCAGGGGTGCCGGCGTCCGGGGTGGACGGTTCCGGCGCGTCCGTGTCCGGAGCCCAGGCCGAACGGGTCGAGCCCGGCACGCCGTACGCCGGAGTGGCGTCGAACGGCACCCAGCCGATCCCGCCGAAGTACACCTCGGTCCAGGCGTGCAGGTTGAGGTTGGTGAGCGTGTACGTGTCGCCGTCGCGCTTGCTGCCGTTGGTGAACCCGAACGCCACCCGGGCGGGGATGCCCGCCGAGCGGACCAGCCAGGCCATGGCCGCCGCGTACTGCTGGCAGTAGCCGACCTTGTTGGTCAGGAAGTTGACGATGTCCTGGCCGCTGCTGCCGCTCTCGGTGCTGAGCCGGTAGCTGAACCCGTTGTCCGACGAGAAGTGCTGGTAGATCGCCAGCACCCGGTCGTAGTCGGTGCGCTTGCCCTGGATCAGCCCCTTGACCAGTTCCTCCACCTCGGGCACCGACCCGGGGGTGGCGGTGAGCTGGCGGCGTACCGGGTGGTCGGCCGCCAGCGGTTGGGCGGCCCGCAGCGCGGCAGGCGTGTACGTCGAGCGGATGTAGTCGAAGGAGTACTTGCGGCCCCGGGAGTTCTCCCGGTTGGAGAAGACGACCTGCTGGTTGGGGTCGTAGAGCCAGTTGCTGTTCAGGTCCTCGGTGCGCACCGGCTCGGCGTACACGGGCATGAGGGACATGCTGAGGCCCTTGGTGACCTCGACGGTCGCCCGGTAGGGGGTCTGCTGCACCCCTCGGCCGGCCCTCTCGGTCGGGTCCGGCAGGTCCCGGTTGGCCGGACGGCCGCTCGGGCTGCGGGCCTGGAAACCACTCGGGCGCAGCTCGTCGGCGACCGCGTAGCGCAGGTAGAACGGGTTCGGCTCGGAGGTGGTCACCCGGACCAGGTCGGCCACTTCGGACTGGTTGAGCTGGCCGGCGAGCGAGGCGAACAGGTCGATCCGACCCGACGACACACCCGATCCGGCCCGGCCGTTGCCGTTGCCCGTGCCGCCGCCGAGCCTGTCGAGCAGCCCACCTGTCATGCCCGGCACCGCCAACGGCAGTGCCACCGCCACCACCACCCCGACCACCGCGAGCCGGCGGCCGGCCGACGCCAGCGGCGAGGCCTCCCACACGTCGACGTCGCGGCCGTCGCCGGTGAACCGGCGACCGAACCGCCGGACCCTGTCGACGTTGTCGGTGACAAGCAGCCACAGGTAGCCGGCGGCGCCCACCACGAACGGCAGCGGGGGGACGCTGTCGACGTAGACGGCGACCGGCACCGAGTAGATGGCGAGCATCGGCAGCCCGGCCAGCGCGGGCCGGCGCAGGCCCACGGCCAGCACGTCCACGAGCACGGCCACGCCGCCGACACCGAGCACGGTGATGAACAGCAGCGGGTCGGTGTCCGGAACCTTGACGCCGTACGAGCGCATGTCCTGCATCGAGCCGCCGAGCAGCTCGGCGAAGTGCCCGAACGTGGCAGGCGTGGGCAGGATGGCGAACAGTTCGGCCCCACTGGGGAACAGCCAGGTCAGTGCGAGCACGAGCGCGGCCAGCATGCCGAGCACCTGACCCCAGAGTGGTGCCCGGACCAGCCGTGTCAGGGCCGCGACCCCGGCCACCACGGCGACCGCGATGGCGGCCTGGATCAGCCACGTCCAGCTCTGGAAGATGGCCGACAGCGGCGCGGCGGCGAGAAGTGTGGCGGCGGCCGCCACCGCGCCGATGTTCCGACTGGCGATCATGAGGGGGACCTTCCGTTCATCGCACGCCGCCGGCGACCGTCTCGGCCAGCGCGGCACGCATGGCGAAGCCCTGGGAACCCCGGCCCGCCTGCGGCCAGAGCACCGGCAGCCGGCCGCCGTGGTCGACGCCGACCACACGCCAACCGCTCTGCACCATGGCGAGCACGGCGGCGCCGTGCGCGTGCTCCGCCTCGGCGCGGGCCTTCTCCGGCAGGCTGAGCCACCCGGAGCTGTTCAACAGGAACCCGACGCAGGTCGCGCCGTTGCCGCGCAGCCCGGCCAGCAGTTCGGCCTCGGCCACGCTGACCGCGCCGAACAATCCGATGATCAGACCACCGTCGGCGCGCTGCCGGACCCGTTGCACCAGGCCGGCCAGCTCGGCCCGCTGGTCCAGCCGAACCTCGGCGAGATGATCGAGCAGCACGCCGTCGCCGCCGCCCTCCGAGGCGTCCACGTCCGCCCCGGAGCCGGTGACCAGGCGCAGCTTGTAGCCGGCCTGGCGCAGATGCACGGCGATGCTCGCGGCGGCGGAGACCGCCCACTCGAAGCTCGCCGTCGGCCCGTCGCCGCGGTGGCCGTACGCGCGGGTGTCGAGCACGACAGTGGCCCGGCTCTCCCACGGCTGCTCCTCGCGGCGCACCATCAACTCCCCGGTGCGCGCTGTCGACTTCCAGTGCACCCGGCGCAGGTCGTCGCCGCGCCGGTACTCCCGGGTCGCCGCGTCGTCCTCCCCGTGCACCGCCACCGACCGGGCGCGGCTGTCGCCGCTGCCCGCGTACTCCCCGGGGAGCCGGACCGACGGCAGCGGGGTGACCTGCGGGATGACCGTCAGGTGGTCGGTGCTGGGGAAGGCCCGGGTCAGCTCGCACAGACCGAACGGGTCGGTCATCCGGACCACAAGCGGGCCCACGTCGTAGCGGCCGCGCACGTCGGCGCGGACCGTGTACGCGACCGAGCTGGCCTGGTGGGCGCCGAGCCGCTCCAGAACGACACGTGGCCGGCTGCCCAGCGCGTAGGGCAGCCGGTCCTCCAGCAGCAGCGTGCCGGTGGGCAGGCGGGACAGGTTCTGCAGGCGCAGCACCACCCGCGAGTTGGCCCCGACCGGCACCCGGTGCGGGTCCAGGGAACGGTTGCAGGCCAGCTTGTAGCGGCTGCGCCCCACGTAGGCGGCGGCCAACAGCGGAAGGATGGCCAGCAGCACGGCCACCCGGAGCAGGTCCTTCTCGCCGAGGATGACGGCCGAGAGGGCCGCCGCGACCGCGGCGGCCAGGAACGAGCGCCCGCGGGTGGTCAGCCCGCGCAGCCCGGCACGCACGTCACGGCCTCCGCGGCTCGTAGGGCGCGCGACCGTTGCCGGTGGCGGGCCGGGTGTCGTAGGGGTTGCGCTGCCTGTCGTGCGGCAGCGGCAGTCGGTGCACCAACTCGGAGACGATCGCGTCGGTGGTGCGCCGGGCAAGCTGCGCGTCGGCCGTCGGGATGATCCGGTGCGCCAGCACCGGCACCGCCAGGGCCTGCAGATCGTCGGGCAGGACGTAGTCGCGGCCCTCCAGGGCGGCGACCGCCCGAGCGGTGCGCAGCAGTTGCAGGGTCGCCCGGGGGGACGCGCCGAGGCGCAGGTCGGGGGCCTCGCGGGTGGCGGTGACCAGGTCGATGGCGTACTGCTTTACCGCGTCCGCGACGTGCACCTGCCGGACGGTGGCGATGAGCTGCCGGACGATGTTCGCGTCGGAGACCGGGCGCAGCTCGTGCAGCGGGTCGGTGGCGCCGTGCCCGTCGAGCATTGCCAGCTCGGCGTTGACGTCCGGGTAACCCATGGCGATCCGGGCCGTGAACCGGTCGCGCTGCGCCTCGGGCAGCGGGTACGTCCCCTCCATCTCGATCGGGTTCTGGGTGGCGATGACCATGAAGGGGGTCTGCAGCTGATAGGTCACGCCGTCGACGGTGACCTGGCGTTCCTCCATGCACTCCAGCAACGCCGACTGGGTCTTCGGCGACGCCCGGTTGATCTCGTCGCCGACGACAAGGTTGGCGAAGACGGCACCGGGACGGAACTCGAAGTCGTGCGTCTCCTGGTTGTAGACGCTGACGCCCGTGACGTCACTGGGCAGCAGATCGGGGGTGAACTGGATGCGCCGCACAGTGCAGTCGATGGACCGGGCGAGGGCCTTGGCCAACTTGGTCTTGCCGACGCCGGGAACGTCTTCGATGAGGAGGTGGCCCTCGGCGAGAAGGACAGCAAGGGCAAGCCGCACAGTGGCGGTCTTGCCCTCGATGACCTGCTCGATATTGGACACGATGGCCTCGCTGGCGGCACGGAACTCGTCGTGCGGCAGTAGGCCGCCCACCTCGTCCCAGGTCTGTTGTGTCACGGGCCTCCTCCTCGTCGCCGTCACGGCAGCTCTGTAGAGAGCACCTGGACCCGCCGTTGGGTTCGCGACGTCGAGCCTCGTTTGCCGCAGGATTCTCACTGGCCTCTCAGGCTAACCATGTTTGTCGTTATCGCCGACCCCCGCAGGTAGTCGGTCGGTTACGTACGGATATTCGCCAAGTTGGGGGATGGGCACGGGGTATCGCGGGCCACGGTCGGCCGGCCCGGCGACGGGGTACACTGCCGGACATGGCCGGAGTCTTCCTGCTTCTTACCGGGCCGTGCTGATGCGCTGAACGCGCGACAGCACGGCGGCCCCTCCTGCGCGAGGGGCTTTTTCGTGCCCGCCGCCGGCTCGTACCCGGCGGCGCCGAGAGGACCGGCCCGGCCCGGCGGTGCCGAGACGAAGCGAAGCAAGCGAGGAGAGACCATGAGTGAGGCAGCCGCACCGGCGGGCGACATTCCCCCGTTCCGGTACACCGCGGCCCTGGCCGACGAGATCGAAGTCCGTTGGCAGGACACCTGGGCGCGCGAGGGCACCTTCCACGCACCGAACCCGACCGGCCCGCTGGCCGACCCGACCCACCCCCGCGCCGGCGCGGAGAAGATGTACGTGCTGGACATGTTCCCGTACCCGTCCGGCGCCGGCCTGCACGTGGGCCACCCGCTGGGCTACATCGGCACCGACTGCTACGCCCGCTACCAGCGGATGGCCGGCCGGAACGTGCTGCACGCGATGGGCTTCGACGCGTTCGGCCTGCCCGCCGAGCAGTACGCGGTGCAGACCGGCACCCACCCCAGGACCACCACCGTCGCCAACATCGAGCGGTACAAGACGCAGCTGCGCCGGCTGGGGCTGGCGCACGACGAGCGGCGCTCGGTGGCGACAATCGACACCGACTTCTACCGCTGGACCCAGTGGATCTTCCTGCAGATCTTCAACTCCTGGTACGACCGCGACGCCGGCAAGGCCCGGCCCATCGCCGAGCTGATCGCCGAGTTCGAGGGTGGCAACCGGCCCACCCCGGACGGCCGGTCCTGGGCCGAGCTGAGCGTCGCCGAGCGCCGCCAGGTCGTCGACGACCACCGGCTGGCGTACGTCTCGCAGGCCCCTGTCAACTGGTGCCCCGGGCTGGGCACCGTGCTGGCCAACGAGGAGGTCACCGCCGACGGGCGCTCCGACCGGGGCAACTTCCCGGTCTTCAAGCGCAACCTGAAGCAGTGGATGATGCGGATCACCGCGTACGGTGACCGGCTGCTGGACGACCTGGACAGCCTGGACTGGCCCGAGCCGATCAAGCTGATGCAGCGCAACTGGATCGGTCGCTCCACGGGCGCGCACATCGACTTCCCGACCGCGCAGGCGCCGGTACGGGTGTTCACGACCCGGCCGGACACCATCTTCGGTGCCACCTACATGGTGCTGGCTCCCGAGCACGAGATGGTCGACGCGCTGGTGCCGGCCGCCTGGCCGCAGGACACCAGGGACGCCTGGACCGGCGGGCACGCCAGCCCCCGGGCGGCCGTCGAGGCGTACCGCAAGGCCGCGGCGGCCAAGACCGACGTCGAGCGGCAGTCCGACACCAAGGAGAAGACAGGCGTCTTCATCGGCGCGTACGCCACGAACCCGGTCACCGGCGGGCAGATCCCGATCTTCATCGCCGACTACGTGCTGGCCGGCTACGGCACCGGCGCGATCATGGCCGTGCCCGCACAGGACGAGCGGGACTGGGCGTTCGCCGAGGTCTTCGAGCTGCCCATCGTACGGACCGTGCAGCCGGCGGAGGGCTTCGACGGTAAGGCGTACACAGGTGACGGCCCGGCCATCAACAGCGCCGCGCCCGAGCGCGGCCTGGACCTGAACGGCCTGGGGGTCGCCGACGCCAAGGCGGCGACAATCGCCTGGCTGGAGGCGAACGGCCACGGCACGGGCGCGGTGACCTACCGGCTGCGGGACTGGCTGTTCTCCCGGCAGCGCTACTGGGGTGAGCCGTTCCCGATCGTCTACGACGAGTCCGGTGCGGCAATCGCCCTGCCGGAGGAGATGCTGCCGGTCGAGCTGCCGGAGGTGGACGACTTCTCGCCGAAGACGTTCGACCCGAACGACGCCGACTCCAACCCGGAGACCCCGCTGTCGCGTCGCCGCGACTGGGTCGAGGTGGAACTGGACCTGGGTGACGGGCCGAAGCGCTACACACGCGAGACCAACGTGATGCCGCAGTGGGCCGGCTCCTGCTGGTACGAGATGCGCTACCTGGACCCGACCAACTCGGAGCGGTTCGTCGATGCCGAGAACGAGCGGTACTGGATGGGTCCGCGCGCCGACGGCGACTGCGGGGGCACCGACCTGTACGTCGGTGGCGCTGAGCACGCCGTGCTGCACCTGCTGTACGCGCGGTTCTGGCACAAGGTGCTGTTCGACCTGGGGCACGTGTCGTCGTTCGAGCCGTTCCGCAAGCTGTTCAACCAGGGCATGATCCAGGCGTACGCGTACACCGACTCGCGCGGCAGCTACGTGCAGGCCGAGGAGGTCGTCGAGCGCGACGGCGCCTACTACCTGGATGACGAGGTGGTCAACCGCGAGTACGGCAAGATGGGCAAGTCCCTGAAGAACGTGGTCACCCCTGACGACATGTGCGCCGCGTACGGCGCGGACACCTTCCGGGTGTACGAGATGTCGATGGGCCCGCTGGAGGTGTCCCGCCCCTGGGAGACCCGGGCCGTGGTCGGCTCGTACCGGTTCCTGCAGCGGGTCTGGCGGGCAGTCGTCGACGAGCAGACCGGCGCGCTGCGGATCACCGAGGACCCGGCCGACGAGGCGACCCGCCGGCTGCTGCACAAGGTGATCGACGGCGTCCGTGGCGACATGGACGGCATCCGGTTCAATACGGCGATCGCCAAGCTGATCCAGCTGACCAATGGGCTGACCGGGCTGTCGGCGACGCCCCGTGAGGTGGCCGAGCCGCTGGTGCTGATGGTGGCGCCGTTCGCCCCGCACCTGGCCGAGGAGCTGTGGCGCAAGCTGGGCCACGACACCTCGCTGACGTACGCGGACTTCCCGACCGCCGACCCGGCGCTGCTGGTGTCCGACACGGTGACCTACCCGGTGCAGGTCAACGGCAAGGTCCGGGGCCGCATCGAGGTCCCCGCCGACGCCTCCGAGGAGACCGTCCGCGCGGCGGCTCTGGACGCGGTGGCCGCCACCCTGGCCGGCAAGGAACCCCGCAAGGTCATCGTCGTCGCGGGCCGAATGGTCTCCGTGGTCGTCTGACGCCCCTGTCGGCACCACGCCGAGGTGAGCGTGATGACTCAGAGACCCGAGTCATCACGCTCACCCGTTTGTCCGTCGACGGCCCGGGGCCTGCTCGGCGTGCCGCCTCGGGTCAGCCGGTCGAGCCTGCGGCAACCCGTCGTCGGGCCTGCCACCACTGGCGGACCAGCACCAGACTGGCGATCAGGCCGAGGCTCGCCGGGGCGGCGGCGTACCAGTTGATGTGGCCGGGGGAGCTGACCGCCGCGCCGATCGCGGCGTACCCGAAGGCGGTCGGCGCGGACGCGATCACGCTGCCGGCCAGGAACGGCGCCAGCCGGGCGGCGGTGGTGCCGTAGCCGTAGCTCACCAGGCCGAAGCCGGCGATCGGCAGCAACCGGACGGTGACCACGCCGAACACGGTCTGCCGCGCGAACCACCTGTCGAGGCGGGCCAGCCGGCCGCGGACCCGTTCGGCGACGAACTCCCGGCCGAGCAGCCGGCCGACGGTGAAGCCGATCGCCGCCGCCACAAGTGCGGCGCCCAGGGCGTACGCGGCACCTTCGAGGGGGCCGAAGATCGCGCCCGCGGCCAGCGTGATGAAGGTCCGGGGGACCAGCGCGACAAGCAGCAACGCTCCGCCGAGGATCGCCGCCACCGGGGCGAGGGCCCCGAGCCGGTCGTCCAGCTGGTGAAGTTGCGCCGGATCGGGTCGGGGCGCCAGGAGCAGCAGCAGCCCGCAGCCGCCGATCAGGAGGACGAGCAGGGCGAACCGGACGGCCGACGGCTGCCGGAGCAGCCGCCGGACGGCGCGGATCATGCCCGAGCGGCGGCCACTGCGGAGCGGCGCTCGTTGCGGAGCCGGTCGGACCAGGTGTCGTCCAGCGGCGGAAGCTGGTGTGCGCCGGTGGCCCAGCGCAGCAGCAGGTCGGCAAGGGCCGGGTTGCGGGCCAGCGCGGGACCGTGCGAGTAGGTGCCGAGCAGCTTGCCGCGCCAGGCGCCCTCGGTGGTGCCGTCGTTGCCCACGCCGGCGCTGACCCGAGCCAGCGGGGAGACCTCCGGGCCGAGGTGGGTGCGGCCACCGTGGTTCTCGAAGCCGGTCAGCGGGGGCAGGCCCAGCCGAGGGTCGATCTCACCGGCCAACTCCCCGACGGCCCGGCTGGGGCCACGGTCGGACTGGAGGTCCAGCAGCTCCAGGCCACGGCACTGCACGCCCTTGGCGAAGAACGAGGTGCCGAGCAGTTGGTAGCCGGCGCAGACACCGAACACCACGGCGCCCTGGGCGACCGCCCGGTGCAGGCCGCCGTCGGCGATCAGCCGCTGCGCGCCCAGCGCCTGCGGGCCGTCCTCGCCGCCGCCGACCAGGTAGATGTCGGCGGTCGCGGGCAACTGCTGGTCGGAGCGGACCTCCAACACCTCCACAGGCATGCCGCGCTGGCGGGCCCGCCGGGCCAGGATCAGCGCGTTGCCCCGATCGCCGTAGGTGGAGAGCAGGTCGGGGTAGATCCAGACGATGCGCAGGCTCTCAGTTGACACGGTCCAACTCCGCTCGGATGTCCTGGAACGCGGTGTAGTTCGCGATGACCTCCAGCCGCCCCGGCGGGACCGACCGGATGGCGTCGTCGAAGGTGCGCACGTGCTGGAACGGCACGTCGTTGACGTCCAACCGGACCGCCAGGTCGTACGCCCGGTCGCCGGTGATCAGCACCTGCCGCCCGCGCAGCGGGGCGAAGTCGACGTCGAAGAGCCAGGAGGTGTCCAGACCGTCGGGGTCGCGCGCGTTGATGGACAGCAGGGTGGGCGCGTCGTCGGCCATGTCGAACGCCTCCAGCCAACTGGCCGGGTTCTTGGCCAGCAGCAGCCGGATGTTGCGCCCGTCCTTGTCGACCTGCGCGTAGCGGCCGGCCACCGACGTGACGATGCCGAGGCGGGACACCGCGTCGACGGGGCGTACGCCGAACTCGGCGGCCACGGCCAGCGCGGTCGCCGCGTTGCCGACGTTGACCTTGCCGGGTAGCTGGAGGGACACCTTGTGCCAGGAGCCGGTGGGGTCGAGCACGCCCTCGTCCTCGACGACCCAGTGCGGCTCCGGTCGGCGCAGTGCGCAGCCGGTGCACCACCACTGGTCGCCGGAGCGCTGGATGGTGGACCCGCACTCGGGGCAGACCCAGGAGTCGTCGTGCCAGCGCTGGCCGGCGCTGAACCAGGTCACGTGCGGTGGGTTGATGCCACGGGCCGGGTCGCCCGGCGGGGTGGCGGCCCACACGACCATCGGGTCGTCGGCGTTGGCCACCACCCGTACGTCGGTGTGCCGGACCAGCGCCGCACGCCAGAGCTGCGCCATCATGGCGACCTCCTTGGCGCGGTCGAGCTGGTCGCGGGAGAGGTTGAGCAGTGCGACCACGTGCGGCTCGGTCGCCTCCAGCACCTGGGCGAGGTAGTGCTCGTCGACCTCCAGCACCGCGTACGGGGTGCTGCCGGCCTTGGCCAGCGCCGAGGTGTGCCCGCTGGGCATGTTCGCGCCGAAGGAGTTGGTGGCGACCCGCCCGAGCACGCCGACGGCGGCGGCGGTCAGACGAGTGGTGGTGGTCTTGCCGTTGGTGCCGGAGACGAGCGCGATGGCGCGCCCGGCCGACAGGTGCGCCAGCAGATCCGGGTCGATCTTGAGCCCGATCCACCCGCCGATCACGGAACCGTCGCCACGCCCGGCCGCCCGGGAGAGCGCCGCGGCGGTCCGTGACACGGAGCTGGCAACCTTCGCCCGTAGGGGCATTTTCGCGTCCGTCACGCGAGCGAGGTTACCGGACCGACAGCCCCGCCAGATCGCCGCCGACGCCGAACCGTTCGGCCGTGGCAGGTGTGTGGGCGGCTGAGTCGGCCTCCACCGGACGGAGTCGATCTATGTCGGAAAGCGGACCACGCCGGATGGGCGCTCCGGCCCTCCACTCCGCTCCACCCCTTGTGACGTGCGGTTTTGCGCGCGGATCGGCCGCGCCACGCGGGCGATTCTGGTTGCAGGTGGAGGGAAGTGGAGTAGAGTGGGGCCCAATGGTGAGGCCGGGAGGGCTCACCGGCCCGGGGGGTCAGCGGCGCCGCGAACGCCGCTTCAGGGCGAGGGGGTTGGGCCGATGTTCCTCGGCACCCATACTCCGCGCCTTGACGACAAAGGCCGGTTGATCCTTCCGGCCAAGTTTCGGGATGAACTGGCGGGGGGTGTCGTGGTCACCAAAGGGCAGGATCGCTGTCTCTATGTCTTTCCGACACCCGAGTTCCAGCGCATCGCGGAGCAGTTGCGGGCGCAGCCCATGACGCACAAGGCGGCCCGGGCCTACAGCCGGGTCTTCTTCGCCAGCGCGCACGACGAGGTTCCGGACAAGCAGGGCCGGGTGACCATTCCGGCCCACCTGCGGGAGTACGCCGCACTCGACCGGGACCTGGTCGTGATCGGCGCGAGCACGCGTGTGGAGATCTGGGACAAGGCCGCGTGGGAGACCTACCTCGCCGAGAGCGAAGACGACTTCGCCGACATCGAGGAGGGGGTGCTGCCCGGCGGTCTGTAGGGCGGATCGGCGCCCGACGTACTGCGAGATCTCCAGCCGCTTTCGAGTTCCTGGCATCCCTTCCCCGGTGCCAGGCGCACGATCCAGTCATCGGGTTCGCCCGGTGGACGGCGGGAGCGGATGGGGATCTGGCGGTACGACGGCAGCGCCGTCCGACGACAGGCACAGGAGAAAGAACGGACGTTTCAACCAGTGGGGGTCAACATGGGGGAGCTACGCGGCACGCACGTGCCGGTGCTGCTCGAGCGGTGCCTCGAGCTGCTGGCCCCCGCGCTGGGTCGAGGCGGCCGAACGGTCCACGTCGACGCGACGCTCGGCCTTGCCGGGCACGCGGAGGCGGTGCTCGAGGCGCACCCGGAGACGGTCCTGATCGGGCTCGACCGGGACACCGAGGCACTCGCCCACGCGCGGGTCCGGTTGGCGCGTTTCGCCGACCGCATCCACCTGGAGCACGCCGTCTACGACGAGTTGCCCGACGTGCTGGCCCGGCTGGGTTATCCGGGCATCGACGGGATCCTGTTCGACCTGGGTGTCTCGTCGTTGCAGCTGGACGCGCCCGACCGCGGGTTCGCCTACGCCCAGGACGCGCCACTGGACATGCGGATGGACCAGACGCGGGGGGTGACCGCCGAGGAGGTGGTCAACACCTACGCGCATCCGGACCTGGCCCGGGTGTTGCGGGTCTACGGCGAGGAGAAGTTCGCCGGCCGGATCGCCTCGGCGATCCTCCGGGAGCGGGAACGCGCCCGGATCACCTCGTCCGCGCTGCTGGCGGAGCTGGTTCGGGACTCCATTCCGGCACCAGCCCGACGAACGGGTGGACACCCGGCAAAGAGAACGTTTCAGGCTTTACGGATCGAGGTAAACAGAGAGCTGGCAGCGCTGGAAGCAGCGCTGCCGTCCGCGCTCGACGCACTGACCGTGGGCGGTCGCATGGTGGTCCTGTCCTACCACTCGCTGGAGGACCGGCTCACCAAGTTGGCGCTCGCGGACCGGGTCCGCAGTAAGGGCCCGATCGACCTCCCGGTCGAGCTTCCCGGGTCCGGTCCGACGTTCCGGCTGCTCAGCCGGGGCGCCGAGCTTCCCGGGGAGGCGGAGGTCGCCGCGAACCCGCGCGCCGCCTCGGTGCGGCTGCGGGCGGCGGAACGACTCGATCCGAACGCGACAGAGCAAGGGCGGACCGACCGCGAACGGTCCCGCCGACGGGTGAAGGGGATGCATCAACCGGGGACGGGGTCTGCGTGATCCGTGGGGGGTCCGCAGACGTCGCCCCGTAGAGGGACGGACGTTTAGGGGGAGGGGACATGAGCATTGACAAGCGCGACCGCCGGGGCAACACCGGCGGCGGGCAGCGCGCACCGCGGTCGGGGGGCCGGACCGCGGCGGAGCGAGCCACGCGCGTGGAGAACGCTACGCCACGCATTGATCGAGTCAACCGGCAGGGGGAGGCTCGCGCCCGGGGGGCGCGCGAGTTTCCGACGCAGGGCAGCGCCGCGCTGCGACCGGCCGAGAAGGCCACCGCCGCGCCCAGCGCACGCCCGCCGCGCCTGCGGGTGGCGCCGCCTCCGCCGGTGTCGGTGCCGCGCGCTCCGTTCGCGGCGCTGATCGTGGTGCTTGTCGTCGGCGGGGTGCTGGGCATCCTGGCGGTCAACACCAAGATCAACGAGAACGCGTTCCGGCTGGAGCGGTTGCAGCAGCAGCAGACCCGACTGGACCTGGAGAAGCAGCAGCTGGACAAGCAGATCGCCGACGCCGAGGCGCCGGGCAACCTGACCGCCGAGGCGCGGCGGCTGGGCCTTGTCGACGCCGGCGAGCCGGGCTACATCCGGCTGCCGGACGGCAAGACCATCGGCGTGCCGCAGCCGGCGACGGGCCAGCCGTCGGTGACCAGCCAGGGTGCGGGAGGCTGAACCGTGCCACCGAGGTCGGACGAGCCGCGCCGGGACCCCAAGGGGACCCGGCGCGGTTCTTCGCGTGACACCGGCCGCACCGACGGGGAGCCGCGCGCCGGCGAGCCGGGTATCGGGGGCATCTCCGGCGCTCGGGCGTACACCCCGAGGGGCCGGACCGTCCGCGAGGAGCGCGGCACGCCAGCGCGCAGCGGGGGCGCCGAGCAGCGGCGTACCCCGCGCAGCACCCGCTCCGGAGACCCGTTCCGGCCGGCGTTGCAGGTGCTCGACGGTGGTCGCGCCGCCGCCCGGACCGGCCGGCGTGACGCCCCGGCCGCCGGACGCGGCGGTGTGGTGCGCACGGTCGCGCCGCGCAAACCCCGTGGTCCCGGTGTCGACGAGCCGCCGCCGCGACGCCGGACCACGCCGAGGGCGCCCGGCCGCGTCAGCCGCCCGGCCGCCCGCCGGCCCTCCCGCAAGCCACCGCGCCCACCGAAGCTCGCCGACTCGCGGCTGCGGCTGCGGCTGGGCACCGCGCTCGCGCTGACGCTGTTCGCCGTCATCGGGATCCGACTGGTCTTCCTTCAGGCGGTCGACACCCCTGCCTACGCCGGGGGTGGCATCGCCGACCGGACCCGCACGGTGGAGCTGCCCGCGCCGCGCGGCGCGATCTACGACAGCACCGGCGCGCCGCTGGCCCGCAGTGTCGAGGCGCGGTACGTGTACGCCGACCCGACCGAGGTGAAGGACCCGCCCGGCGCCGCCAAGGCGCTCTCCTCCCTGCTCGGCATCCCGGCGTCGAAACTCGCGGAGCTGATGGCGCCGCGCAAACTGGAGAACGGCATCCCGTCCCGATTCGTGTACTTGGCGCGCGGGGTGGAGATCTCGACAGCCAAGCGGGTGGAGGCGCTGGAACTGCCCGGCATCGGGGTGCACCGCGACGAGCGCCGCGACGTGCCCGGCGGGGATCTGGCGGCCAACCTGATCGGCTTCACAAGCCAGGACATGGTCGGTCTGGAAGGGCTGGAGGCCCGCTACGACGAGGTGCTCGCCGGGCAGGACGGCAAGCGGGTGTACGAGGCCGGCCGCCGTGACCTCGACGCGCCGATCCCGGGCGGCTACAGCCGGACGACCCCCGCCAAGCCGGGCAGCTCGCTGACCCTCACCATCGTCCGTGACCTCCAGTTCCGTACGCAGCAGATCCTCAGCGCGGGGATGGCGAAGCATCCCGGTGGCACCGCCGCGGCGGTGGTCATCGACGTGCCCACCGGCGAGGTGCTGGCCCAGGCCAGCCACCCCACCTACGACGCCGCGAAGCCGATCCCGAGCGACCCGGTCGCCCGGGAGGACGCCGCGACGAGTTTCGTGGTCGACCCCGGCTCGGTGCACAAGGCGATCACCTACGGCGCGGCGCTCCAGGAGGGGGTGATCACCCCGGACACGACGCTGCCCATCGCGAACAGCATCAAGAAGGGCGACACCTGGTTCTCCGACACGCACTACGCCAACGGCCGGAAGATGAGCATCCCGGGGATGCTCGCCTACTCGTCGAACGTCGGCACGATCACCATCGCCGACCGGCTCGGCCCGGACCGGCTGATCGACTACCAGAAGCGGTTCGGGCTGGGCCAGCCCACCCGCGAGGGCCTGCCCGGCGAGGCCAGCGGGCGGCTCCTGCCCGCCGAGGAGTGGAGCGAATCGTCGCGCGGGTCGGTGCCGATCGGGCACAGCGTCGACGCGACGCCACTGCAGATGGCCGCCGCGTACGCCGCCATCGCCAACGACGGCACGTACGTGCAGCCGCACCTGGTCAAGGAGACGATCGACCCGGACGGCAAGCGCACACCAGGGCCGACCCCGGTGACCCGCTCGGTGCTCAGCCCGCAGAACGCGGCAGCCCTGCGCACCATGCTGGAGGCGGTCACCACTGTCGACGGCGCCACGGGCCTCGCCGCAGCGGTCCCCGGCTACCGGGTCGCGGGTAAGACCGGCACCGGGTGGCGGTTGGTGGACGGCAAGAAGCAGCCCGGCGAGGTGTCGTCCTTCATCGGCATGGCACCCGCCGAGAAGCCCCGGTACGTGATCGCGGTCTTCGTGTACGCGCCCTCCGGTGGAGGCGCGGCGACCGCCGGACCGGCCTTCCGGGACATGATGCAGTTCACGCTGCGTCACTACCGGATTCCGCCTTCCGCAAGTGGTTCGGCACCCAAGTTCGTGGTCTATCCGCGCTGAGCAGCAATGGCGGGACATCATCGGTGAGTGCCGACGAACCACCGGGGCGGCTGTGCGGCCGGAACCGGACGACGGGGTAGGGTCTGACGCCGTGCCCGGCAATCCACGTCCACGTACCGTGACCGGAGTGCGGCTCGGTGATCTCGCCGGCCGACTCGCTGTCGACCTCCCGGCGGACGCCGCCGACGTGGTCGTCACCGGAGCGACCCACGCCAGCCAGGAGGTCCGCCCCGGCGACCTGTACGCGGCGTTGCCCGGCGCCCGCCGGCACGGCGCGGAGTTCGCCGCCGGCGCTGCCGAGGCCGGCGCCGTGGCCCTGTTGACCGACCCGGCCGGCGCTGAGCTGGCGACGGGGACCGGCCTGCCCGCCCTTGTGGTGCCCGACCCGCGTGCGGTGCTCGGCGAGCTGGCGTCGGCCGTCTACGGCGACCCGACCGCCGCGCTCACCGTGATCGGCGTGACCGGCACCGCGGGCAAGACGTCCACCGCGTACCTGATCGAGTCGGGGCTGCGGGCGGCCGGGCACACCACCGGGCTGATCGGCACCGTGGAGACCCGCCTCGGCGACCTGGTGATCGACAGCGTGCGCACCACCCCCGAGGCGACGGACCTGCACGCGATGCTTGCCACCGCCCAGGAGCGGGGGGTGACAGCCGTCGTCATGGAGGTCTCCAGCCACGCGCTGGCCATGGGCCGGGTGGGCGGGGTCCGCTTCGCCGTGGGCGGCTACACCAACTTCGGCTCCGACCACCTGGACTTCCACGCCGACAGCGCCGACTACTTCGCCGCCAAGGCGCAGCTCTTCGACGGTCGGTGCGCGGTCGAGGTGCTCAACCAGGACGACCCGGCACTCAAGCCGCTGTACAAGCCGGCGACTGTCACCTATTCGGCGGCCGGCGACCAGGCCGCGACCTGGTGGGCCGACGGCGTGGGCGGCGAGGGGTACGCGCAGCGGTTCACCGCGCACGGCCCGGACGGGACGCTGGCAGCCGGGGTGGCGCTGCCCGGCCGGCACAACGTCGCCAACGCGCTGCTGGCCATCGCCGCGCTCGTGGGCGCCGGGGTCGACCCGGCGACCGCGGCGACAGGCGTGGCCGCCTGCGGTGGCGTACCCGGCCGCCTCCAGTTGGTCGACGTGGTCGGGCCGGTGCGCGGAGTCGTCGACTACGCGCACAAGGCCGACGCGATAGTCGCGGCGCTGGCAGCGCTGCGCGAGCTGAGCGCCGGCCGGTTGATCTGTGTGATCGGTGCCGGCGGAGACCGGGACCGGGGTAAGCGGCCGGTGATGGGCGCCGCCGCGGCGGAGGGGGCCGACGTGGTGCTGGTGACCGACGACAATCCGCGTACCGAGGATCCGGTGGAGATCCGCGCCGAGGTGCTCGCTGGGGCGTACGCCGCCAGCACGCCCGCCCGGATCATCGAGGTGGCCGGTCGCCGGGCCGCGATCGACGAGGCAGTCCGGCTCGCCGAGCCGGGCGACGTCATCGCGCTGCTCGGCAAGGGCCACGAGCGGGGCCAGGAGGTCGCCGGCGAGGTGCTCCCGTTCGACGACAGCGTCGAGTTGGCCGACGCGCTGCGGGCACGGTTCGGCGATCCGGCGGGTCAGCGATGATCGCCCTCAGCCTGGCCGAGGTGGCCGAGGCGGTCGACGGGCGGCTCGTGGCCGCCGACCCGGCCGCCACCGTCACCGGCTCGGTCGAATTCGACTCGCGCAAGGTGGGGCCCGGTTCGCTCTTCGTGGCCTTCCCCGGGGAGAAGGTCGACGGGCACGACTACGCGGCGACGGCGCTGGCTGCCGGCGCGGTGGCGGTGCTCGGCAGCCGCGAGGTGCCAGGGGTGCCGATGGTGCTTGTCGACGACGCCCTGGCCGCGATGGGCCGGCTGGCCCGCGCGGCGGTGGACCGGCTGCCCGAGCTGACAGTGATCGGCGTGACCGGCTCCTCGGGCAAGACCACCACGAAGGACCTGATCGGCCAGCTCACCTCCCGGCTTGGGGCCACCGTGGCGCCGCCCGGTTCGTTCAACAACGAGCTGGGGCACCCGTACACGGCGTTGCAGGCCGACCCGGGCACCCGCTACCTGGTGATGGAGAAGGGCGCCCGCGGGATCGGGCACGTCCGTTACCTGTGCGAGCTGGTGCCACCCCGGATCTCGGTGGTGCTCAACGTCGGTACGTCACACATCGGCGAGTTCGGCTCGCAGGACGCCATCGCACAGGCCAAGGGCGAGTTGGTCGAGGCGCTGCCGCCGGACGGGCTGGCCGTGCTGAACGCCGACGACCCGCGGGTGGCCGCGATGGCGAGCCGCACCAAGGCCCGGGTGGTCCGCTACGGCGAGGCGCCGGACGCCGACGTGCGCGCCGAGGACGTCACGCTCGACGAGCGCGGGCACCCGTCGTACACCCTTGTGACCCCGGAGGGACGCGCGCCGGTGCGGCTCGCGCTGACCGGCCGCCACCAGGTCGGCAACACCCTCGCCGCCGCCGCGGTCGCCCGGGAGCTGGGCATGCCGCTGGCCGAGCTGGCCACGGCGCTCGGCGAACTGGGGCTGAAGTCCACCCGGCGGATGGATGTCTTCGACAGGCCCGACGGGGTCACGATCATCGACGACTCGTACAACGCCAACCCGGCCTCGATGGCGGTCGCGCTGCGGGCGCTTGCCAGCCTCGGCGAGGGGCGGCGTACCGTCGCGGTGCTCGGTTACATGGCGGAGCTCGGCCCGTTCGAGCGGGATGGCCACCGTGAGGTCGGCCAACTCGCGGCCGAGCTTGGTGTCGACCGGCTGCTCGTGGTGGGTGAGCCGGCAGCGCCGATCCACGAAGGCGCGACAGCGGTAGCGAACTGGGGAGGAGAGTCGGTGCTGCTCACCGATCAGGCGGCGGCCGTCGAGGTGCTGCGGGGCGAGTTACGGCCGGGCGATGTCGTCCTGGTCAAGGGCTCCCGGTACCGGACTTGGGAGGTTGTCGACGCCCTGCGCGCCGACGCCGCCGGGGAGCCCACCCGATGAGGGCTGTCATCGTCGCCATCGGGGTGGCCTTCCTCGTCTCGCTCTTCTGCACCCCGATCGCGATCAAGGTGTTCACCCGGCTCAAGGCCGGTCAGCCGATCCGGTCCGACGGTCCGGCCATGCACCAGACCAAGAAGGGCACGCCCACGATGGGCGGCGTGGTCTTCATCCTGGCCACGGTGATCGCGTACGTGGCCGGACACCTCGCCCTGACGACCCTGCCGGACGCGCAGATCGCCCAGGTCGAGCCGACCATCACCGCGCTGGTGCTGCTGGGGCTGATGGTCTTCTCCGGCGCGGTCGGCTTCCTCGACGACTTCCTCAAGGTGCGCAAGCGCAACAGCGCCGGCCTGAACAAGCGCGGCAAGCTGCTCGGCCAGATTCTGGTCGGCGCGGTCTTCGGCGTGGTCGCGTTGTACTTCCCGAGCACGATGACCGACGCGTCGGGCGCGGTGACGAACACCGAGACGGTGGGCAGCACCACGCTGAGCTTCATCAGGGACATCGACGCCCTGGAAGTCAGCAAGGTCGGCGCCGTGATCATCTTCATCTTCGTGGTGATGGGCGCGACGAACGGGGTGAACCTCACCGACGGCCTGGACGGCCTGGCCACCGGCGCCTCGGTGATGGTGCTCGCCGCGTACGCGTTGATCGCGTTCTGGCAGTACCGGCACTGGTGCGCCGACCCGAGCTACACCCAGGGGCAGGAATACTGCTACGCCGTCCGCGACCCGCTGGAGATCGCGCTGATAGCCGGGGCCGCGGCCGGGGCCTGTGTGGGCTTCCTGTGGTGGAACACGTCCCCGGCGCGGATCTTCATGGGTGACACCGGCGCGCTGGGGCTGGGCGGCCTGATCGCCGGCATGGCGATGTCCACCCGCACGATCCTGCTGCTGCCGATCATCGGTGGCCTCTTCGTGATCATCACGATGTCCGTGGTGATCCAGATCATCTCCTTCCGGACTACAGGTAAACGTGTCTTCCGAATGTCGCCGTTGCAGCACCACTTCGAGTTGGCCGGCTGGAGCGAGGTCAACATCGTGGTCCGGTTCTGGATCATCGCCGGCATCGGCGTAGCCATCGCCCTAGGCCTGTTCTACAGCGAGTTCCTAGCCAACATGACCTAACCCGCTGCCCCCTCCCCGCGCCCCCCTCCCCGCGCCCCGCCCTCATTCCCCCCGCGATCTTGCACTTTCGGTCTCCCGTATGCCCCGTTGTGTGGCTTGTGTCCGGGCAGAAAGTGCAAGATCGACGGGGTGGGGCGGCCGACACGCCGGGGGTGCCGTTGTGGGCGTGCCCGGCGCGCGAAGCGGTGATGATGTCGGGGTGGGGGAGGAACGAGGCACCGAGGGCAGGACAGGCGGCCGGCCGCGGCGATCACCGGGTGTGCGGCGTACCGCTGCGGCCCCGGTGGCACCGCCCGGGCCGGACGACGAGCGTGGGCCGGAGGACCGGCGCGGCTCGGAGGACAGGCGCGGCCCGGAGGACAGGCACGGTCTGGGCCACACGCTCGGCCCGGACGGCCTGCGGGGCCCGGAGGACAGGCGCGGCCCGCACGGGTCCGGGGACACGCGGGAGACCGGCGACACGCGGGGGGCGGACAGGTCCCGTGGGGCGGTGCCGGTTGCGGCGGCGCGGGAGTCGGAGGCTGTCGCGCCGGTACCGCTGCGCGGACTGGACGCCGCAAGCGGGCTCGCCGCGCTGCGCGGCCTGCTGGATCGGCCGCTGGCCTCCTACTACCTGCTGCTGTCCTGCGCCGGCCTGTTGCTGCTGATCGGGCTGACAATGGTCTTCTCGGCGACAAGCGTGCGCGACTACGCCGAGGGCGGTAATGCCTCGGCGTCGGTGACCAAGCAGGCGATCTTCGCGGTGATCGGCATCGGGGCGTTCTGGGTCTGCCAGCGCCTGCCCGCCAGCACCTACCGGTCCCTGGGTCGGCCGCTGCTGTTCACCGCGATCGGGCTGCTGCTGCTGCTAAACGTTCTGCTCGCGTACGCCCGGCTCAGTCACCAGGAATCCGCCCAGATCGGCCCGATCGAGGCGCGGCTGCTCTGGTTGTTCATCGGCGGGATCCAGGTGCAGCCCTCCGAGTTGGCCAAGTTCGCGCTGGTGCTGTGGGGCGCGCACGTGGTCGCCCGGAAGGGTGCCGCGCTGGGCTGGTGGCGCGAGTTGGCCACCCCGATGTTCCCGGTGATGGGCCTGCTCTTCGTCCTGGTCGGCTACAACGACGTGGGCACGATGCTCTGCCTGCTGGCACTGGTGGTGGGCCTGCTCTGGGCCGCCGGCGTACGAATGCGGGTCTTCGGCGCGCTGACGGTGGTCGGTCTGCTCGGCGTGGGCCTGCTCATCGCAGTGGCCTCGCTGGGCGCCGGCTCGGGTGTGCGTGGCGCGGAAAACTACCGGCTGGCGCGCCTGACGCTCTTTCTCAACCCGCCGCCGCCGGACCAGTGCGGGGACCCGTGTTACCAGTTCTACCAGGGGCGACTGGCCATCGAGCACGGCGGCTGGTTCGGGGTCGGGCTGGGCAAGGGCAGCCTGAAGTGGGACTGGCTGCCCGAGGCGCACAACGACTTCATCTTCGCAGTCATCGCCGAGGAGTTGGGTGTTATCGGCTGCGCGGTGGTGCTCAGCCTCTTCGCGGTGCTCGCGTACACCGGGCTGCGGATCGCCCGGCGGGTCGACGACCCGTTCCGGCGGCTCGCCGCCGCGGCCGTCACCACCTGGCTGGTGAGCCAGGCGGTGATCAATATCGGTGGGGTGGTCGGGCTGCTGCCGATCACCGGTCTGCCGCTGCCGTTCATCTCCGACGGTGGAAGTGCCCTGGTCGTGACGTTGGCCGGGATCGGCATGCTGGCGTCGTTCGCTCGCGCCGAACCCGATGCGGCCAGAGCACTGCATGCCCGTCCGCCAGCCCGGTGGGTCCGACTACTCTGGGCCCCGTTGCCGCCGCTTCCCGGCCGGCGTCGCCGGCCGGCGACGCCGCCGGCTGGCCGAGGGTCAGTGCCCCGGTCCCGTGAACGGCGACAGGACGACCAGGCCGCACCACGCGGCGTCCGGCAGGGCCGGAGTCGCGCGGGTTCGGCGAGCGAGAGGAGACGCTGATGGGTCCGCTGCGTTCGGTGGTGCTCGCGGGAGGTGGCACCGGGGGGCACATCTACCCGCTGCTCGCCTTCGCCGACTGCCTGCGCCGACACGACCCGGGCGTCCGCATCACCTGCCTCGGCACACCGAAGGGCATGGAGAACGAGCTGATCCCGCCGCACGGCTACGAACTGCGGCAGATCCCCGCGTACCAACTGCCCCGGTCGGTCAACATGAACCTGGTCCGCACCCCGGGCCGGATGTGGACCGCGGCCCGCGCGGCGGGCAAGGTGATCGACGAGGTGCGGGCCGACGTGGTCGTCGGCTTCGGCGGGTACGTCTCGGTGCCGGCCTACCTGGCCGCCTGGCGGCGTGAGCTTCCCATGGTGATCCACGAGGTGAACGTGCCGCCGGGGGTGGCCAACCGGCTGGGCATGAAGTTCACCAAGAACATCGCTGTCGGTTTCCCGCACCAGCCGAGCCAGTCCGAGGCGCTGCGGCACGCCACAGTGGTCGGGGTGCCGCTGCGCCGCTCCATCGCTGGGCTGGACCGGTACGCGCTGCGCAACGCGGCCCGCGCCCACTTCGGGCTCCGCCCCGACCTGCCGGTGCTCTTCGTCGCGGGCGGCTCGTCGGGTGCCCGCTCGGTCAACCTGGCCGTCTCCGGTGCCGCCAAGGAGTTGGCCCGCAACGGCGTGCAGGTGCTGCACGTGATGGGCGCCCGCAACGAGCCGGTGCCGATCCCCACCGACCTGCCGGTGCCGTACGTGACGCTGCCGTACCTGTCGGAGATGGAGCTGGGTTACGCGGCCGCCGACCTGATGCTGGCCCGGGGCGGGGCGATGACAGTCGCCGAGGTGGCCGCGATCGGGCTGCCCACGATCTTCGTGCCGTATCCGCACAGCAACCAGGAGCAGAAGCGCAACGCGCTGCCGGTGGTGGAGGCAGGCGGCGGGCTGCTTGTCGATGACGCCGAACTGACCCCGGACTGGCTGGAGCGGGCCGTCATCCCGCTGATCCGCGACCCGCAGCGGCTCTACACGATGGGCGCTGCGGCGTCGGCGTACGGGCGGCGCGACGGTGACGAGGCGCTGCGCTCCTTCGTCGTCGAGGCGGTGGCCCGATGACCGCGCAGTTCACCCCGGCCGGCACGCTCACCGCAGAGGACCTGGGCGCCGTTCACCTGATCGGCGTGGGCGGGGTGGGCATGCTGGGCGTGGCCCGACTGCTGCTCACCCGGGGCATCCGGGTTTCCGGCAGCGACCTGCGTGAGTGGCCGTCGCTGGCGGGGCTGCGGGCGCTCGGCGGCACGATCTACCTCAGCCACGAGGCGACGAACCTCGACGGCGTGGACACAGTTGTCTACTCCTCGGCCATCCCGCAGGACCACCTGGAGCTGGTCGAGGCGCGCCGGCGTGGCCTGCGGGTGCTGCACCGCTCGGAGGCTCTCGCCGCGGCGATGACCGGCCGCCGCGCGATCGCGGTGGCCGGCACCCACGGCAAGACCACCACCACGTCGATGGTGACGATGGTTCTCCAGCAGGCCGGTGTGGACCCGTCGTTCGTGATCGGCGGGGAGATCTCCGAGGTCGGTTCGGGTGCGCACCACGGCACCGGCGAGCACTTCGTGGTCGAGGCGGACGAGAGCGACCGCTCGTTCCTCATCTACCGCCCGTACGTCTCGATCATCACGAACGTCGAGGCGGACCACCTCAACACCTACGGCGACTACGAGACGCTTGAGGCGGCGTTCGTCGAGTTCGCCCGGCTCACCGACCCGGACGGGTTCATCATCACGTGTGCCGACGACCCGGGTGGCCGGCGGCTGGCGGCGACGCTGCGCGCCGAGGGCCGGCGGGTCCACACGTACGGCGCGGCCGAGGACGCCGACCTGCGACTGACCGAGATCGTCTCCTCCGCGCGGGGAGTGCGCTACCTGGCCTCGATCGACGGGCGGTCGCTCGGCGAGTTCCGGCTGCCGGTGCCGGGCCGGCACATGGGCCTGAACAGCGCCTCGGCGGTGCTGGCCGCGTACCTCCTGGAGTTGCCGTTGGAGGCCGCGGAGGCGGCGCTTGCGGTCTTCCCCGGCGTGCGACGGCGCTTCGAGCGCAAGGGCGTCGCGGACGGCGTGCTTGTCTACGACGAGTACGCCTACCACCCGACCTCGATCACGCTGGCGATGCAGACGCTGCGCGAGGTGGCCGGGGACGGGCGGCTGATAGTGGTCTTCCAGCCCTACCGGCTGTACCGGACCCGCGACAACCAGGCGGAGATCGCCGAGGCGCTTGCCATCGCCGACGAGGTGGTGCTGCTGGAGGTCTTCGGGCCGGGCGAGCTGCGTCAGCCCGGTGAGGGGTCGGCGGCGCTTATCGAGGCGGTGCCGTTGCCCGCCGAGCGGAAGGTGTTCGTCGACTCGTGGGAGGCAGCGCCTGTCGAGGTGGCCCGCCGGGCCCGCTCCGGGGACGTCGTGGTGACGATGGGCGCCCCGCCGATCTCGCTTATGGGTGATGAGTTGCTTGCCGCCCTGGGCGCGCGTGGTTCCGCCTCCGCGTCGACCGCGACAGTCGATCCGGTGGCCACCACCCCGGCGATCGGCCAGCCGGTGCCCGGCGGGTCCACCGCCGGTGGCGACGGTGCGGCACTCGGCACCGTCGCACCGGACGGCGCGGCGCCCCCGGCCGGATGAGCCCCGGCCCCGCCCGAGGGCGGACAAGCGCCGCCGAGGGCGGCACCCCGCGACGTGGGCCGGTGCGGCGTTGGCAGTTGGTCCGGGCCGGCAGCGACGCGGTGCCGCCGTCGACCCGCCGGTTCATGGCCCGCGCCAGGCAGCGCCGGATGCGCGCGGCGCTGCCGTGGGCGGTGGCCGCCGGGGTGTTGGCGCTGCTCGGGCTGGTCGCCTGGACGGTGCTCGGCACCGGGTTGTTCGGGGTCCGCGAGGTGACTGTGGAGGGTGCGAAGCTGGTCACCGCCGTGCAGGTGCGTGACGCGGTGGGGGTGCCCGACGGGGTGCCGCTGGCCCGGGTCGACCTGACCGCCGCCGAGCGCCGGGTCGGCGCGCTGGCTCCGGTGGAGCGGGCCACGGTGTCCCGGGACTGGCCTGGCGCGCTTGTGGTCCGGGTGATCGAGCGGACCCCGGTGGCGGCGGTGCCGCAGGGGGAGGCGTTCGCCCTGATCGACCGCAGCGGCGTGGCGTTCCAGACGGCGGCCCGTCGACCTGCCGATCTACCGCTGGTGCGGGTGGTCCAGCCCGCCGCCCACGACCCGGGCACCCGGGCGGCGCTTGAGGTGCTTGTGGCGTTGACCCCGCAGCTGCGCGCCGAGCTGGTGGAGGTGAGTGTGGAGAGCCTGGCCCGGATCAGCCTGCGGCTGCGCGGGGACCGCACGGTGGTCTGGGGTGACGCGACGAGGGGTACGGACAAGGCCCGGGTGGCCACCGCGCTGCTCGACGAGGACGCCGACCGGATCGACGTGAGCGCTCCGGACGTGGTGACCTTCCGCTGATCGGAGAGCGTCCGGGGACGTGATGAGTCGCGCTCCGGCGGCGACACGCCGGTCAGGTCCTTGGCTCATCGGGCGGTGGCGCTTACGTTGCCCCGAAGAGGATCAGTGGTTGACATAACTGTAAGCCTCTAGTAGAGGGTTAGGGTTCACCTCTGGCCCTCGCTGGTGACAGCTGTCGTCGGCCGCTGGGCTGGCCACGCCGTACCCGGTCGGCCGAAGCCAATCTCGAAGGGAAAGGACCGGAGATGACACCTCCGCACAACTACCTGGCGGTCATCAAGGTCGTCGGCATCGGGGGTGGCGGCGTCAACGCCGTCAACCGGATGATCGAGGTTGGGCTCAAGGGCGTCGAGTTCATCGCGATCAACACCGATGCCCAGGCGCTGCTGATGAGTGACGCCGACGTCAAGCTCGACGTCGGCCGGGAGCTGACCCGTGGCCTTGGCGCCGGGGCCAATCCGGACGTGGGCAAGAACGCCGCCGAGGACCACCGCGACGAGATCGAGGAGGTGCTCAAGGGCGCCGACATGGTCTTCGTGACCTGCGGTGAGGGCGGCGGCACCGGCACCGGCGGCGCGCCGGTGGTGGCAAACATTGCCCGCAAGCTCGGCGCGCTGACCATCGGCGTGGTGACCCGGCCGTTCTCCTTCGAGGGCAAGCGCCGTCAGGTGCAGGCCGAGACCGGGATAGACGAACTCCGCAACCAGTGCGACACGCTGATCGTGATCCCGAACGACCGGCTGCTGGCGCTCGGTGACCGCAACATCAGCATGATGGACGCCTTCCGCACCGCCGACCAGGTGCTGCTCTCCGGTGTGCAGGGCATCACCGACCTGATCACCACCCCGGGTCTGATCAACCTGGACTTCGCCGACGTCAAGAGCGTGATGAGTGGCGCCGGCAGCGCGTTGATGGGCATCGGCAGCGCCCGCGGGGAGAACCGCGCGGTCGAGGCGGCCGAGGCGGCCATCTCCAGCCCGCTGCTGGAGCAGAGCATGGACGGCGCGCGTGGCGTGCTGCTCTCCATCGCCGGCGGCTCCGACCTGGGCCTGTTCGAAATCAACGACGCGGCGCAACTGGTCACCGACGCGGCCCACCCGGACGCCAACATCATCTTCGGTGCGGTGATCGACGACGCGCTCGGCGACGAGGTCCGCGTGACGGTCATCGCGGCGGGCTTCGACGGCGGCACGCCTGCCTACAAGGCGGCCGAGCCGACCCGCAAGACCAACACCAACCAGCCGGCGCCGCAGAACACCCCGGTGCCCGCACCGGCCACGCTGCCGGCCCCGACCCAGTCGCCGCGCCGGGTGCTCTTCGACGATGTGGACGTGCCCGACTTCCTCAAGAACGGGTCCTGAGCCCCGCCGATGACTGACAGCTCAGCCACGGCACGACCGGACCGGCGCGCCGAACTCGCGGCCGGCCTGGCCCAGGTGAGGGCCCGGATCGCCGACGCCTGCGCGGATGCGGGCCGGGACCGCGCCGAGGTCACGATGATCGCGGTGACCAAGACGTACCCGGCCGACGACGTACTGGCGTTGGCCGGGCTCGGGGTGACCGACATGGGGGAGAACCGCGACCAGGAGGCGGCCGGCAAGGCCGCCGAGGTGGCCGCCGCCGGGGTGAGCCCGCGGTGGCACTTCATCGGCCAGTTGCAGCGGAACAAGGCCCGCTCGGTGGTCCGGTACGCCGACGTCGTGCACTCGGTGGACAGCGCGCGGCTGGCCCGGGCGCTGGCAACGGCGGCGGCCGACCGGGAAAAGCCGTTGGACGCTCTGGTGCAGGTGAGCATCGACGGCGACCCGGCCCGCGGCGGGGCGCTGCCCGGATCGGCCGACCCGGGCGTCGGGCTGGAGGCGGTGGCCGAGGCTGTCGCCGACGCGCCGGCGCTGCGGCTGGCCGGCCTGATGGCGGTCGCGCCGCTGGGCTGGCAGCCGGAGCGGGCCTTTGCCCGGCTGGCCGAGGTGGCCGAGGCGTTTCGGAATGTCCATCCAACGGCGACAGCGTTGTCCGCGGGAATGAGCGGCGACCTGGAAATCGCGATCCGATATGGCGCGACACATGTCCGCGTCGGTAGCGCGTTGCTCGGAATGCGTCCCACGCTGCGGTAGCCTGACCGCGAGACATGCAAATTACATCAGTGTTGTTTCAGGGACGGCGTCCCCTTGTCGGGGGTTGTGGCGTGCGACGCGAATCGCGCGCCAGGGGATTGCCGTTCCGGTCCGATGGGCATCGTTGTCCACTCGCGACTGGCGACATGGCACGGGGGCGAGTGCCGCACGGCGGACGGAAGGGCGCGGGATGGGTGCACTGCGCAAGGCGGGGGTCTGGCTCGGTCTGGTCGAGGAAGACGACGAGCGGGCCTACGACGACGGTGGCTACGAAAAGGGTGGCTACCGCGATTCGCGGTACCGGCAGAGCCGGTACGCCGAGGAGTTCGCCGACGAGGACGACGACGACACCGAGGAGCCGCCGGCTCCCCGGCCGCGGGCGAGCGAGCGGGGTCGGTTCTCCGACCGCGCGAACGGGCGGGCCGGCGAGTCCGACCGTGGCGACGGTGAGCGTCCCGAGCGCCTCGAGCGGTCCAGCGTACGGTCGATCACCCGGTCGTCGGCCGGTGAGAGTTCCGGCGCGCTGACCTACCACACGCGCGACAATCTGGCTCTCGCGCCGCAGGCCACGACGCGCGAGCGTGCCGTGGCGCCCGAGGAGGAGCAGCGCTACCAGATCACCACGCTGCACCCGACCACCTACCGGGAGGCGCGCACCATCGGTGAGCACTTCCGCGACGGTGTCCCGGTGATCATCAACCTCACCGAGATGGATGAGGCAGATGCCCGCCGTCTGGTTGACTTCGCCGCCGGTCTGGCGTTTGGGCTGCGCGGTACGATCGAGCGCGTGACCAATCGGGTGTTCCTGCTCTCACCGGCCAATGTCCAGGTCACCGCGGAGGACAAGGCCAAGATCGCTGAGGGCGGTTTTTTCAGCCTGAGTTGACCCCGCCCGACCCGAGGGACGTCGCTGACCGTGTTGTCGATCTTACTGCAAGTGTTGTATTTGGTCCTTTATGTCTTCCTGCTCGTTCTTCTGTCCCGGTTCGTGTTGAGCGCCGTTCTGCAGTACGGCCGTCGATGGCAGCCGGGCCGTGGCGCATCGGCCGGACTGGAATCCGTGTGGAGCGTCACTGATCCCCCTCTCAACGCGTTGAGGCGTGTGATCCCTCCGCTGCGAATTGGTACCGTGAGCATCGACCTGGCCTCCCTTGTGCTCCTGGTTATCCTGTTCGTGCTGATGGAGTTCGTGTTAGGGCCGTCGATCAGGGCATCTGCCTGATGACCGACGCGCTTTCGCGGCCGCAACTGACCCGAGGAGTTTCGATGCCGCTGACCCCGGCCGACGTCCACAACGTCGCCTTCAAAAAGCCGCCGATCGGCAAGCGGGGGTATGACGAGGAGGAGGTCGACGCCTTCCTGGACGAGGTCGAGCGCGAGCTCGCCCGTCTCATCGAGGAGAACAACGAGCTGCGCGCCCAGGTGGAGCGCGGCGGCCGTGGCGGCGCCCCCGCCGGCCCCGGCGGCGACGCCCGACTGGCGGCGGAGCTCAACGACGTCAAGGCCCAACTGGACCGGGTGCAGCGCGACAAGTCCGCTGCCGAGCAGGCCGCCCGCGCCATGCAGGCCGAGCTGGAGCAGGTCCGCGCGACCGGCGGTCCCGGCGCGGTCACCGGCGACGGTGAGCAGCAGGCCCTGCGCGTGCTGATGATGGCCCAGCGCACCGCCGACGACCACGTGTCCGACGCGCGTCGCGAGGCCGACCAGCTCCTGTCCGAGGCCCGCAGCAAGGCCGAGGAGGTGACCCGCGAGGCTCGCGCGAAGGCCGACGCCCTGGAGCGGGACGCCCGCCAGCGGCACCAGGAGGCCATGGGCGGCCTGGACGCCAAGCGCACGGCGCTGCAGAAGCACATCGAGGAGCTCAAGCAGTTCGAGCGCGAGTACCGCACCCGGCTCAAGGCGTACCTGGAGAGCCAACTGCGGGACCTCGACGGTCGTGGGCAGGGCCTCGAAGCCGAGATGACCCGCTCCGAGGCCAACCGGGCAGCCGGTGGCAACGGGCTGGCCGCGGCAGGTCTCGCCGGTTCGTACGGCGGCGGGCGCTCCGGCGCCCTCGAATCTGGACGCTGAGCACCGGCCGGCGATCGCTGTCCGCAGATGGTGACGGTCGCCGGCCCTGCCTCACGGGTCCGACGCGGCGGGGGTGAGCCGTGATAGTTGCGAGTCTTCTGCTCATCCTCGTCGCTGTGGTGCTGCTGGTGCTCGGCCTGGCCGGTGGCTCCAGCACTCTGTTGACCATCTCCATCGGGGCCAGCCTGCTGGCCGCCGTGGCGTTGGTGGTGGGCGCCCGCCAGGCTGCCGCCAACCGCGCGACGGCGGACCCCGGTCGGGCCGGCCTGCGGACCCCCACGACCTCTCGCCCGGCCAGCCGGTCCGGGCCGGGCGTCGCGTACGGGACGCCGCTTGTCGAGCCGGACGTGCCGGTCCAGCACGTACCTTCGACTGTCGGTAACGGCGGCACCGGGTGGCGGCAACCACCCGAGCCGCCGTTCGACCCCGACGCGCCGTTCGACACGGCCCCGCCGTTCGACACGGCCCCGCCCTTCGAGCGCGAGTCGCCGTTCGTGACAGCGGCCGACGGCACGCCGTCGCGTTCCGCGCCCGTCAACCCGGCGTCGCCCGTCAGCCCGGCATCGCCGGTCAGCCCCGCGTCGCCGTTCGTCGCGCGGGCCGCCGAGACGTCCGGTGCGCCGGCCGACACGCTTGTCGACGAGCCGGCCGAGCAACCGATCACCCCCGCCGAAGCGGCCCGGGTGGCCCGGTTGCCCAGCCCCGTCGACGTGGTGGACGGCCGCCCCCGCTATCACCTCGCCGGCTGCCCGCACCTCGTCGGCAGGCTGCCGGAGACTCTCCCGGTCGCCGAGGCCGTCGAGCTCGGCTTCACGCCGTGCGCGGCCTGCGCGCCCGCCACCGCCCTGCTCACCGACGCCCGACCGATCTGAAAGCCGCGCCGGTGCCCCCGCAGGACACGCTCACGGTGGCGGTGCGGGTGAAGCCCGGCGCCTCCCGGGACCGGGTCGGTGGCCGCTTCGACGGCCCGCACGGCCCCGCCCTGGTGATCGCCGTGCACGCGCCGGCAGTGGACGGCAGGGCCACCGAGGCGGCCCGTCGTGCCCTCGCCACCGCGTTGGGTGTCCGGCCGTCTGCGGTGTCGTTGCGTGCCGGCGCGGCCAGCCGGGACAAGCTCTTCCTCGTAGACCGGCCAGGCCCCGAACTACCCGACGCGCTGCGCCGGCTGCGGGACGGATCGGCAGGGTGAGCAACGCCCAGGCGAGGCAACCATGACGCCTGGGCTGGACATCGCGCTGCTGCTCGGGGCGGCCGTGCTGCTGGTGGCGGTCGGCGCGGTCCGGCTCTCCAGTCGCTTCGGGGTGCCCAGCCTGCTGGTCTACCTGGCGATAGGCGTGGCGATCGGCGAGAGCGGGCTGGGCATCCGCTTCGACGACGTCGAGCTGACCCGGACCCTCGGTTTCTGCGCGCTCATCGTCATCATCGCCGAGGGCGGCCTGACCGCCCGGTGGAGCACGCTGCGCCCGGTGCTCGGCCTGGCCTCCGCGCTCTCCACTGTCGGAGTGGTCGTCAGCATCGTGGTGGTCGGCATCGCCGTACACCTGTTGTTGGGGTTGGACTGGCGTTTGGCGTTGCTCTACGGCGCGGTGCTGTCCTCCACCGACGCGGCGGCCGTCTTCGCCACCCTGCGCCGGTTGCGGCTGCCGCCCCGGCTGGTGGCGACGCTGGAGGCCGAGTCCGGCATGAACGACGCTCCGGTGGTGCTGCTGGTGGTGCTCCTGTCCCACGAGGGCTTTGCGCATCCGTGGTGGTACGAGGTGGGGCTGGTCACCTACGAGTTGGTCGTCGGCGCCGCGGTGGGCGTGGGGGTGGGCCTCGCCGGCGCATGGGCGCTGCGTCGGGCGGCGCTGCCGTCGGCCGGGCTGTACCCGATCGCGGCGGTGGGCATCACCGTGCTGGCGTACGCCGCCGGGGCGGTGCTGCACGCCTCGGGGTTCCTCGCCGTCTACGTGGCCGGCGTGCTGCTGGGCAACGCCCGGCTCTCGCACCGGCAGGCGATTCTCGGCTTCGCCGACGGGTTGGCGTGGCTGGCCCAGATCGGGCTGTTCGTGCTGCTCGGGTTGCTGGTCACGCCGAGCCGGTTGGACGCGGCGGTGCTGCCGGCGGTGGTCGCCGGGCTGGCGCTGGTGCTGCTGGCCCGGCCGCTGTCGGTGGCCGTGGCGGCGCTGCCGTTCCGGGTCGGCCTGAACGAGCAGGCCTTCCTGTCCTGGGCTGGGCTGCGGGGTGCGGTGCCGATCGTGCTGGCCACCATTCCGCTCTCCGAACGGGTGCCGGGCGCGGATCGCCTCTTCGACGCGGTATTCGTGCTGGTGGTGATCTTCACTTTGGTGCAGGCCAGCACGTTGGGGCCGTTCGCCCGCTGGCTGGGGACCACCGCGCCGGCCGAGGCCACCGAGATCCACGTGGAGACCGCGCCGCTGGAGCGGATGCGGGCGGATCTGCTGCAACTGGAGGTGCCGCCGGGGTCGCGGCTTGCCGGCGTGCACGTCGACGAGCTGCGGCTGCCGGTGGGCGCTTCGATCACACTTGTGCTGCGCGACGGTACGGGTTTCGTGCCCGGTCCGGACACCCGGCTCAAGACCGGCGACAGTCTGCTGATCGTCGCCACCGGCGGGGTGCGCGACGCCACCGAACAGCGGCTGCGGGCGGTCAGTCGGCGGGGTCGGTTGGCCCGGTGGTTTGGCGAGTACGGAGATGAGGCCGTCCGTTGATCTGCTAGCGTTCCCTTTGCCCCAGTTAAGCAGGGCTCGGGGCAGTTGAGCGGTGCGACGGTGCGGCACGTTGTCGGACGCCTGTACGTTCCGTATTCTTGCGAACCTCCGGAGTGCGTGGCCGAGTGTGGCCGTGCGCCCCTTTTCGTACATAGGGGACGCCTTGGTCGGCGCCCCCTGACCAGGTGCTGCGGACCACGCGGTGCCGCGGCCGAGGGAGCGACCCATGGCGAAGCCAGCCGACACCAGGACTGCCGGCCGCAAGCCGGTGGCCAAGGCCACCCGCAGCGCGGCGGAGACCGAGAAGATCCGTGGGGCGTTGGCGGCGCGGCGGGACGAGCTTCGCGCCGAGTACGATCAGACGCTGAGCGAGATCACCGAGCTGCAGCGCGATCGGTTGACCGACTCGGCCGGGGACGACCAGGCCGACACGGGCACCAAGACGTTCGAGCGGGAGCAGGAGATCTCTCTCGCCAACAGCATCCTGGAACGGATCACACAGGTCGAGCGCGCCCTGGAGCGCCTCGACGAGGGTGGTTACGGCTGGTGCGAGCGGTGCGGCAACCCGATCCCGGTCGAGCGCCTCGCCGCCTTCCCGTCGGCGACCCTGTGCGTGACGTGCAAGCAGTTGGAGGAGCGGCGCTGAGACCCGTTCCCCATCTGCGATGAGACGGTGAGTGATCACCGCCGAGACTGTCGATGGGGAGCGCATGACCGCAGCACCGTCCGAGGAACCCGGCCGTACCGACCCGGGTGGCGGCAGAGCCCGGCGCCGGGCTGTCGCGATCCTCTCCGGGGTCGCCCTGGTTGCCCTGCTGACCGATCTGCTCACCAAGCACCTCGCGCTGGCCGGGCTCACCGACCGGGAGCCGGTCCGGGTGCTCGGCGGGCTGGTCTACCTGAGCCTGACCCGCAACAGCGGTGCCGCGTGGAGCATCGGCTCGGACTACACCTGGGTGTTTCCGCTGATCACCATCGGCGTGGTCGGCTGGATCGTCTTCATGGCGCTGCGGCTGCGCTCACTGCCGTGGGCGATCTCCCTGGGCCTCGTGCTCGGCGGCGCGCTCGGCAACCTCACGGACCGGATCTTCCGGGCGCCCGCACCGTTGCACGGGCACGTCGTCGACTTCGTGAGTGTCTTCGGGCCGTACGGCGAATATTTTCCGGTGTTCAACGTGGCTGACAGTTCGCTGTTCTGCGGCGTGGTGCTTGCCGTGCTGCTGGAGGTGACCGGCCGTCAGCGCGACGGCCGGCGGCTCGGCCGGGACGGCAAGCCGATAGATGCGAGCGCCGCCACCGAGGGCGCCGACCAGAGGGAGCGGGCATGACCTCCGCATTCGCCGCTGGCGGCGACCACCGTTCCCTGCCCGTGCCCGACGGCCTCGACGGAATGCGCCTGGACCAGGCGGTGGCGCGGTTGTTCGGCCTGTCCCGCACCGCCGCCGCGGCCCTTGTCGACGCGGGCGACGCCCTTGTCGACGGCACCGCCCGACCCAACTCGCACAAGGTCAAGGCCGGCTCCTGGCTGGACGTCACGCTGCCCGCGCCGGTCGCCCCACCCACTGTGGTGCCGCAGGCGGTGCCCGGCCTGCGCGTGGTGTACGCCGACGACGACATCGTCGTGGTGGACAAGCCGGTCGGCGTGGCCGCGCACCCCAGCCCGGGCTGGACCGGCCCGACGGTGATCGGCGCCCTCGCCGCCATCGGGCACCGCATTTCCACGAGTGGCGCCGCCGAACGGCAGGGTGTGGTGCACCGCCTCGACGTGGGCACCACAGGCATCATGGTGGTGGCCAAGAGCGAGCAGGCGTACACGGCGTTGAAGCGGGCCTTCAAGTACCGCGAGGTGGACAAGGGTTACCACGCGGTGGTGCAGGGCCATCTGGACCCGCTGCGGGGCACCGTCGACGCGCCGATCGACAGGCACCCCACCCACGACTACCGCTGGGCTGTGGTGTCCGGCGGCAAGCCGAGCATCACCCACTACGACACGATCGAGGCGTTCCCGGCCGCCAGCCTCGTCGATGTGCGGTTGGAGACCGGCCGGACCCACCAGATCCGGGTGCACTTCTCCACCCTGCGGCACCCGTGCGTGGGTGACCTCACGTACGGTGCCGATCCCACCCTCTCGGCCCGTCTGGGCCTGGCCCGACAGTGGCTTCACGCTCGCGAATTGAGCTTTTTGCACCCCCGTTCGGGGGACGAGGTCCGCTTCGTCAGCGACTACCCTGACGACCTGGAACGTGCGCTTGAGATCCTTCGTGACTGAGCGGCGACCGCCCGACACCTACCCGACGAGGGGATCTGACCCGTGCGCGCCGGCGACCTGCTGCGGCAGTTGGACCAACGCCTGCTGCCGCCGCTGACCCGGGCGGTGGCCCGGCTCGCCGACCGGTCGGGCCGCTCCGGCGTGCTCACCTGGGCCGCCGTGCTGTCCGCCGCCGCCGTGCTGGGCACCGCCGTCTGGGCCGCCGACGACCCACCGGTGGGCGATCGGACGGTGGGCGAGGTGACACGGGTCGGGGTGTCCGACGGCGACTCCGTCCCCGGCTACCTGCGCTCCGCCGCAGCCGACCTGGCCGCCCTGCCCTCGGCCGCACCGGCCACCGGCGACGGGACGTACGCCCTTGTGACGCTCGACGCGTACCTGCCGCCGCAGCGACTGACCGAGGTGCTCGGCGACGTCGGAGTCTCGGCCGTCTTCGGGCGGGTGCCGCTGCCGGGCCGGCAGACCGAGATCGTCAAGATCCCCGCACTGCGGGTGCCGGATGACGTGGTGGCCGGGATGGCGCAGGTGGCCGCCCGCAAGGACGGCGAGGCCGCCGACTATCGGGCCAGGGCCGCAGCGCTCGCCGGCGACGGCGCCGACGGGCGTGAGCTGCGCGAGTGGTACGCCACAAGCGCTGACGTGGCGAGCGCCGAGGCGTCGGCGTACCGGGCTGGCTGCGCCTGCGTCTACGCGGCGGTGGTGCGCGCGGCCCCGCAGGCGCTGCGGGGGGTGGCGTCCCGGCCGGACGTGCGGGCCGTCGACCCGGCCCCCGAGGTGTACCGGCTGGACCGCACGGTCTTCACCGCGCCGCTGCCCGAGCAGCGCGACGTGGTCCGCCCGCCGGCCGACACCGGGCCGGCACCGACCCCGGCCCCGACGGGCGCGTCGGTCACGCCGGTGCCCCCGGTGCCGATGGGCGAATCGTCGGAACCCGCACCGGTCGTAACGATTCCGTCACCCGAGCAGTCGTCGGTCGCGCCCACCGAACAGGCTCCCACGAGCGTCACCACCTCCCCGGACGTCGCCGGCGCCGGGCCGCTGAAGCCCTCCCCGTCGTGATCTCAGTCGGTCGGTGTGCGTGCTCCGGTGTGGTCCGAATAGGGTTTCGTTCGTAGCCTGTCAGACAGAGATCGATGGCGCTGGGAGGGCGGGCCGTGGAGGGCAGTGAGACCGGCTGGGGCCGGCCGGCCGAACCAGCACCGAGGTGGCGGGCATTGTTGGACCGCGCCCGGCTGGGAGGCCGCGCCGCGGAACAGGCCGAGCCCGACCGCCGGGCCGACGAGCAGCCCCCGGACCCCCTGCCGCGGCGCGCGGCCCCCAACGGCTACGCCGGGCGGGCGCCGGCCATCGGGCACCCGGCCGAGCTGACGTACGGCCAGGACCCGGGTTACCGGGCCGAGGGGACCTACCGGGTCGACCCCGCCCACCGATCCGAGCCGGGGTACCGGTCGGAGCCCGACTACCGCGCCGACCCCGCCTACCGGTCCGAGCCGGGATACCGGCCGCAGCCGGAGCACCGTTCCGAGCCGGCATACCGCGCCGAGCCGGCGTACCGGTCGGAGCCGGCCTATCGGTCGGAGCCGGCGTACCGTCCCGAGCCCGGGTACCGGTCCGAGCCGGACTACCGCGCCGAGCCCGGCTATCGTGCCGAGCCGGACTACCGTGCCGAGCCGGACTACCGTGCCGAGCCGGACTACCGTGCCGAGCCTGGCTATCGTGCCGAGCCGGACCACCGTGCCGAGCCCGTCGAGCCGCGTCGCGCCGAGCCCGAGTCGCGCCGGGCGGCCGAGCCGGTCGAGTCGCGCTACGCGCTGCTGGACAACGGCTACCGGCAGGGCGGGCCGACGATCGAGTCCCGGTACGCGTTGCTGGAGACCGGCTACCAGCCGGAGGCCGGCTATGCGCCGCCGCAGGCCGCGCCAGCGCCCGCCGCGCCGCCGATCACCCCACCGCCGATCACCCCACCGCCCGCGCCGCCGGTCGGCTCGGCGCTCGCCGAGCGCGGTTACCCGGCCCGCATCGAGTGGCGCCCCCAGGGCGTCGACAAGGAGGTGGAGCGCGCCACCGGGGTGCTCCGCCGCGACCTGGGCACGCCACGGGTGTTCGCGTTCGCCAACCCCAAGGGCGGGGTGCACAAGACGACGGCCACAGTGCTCGCCGCCGCCACAGTCGGCAGCGTGCGCGGGAGCGGCGTACTGGCCTGGGACGACAACGAACTGCGGGGCACCCTCGGGCTGCGCGCCGGCAGCGCCCGACACGCCCGCACCATCCGGCACCTGATCAGCGACCTGGCCCAGATCGAGATCCTGGAGGGCTCGACGCTGCTGGAGCGGTTGGACGACTACCTGCGGCACGCCTCCGACGGCTCGTACGACGTGCTTGCCGGCGAGGAGAGCCCACGCTTCGCCCAGCGACTGGACCAGTTCACTGTCAAGCGGGTGCTGGAGCTGCTGCGGCGTACCCATGACGTGGTCTGCGTGGACACCGGCAACAACGTGGAGAGCCCCAACTGGCGCACCGTGATGCAGGCCGCCGACCAGTTGGTGGTGACCACCGTGCCGCGTGAGGACGCGGCGTTCAGCGCCGACTGGATGCTCGACCTGCTGCACGAGGTGGGCATGGGCGAGCTGGCCGACAACGCCGTCACACTCATCTCCTGCCCGACGCCGGGGCGCTCGCCCCTGCAGGACGACCTGGAACGGCACTTCGCCACCCGTACCCGGGCGGTGGCAGTGGTGCCCTACGACCCGGCGCTGGAGACTGGGTCGTCGATCGAGTACCACCAGCTCCAGCCGGAAACCCGACAGGCCTGGCTGCGCGCCGCCGCGATCATGGCGGAGCCGTTCGGCAGGTGACCGGTCATGTCATCGGCGGGAGCGCCGACGACAGTGCACGGCTCGGGCGGCGAGCTGAGAGGATCATCGGGTGAACCCCGACAGTCCCGAATCCGATCGGCCCGCGCCGCCCGGCGACGAGCCGTCCGTACCCTCGGCGTCCGCGGAACCGCTCGCCCAGGAGCAGAGCCCGAGCGGTACGCCGCCGGACACCGACGGGCTCATCGGCCCCCTCCCGGTGGGCCCGCCGCGCCGACCGGGCCGGATCGTGGCGACGGTGCTCGGCGTCGCGCTCGCTATGGCCGTGCTGGGTGCGCCCCTCGGGCTGCTCTGGGCGGCGCTCGCGCCGGACACCCCGGTGCTCAAGGTCGCCGAGGGCGCCATCTACGCCGAGCCGCAGCCGGAGCAGCCGATCGCCGCGGACGGCTGGTTCAGCCTGGTCGGGCTTGCCTTCGGGGTGCTCGCGGCGCTCGTCCTGTGGTTCGTGCTGCGGCGGTGGCGCGGCCCCGTCGGGCTGCTCAGCGCGGTGCTCGGCGCGCTGGCCGCCGCGCCCGTGGCCTGGCAGGTGGGGCGCCGGGTCGGCCTGGGGACCTACGACCGGCTGCTGGACAGCGCCCCCGCCGGGCAGGCCTTCACCAAACCCGCCGATCTCCGTGCCGGCGGGGTCGACTGGCTGCTCGGGGTGCTGCCGGTGCCGCACGGCAACCTGCTGCTGCCGGCGTTCGGCGCCGCTGTCACGTACACGCTGCTGGCCGGATGGTCACGCTGGCCGTCGCTGCGGCCCGAGCCCGACCCGGAGGCCCTCAGTTGGGCGTCGGCGGGGACGCCAGTTCCGCAAGCGGCACCGGAACCGCCCGCACCTGGCGCAGCAGAGCCGCCTCGCGGTTGAGCAGCCGCAGCTCGGCGCGGAGCCGGGCCGCGGTGTCGTCGATCGCCAGCAGCCGCTGCCTGTCGTCAACGGTCAGCGCCGCGGTGGCCGCCACCAGGTGGGAGAGCACTGTCGGGTCCTCCGGCAGCTGCTCGGAGATCTCCTCCGGGTCGGCGCGGATCAGCCCGAGATATTGCCGGAACACCGAGATCACCCGCGCCGCCAGCAGGTCGGCCACCTCGTCCGGCCCGGCCGGCTCGCGCAGCCACTCGACCTCGGCGGTCAGGTAGGGCGCGGCGGCCTCGTCGACCTCGGCGATCCGGAACCGGCGTCGGCCGACCGTGACGATGTCGAAGCCGCCGTCGTCCAACTCGGTCACCTGGCGCAGTTCGGCGGTGCAGCCCACCTCGTGCAGGGTGATCTCGCCCACGCCTGGCGTCGGGCGGCCGCCCGGCCCGGTGGTCGCGACCTCCCACCCGGTCTGGATGGCGACCACCCCGAACTCGCGCGGCGCGCCCTCCGGCAGGCCGACAAGGTGCCGGACCAGGGCGCGGTAGCGCTCCTCGAAGATGTGCAGTGGCAGCACCAACCCGGGAAAGAGCACCGTTGCGAGCGGGAACACCGGCAGCCGTGCGGTCACGTGGTCGAGCCTAACCAATCCCGGGCGCCACGGCGTGGCCCGGCTCACCGTCCCGCCGACCGGGCAGCTCGGGTGGGCGGCCGGCCCGCCGCCTAGACTCGCAAGGGTGCTGAACCGGATCGACATGCGCGGTGGCCTCGGCGACCCGCGCCGCCTGCTGCCCCGTGCCCAGCTCGACGTGTCTGTGGCCGTCGAGCGGATCAAGCCGCTCGTGGAGGCGGTCCGCGAGCATGGGTACCCGGCGATCCGGGAGGCAAGCCTTCGGTTCGACGGCGTCTCGCCCGAGGTGCTGCGGGTGCCTGTCGAGGCGATCGCCGAGGCCGAGGGTGTGCTCGACCCGGCCGTACGCGCCGCGCTGCTGGAGTCGATCAGCCGGGCCCGTCGTGTGCACGACGACCAGCGGCGCACCGACCACGTGACGCAGGTGGTGCCGGGCGGCACCGTCACCGAGCGGTGGTTGCCCGTCGACCGGGTCGGCCTCTACGTCCCCGGTGGGCTGGCCATGTATCCGTCGACAGTCGTGATGAACGTGGTGCCGGCCCAGGCGGCCGGGGTGCGCTCGCTCGTGGTGGTCAGCCCGCCGCAGAAGGACAACGGCGGCCTGCCCGATCCCCGCGTGCTCGCCGCGTGTGCGCTGCTCGGCGTCGACGAGGTCTACGCGGTGGGCGGCGCCCAGGCGGTGGCGATGCTTGCCTACGGCGCGGCGGTCGACCCGGCTGGTGAGCTGCGGTGCGAGCCTGTCGACCTGATCACCGGCCCGGGCAACATCTGGGTGACCGCCGCCAAGCGGCTGCTCCGCGGCGTGGTCGGCATCGACGCCGAGGCCGGGCCGACCGAGATCGCCATCCTGGCCGACGACACCGCCGACGCGGCGCACGTCGCCGCCGACCTGATCAGCCAGGCCGAGCACGACCCACTGGCAGCCAGCGTGCTTGTCACGCCGTCGCTGGCGCTTGTCGAGGCGGTCGAGCGGGAGCTGGCCCGGCAGGTGCCGGCCACCAAGCACACCGAGCGGGTGACCACAGCGCTTACCGGCGAGCAGAGCGGCGTGGTCCTCGTCGACGACCTCGAGGCGGGGCTGCGGGTGGTCGACGCGTACGCGGCCGAGCACCTGGAGATCCAGACGGCCGACGCCCGGGAGTGGGCGCTGCGCGTCCGCAACGCCGGGGCGATCTTCGTGGGCGCCTGGTCGCCGGTGTCGCTCGGCGACTACTGCGCCGGCTCCAACCACGTGCTGCCCACCGGCGGCTGCGCCCGGCACTCCTCGGGCCTGTCGGTGCAGTCCTTCCTGCGCGGTGTGCACCTGATCGAATACACCGAGGCCGCCCTGCGCGAGGTGGCCCCGCACGTGGTCACCCTGGCCAACGTGGAGGACCTGCCCGCGCACGGCCAGGCCGTCCAGGCACGCTTCCCGGGAGGGCCGGCGTGACCGCGCTCGACGACCTGCCGATCCGCGACGACCTGCGCGGGCTGACGCCGTACGGGGCGCCGCAGCTGGACGTGCCGGTGCGGCTCAACACCAACGAGAACTCCTACCCGGTGCCGGAGCCGGTTGTCGACGCGATCGGCAAGGCCCTCGCGGCCGAGCTGCGCGAGCTGAACCGCTATCCGGACCGGGACGCCGTGGCGCTGCGCGCCGACCTGGCCGACTATCTCGGACACGACCTCACCGTCGAGCAGGTGTGGGCGGCCAACGGCTCCAACGAGATCCAGCAGCAGTTGCTCCAGGCGTTCGGTGGTCCGGGTCGCAGCGCGCTCGGCTTCGTGCCGGCGTACTCGATGCACCCGCTGTTGGCGCTCGGCACCGGCACCCGGTGGGTGCCGGTGCGGCGCGGCGTCGACTTCGGGCTGACCGCCGACGAGGCGGTGGCGCAGGTCCGCGAGCACCGGCCCGACGTGGTGTTCCTCTGCTCGCCGAACAACCCCACAGGCACCGCACTGGACCCTGCGGTGGTCGCCGCGGTGCTCGACGCCGCGCCGGGCATGGTGGTGGTCGACGAGGCGTACGCCGAGTTCGCCCGGCCCGGCACGATAAGCGCCCTCGCGGTGCTGCCCGGCCATCCGCGGCTGGTGGTCACCCGGACGATGAGCAAGGCGTTCGGGTTCGCCGGCGGCCGGCTGGGCTACCTGGCGGCCGACGCGGCGGTGGTGCAGGCGGTGCAGTTGGTCCGGTTGCCATACCATCTGTCCGCGCTGACCCAGGCCGCAGCCCGCGCGGCGCTCGCGCACCGCGACGCCCTGCTCGGTACGGTGAGCGCGATCATGGTGCAGCGGGACCGGATCGTGACGACGCTGCGGGAGCGCGGTCTCCGGGTCGCCGACAGCGACGCCAACTTCGTGCTCTTCGAGACCGGTGGCGACCAGGCGACCGCCTGGCGCGCCCTGCTGGAGCAGGGGGTGCTGGTCCGCGACGTCGGCCTGCCGGGCTGGCTGCGCGTGACCGCCGGCACCCCCGCCGAGACCGACGCATTCCTCACCGCAATGGAGACTGTGTAGTGGCAGCGCGAGGAGTGAGCTTGCGAGCCCCGCAGTCGCGACCGAAAGGCAACACATGAGCAGGACCGCCCGGGTGGAGCGGATCACCAAGGAGACGAAGGTCCTCGTCGAGATCGACCTCGACGGCACCGGGACGGCCGAGATCAGCACCGGCGTGGGCTTCTACGACCACATGCTGCACCAGATCGCCCGGCACGGCGGCTTCGACCTGACCGTGCAGACGGTGGGCGACCTGGAGATCGACGCGCACCACACGATGGAGGACACCGCGCTCGCCCTCGGCGCCGCGTTCGACCAGGCGCTTGGCGACAAGGCTGGCATCCGGCGGTACGGGTCGGCGACCGTGCCGATGGACGAGGTGCTGGTGCGGGCCGCGGTGGATCTGTCCGGCCGGCCGTACGTGGTGCACGACGAGCCGCTGCTCGCGCCGTACATCGGTCCGGTCTACGCGACAAGCATGACCCGCCACATCTGGGAGTCGTTCGGTCAGGCGGCCCGGGTCACCCTGCACGTCGACGTGCTGCGGGCGGCCCGCCCGGGTGGTCACCCGGACGCGCACCACGTGGTGGAGGCGCAGTTCAAGGCGGTGTCGCGGGCGCTGCGTGAGGCCACCGCGATCGACCCGCGGGCGGCGGGAGCGATTCCGAGCACGAAGGGCGCTCTCTAATGGGTGGCGCGTTGCCGACGTTGCTGCTGATCCTGGCCGGGGTGCTGGTGGGTGGCACCTGGTCGTTGTACCGGCAGGGCGCGCCGAAGGTCGCCGTGCTGATCACCGCGGTGCTCGCGGTGCTCGCCACGGTCGCCGGGGTGCTGCGGCTGCTGCCGGGGGACGGGTGAGCGCCCGATGAGTGACGTGGTGGTGCTTGACTACGGCTCGGGCAACCTGCGTTCGGCGGAGCGGGCGTTGGCGGCGGCCGGCGCGTCCGTGCGGGTGACCGACGACCTCGCCGCGGCGGCTGCCGCCGATGGTCTGGTGGTGCCGGGCGTGGGCGCGTACGCGGCGTGCATGGCGGGGCTTGACGCGCTCGGCGCCGGCCCGGTGGTCGCCGAGCGGGTCGCTGCGGGCCGGCCGGTCCTCGGCATCTGTGTGGGCATGCAGGTGCTCTTCGAGTACGGCGAGGAGCACGGTGTGGTGACCAAGGGGCTCGGTCTGTTGCCCGGTGGGGTGACTCGCCTGGCCGCTGCCCGGTTGCCGCACATGGGCTGGAACACGGTCCGGGCGGCTCCGGGTTCGGTGCTGTTCGCAGGCCTGTCGGCGGAGAGCCGCTTCTACTTCGTCCACTCGTACGCGATGGGTGACCCGGCGGCGTTGGCGGCGGCTGGCGCCACGGTGACCACCGCCCACCATGACACCGACTTCGTGGCCGCTGTGGAGCGCGGGCCGCTGTCGGCTGCTCAGTTCCACCCGGAGAAGTCCGCCGACACCGGTGCCGCGCTGCTGCGCAACTGGCTTGCCACTCTGCCCAGCGGTGACTGAGCGCTGTCGCCCGCTGCCTGATCGGGGGGTGCCGCGGTGAGCCGGGAACGCGCCCGTCGGCGCGCGGAGCGGGAGGCCGTGCTGGCCCGGGAGCGGGCGGTCCGGCAGCGCCGGGTGGCCCGCCGGCAGCGTCGCCGTGCGCTTGTGCGCCGGTTGACGCCGCAGGTGCGGCGGGGCCGGTCGGGCCGGTTGGCTCGGCACACCCGGGGTGAGCGGGCCGCGATCGTGCTGCTCACCGGCGCGGCGATCTTTTCGATCTGGACATTCGTCGACAATCTGGCGTTGCGTATCGCGCTGATCGTGTTGTTGCTGCTCGTACTGCCGGCGATCGTGGTGATCGCCTTGGACCGCCGTACCTGATCGAGGAGAAGACCTTGAGCCTCACCCTGTTACCCGCTGTGGATGTCGCCGACGGCCGGGCTGTCCGGCTCGTGCAGGGCGCCGCCGACAGCGAGAGCATCTACGGCGAGCCGCTGGATGCGGCGTTGGCGTGGCAGCGCGACGGCGCCGAGTGGATCCACCTGGTCGACCTGGACGCGGCGTTCGGCCGGGGCACGAACGCCCACCTGCTCGCGGAGGTGGTGCGTCAGTTGGACGTGAAGGTGGAGTTGTCCGGCGGGATCCGTGACGACGAGTCGCTGCGGGCGGCGCTGGGCACGGGGGCGGCGCGGGTGAACATCGGCACGGCCGCCCTGGAGAACCCGGAGTGGTGTGACCGGGTGGTGGGGGAGTACGGCGATCGGGTCGCCATCGGGCTGGACGTGCGTGGTCGTACCCTGTCGGCGCGGGGCTGGACCCGCGACGGCGGTGACCTGTACGAGGTGCTGGAGCGGCTGGACAAGGCGGGCGCGACCCGGTACGTGGTCACCGACATCACCAAGGACGGCACGATGCGCGGGCCGAACCTGGAGCTGCTGCGCGAGGTGTGCGCGCGTACCGATCGGCCGGTGATCGCGTCGGGTGGGGTGTCCACGTTGGACGACCTGCGGGCGTTGAGCGGTCTGGAGTCGATCGGGGTGGAGGGCGTGATCGCGGGCAAGGCGCTCTACGCGGGTGCCTTCACTGTTGCGGAGGCGCTGCGCACGCTGGCCGAGGTGTGACTGTCACCCGCCTCGGCTCGGGCGGCCCGTGGGAGCAGCGGTACGGCTACTCGCGGGTGGTGCGGGCCGGTGACCGGGCCTTCACGGCCGGCTGCACGGCCACCGTGGAGGGTCGGGTGGTGCACGTCGGTGACGCCGCCGCGCAGACCGCGCAGGCGCTGCGGATCGCGCTCGACGCGCTCGCCGAGGTGGGGGCGGGTCCGGGCGATGTGGTCCGCACCCGGATGTACGTGACGGACCGGCTGCACGCCGACGAGGTGGGCCGGGCACACAACGCGGTCTTCGGCGCGGTCCGGCCGGCGGCGACGCTTGTGGTGGTGGCCGGCCTGCTGGATCCGGAGCATCTGGTCGAGGTCGAGGTGGAGGCGTACGTCGGCGACCGCTGAGGTCGGCCCGGCGGGGCGCCCGCCACCTCGCGGCCCGACAAGTTGTGCACAATTCAATTGGGGGCTACGGTTTGGTGGTGACCGATGATCTGGTGCTGCGCCGGCAGGCGTGCTTCGCGCTCTATGCCGCGTCGCGCGCCCTCACCGACGTCTACCGGCCGATGCTTGACGAGTTCGGGCTGACCTACCCGCAGTACCTGGTGCTGCTGGTGCTCTGGGAACACCCCGACGACGCCCCCACGGTCTCCGAGCTGGGCGCCGAGCTGCGGCTCGACTCCGGCACGCTCTCCCCGCTGCTCAAGCGGTTGGAGGCGGCAGGTCTGGTGGTGCGGCGGCGCTCGGCACGCGACGAGCGGCGGGTCGAGGTGGGCCTCACCGAGGCGGGCCGGGCGCTGCGGGAGCAGGTCCGCGACGTCCCGGGGCGGGTCGCGCAGGCCACCGGGCTGGGCCGCGATGAGCTTGTCGCGCTGCGCAACACCCTCACCAGGATCACCGACACCATCCACCGACAGAAGGAGCAGTGACCCTCATGCAGGTTCTCTACACCGCATCCGCGACGGCCAGCGGCGACGGCCGGGACGGCCACGTCGAGACCTCCGACGGCACCCTCGCGCTCGACCTGGCCGTGCCGAAGGAGATGGGCGGAGCCGGTGGCGCCGCCAACCCCGAGCAGCTCTTCGCCGCCGGCTACGCAGCCTGCTTCCACAGCGCCCTGCGTGTGGTGGCCCGCCGGGCCAAGGCCGACGTGACAGGCTCCGTCGTCGCCGCCGAGGTCGGCATCGGCCCGAACGGCAGCGGTGGCTTCGGGCTCACCGTGCAGCTCGTCGTCGACCTGCCCGCGGTGTCCCGCGAGACCGCCGAGCAGATCGTCGAGCAGGCCCACCAGGTCTGCCCCTACTCCAACGCCACCCGCGGCAACATCGACGTCAAGCTGACCGTCCGCGAGACCCTGCCCGCCTGACGCCGCCCGCCAGGCACCCCACCGTGGACGAGAGGACATCCACCCTGTGACCAGCAACCGCGAGATCCACCTGGCCAGCCGCCCGCACGGCTGGCCGACCGAGGACACCTTCCGGCTCGTCGAGACCGACGTGCCGACGCCCGGCCCGGGCCAGATCGTGGTCCGCAACCAGTTCATGTCCGTCGACCCGTACATGCGCGGGCGGATGAACGACGTCAAGTCGTACGTGCCGCCGTTCGCCCTCGACGCGCCCCTCGACGGGGCCGCGATCGGCGAGGTGGTCGCCAGTGAGGCGGCGGACGTCGCCGTCGGCGACACCGTCCAGCACGGGCTGGGCTGGCGGGAGTACGCGCTGCTCGACGCCACCGCCGCCCGCACTGTCGACGCGAGCATCGCCCCGGTCAGCACCTACCTCGGCGTGCTGGGCATGCCCGGTCTGACGGCGTACGCCGGGCTGCTGGAGGTGGCCGCGATGAAGCCCGGCGACACGGTATTCGTCTCCGCCGCGGCCGGCTCGGTGGGCAGCCTCGTCGGTCAGATCGCCAAGCTCAAGGGCGCCGGCCGGGTGATCGGCAGCGCCGGCTCGCCGGCCAAGGTCGAACGGCTGCGGGCGCTGGGCTTCGACGCCGCGTTCGACTACCACGACGGGCCGGTCCGTGACTCGCTGCGGGTGGCCGCGCCGGACGGCATCGACGTCTACTTCGACAACGTCGGTGGCGACCACCTGGAGGCGGCGATCTCGGCCCTGAACCTGCACGGCCGGGCCGCCATCTGCGGCATGATCGCGCAGTACAACGACACCGAGCCGCCGGCCGCGCCGCGCAACCTGGCACTTGTCATCGGCAAGCGGCTCACCCTGCGCGGCTTCCTGGTCAACGATCACAACCACCTGCGGACGGCCTTCGTCCGTGACGTCGCCGGCTGGCTGCGCGAGGGCACGCTGTCCTACGACGAGACGATCGTGGACGGCATCGAGAACGCCCCGGCGGCGTTCCTCGGCCTGCTGCGCGGCGAAAACCTCGGCAAGATGCTCGTCCGGGTGTGAACCCCACCCGCCGCGCGGCGGTGGCCGGCCTCACACGCCGGTCACCGCCGCGTGCGCGGAGGATAGGCTCGCGGCATGACGGTGGCGGTGCGCGTGATCCCCTGCCTGGACGTGGACGCGGGACGGGTGGTCAAGGGGGTCAACTTCCTCGACCTGCGCGACGCCGGCGACCCGGTCGAGCTGGCCGCTGCCTATGACCGGGCCGGCGCCGACGAGCTGACCTTCCTCGACGTCACGGCGTCGTCCAGCGACCGGGGCACCATGCTCGACGTGGTGCGCCGCACCGCCGAGTCGGTATTCATCCCGCTGACCGTCGGCGGTGGGGTCCGGCAGGTCGCCGACGTCGACACGCTGCTGCGCGCGGGCGCCGACAAGGTCGGCGTGAACACGGCCGCCATCGCCCGACCGGAGCTGATCGCCGAGATCGCCGACCGGTTCGGCAGGCAGGTGCTTGTGCTCTCCCTCGACGTCCGCCGCGCGCCGGCCGGCGGCACGCCCAGCGGCTTCGAGGTCACCACGCACGGCGGCCGGCGCGGCACGGGCATCGACGCGGTCCAGTGGGCGCGGCAGGGCGCCGAGCTTGGCGCGGGGGAGATCCTGCTCAACTCGATGGACGCCGACGGCACCAAGGCGGGCTTCGACCTGGAACTTATCGGCGCGGTACGCGCCGTGGTGGACGTGCCGGTGGTGGCCAGTGGCGGCGCCGGCGAGGTGGGGCACTTCCCGCCGGCGATCGGGGCCGGCGCGGACGCGGTGCTCGCCGCAAGCGTCTTCCACTTCGGTGAGCTGACAGTGGCCGAGGTCAAGGACGCACTACGCCGCAGCGGTCACCCGGTGCGCTGAGCCCCGCTCAGTGCCCGCCGGGGTGCCCCTCCGGCGACCTGCGGGGCGTGGGAATCGAACGGACTGCGTATTCCTGCACGGCCGCGGCGTGATCTTCCTCGTCGAGGATCCAGTCGGCGCGACCAGGCTCACGGCGGCGGCTCAGCACGCCCTGCACCGTGTCCACCATTGTCGCCACCCCGGCGCGCGGCCGCGTACGCCAGAGTTGCTCGCCCTCGGCGGTGATCCGGAACCAGCCGTCGGCGACGGTGACAAGCCCGGCACCGACCAACCGCTGGACGGCGGCCTCCACCTCGTGCCGCTGCGGAATCGCGTGGTTGAGGTGATCGGCTGTGGACAGCACATCGGTCAGACGAACGCCCTCCGGACGTCGGCTGGTCGCGGACCGCCGGTGCCGCCCGGCCCCGCTCGCGATCACCAGCGACACGAAGATCCAGGCGTCCGTCCAACGCCAACCGTTGTCCCCCATGCAGAGATGATGACGGCGAGCGTCGCGGAAGGGAACACCCACCCTCGAACGTGCCCTATTACACCCCGCGGCGTGCCGAGCCGGGGACCGTCGGTGAGAACTCAGCCGGCCGGCGCCACCGGCTCGACACCTTCCGTCGCGGACGGCCCGACGCGCTGCCCGCCCGGCGCGGGAGCGGCGTCTGTCGAGCGGTCTGCGGCGGCGGGCGGGGGAGTGGCGTCTGTCGGGCGGTCTGCGGCGGCTGCCGGTGTGGGAGTGGCGTCCGTCGGGCGGTCTACGGCGGCTGCCGGTGTGGGAGTGGCGTCCGTCGGGCGGGCTGTGGCGGTGCCCGGTGTGGGCACCGCGACAAGCGGGATGAACAGTTGCGTCAACGGGCCGATGGCCAGCGCGTAGGCGAGGGTGCCCAGGCCCACAGTGCCGCCGAGCAGCCAACCCAGCGCGAGCACAGTGATCTCGATGGCGGTGCGCACCAGCCGGACCGACCAGCGAGGCCGGCGGGCCACGAAGCCCGTCATCAGCCCGTCGCGCGGGCCGGGGCCCAGGTGGGCGCCGAGGTAGAGAGCGGTCGCGGCGCCGTTGCCGACGATCCCGGTGATCAGCATCGCGATCCGCACGGCGAGCGGTCCACCGCCGGGCAGCAGGGCCAGAGTGGCATCCACGACCAGACCGATCACGAGCACGTTGCTGACCGTGCCCAGGCCGGGCCGCTGCCGCAGCGGGATCCAGAGCAGCAGCACCAGGACGCCGACGAGAATGGTGACGGTGCCGAAGGAGAGCGTGGTCAGCTCGGACAACCCCTGGTGGAACACGTCCCACGGGTTGAGGCCCAGGTCGGAGCGGATCATCAGGGCCATGCTGACCCCGTAGAGGACGAGCCCGACGTAGAGCTGGCTGAGCCGCCGGACCGGCCGATGCCGCAGATTGCCAATCAGTGCCATGCATGCCACCCTAGGGGCCAATCCTCCCGGCGGAAGAGGCCAATATCCGAGGAGTGGCTATGGCAGGTCAGGTGCGAGGCGTCCAATTGGCCCGCCTGCTCGGTCAGTGGCACGCCCTGCCGGGTCGTCGCCGCAGCCCCGACTACGCCGCCCTGGCCGGCGCGGTGCGTGGACTGCTCGCCGACGCCCGGCTGCCGCTTGGCGTCCGCCTCCCCGCCGAACGGGAGCTGGCCGAGGCGCTGCGGATCAGCCGTACCACTGTCACCGCCGCGTACCGGGAGCTGCGCGAGACCGGGCACCTCGCCAGCCGTCGGGGCGCCGGCAGCTGGACGATGCTGCCCGCCAACCACCGGGTGGCCAGCACCGGGCTCTGGACCCCGCTGGACGACCGGGAGATGATCGACCTCGGTGTCGCCGCGCTGGCCGCCCCGCCGCAACTGCTCGGCGCGGCCCGGGCCGCCACCGAGGACCTGCCCCGCTATCTGGGTGGGGCCGGCTACCACCCGACCGGCATCATCGAGCTGCGCGAGGCGATCGCCGACGGCTACACCGTCCGGGGTCTGCCCACCTCGGCCGACCAGATCATGGTCACCAGCGGCACCCAGCACGCCCTGGACCTGGTGCTGCGGCTCGCCCTGCCCCCCGGCGGGAGCGTGCTCGTCGAGTCACCGACCTACCCCAACGCGCTCGCCGCCCTGGCCGGTAGGCGGGCCCGGATCACCACTCACGGGCTGTCCGTCGACGCCGGCGGCTGGGAGCCCGACCTGCTGCTGGGCAGCCTGCGGCAGACGCGGCCCAAGCTGGCCTACCTGATCCCGGAGTTCCAGAACCCGACAGGGCATCTGATGCCGTCCACGCTGCGTGAGCGTGTGGTGGCCGCCGCCCACGCCGTCGGCACCGACCTGATCGTCGACGAGTCCTTCGTGGACCTGCCACTGGACGGCACCGAGTTGCCGCCGCCGATGGCCGCGTTCGACAGGCACTCCCGGGTGGTGAGCATCGGCGGGATGAGCAAGCCGTACTGGGGTGGCCTGCGGATCGGCTGGGTCCGCGCCTCCGCGCCGCAGGTGCAACGGCTTGCCGCCGTACGGGTCGGCGTGGACATGTCCAGCCCGGTGCTCGACCAACTGGTCGCGGTGCACCTGCTCGCCGACGCGGAGGCGATCGTCGCGGACCGCCGGGTGCAGCTCGCCGCCCAACGCGACGCGCTGCTCGGCGCGCTGGCGCACCGGCTGCCGGACTGGCGGGTGAGCGTCCCGCGCGGCGGTGTCACGCTCTGGGCCGAGCTGGACGGCCCGGTCTCCAGCGCGCTGGCCCGGGCCGCCGAGGAGGTCGGAGTCCGCCTGGCGCCCGGCCCCCGGTTCGGTCTGGACGGCACCCTGGAGCGTTTCCTGCGGCTGCCGTTCACACTGCCGGCCACCGACCTGGTCGAGGCCGTGGGGCGGATCGCCACGGTCCGCTACGACCTGGACCGCACCGGCCGGCAGCGGTGGCGGGAGCCCTCCGTCATCGCCTGAGCCCGCCATCGCCTGAGCCCCGACGAGCCCTGAGCCCCGACGAGCCCGGAGCCCCGACCACCGCCGGAGCCCCGACCCATCGCCCGTGCCGGCTGAGTCGCCGGTGGCTCCGCACCCGAGCGGTGCCGAGCCACCGGCGGTCGACTCAGAGCTCGGCGAGGGTGCCGGAGTACATCTTGTCGATCTCGGCGGAGAAGTTGCTCTCCACCCCACGCCGCTTGATCTTCAGCGACGGGGTGATCTCGCCGTCCTCGATGGTCAGGTCGCGCGGCAGGATCGCCACCTTCTTGATGGTCTCCCAGCGGTTGAGCTTGGCGTTGAGCTGGGCGACGTACTCCTCGACCATCGTCTGTGCCTCCTGAGAGGTCACGATCTCGGTGTAGCTGCGCCCCTCCAGCGGCCCGCCGGCGACCCAACCCTGGATCGCGTCCGGGTCCAGCGTGACGAGCATCGTGCAGAAGTTGCGGGCCTGACCGACGACGACCGCCTGCGAGGTGTACGGGCAGATCGCCTTGAACATGCCCTCGATGTGCGACGGCGCGATGTACTTGCCGCCCGAGGTCTTGACCAGGTCCTTCTTGCGGTCGGTGATCCGCAGGTAGCCCTGCTCGTCGAGGGTGCCGATGTCGCCGGTACGGAAGAAGCCGTCCTCGGTGAACGCGGCGGCGGTCTCCTCCGGCAGGTTGTGGTAGCCGCGCATCACCGGCCGGCCACGCACCAGGATCTCGCCGTCGGTGTCGATCCGGCACTCCAGGTCGCCCATCGCCCGGCCGACAGTGCCGATCCGCAGCCCCGACGGCGGGTTGACGAAGTTGCCGGCGCTGGTCTCGGTGAGGCCGTAGCCCTCGGAGATCGGCAGGTTCGCGGCGGCGAAGAAGGTGGCGATCTCCGGGCTGAGCGGAGCGGCACCCGAGACCAGCACCCGCATCCGGCCGCCGAGGCGGGCCTGGAGCTTGCTGAACACGAGCTTCTCGGCCAGCCCGTAGCGCAGCTTGAGCCCGCCGGGCACCGGCTTGCCGGCCTGCTCCAGGGCCACCTTCTCCTTGCCGACCCGGACGCCCCAGGCGAAGATTTTCGCCTTCGCGCCGCCGGCGCCCTGCGCGGTGGTCACGGCCCGGTTGTAGACCTTCTCGAACACCCGGGGAGCGCCGCACATAAGCGTCGGACGGATTACCGACAACAGGTCGACAAGCTTCTCCACCCGACCGTCGACGTAGGTCGGCAGCCCGACGTGGATGGCGCCGCAGAGCAGCGTCTTGCCGAACGAGTGGGCCAACGGCAGCCACAGGTATTGCAGGTCGTCGTCGCGCAGCAGCCCGACCTCGGCCTGCGCCACCGCCTCCCAGCACCAGCCGCCGTGCAGCAGCTCGACGCCCTTGGGCTGACCTGTCGTGCCGGAGGTGTAGATCAGTGTGGCCAGGTGCTCCGGGCCGATGCCGGCCACGAGCATGTCGATCAGATCCGGCTCGGCGGCCAGCGCGGCGGCCCCCCGCTCCTCCAGCTCGGCGAGCGTGAGCTGGGGCACCGCCGCGGCGGGGTCGACGGCACCGTCGAAGAGCACCACGTGTGTCAGCGCCGGCAGGGCCGCTCCCGCGATCTTCGCGGCCTGGGCGGGGTTCTCCGCGAACAGCACCCGCGAGCCGGAGTCCGCGATGATGAACGTCGCGTCCCCCGGCTCGGTGGTCGGATAGACGGTGGTGGTCGCCCCGCCGGCACACATGATGCCGAGGTCGGCGACCACCCAGTCCAGCCGGGTGCTGGCGAGGATGGCGACCGGATCCTCCTGGCCGACGCCGAGCGTGTGCAGGCCGGCGGCGACCGCCTTGGCGCGCTGACCGACCTGTTCCCAGGTCAGCCAGTTGGGGCCCGAATCGTCGGGTAAGGGTGACGCGAAGGCGTGCTGGTCGGGGGTCGCCGCCACGCGCTTGAGAAACATGTCCGGGATGGAGCGGTACGGTACATCGAGAGCCATCGCTGTAGCCGCCTTCGGGGGTGGTGGCGTGACGGTTGTCACGTCAAAACGGTTACCGAAGAGTATTGCCTGGCACCGTGCATCGGCTAGCCCTGGAGATCACGCAGGCGCCCGTCCCGCTATCCGGAACCGATGATTCAGGCGTATCGGGCAGCCATTATCGACCAGTCGTAGGTGGCACGCACCCAGTTGCGTCGGGACGCGAGCGGCTCGTGCAGCCCGTCGTCACCGCTGGCCAGCAGCGCCTCCTCGGCGTCCAGGTACGCCGCCAACCCCCGGTTGAAGCGGTCCGCGGCCGCCCGCAGCGCATCCGCCTCGTCCAGGCCGCTCTCCTGGGCGATGACCGTCACCAGGTTGTGCGCGTCCGGGTCGGAACGACTCTCCTTGCCGTAGGAGAAGACGTCGTTGCACCAGCAGATCAGGTCGACCGCCAGCAGATCCAGGGCCGTCAACGCCGGGTCGGCGCGCCGCGTCGGCCCCGGTGGCCGTCCCGACGCCAGGTCGGTAAGGGTCAGGCAGGGGTGGACGCCGCCGATGTGCCGCCGCAGTTGGACGTACTCCGTGACCCCGGGGACTCTCTGGCGTTCCCGGTTGGCCGCCTCCCAGAGCAGCGCCAGCAGATACTCGCGTAATTGGCTGATGAACCGCAGCAGCAGCGCCGAGCGGCCCTGCGCCCGGGTCCGACGGCACAGATCGTGCAGCGCGGCACCCAGCGGGCCGGCCTCGGTCGGCGGTGGTGCGGCCGGATCACCGCACCGGTCCAGCACGTCGAGGAGAGCCGCGATCGCCGGCGCCAACCGGCCCGGGTCGGTCCCGAGGCCGTCCTCGTCGCAGGCGTCGTCCATGACGAAGAGCCAGGAAATCAAGTCAGTGAGTAGTCGTACTCCCTCCACTGGCCCGTCTGGGCAGGCCCGGCCGGCCAGGCCGGCGGCATCCGCCCGTTGCAATCTATGAACTCGATGTCCGGAATCGACCAGCCCGAACGTGCGCGCCCATTCGACGCTCTCGTTCGCCACCCGATCCGTGGCTTGATGGCGCCCTCCCACAAAGGAAGGTTCCCGTAGCGCCGAAATCGCGAAACTGCGCATGCTCCGCCCCCACTCCATGCCGCCCCGGCGCGGAACGGCGCGGTGAAGCGTACGGGAGGAGGCATCGTTCCGCATCGTTTGAAGCGCGCAATACCGTGGAAGATCCGCGACCGATTCGGTACAGACGGTCACATACCCAGACTGGCGTCACGCAGTTGCCGCGCGGACGCCGCCGGACCGTCCAGCTGAACCCGGGCCACCCGCTGCCGCCCGGAGAGGAACAGAGTCAGCTCGGCCGGGGCGCCGACCAACCGCAGCGGCTCGCCGCCACGGCCGACGGAGATCTCGCCGTAACCCGGTGCCTGGACGTACAGGTCGGCAGGAAAGCGGCGCAGCGCCATCCGGGCCAGTGGGGCGGCCCGCTTCCAGAGGCTGGCCTGTAGGCCACGCGGCAACTCGCGCGGCTGCCACCCCGACGCGGCCCGCCGCACGTCCTCGTGGTGGATGAAGAACTCCACCGTGTTGACCAGCTCGTCGGTCAACGGGTTGCTGACCGGGCTCCACACCGGCGGCCGGCGCACCTGCGCCACCAACTCCGGGTAGGGCCGGGCCGCGATCCGGCGGCGGACCCTTTCGGCGTACGCGCGCAGCGGCGCCAGCAGGATCCCGCCGGCCGCATCCGGTCGGCGTTCACGCAGCACCAGGTGCGCGGCGAGGTCACGGGTCGCCCAGCCCTCGTTTATCGTCGGGGCGTCCGGCCCGAGGGCCAGGAGGAGATCGGCCAGCGACTCGCGCTCGGCTCGGGCGTACCGCGGCATGGCCCGATCGTAGGCCCGGATGCCCCGCGCCGCGCGTCGGACATATTCCCGGTTGTCGCCCCGTCCGGTACGTGACCGTCGACATATCGAGTCCGGGTCGTCGTGTTGGCAGAGACCAGTAAGGATGAGGGAGATAATTGTGGCTTACGGCGGGGGATAGCGTGGCGAGCGGGACAAGTCGGGACGTGCTCGGCCGAGGGCTGGGAGTCCTCCGGCAGGCGATCCGGGAACAGCCACGGATATTCGCGGTGGCCGTGGTCGGCAGCGTGTTGTTCGGCGGGATGGTCATCGCCAGCGCGTACGTGGTGGGCGGGGTCGTCGGTGACGTGGTGGTGCCTGCCATCGCCAGCGGCCAGGTGGCCACCGGCACCCTCGCGTTGGCAGCGGTCGCGCTGTTCGGGATCAGCGTGCTGCGGGTGGTGGGGATCTTCGGCCGCCGGCTCGGCGCCGGCTACATGCAGTACCGCCTCCAGGCCGCCTACCGACGCCGGGTCACCCGCCGCTACCTGGACCTGCCGCTGTCCTGGCACCACCGCAACGCCACCGGCACGCTGCTCTCCAACGCCAACTCCGACGTAGAGGCAGCCTGGTATCCGATCGCGCCGCTGCCCTTCGCGGTCGGCACTGTGGTGATGCTTGTCGGCGCGATCGCCTCGCTGTTCGCCACCGACTGGGCGCTGGCCCTTGTCGGCCTCGCGGTGTTTCCGGCGCTGTTCGCGCTCAACGTGGTCTACTCCCGCCGGATGGCGCCCCGACAGGCCCGGGCGCAGCGGCTGCGCGCCGAGGTCAGCGAGATCGCCCACGAGAGCTTCGACGGCGCGCTCGTGGTCAAGACGATGGGCCGCGAGGCGCAGGAGACCGCCCGGTTCGCCGGTCGTGCCCGCGAGCTGCGGGACGCGCTGATCGCGGTCGGCCGGCTGCGCGGCGTCTTCGACCCGCTGCTGGAGACGCTGCCCAGCCTCGGCACCCTGGCGGTGCTCGTGGTCGGGGCGTTCCGGCTGCGGCAGGGCGCGATCAGCGTGACCGAGCTGGTAAGCGTGGCCTTCCTCTTCACAGTGCTGGCCTTCCCGGTGCGGGCCATCGGCTGGGTGCTGGCCGAGCTGCCGCGCAGCGTCGCCGGCTGGGACCGGGTCCGCCGGGTGCTCGACGCGACAGGCGAGATGCCGTACGGGTCCCGCGTGCTCGATCCGGCCATCTCCGGCCCGGCCACGCTCACCTTCACGAACGTGCACTTCTCGTACCCCCCGGCGGAGGCGCACCAGACCGGCGCGAAGGTGCTCGGCGATGTTGGTTTCACAGTGCCGGCCGGCCGCACTGTCGCCCTGGTCGGGCCGACCGGCGCCGGTAAGTCCACAATCGCCTCGCTTGCGGTGCGCCTTGTCGACCCGGACGCCGGCGTCGTCGAGTTGGACGGCGTGGACGTGCGGGACCTGACGGCCGCCTCGCTGGCGGGCACTGTCGCCCTTGTCGCGCAGGTGCCGTTCATCTTCGACGACACCGTCCGGGCCAACATCGCCCTCGACCGGCCGGGCATCGACGACGAGGTGGTCTGGGCGGCTCTGCGGCTGGCCGAGGCGGACGGGTTCGTCGCGGCGCTGCCCGACGGACTGGACACCATGGTCGGCGAGCGCGGCACCTCGCTCTCCGGTGGGCAGCGGCAGCGGCTCACCCTGGCCCGTGCGTTGGCGGGAAGCCCACGTCTGCTGGTCCTCGACGACGCGACGAGCGCCGTGGACCCGCGCGTGGAGGCGGCCATCCTGGCCGGTCTGCGCTCGTCGGCGGGCGAGCCGGGAGCGCCTGCCGCGTCGATCCTTGTCGTCGCGTACCGCCGGGCGACCATCGCGCTGGCCGACGAGGTCATCTACGTGGCGCGCGGCCGGGTGATCGCCCGGGGCACGCACACCGAGTTGCTGGCGACTGTGCCCGGGTACGCGGACCTGGTCACCGCCTACGAACAGGCGGAGGTCGAACGGGCGCAGGAGCGCGCGTACGACGAGGTGGCGCCGCTGCCGTCGGGCCTGGAAATCGAGGTGGACCGGTGAGCGCGAGGAGTGCAGCGAAGCGGAGCCCCGCAGTCGCGAGCGAAAGGCAAGTCCGGTGAGCGCGAGGAGTGCAGCGAAGCGGAGCCCCGCAGTCGCGAACGAAAGGCAAGTCCGGTGAGCGCGAGGAGTGCAGCGCGGCGGAGCCCCGCAGTCGCGAACGAAAGGCCAGAACCCGTGAGCGCGCAGACTGATGAGCGGGCGGCGAGGTCCGAGACGACCTGGCAGACGTTTCGGCGTGGGTTGGCTCTCTCTCCGGAGTTGCGGACGGGGCTGGCTGTCACGTTGGCCCTGGCGTTGGTCTACATGGTGGGCCGGGTGGCGGTGCCGGTGGCGGTGCAGCAGGGCATCGACAAGGGCATCGTCGGTGGTCTGAACCTGAACGTGGTCTGGTCGGTGGTGGCGATCACCGCGGCGATCCTGACGGTCACCACGATCTGCGGTTACCTGATGATGCGCCGGCTGTTCACGGTCAGCGAGACGGCGTTGGCGAACGTGCGGACGCGGGCGTTCCGGCATGTGCACGACCTGTCGATGTTGCACCAGCAGTCGGAGCGGCGTGGTTCGTTGGTGTCGCGGGTGACGAGCGACGTCGACCAGATCACCCAGTTCCTCCAGTGGGGTGGGGTGATCCTGCTCGTCAACCTCGGTCAACTGGTGGTGACGACGGCGGTCATGTTGGCGTACTCCTGGCAGTTGACGCTTGTGGTGCTCGTGGCGTTCCTGCCGGCGGTGTTCATCATCCGACAGTTGCAGCGCCGGCTCGGCGCGGCGTACGCGACGGTGCGTCAGCGCACCGGCGCGCTGCTGGGCGCGATCGGTGAGAGTGTGGTGGGCGCGCCGGTGATCCGGGCGTACGGCATCGCGGGGCGCACGGCGCGGCGGTTGGACGACGCCATCGACAGTCAGCGTCAGGCGCAGCAGCGGGCGATCCGGATCAGCATCGTGGGCAGTTCGGTGGGTGAGCTGGCGGCGGGGGTGGCGCTTGCCGGCGTGGTGGTGCTCGGGGTGACGCTGGGGGTGGACGGCACGCTGTCGATCGGGCAGCTGACCGCGTTCCTGTTCCTGGTGACGCTGTTCATCCAGCCGGTGCAGATCGCCACCGAGGTGCTGAACGAGGCGCAGAACGCGATCGCGGGCTGGCGTCGGGTGTTGGACGTGCTGGACGTCGCGCCGGACGTGGCCGACCCGGGGGAGCAGGGGCGGGAGTTGCCGGGTGGTCCGTTGGACATCCGGTTCGCCGGGGTGCGGTTCGCCTACCCGGGTGGTCCGCCGGTGCTGCACGACATCGACTTGGAGATCCCGGCGAAGAGCCGGGTGGCGGTGGTGGGGGAGACCGGCAGCGGCAAGACCACGTTCGCCAAGTTGCTGACCCGTCTGATGGACCCGTCGGACGGGGCGGTGCTGCTGTCCGGGGTGCCGTTGACGGATGTCCGGTTCGACTCGCTGCGTTCCCGTGTGGTGATGGTGCCGCAGGACGGGTTCCTCTTCGACGCGACGGTGGGGGACAACGTCCGGTTCGCCCGGCCGGACCTGACCGACGAGCAGTTGAGCACCGCCTTCACCGAGTTGGGCCTTGCGGACTGGTTGGACGGCCTGCCGGCCGGTCTGGACACGCCGGTCGGTGAGCGCGGTGAGGCGCTGAGCGTCGGGGAGCGGCAGTTGGTCGCGTTGGCTCGGGCGTACGTGGCGGACCCGGATCTGCTGGTGCTGGACGAGGCGACAAGCGCGGTGGATCCGGCTACTGAGGTGCGGCTGCAACGCACCCTGGAGGCGGTGACGCGGGGTCGTACGACCCTCGCGATCGCGCACCGGCTCTCCACGGCGCAGGCGGCCGACGAGGTGATCGTTGTGGACCGGGGGCGGATCGTGCAGCGCGGTCCGCACGACGAGTTGGTCCGTGACGCCGATTCGGTCTATGGCCTGCTGTATGCCTCCTGGCTGGAGCAGACCCGGTAACGGTCGGGCCTGGGCCGCAGGTGGACGTGGTGGGCCGGGTGCTCTACGCTCCGAGTTAGGTTAGCCTAACCGAAGGAGGCGCCCATGCGGCCCAGCCCTGCCGAGACCGTTCGTACCCTGGTTGCCGGCTGGCTGCCCGGCCTCATCCACCTGGCCCACCGGCCGGGCCCACACCACGCCCGGCACGTGACCGACCCCGACGGGCGCGTCCTGCTGCTGGTGCCGGTTGCCAGCCACCTCGCCGCCGCGTTGCAGCCCCACGGCGCAAACACCGACGTCGCGGTCGTCCTCGACGTGCTCGATCTGCCGCCGGCGGCAGGTGCCCCCGGGCTGGGTCGGGCCTGGGTCTCCGGTTGGGCCGTGGAACTGCGCGGGGACGAGGCGCGCTCCGCGGCTGTCGACTTCGCGACGGTCGAGCCGACAGGCGACCTGCTCGACGTGGGCACCCGGTTCCGGCTGTTCCGCTTCGAGGTGGCCGAGGTCCGCTGGGAGCGGGCCGGGGTCGTGCAGCGGATCGACCCGGGGGAGTACGCCGAGGCGGAGCCGGACCCGGTGCACCCGGTGGAGGCGCTGCTCCTGGCCGATCTCGCCGAACGCGACGCCGCCCAGATGACCGACTACCTGCGTCAGCAGCTCGGGTTGACCGAGCAGGCCCCGGACGGGCCGCCCCGCGTGGTGCGTATTGATCGGTACGGTCTGGTGGTCGCGCTCGGCCGCCCCGGCGCCCGCCGTCGTGTGCGGCTGGCCTTCCCGTGCCCGGTGGACGGCCTGGACGAGCTGGACGGGTTGCTCCCGACGCTGCGCCGCCCGGCCGACGCCCGCCCGCCGCGCTGACCGCCCCGCCCGGGCCAGCGGCTCCGGCTAGGTCGGCAGTGGCCCGGTCAGGTACCGCTGGAGGGTCGGGCCGACCGCCGCGATCAGCATCTCCGGGTCGGCGGACGCCACCGGCTCCAGCCGGATCACGTACCGCATCATGGCCAGGCCGATCAGCTGGGTGGCGACAAGCGAACCGCGCAGCGGCAGTTGGGCCGGGTCGACGTCGAGCTGGTCGAGCACCCGGCGCAGCACCTGCGTGGTGATGAACTCGCGCAGCAGCTTCGCGGTCCACTCGTTGCTCACCGCCGAGCGGATCAACGCGATCCCGGCGGCGCCGGCCGGGGAGTCCCAGACGCCGACGAACGTGCGGACCAGCCGCTCGCCGATGTGGTCCTGGCCGCCCGCGAGCACCTTCGGCACCACCTCCCCGGGGTCGACCGGAAAGTTCATCGCGGCCAGGAAGAGCTGGTCCTTGCTGCCGAAGTAGTGGTGCACGAGCGCCGGGTCGACCTCGGCGGTGCCGGCGATGCCCCGGATCGAGGCCGCGTCGAAGCCGCGCTCGGCGAACGCCGTGCGCGCCGCGTCGAGGATCGCCTCCCGGGTGTCCGGGTTGCCGGGTCGCCGGCCCGTCCGCCGCGTCATCGCCGTCCTTCGTTCGCCGCCGGTCAGCCGGTGCGCCGGCGCAGGGTGGTCGCGGCGAGCACAAGCGCCAGCACCGTCGCGCCGATCACGACGGCCACGTCCCGCCACATCGTGCCGGTCGGTTCGGCGTGGGCGCCGACCTCCTGCAACGCCTCGACGGCGTACGACAGGGGGAAGACGTCACTGAGCGCCTGGAGCCAGCCGGCCATCTGGTCGCGGGCCACGAACAGACCGCAGAGCAGCAGTTGGGGGATCACCACGACCGGCAGGAACTGTACTGCCTGGAACTCGGTGCGGGCGAAGGCGCTGCAGAGCAGCCCGAGGGCGACGCCGAGCACGGCGTTGACGACCGCGATCCCGATCACCAGACCGCTGCTGCCGGCCGTCTCCAGGTCGAAGATCCAGTACGCCACGCCGGCGGCCACCGAGGCCTGCACGGCGGCGGCCAACCCGAACGCGATGCCATAGCCGAAGAGCAGGTCGAGCTTGCCCAGCGGCGTGGTGAGCAGCCGCTCCAGGGTGCCGGAGGCGCGTTCCCGGAGCATGGCGATGCTCGTCACCAGGAACATGATCACGAAGGGGAAGACGCCGAGCATCACCAGGGCGACCCGGTCGAACGTCGAAGGCTGCCCGGGCGGGGCCGGCTGATCGACGTACATGAAATAGACGAGGGTGAGCAGGGCGGCCGGGACCACCACGAGCAGCGCGATGGTGCGCCTGTCGTGCCGGAGTTGGCGCAGGATGCGGCCGGTAGTGGCCGCCAGGATGCGGGGGTTCACGATGCCTCCCGTCCGGTGCGACCGGTCCGGCTCTCGTCCGTGGCGCCTGCCGCGCCGCGGGCCTCCTCGGCCCGGATCAGCCGCAGGAACGCCTCGTCGAGGTCGTCCACCCCGGCGGCCGCGCGGACCGCGGCCGGGCTGTCATCGGCGATCAACCGCCCCGCGCGGATCAGCAGCAGTCGGTCGCAGCGCGCCGCCTCGTCCATCACGTGGCTGGACACCAGCAGGGTGGTGCCGGCGGCGGCCATGGCGTGGAACCGGGCCCACAGGTCGGCGCGCAGCACCGGGTCCTGACCGACTGTCGGCTCGTCGAGGACTACCAACTCCGGGTCGCCGACAAGCGCGCAGGCCAGGGAGGCCCGGCTGCGCTGGCCGCCGGAAAGGGTGGAGACGAGTTGGCCGGCGGCCTCGGCCAGCCCGACGTCGGCGACCGCCTGGTCGGCCGCATCGCGGCCGCGCCCGTGCAGGGCCGCGAAGTAGCGGGCGTTCTCCCGCACGGTCAGGTCGGCGTAGACGCTCGGCGCCTGGGTCAGGTAGCCGACCTGGTGGCGCAGGGCGGGGGTGCCCGCCGGTCGGCCCAGCACCGTCACCGTCCCGGAGGTCACCGTCTGCACGCCGACCACCGCCCGCATGAACGTGGTCTTGCCACTGCCGCTGGGGCCGAGCAGCCCGGTGACGGCGCCGCGCGGGACGGTGCAGCTGATGCCGTCCAGCACCCGCCGGCCACCCCTGTCGACCACCAGGTCACGGACCGCTATCGCGTCGTCCATTCCGCACCTCCGGGGAATTCACCGCCTGAGGAACTCAACGCTAGATGAGATACCGCCGCCCACGCAACGCAGTCTGTCGCATCCAGCATGAGAACGGGCAGTAAGCGTCGGACCGGACACCGAGTCCGCCAACGGGCATTGCGCACCGAACGGACGTACGGCACGATGGCGCGGTGGGTCACGCTCCGTTACCGCACGGCGGGTTTCTCGAGGACTGGGCCGCGCGCCTGAGGCAAGCCGCTGACCGGCCGGTCGTCGGCATCCTGCTGCGCGGCAGTCACGCACGCCGGGCGGCCACCGCACACAGTGACGTCGACCTCGACGTGCTTGTCGGGGGCGCACCGTACGCCGCCCGCCGCGCGTACCTGACCGAGACCGCCGGCCGGGTCACCCACGTCTCGGTGGCCGCCCGCGACGTCCGCTCCTGGGTGCACCGGCTCGGCGAGCCGGCCGACTGGGCGTTCGGGCTGCCCGTCACCGCGCCGGCCCGGCTGCTCTGGGCCGACCCGCACTGGCGGCCCCGGATCGACCTGCCGGTGCTCTGCCAGCCCGCCGAACCGCCGAGGTTGGAGGAGCTGATCGCCATGCTCGGCAAGGCCGCCGCCGCACGGGCCGCCGACGACCGCGTCGGCGTCCGGCTCGCCGTGGCGGACCTGGCGCGACTGTGCCCGTCGGTGCTGCGCCCGGCGAACCCCTCGGTGCGTGTGTACTCCCGCCGGGCGGCGTTCGCGGCGGCCCTCGAACTGCCGGTCGCCCCGCCCGGTTACCGGGAGGACATGCTGCTCTGCCTCGGGCTGCGCCCGGGCGCCGGCGGGCAGCTCTGGGCCGCCGCCGTACGGTTGGTCGCCGGCATCCTGCCGCTGATCCGGCCGTACGCCGAGGAGATCGCCGAGGCGGCCGGCACCGATCTGGCGGACGCCCTTGTCGACGGCCGGCTGGACCGCTACGTGGCCCAACTCGCCCGGCCGGTCCACCTCGGGCGGGAGCCGTCGCCGGTGCCCGCGCCGCGTGCGGGACAATGGGTCACTGTGCCCGTACCTGACGCGCCGCTGACCGGCGTCCCCAGCGATCCGAGCGGCGCGGCGGCTGCCGTGCCGGCCCGGCCGTCCCAGCTCGACCCGGCCATCGCGCAACGACTTCGCCGTACCGCCGACGGTCTTGTCGCCGCCGTGGTCCGCGCCCACGACTCCGGCGAGGTGTTGATGGTCGCCTGGATGGACGACGAGGCGCTGCACCGCACCCTCACCACCGGCCGGGCCACCTACTGGTCGCGCAGCCGGAGCGAATACTGGGTCAAGGGCGCCACCTCCGGGCACCACCAGTACGTCCGCTCGGTCGCCCTGGACTGCGACGGCGACGCGCTGCTGGTCAGCGTGGAGCAGGTGGGCGCCGCCTGCCACACCGGGCAGCGGACCTGCTTCTTCACCGAACTGCCCGTCACCAGCCCGGAGGCACGGTGACCGCGCGGGGCGGCCCCGCCGTCCCGAACGAAAGGCAGGCTCAGCCATGACCGACGGCGCCGTGAGCCCCGACCCGGTCACCTTCACCGAGCTGGCGGCACGCTGGCGGGTGGTGCCGGTCGTCCGGCGCCTGCTGGCCGACGCGGAGACTCCGGTCGGGGTCTACCGCAAGCTGGCCGGCGGGCCCGGCACGTTCCTGCTCGAATCGGCCGAACAGGGCGTCGGTTCGGCAGGCATGGCCTGGTCGCGGTATTCGTTCATCGGCGTGCGCAGCAGCGCCACGCTCGTCGAGCGCGACGGCGTGGCGACCTGGCTCGGCCAGCCGCCGGCCGGGCTGCCCACCGGCGGTGACCCGATGGAGGTGCTGCGGGAGACCGTCGCGGCGCTTGCCGGCCCGGTCGGCGACGAGGCCGCCGGGATGCCGCCACTGACCGGGGGCATGGTCGGCTACCTCGGCTACGACTTCGTCCGCCGCATCGAGCGGCTGCCCGAGCTGACCGAGGACGACCTCGGCGTGCCGGAGCTGGGCATGATGCTCGCCACCGACCTGGTGGTGCTCGACCACTACGACGGCTCGGCGATCCTCGTCGCCAACGCGGTGCTGCCGCCGCTGGACACCCCGGACCGCGACGCGCAGGTCACCGCCGCGTACCACCACGCGGTCGGACGGCTCGACGCGATGACCACAGCGCTGTCCCGACCCATCCCACCGATGATCTCCACGGTCGAGCGTCCGCCGGCCGGCGAGGTCCTGTGCCGTACGCCCGACGGCGGCTATCCGAAGGCGGTGGAGGCGGCCAAGGAGGCGATCCGGGCCGGCGAGTGCTTCCAGATCGTGCTGTCCCAGCGCTTCGAGCGGGAGACCCACGCCGATCCGCTCGACGTGTACCGGGTGCTGCGCACCAGCAACCCCAGCCCATACATGTACCTGCTGCGCTTCGACGGGTTCGACATCGTCGGCTCGTCGCCGGAGGCGCACCTGAAGGTCACCGCCGGCTCGGACGGGCGACGGCGGGCGTTGCTGCACCCGATCGCCGGCACCCGGCCGCGTGGCGGCACCGCGACCGCCGACGCGGCGCTCGCCGCCGAACTGCTCGCCGACCCGAAGGAACGGGCCGAGCACGTGATGCTCGTCGACCTGGGCCGCAACGACCTGGGTCGGGTCTGCGAGCCGGGCAGCGTGGAGGTTCCCGAGTTCGCCACCATCGAGCGGTACAGCCACGTGATGCACATCGTGTCGACAGTGACCGGCACGCTGCGTGACGATCGGGGAGCTTTCGACGCGCTCGCCGCGACCTTCCCGGCCGGCACGCTCTCCGGTGCGCCGAAGGTGCGGGCCATGGAGATCATCGAGGAGTTGGAGCCGGTCCGGCGCGGCCTCTACGGCGGCACTGTCGGCTACTTCGGGTTCGGCGGTGACCTGGACATGGCGATCGCCATCCGGACCGCGCTGATCCGCGACGGCCGCGCGTATGTGCAGGCGGGCGCGGGGGTGGTGGCCGACTCGGATCCGGCCGCCGAGGACCAGGAGACCCGCGACAAGGCCGCGGCCGTGCTGGCGGCGATAGCAGCAGCCGAGACGCTACGGCCGGCCCGGTGAGCGCGAGGAGTGCAGCGCAGCGGAGCCCCGCAGTCGCGAACGAAAGGCAAGTCCGGTGAGCGCGAGGAGTGCAGCGCAGCGGAGCCCCGCAGTCGCGAACGAAAGGCAAGTCCGGTGAGCGTTGGCGACCGGCTGGAGGCCGGGGGTCGGGCTGCGTCGGGTCGGCGTCAGTTGACGTACGCGATGCTGCTCTGCCTGGTTGGCGCGGCCCTGGCGCTCTGGGCGGCGACCCGGAACTGGTCGGTGGAGTTGACGGTGCGACCGGCTCCGCTGCCGCCGGTGCGGGATGTTCGCAGTGGGGCGGCCCTGTTGCCGTGGCTGCCGGCGTTGGCCCTGGTCGCGCTTGCTGGCGGGGGCGCGGTGCTTGCCACCCGGGGGTTGCTGCGCCGGATCGTGGGCGTGCTGATCGGGGTGCTCGGCCTGGCCGTGGCGGTCGGCGGCGGGTATGGGCTTGTCGCCGACATCGGCGGTGTGGTGAGCCGGCAGTGGCCGGCGCTCTGCCTGGTGGGCGGCCTGCTGGCAGCCGTGGGCGGTGTCTGGACCGCGCTGCGTGGCGGCACCTGGCCCGCGATGGGTGCCAGGTACGAGCGGCCGGCGCGAACCGTTACGGAGAGTGAACCTGCGGAGGTCGCGCCGCAGGGGCCGATGGCCGGGCGGCGGACCACCGAGGCGTGGGACGCGCTGGACCGGGGCGAGGACCCGACGGCCGGCTGACCCGACGGCCGTCGGCTCGATGTGCAGCCGGTGTGGCCGTCGCGGGCCGGTCGGCGGGTGTCAGCCGACCGGCTGGTGCTCCCGCTGTTGCTGGCGGCGGGCGGCGGCGCGGGCGGCGGCCAGTTCGGCCACCAGCCGGTCCAGTTCGGCGCGCTTGTCGGCGCGGGCGCGGTCGGCGCAGACCGCCTCCCAGGCGTTGCCGCGCGCTGTGCGCACGCGGGCCTCGCCGACGACGGCCCGTTCCAGGGTGTGCACCACCCCGACGGCAAGTGACGCCACGGTCCGCGAGATGGTGGTCAGCCCGATGCTCGGGTTCGGCTCGGCAATGTTCATTGGTCACCTCACACGAGGAGTTGGCGACGATCGGGCAGGTCGTCGTCGAGTCTGCCCGAGGACGATGCTGACCGGCTGACGTTTCGCCGGGGTGACCGCCCTGTCAACTGTCTCGTCCCTGCCCTGACCTGGGACCGGCCGGTCGGCCTTGAGTTCGCTCACAGAATCGACGGACGTCGTTGTGGAGAGGCGTCGATCCGCAACCAGTGGCATGATCGGTGGGTCGGCCCGGTTCGACCGGGGCCGCCGGGCTCCCGTCGGATGACGGCGGTCGATACCGGAGGTGGCGCTGCGTGACATCCCGTTCACGGCAAGTCGGCCATTATGCCGCAGCCCTTTTGGTGAGCAGCGCCATACCCCCGGCCTCCCGGCGTCGGTCGGCTGCCCCTAGCATCGGCCCATGACACCCGGAGAGGGGAGTCCGATGGTGACTGCTGAGCATGCGCACGCGGAGGGGGACGACGCCGGTCAGGCAGCGTCCGTAAGCGTGCTCGACGAGATTCTGGCTGGCGTGCGTGAGGACGTCGCCCGCCGCCAGGAGCAGATTCCGTTGGAGCGGATCCGTGAGCTGGCAGCGGCGGCGCCGCCACCGCTTGACGCGTACGCGGCGCTGCGTAAGCCCGGCGTCGCTGTCATCGCGGAGGTGAAGCGCTCCTCGCCGTCGAAGGGCCGGCTGGCCGAGATCGCCGATCCGGCCGATCTCGCCGTCGACTACGCGGCCGGTGGCGCGCGGGCGATCAGCGTGCTGACCGAGGGGCGCTGGTTCGGCGGCTCGTTGGACGACCTCGCGGCCGTCCGGGCCGCGGTCACCGTGCCGGTGCTGCGCAAGGACTTCGTGGTCTCCAGCTACCAGGTGCACGAGGCGCGTGCCCACGGCGCCGACCTGGTCCTGCTTATCGTCGCCGCGCTCGAACAGAACGTGCTGACGGGCCTGCTGGAGCGGATCGAGTCGCTGGGCATGACCGCTCTCGTCGAGGTGCACGACGAGGAGGAGGCCGACCGTGCCCTGGAGGCCGGCGCGCAGGTGATCGGGGTCAATGCCCGCGATCTGCGTACCCTGGAGGTCGACAGGTCGGTGTTCGAGCGGATCGCGCCCGGCCTGCCCAGCAGCGTCGTCAAGATCGCCGAGTCGGGCGTCCGTGGGCCGCACGACCTGATCCGGTACGCCTCCGCCGGCGCCGACGCGGTCCTCGTCGGCGAGGGCCTGGTCACCCAGAAGAGCCCCCGCGAGGCGGTCGCCGAGCTGGTCAACGCGGGCAACCACCCGGCAACGCCCCGGCCGGTGCGCTGACCCCGCGCCGGTGTGACGCCCCACCGAGAGGATTTCCGATGAGCGCCGATGCGCTGGCCCCGGTGGCCGGCTCGCAGCCCGACTCCGCCGGCCACTTCGGCCGCTTCGGCGGTCGGTTCGTGCCCGAGGCCCTGGTGGCCGCGCTGGACGAGCTCGACGGGGCGTGGCGCACGGCGATGACCGACGAATCCTTCCGGGCCGAGTTCGGCGCGCTGCTGCGGGACTACGCGGGCACGCCGTCGCTGCTCTACGAGGCCCGACGGTTCTCCGCGAAGGTCGGCGCGCGGGTGCTGCTCAAGCGCGAGGACCTCAACCACACAGGTGCGCACAAGGTGCGCAACGTGCTCGGCCAGGCGCTGCTCACCAGGCGGATGGGCAAGACCCGGGTGATCGCGGAGACCGGCGCCGGTCAGCACGGCGTGGCCACCGCGACGGCCGCCGCCCTGTTCGACCTGGAGTGCGTGGTCTACATGGGCGAGGTCGACACCGAGCGGCAGGCCCTCAACGTCGCCCGGATGCGGATGCTCGGCGCCACGGTCGTCCCGGTCACCACCGGCTCGCGCACCCTCAAGGACGCGATGAACGAGGCGATGCGCGACTGGGTGGCGAACGTCGACGAGACGCACTACCTGATCGGCACCGCCGCCGGGCCGCACCCGTTCCCGGCGATGGTCCGCGACTTCGTCCGTGGCATCGGTGACGAGGCCCGTCAGCAGTGCCTGGACCTCACCGGCGCGCTGCCGGACGCGGTGACGGCCTGCGTCGGCGGCGGCTCCAACGCGCTTGGCATCTTCCACGCCTTCGTCGGCGACGAGGACGTGCGGCTGTACGGCTTCGAGGCCGGCGGCGACGGGGTGACCACCACCCGCCACGCGGCAAGCATCACCGGCGGGTCCGCGGGCGTGCTGCACGGCGCCCGCACGTACGTGCTTCAGGACGCCGACGGGCAGACGCTGGAGTCGCACTCGATCTCCGCGGGTCTGGACTACCCGGGCGTCGGGCCCGAGCACGCCTGGCTGCACGACACCGGCCGGGCCAACTACCTGCCGGTCACCGACGACGAGGCGATGGCCGCGTTCGAGCTGCTCTGCCGCACCGAGGGGATCATCCCGGCGATCGAGAGCGCACACGCGCTCGCCGGCACCGTCACGCTCGCACCCAAGCTCGCCGCGGAGCTGGGCCGGGAGCCGACAATCGTGGTGAACCTCTCCGGGCGTGGCGACAAGGACGTGCACACCGCCGGGGACTACTTCGGCATCCTCGACAAGGAGCGCTGAGATGAGCCGGATCGGGGTGGCCTTCGACAAGGCCCGGGCCGACGGACGGGCCGTACTGGTCGGTTGCATGCCGGCCGGGTTCCCGACCGTCGAGGGCAGCATCGCGGCCATGACGGCGATGGTCGAGGCCGGCGTCGACGTCATCGAGGTGGAGATCCCGTACTCCGACCCGGTGATGGACGGGCCGGTCATCCAGAAGGCCAGCGACATCGCCCTGGCCGGCGGGGTCCGTACGGCGGACACGCTGCGCATCATCGAGGCGGTCGCGGCCACCGGAGCGCCGGTGGTCACCATGACCTACTGGAACCCCGTCGAGCGGTACGGCGTGGACGTGTTCGCACGTGACCTCGCCGCCGCCGGCGGGACCGGCCTGATCACCCCGGACCTCATCCCCGACGAGGCCGACGAGTGGCTGGCCGCCTCGGACGCGCACGGGCTGGACCGCACCTTCCTGGTGTCGCCGTCGTCCACCGACGCCCGGTTGGCGATGACCGTGGCGCACTGCCGGGGCTTCGTCTACGCCACCGCCGTGATGGGGGTGACCGGTGCCCGAGCACGTACCTCCGACGCCGCGCCGACGCTGGTCTCCCGGGTGCGGGCGGTCACCGACCTGCCGGTCGGTGTCGGACTGGGCGTGGGCACCGGCGCGCAGGCCGGCACGGTCGCCGGATACGCCGACGGAGTGATCGTCGGCAGCGCGCTGATCCGTTGCCTGCTCGACGCGCCGTCCGAGGCCGAGGGGCTGGCCGCGCTGCGGACCCTCAGCGCCGAACTCGCCGAGGGCGTCCGCAACCCCGTTCGCTGAGCGACGCCCGCGGTCTGCGCACGTGAGCCGCCAGCCGGGTGGTCGATTCGGCGGCACGGTCACGGATGCGGCGATGGGTCTGTCGCCGCTTCGCCGCGCTGCTCCGGCGGGTGCCCCACTCCTGCCCGTACGCCACGGCTGGCACCTGGCCAGCCGGGCCGCCCGGGCGCAGGCCGGCCGTCCGCGCCACCACCTGCCGGACGCGGCGCGGGATCCCCGGGATCGACAGCCCAGGTGGTCTCGCGAAGGACGCCGGAGCGGCCGGCGACCGCGTCGGCGACTGCTGCTCGGGTGAGCGGGGTGACCTCGTCGGGCAGCGCGGTGGGGGTGTGCCAGGACAGTCGGCAGCCCGGCGGCGGGTCGGCGCTCGGCCCGATCTCTGCCGCGCGTGCGCGGAACACGTGCACCAGAATGTCCGGCAGTGGCCCGGCGCGCCCGGCCGGCGCGTTCGCCGTCGGACCGCTCAGGTGGTAGACGCCGACCAGGTCGACAAGCGTGATCTCCCAGCCGGTCTCGGCGCGGATGTCCCGCAGCGCCGCCCGCACCGGACTCTCCGCCGGTCGCAGCCGGCCGCCGGGCAGTGCGTACCGGCGTTCGCCCTGCCGACAGAGCAGCACCCGGCCGGTGTCGTCGGTGACGACCGCGGCGACCGCCCAGGTGAGCGTTGTCATGGACAAAGAGCCTACGGCGGCGCAAACCAGAAGTCATCGGGATGGCCACGCGGTGGCCCGGGGTGCCGCTGTGGGGGTGGGCAGCGGTAGCGTGTGCACCCGTGACCTACGCCTCGCTGTCCCCCCAGGCGGCCCTGCCCAGTCCCAGCACGGCCGTCTGGCAGCTCGGTCCGGTGCCGATCCGGGCGTATGCGCTGTGCATCATCGTCGGCATCGTGCTGGCCTGCTGGGTCACCGAGCGCCGCCTGCGCCAACGGGGTGTCGCGCCGGGAGCGGTGCTCGACATCGCCGTCTGGGCGGTGCCGGCGGGCATCATCGGCGCTCGGATCTACCACGTGCTCACCTCGCCGGAGAAATACTTCGGCGCCGGCGGTGACCCGATGAAGGCGTTCGCCATCTGGGAGGGCGGTCTCGGCATCTGGGGCGCGGTCGCCGGTGGCGCGGTCGGCGCCTGGATCGCGGCCCGGCAGCTCGGCATCCCGTTCACTGTGGTGGCCGACGCGTTGGCCCCCGGGCTGCCGCTGGCCCAGGCGGTCGGGCGCCTCGGCAACTGGTTCAACAACGAGCTGTTCGGCGGCCGGACCACCCTGCCCTGGGGTCTGGAGATCCACCGGATGGACCCGGACAATCCGGGGCACGCGTTGCGGGACGACGCCGGCCAGCCGATCCTCGAACCGGGCCTCTACCAGCCGACGTTCCTCTACGAGGCGCTGTGGAACCTCGGCGTGGTCGCGTTGGTCCTCATCCTGGACCGCAAGCTGCGGCTCGGGCGGGGCCGGGCGTTCGCCCTCTACGTGATGGGCTACACCGTCGGCCGGTTCTGGATCGAGCTGATGCGCACCGACGACGCCAACCAGATCCTCGGTGTCCGGCTCAACGTCTGGACGGCGAGCCTGGTCTTCCTCGGCGCGTTGATCTACTTCGTGCGGGTCCGTGGCCCCCGGGAGTACCTGATCCCGATCGGCGTGGCGGCCACAGCGACCACGTCCGCGACGTCGGACCTGTCCCAGGTCGACCTCTCCGAGCGGGAGACCGGTGCGCGGGCCGCCGCCCCGGAGGGCTACCGGAAGGTAAGCGAAGAACAGTTCCACATCTGGCGGGACACCGGCGTGGCACCGCCCGAGTCGGCTGACGACGACGGTGATGGGAGCGACGGGCCGACCGGCGAGGCCGCGACCGGCGACCGAACGCCAACCGACGGCACGCCTGAGGCACCCGACGGCGACCGGGCCGACGCGACCGGCGTACGCCCCGCCGACCGGGACAGCTGAGCGGGGGCCGATACCGATGCGAAGCGCGGTGGTGGTCGGTGCCGGGGTTGGCGGCCTCGCGGTCGCTGGCGCGCTGGCCCGCTCCGGTTGGCAGGTCACCCTGCTGGACCGCGCCGAGCGGGTCCGTCCCGAGCCGACCGCCGTCGTGCTCTGGCCCAACGGTGTGCGCGCGTTGCAGGCTCTCGGCCTCGGCGCTGGCCTGGCCGCCATCGCCACACCGCTACCCGACGGCGGTGTCCGCCGCCCGGACGGGCACTGGCTGGTGCAGCCTCGACCGACGTCCGTCGAGCGGATGCCCGTGGTGGTGCACCGGGAGGACCTGCACGACGCGTTGATCGCCGGGCTGGGCGAGCGCGTCGAACTGCGTACCGGCGTGACAGTGCGCCACGTCCGGGTCGAGCCGGGCGAGCGGCCGGGCGTCAGCGACGGGCGGCACTCCATCGAGGCCGACCTGGTGGTCGCCGCGGACGGCACCGACAGCGTCATCCGCCGCCAACTGGCCCCCGAATCCGGGGTGGTCAGCTCCGGCTGCGCGGCCTGGCGGGCGGTCATCCCCTGGTACCGGGCACCCCGGCTACCCGCCGGCCAGCCGATCGCCGGCGAGGTCCTCGGCGCGGGCTACCGGTTCGTGGCCGCCTCGCTCGGCGAGCGCGGCTCCTCGGGCGGCTCCACCCGAGGTGGCATCTACTGGGTGGCCACCGCTGCCGGCGCTCCCCGCCCGGAGCCGCCGGAGACCCAGCTCGCCCTGCTGCGCCGCTGGTACGCGGGCTGGCCGGCACCGATCGCCGAGCTGCTCGACGCCACCGACCCGAGTGACCTCGTCCAGCAGGAGGTGCGCGAGCTGCGCCCGTTGCCCCGCGCGTACGGCTTCCCGGCCGGGCCGGGCGGGGTGGTGCTGCTCGGCGACGCGGCCCACGCCATGCCGCCGCACCTCGGCCAGGGCGCGTGCCTGGCGTTCGAGGACGCCGCCACGCTCGCCTCACTGCTGCGCGAGGCCCGACTGCCCGATGCGGTGCAGGCGTACGACCGGGTGCGCCGTCCCCGGGCGGCGACTGTGGTCCGGCAGACTCGGCGCATGTCGGCGGTGCTCCAGACCCGGGGCCGGTTGGCGCTGCGCGCCCGGGACGCCGCACTCGGCACGATCAACTCGCGGCTGCTCTCCAGCGCCGCCACGTCCGCCGCCCAGTGGCGCCCGCCGGCGTGATTCGTCCCGATGGTCAGGGGATGAGCGCGGCGGGTTCGGCGATGCAGGCGGTGCCGACGCGGCGGAAGCCGACCCGCAGGTAGACCCGGGCGATCTCCTCGCTGCCGGCGGACAGGAAGACGAGGTCGGTGCCGGCGGCCAGCAGTTCCCGTGCGAGGGTGGCGGTCAGCGCGGCGGCCATTCCACGACGGCGGGCGGCGGGCAGCGTCGCCACCCCGGCGATCTCCGCGACGTCGTCCACCCGCATCGCCATACCGCTGGCCAGTGCGCCCTCGGTCGGCGTGCCGGCCAGGGCGGAGATCCGTCGGCCGTCGGCGATCCGGGTACGCTCCTCGTCCAGCGCGGCAAGTTCCAGTTCGGTGACCGCCGCGTCCCGTTGCGCCGGTCCGGCCTCGCCGGGCGCGGTGCCGGCCGCCGCGAACGCCACGGCGGCCACCGCCCGCCGTGCGGCGACGTCGGCGGCGAAGCCTGGTGAGTCCGCCGCCAGAACCCGCACCGGTACGTCGGACAGCGTCGCCGGGTCGGGCAGCGCGGCTGGGTCGAGCACCATCAGTGGCGCCTCCAGCACGCTCAGCCCCGCCGAGCGGGCCACCGCCAGCAAGTCCGGGGTGGTGTCATGGACCCACTCGATGGCCTCCGGCAGGCCCAAACTCCGCTGTCGCTCGCGCACCGAGGTAATGTCGGCAAGGGACGGCGGCTCGTTGGCGCCGATCCGGGGCCGGGCATAGAACGGCCAGCCCGCGCCTTCGCGGACGAACAGCACCAACGCCCCATGTTCTTCCACGGCGGCGACGTCCCGGGGCACAGCGTCGTAGAAGCGTTCCAAACGGTCGAAGACGTCCTTGTGTAGCGGATCCACCGCGCGAGACTACACGTCCCAGACTCTGGACGGTGTGATCAATCTTGAGTGCCCTTGCGCTTACCCCCCTAACGTAGACTCAATAGACCCCACGGGCCGACGTCGTCCCTCACCATGATCCAACCTGAGTGACGACAGGAGGCCCGGTGGCCTTTCCGTACCCGCAGAGCCCACAGGCTTTGCCGACGCCCGGCCCCCGCCCGTCCGCCCAGGGTCTCTACGACCCGGCGCAGGAGCACGATGCCTGCGGAGTGGCCTTCGTAGCGGACCTGCACGGCCGACGGTCGCACTCGGTCGTCGCCAACGGGCTCGGCGCGCTCTGCCGACTGGACCATCGCGGCGCCCGGGGCGCGGAGCCCAACACCGGCGACGGCGCGGGCATCATGATCCAGGTCCCGGACGCGTTCCTGCGCGCGGTGGCAGGCGTCACGCTTCCGCCGGCCGGCGAGTACGCCACAGGCCTGGTCTTCCTCCCCGACGACGACGCCGCCGAGGCGCGTGCCCGCCGGGTCATCGAGAAGTACGCGGTGGTCGAGGGCGCCGACCTCCTCGGCTGGCGGGACGTGCCGATCGAGCCGGAAGGGCTGGGCGAGACCGCCCTGGCGGCGATGCCCCGGGTCCGGCAGGTCTTCCTCGCCGCGCACCGGCTCACCGACTCGCCCGCCGGTCGGGCCGGCTCCCCGCTGCGCGGCATCGATCTGGACCGTGTGGCGTTCTGCCTGCGCAAGCAGGCCGAGCGGGAGACCGCCGAGCGGGGCGTGCCGGCATACTTCCCGTCGCTGTCCAGCCGGACCATGATCTACAAGGGCATGCTCACGCCCGACCAGCTCCCGGCGTTCTACCCGGACCTGCGCGACGAGCGCGTGGACAGCGCTATCGCGCTCGTGCACTCCCGGTTCTCCACGAACACGTTCCCGTCCTGGCCGCTGGCGCACCCGTACCGCTTCATCGCCCACAACGGCGAGATCAACACGATCCGCGGCAACCGCAACTGGATGCAGGCACGCGAGGCGCTGCTGCGCTCGCCGAACCTGCCCGGCAACATCCGGCGGGTCTTCCCGGTCTGCACTCCCGGCGCCTCCGACTCGGCGAACTTTGACGAGGTGCTGGAACTGCTGCACCTGGCCGGCCGGAGCCTGCCGCACGCGGTGCTCATGATGATCCCCGAGGCGTGGGAGAACGACCCCGGCATGCGGCCGGACAAGCGGGCCTTCTACCGCTTCCACGCGAGCCTCATGGAGCCGTGGGACGGGCCGGCGTCGGTGGCGTTCACCGACGGCGAGATCGTCGGCGCGGTGCTGGACCGCAATGGGCTGCGCCCGGGGCGCTGGTGGCAGACCGACGACGGCCTCGTCGTGCTGGGCTCCGAGGCGGGCGTGCTCGACCTCGACCCGGCCCGTGTGGTCGCCAAGGGGCGGCTCCAGCCGGGCAAGATGTTCCTTGTCGACACCGTCGCCGGCCGGATCGTGCACGACGACGAGATCAAGTCCGAGCTGGCCGCCGCGCAGCCGTACGGCGAGTGGCTGCACGCCGGGCTGATCGAGCTCGACGACCTGCCGGCCCGCGAGCACACCGTCTACACCCACGACTCGGTCCGGCGCCGCCAGCAGACCTTCGGCTACACGCAGGAGGAGCTGAAGATCCTGCTCGCGCCGATGGCCCGCACCGGCGCCGAGCCGCTCGGCTCGATGGGCACCGACACTCCGATCTCACCGCTGTCCACCCGGCCGCGGCTGCTCTACGACTACTTCCACCAGCTCTTCGCCCAGGTCACCAACCCGCCGTTGGACGCCATCCGTGAGGAGTTGGTGACCAGCCTGGCGTCGACGATCGGGCCGGAGGGCAACCTGCTCGACCCGGGCGCGGCGAGCTGCCGGCAGATCGTGCTGCCGCATCCGATCATCGACAACGACGAGCTGGCGAAGATCCTCTCCATCGACGAGGACGGTGACCTGCCCGGCTTCAAGGCCGTCCGGGTCTCCGGCCTGTACCGCATCCGGGAGGGCGCCGCCGGCATCAAGGCCCGGCTGACCGAGATCTGCCGGCACGTCTCCGAGGCCATCGAGGACGGCGTCCGCATCCTTGTGCTCTCCGACCGGGACTCCAACGCCGACCTCGCGCCGATCCCGTCGCTGCTGCTCACCGCCGCCGTGCACCAGCACCTGGTGCGGGAGCAGACCCGCACGCAGGCGGCGCTGATCGTGGAGTCCGGCGACTGCCGGGAGGTGCACCACGCGGCCGTCCTGATCGGGTACGGCGCTGCGGCGGTCAACCCCTACCTGGCGTTCGAGTCGGTGGAGGACATGATCGCCACCGGCGCGCTGACAGGTGTCGAACCGGCCGCCGCCGTGCGCAACTACGCCAAGGGGCTCGGCAAGGGCGTCCTGAAGATCATGTCGAAGATGGGCATCTCGACGGTCTCGTCGTACTGCGGTGCTCAGGTCTTCGAGGCGGTCGGGCTGGACACCCGGTTGATCGACCGCTACTTCCGGGGCACCCCCAGCCGCATCGGCGGGGTGGGCCTGGCAGGTGTGCACACCGAGGTGGCCGCCCGGCACGCGCTGGCCTGGCCGCCGGCCGGCACCGCGGCCTCCGACCGGCTGGAGGTCGGCGGCGAGTACCAGTGGCGCCGTGAGGGCGAGCTGCACCTGTTCAACCCGGAGACGGTCTTCCTGCTCCAGCACGCCACCCGCAGCCGGCAGTACGACGTCTTCCGGCAGTACACGGCGAAGGTCGACGCGCTCGCCGCGCAGGCCGGCTCGCTGCGCGGGCTGTTCACCCTGCGCACCGGGGTCCGTCCGGCGGTGCCGATCGAGGAGGTCGAGCCGGCCACCGAGATCGTCAAGCGGTTCGCCACCGGCGCCATGTCGTACGGGTCGATCTCCGCGGAGGCCCACGAGACGCTCGCCATCGCGATGAACCGTCTCGGCGGCAAGTCCAACACCGGCGAGGGTGGCGAGGACGTCGATCGGCTGCACGACCCGTTGCGCCGCTCCTCGGTCAAGCAGATCGCCAGCGGCCGGTTCGGTGTCACGAGCGAATACCTGGTCAACGCCGACGACCTGCAGATCAAGATGGCCCAGGGCGCCAAGCCCGGCGAGGGTGGCCAACTGCCCGGCAACAAGGTCTGGCCGTGGATCGCCCGGACCCGGCACGCCACCCCCGGCGTCGGGCTGATCTCCCCGCCGCCGCACCACGACATCTACTCCATCGAGGACCTGGCCCAGCTCGTCCACGACCTGAAGTGCGTCAACCCGGCCGCCCGGGTGCACGTCAAGCTTGTCAGCGAGGTGGGTGTCGGCACCGTCGCCGCCGGGGTGGCCAAGCTCAAGGCCGACGTCATCCTGATCTCCGGGCACGACGGCGGCACCGGCGCGTCCCCGCTCAACTCGCTCAAGCACGCCGGCACCCCGTGGGAGCTGGGGCTGGCCGAGGCGCAGCAGACGCTGCTGCTCAACAAGCTGCGCGACCGGGTCACCGTGCAGGTCGACGGCCAGCTCAAGACCGGCCGGGACGTGCTGATCGCGGCGCTGCTCGGCGCGGAGGAGTTCGGCTTCGCGACCGCGCCGCTTATCGTCTCCGGCTGCGTGATGATGCGGGTCTGCCACCTGGACACCTGCCCGGTGGGCATCGCCACCCAGAACCCGGTGCTGCGTGAGCGGTTCACGGGCACCCCGGAGTTCGTGGAGAACTTCTTCCTGTTCCTCGCCGAGGAGGTCCGCGGATACCTGGCCGAGCTGGGCTTCCGGTCGATCGAAGAGGCGATCGGGCAGACCGAACTGCTCGACGTGGCCCCGGCGGTCGCGCACTGGAAGGCGAACGGGCTCGACCTGGCGCCGGTCCTGCACCTGCCGGAGCTGCCCGCCGGCGCCGCCCGGCGTGGCGTGCGCGCCCAGGATCACGGCCTGGAGCACTCCCTGGACAACGAGCTGATCGCACTCGCCCGCCCCGTGCTCTCCGCAGCGGGATCCCGGCCAGAGGCGGCAAGCGCCGAGGCGTGGGACTCCGCCCAGGTGACGCCGGTACGCGTCGAGGTGGCGGTGCGCAACGAGCACCGCAGCGTCGGCGCGATGCTCGGCGGCGAGGTGACCCGCCGGTTCGGTGGCGCCGGTCTGCCCGACGACACAATCGAGTTCGTGCTGCACGGCACGGCGGGGCAGTCGTTCGGCGCGTTCCTGCCGCGCGGGGTGACCCTGCGGCTGCACGGCGACGCCAACGACTACGTGGCGAAGGGCCTCTCCGGTGGGCGGATCATCGTCCGTCCGGACGCCGCCGCGCCGTTCCTCGACGCCGACGCCGAGCCGGGCAACCGCGCCGAGGACCAGATCATCGCGGGCAACACCATCCTGTACGGAGCCACCGCCGGTGAGGTCTTCCTGCGGGGCCGGGTGGGGGAGCGGTTCGCGGTGCGCAACTCCGGCGCGATAGCTGTGGTCGAGGGTGTCGGCGACCACGGCTGCGAGTACATGACCGGTGGGACGGTGGTGGTGCTCGGCGCGACGGGCCGTAACTTCGCCGCCGGCATGTCCGGCGGTACGGCATTCGTGCACCGGCTGGACCGGTCCCGGATCAACGCGGAGCTTGTCGACCTGACGCCGCTTGGAGAACAGGAGCAGGCGCTGCTGCACGAGCTGGTCCAGCGGCACGTGGCCGAGACCGGCTCGGCTGTCGCCGAGGAGTTGCTCAAGCGCTGGCCGGACGCGGTGACCGAGTTCACCGCCGTGGTGCCGCGCGAGTACCGCCGCGTGCGGGAGATCATGCGGGCCGCCGAAGCCGCCGGCCTCGACGTCGATGACGCGGTGATGAGAGAACTGACGCCGTCTGCTGCGCCGGCGATGCCCGTGCTGCCCGCCTCGCGGGTGGTCACCCAGGAGGTGGCTCGTGCCTGACCCGAACGGTTTCCTGCGTTACGACCGGGCACTGCCGGCCCGCCGCCCGGTGCCGGTGCGGATCAGCGACTGGCGTGAGGTGTACCCGCCCGCCGGTGAGACGCTGGTCCGCGAGCAGGCCACCCGCTGCATGGACTGCGGCATCCCGTTCTGCCACGACGGCTGCCCGCTGGGCAACCGGATCCCGGACTGGAACGACCTGGTCCGCACCGGCAGCTGGGACGCCGCCGTGGAGTCGCTGCACGCCACGAACAACTTCCCGGAGTTCACCGGCCGGCTCTGCCCGGCGCCCTGCGAGGCGGCCTGCGTGCTGGGCATCGCCGGTGGGCAGCCGGTGACCATCAAGCAGGTGGAGGTGGAGATCGCCAACGCCGCCGCGGCGAACGGCCTCCTGCCTCTCCCGGTGCCACCGCCGTCCGGCCGGTCGGTCGCCGTGGTCGGTTCCGGGCCCGCAGGCCTCGCCGCCGCACAGCAGTTGGCCCGCGCCGGCCACGCGGTGACGGTGTACGAGCGCGACGACGCGATCGGCGGCCTGCTCCGATACGGCATTCCGGACTTCAAGCTGGAGAAGCAGCACATCGACGCCCGGTTGGCGCAGCTCACCGCGGAGGGGGTGCGCTTTCGCACCGGGGTGAACGTCGGCGTGGACGTCACCGCCGAGCAGTTGCGCGCCGAGCACGACGCGGTGCTGCTGGCCTGCGGCGCGTTGCAGGGTCGGGACACCCCGGAGACCCCGGGGCGGGCGCTGCGGGGCGTACACCAGGCGATGGCGCATCTGGTCGCGGCCAATCGGGCGGTCGCGGCAGCGGCCACCGACGAGCCTGGCGTCGCCGTGACCGGCGAGGGCCGGGCGGCCCGGGCGGTGCTGCCGGACGGCACGCCCATCGACGCGGCCGGCAAACACGTGGTGATCATCGGTGGTGGTGACACCGCAGCCGACTGCCTCGGTGTCGCTCATCGGCAGGGTGCCGCCGGTGTGCACCAGCTCGACCTGTACCCCCAGCCGCCGAGCGAGCGCGACGAGGCACGGGACCCGTGGCCGACCTGGCCGTGGATCCTGCGCAGCTACCCGGCGCACGAGGAGGGCGGCGAGCGGGTCTTCGCCGTGGCGGTGCAGGAGTTCGTGGACGACGGCACCGGTCAGGTGCGGGCGGTCCGGATCGCCGAGGTGACTGTCGAGAAGCACGACGGCCGCCGGGTGGTCACAGTGGTGCCGGGCTCCGAGCGGGAGTTGCCGGCGGATCTGGTGCTGTTGGCGATCGGCTTCGAGGGCACCGAGCAGCAGCCGTTGCTGGCCCAGTTCGGTGTCACCCGCAACGCGCGGGGCGCCATCGACGCCCGGGACGACTGGCAGACCGACGCCGACGGGGTGTTCGTCGCAGGTGACATGCACCGGGGCGCCTCGCTGATCGTCTGGGCGATCGCCGAGGGCCGTGCGGTGGCCGCAGCCATCCACGGTTACCTCGGTGGCGCCGGGGCGTTGCCCGCCCCGGTGGCCCCGGCCGCGCAGCCGCTCGCCGCGAGGTGACCGGCCGGAGGCGCTGAGACAGCGGTCACGCCCTCCGGCGGGCGCGCGGGGCCGAACGATACGAAGATCATCGCTACTCTCCGGTCATGGAGATCGAGGAGCGGCTACGGCGGACCCGTCGCTGGCTGTGGGTCGTGTTGATCGGGCTCTTTCTGAGCGGGGTCACCGCGTTCCCGCTGGAGATCGAGGTGCGCTGGCTGCTGCGCGTGCTGGATCCGCTCGACGGCCACCTGCCGGCACTTGTCGCCTGGATCGAGCGGGTCCACACCGGGCTCGTGACGGCCGACAGGGACTACCCGTTCCTGCTCTACGGCACCGACTGGCTGGCCTTCGCCCACCTGGTGCTGGCGGTGGCGTTCTGGGGGCCGCTGCGTGACCCGGTGCGCAACGTCTGGGTGGTGCAGGTCGGCCTGATCGCCTGCGCGGGGATCATCCCGCTGGCGCTGATCTGCGGCCCGATCCGGGACATCCCGTGGTTCTGGACGCTTGTCGACCTGTCCTTCGCCGTCGGGGCGTTCCCGCCGCTCTGGTTCGCCTACCGGCACATCCGCGCCGTCGAGGCGAGCATGGCCGAGTCGGCGGCTGCCCCGGCAACCGTGGGCGGGTAGGCGCCCGCCCATCTGCCGCGCGGCCGCCCATCTGCCCTGCGCCCGCCCGCCGACGCCAGGTTGCGGCTGACCCAAGCCTCGGCCCTGCCGGGCTCACCACCCGTGACGGTCCAGCCGGGCGAGAGGCATCTGTGCGCGTCCTTTGCTCTGCTTCAACCCACGCAACAATCGATCACGCTTTTCGTTGCGCCGGTTGAAGCAGAGCAAAGGACATGCGGGGATGCCACCGGGCGGGCGACAGCGCGCCGGGCCGGCGACCGCTCCGCCGAATGGTCCAGGTTGGACGCGCGGAAGGCCCGCCGCGTGTGGCGGCGGGCCTTCCGGGTCGACCGACGAGGTCGGCGGACTGGCTAGTGCGACAGCAGCTCGTGGGCCTCGCGGATCTTGGCCCAGGACTTCGGCTCGACCGGCGGGGCGGCCTTGCGGGCGGCCGAGGCCACGTCCGGCCGGCCGGCGGTGAACAGCCAGGTGGTGAACAGCTCGTCCAGGTCCAGACCGGAGATCCGTTCGGCAAGGGCCTGGAACTGCGCGATGGTGCCGTTGCCGTACCGGTGCTCGGCGGTCCAGGCCGGCAGGATCTCGAAGAACGCGTCGTCGCCGACGGCCAGCCGGAGCTGGTGCAGGGCCATCGCGCCCCGGTCGTAGACGGCGTTGTCGAAGATCCGTGCCGCCCCCGGGTCGCCGGGCGGCACCTGCCAGAACTCCGAATCGGCCGGGTAGCTCGCGTAGGTGAAGTCGAAGACCTCCTGCGCGGTGCCCTCGCCCTGCTCCTCCGACCACAGCCACTCGGCGTACGAGGCGAAGCCCTCGTTGAGCCAGATGTCGCGCCATCCGTTCACCGACACCGAGTCACCGAACCACTGGTGGGCGTTCTCGTGGACCACCACGTACGTGTTGGCGCCGCGACGCCAGAAGCCCGGGCCGTACACCGGTCGGGTCTGGGTCTCCAGGGCGAAGCTGATGCCGTCGACCGGCCCGGCCACGCCACCCTGCGCCTCGAACGGGTACGGGCCAAAGATCCCGCTCTCCCAGTCGACGATCTCGGCGGTCCGCTCGATGCTGGCCCGTGCGGCCGGCCCGAGCTCGCCCAGCGAGGTGCTGTACGCGTTGATCACCGGCTGGCCGCTCGGCGTGGTGTCGGTGACGATGTCGTACTGGCCGATGGCCATGAAGGCCAGGTAGGTGGCGGTGGGGGAGGTGGTCCGCCAGATCCACCGGGTGCGATTGCCCGCCTCGGCCACCGGTGGCCGTGGCTGCACGCCGTTGCTGATCACCTCGACCCCTGTGGGCACCGAGACGGAGATGTCGAATGTGGCCTTGTCCAGCGGGTGGTCGTTGCTCGGGAACCACCACCACGCCGACTCGGGCTCGTTTACCGCGAGCGCCCCGTCGTCGGTACGCGTCCAGCCGGTGTAGCCGCCGACGAGCGTCTCCGACGGGATGCCGTCGTAGCGCACCACGATCGTCAACTGCTGGCCTCGGGTGATGGTGCGGGCCGGCGTGACCACCAGCTCGTGCGCGCCCTCGGTGCTGGTGCTGGCCTCCCAGCCGTTGACCCGCACCGACTCGACGTCGAGCAGGAAGTCCAGGTTGAACCGGGAGAGGTCCTGGGTGGCGGTGGCGAGGATCGTGGTGGTGCCCGTGAGTCGGTCGGTGGCCGGCTCGTAGCGCAGCCGGACGTCGTAGTGCGAGACGTCGTAGCCGCCGTTGCCGTAGTCGGGGAAGTAGGCGTCGCCCAGGCCGGGCGCGCCGGGTTGCGGCGCGATGGTGACGACGGGCCGGCCCCAGGCGGTCGGCGCGGCCTGGCCAGGTGTGCCGGCGAGCATGGTGCCGGCGGTGGTGAGGGTCAGGGCGGCGGTGGCCGCCGTGAGGACACGTCGCACGGTGTGGACTCCCTCCATTGGGTGTTCGCCAGGCCAACCTAATCGACAACTGTGATCGTCGCTGACCCGCAACGCAGCGATGTCGGCCTATTCCATTGATCTGCATGTTTCGCTAGCATTACCGCCTAGTAACAACTGTTTCATCCCTGGCCACGCGCGCGGTCACAGGATCCCACCACCCCTGTTCTGTGGAGGTCCGTCATGCCCCACCGCCCGCTGGCCCGCGCGCTCGCCGCACTGGTCGCCCTCTTCGCCGCAGCCCTCGGCGCCGTGCTCGTCCCCGGCACCGCGCAGGCCGCCGCCGTCAACTACGTCGCACTCGGCGACTCCTACTCCTCCGGTGTCGGCGCCGGCCCGTACGACCTGTCCGGTTGCCTGCGCAGCCAGAAGTCGTACGCCCCGCTCTGGGCGGCAGCCCACGGCGTGACCAGCTTCAACTTCCGGGCCTGCGGCGGCGCGGTCACCGCCGACGTGCTCAACGATCAGGTGAGCGCGCTCAGCGCCAGCACCACACTTGTCACCATCACCATCGGTGGCAACGACGCCGGCTTCGTCAACGTCATCACCAGTTGCCGGTTCGGCAGCACGTCGTCCTGCACGAACGCCGTCAACACCGCCAAGACCTTCGCCACCTCGACGCTTCCCGCCCGGCTCGACGCCACGTACGCCGCCATCCGCAACCGGGCACCCAACGCCCGGCTGATCGTCCTCGGCTACCCGCGCCTGTTCGAGACGAACTCCTGCGGCTGGTTGGCCATGAGCACCTACAAGCGCACGATCCTCAACGAGGCAGCCGACGTGCTCGCGTCGGTCACCGCGAGCCGGGCCAGCGCGGCCGGCGCCACCTTCGCCGACACCCGGAGCCACTTCTCCGGGCACGGCGTCTGCGCCGGCGACCCGTGGATCAACGACATCTCCGGGTTGATCGAGGCGTACCACCCGGATGCCGACGGCTACCGCTACGGCTACCTGCCGGCGCTGAACGCGGTCACCGGCTGACCCGTACACAGTGCCCGGGCGGCCGACGGTCCACCCCGGACCGTCGGCCGCCGCCGCGCGCCGACCCGCGTCGGTACTGTGCCGGTGCCACCGCCGTCCGTTAGGGTTTCGGCGAACCGGACGGCAGTGGCGTGGGAGGCAGAGCGTGGGCAGGCTCGCGTCGGCGTACGGGCAGGCGGTCACCGCCCACCGGGCGGCACGCGTCCACCTCGACACCGCCCGGGGCGCGCTCGGCACGGCACCGGCTCCCACCCCGCCAGTCGGCGGCGACGACCTGGTTGCTCGACTCGCACGCATCGGCGGCGCGCTTGCCACACCCACCCCGGGCGTCACCGGGCTGACCGACGCGCCGGCCCCCGTGCGGATCGGCGAGGCGTCCACCCCGGACGGCGGCTTCCCGGTGCTGGTGCCGCTCGGCGGCGGGCATCACCTGGCGCTGGACACCGACGCCCGGGACCGCCGGGTCGCCGCGCTGCTGCGGGCACTGGTGCTGCGGCTGATCGCCACCGCGCCGCCCGGCCAGGTCCGGGTCGCCGGCATCGACACCGCCGCGCTCGGCGCGACCTTCGGGCCGTTGCGCCCGCTGCTCGACGCCGGGGTTCTCGACCCGCCGGCCACCGGCGACGCCGAGGTGACAGCCCTGCTGGACGCCGCCGAACGACACGCCCGCGCCGCGCAGCACGCCGAGCCGCACACCCGGCAGCTGCTGCTGGTGGTGGCCACCGCAGTCCCGGCGCCGCGCGAGCTGGCCCGACTCGCCGCGCTCACCCACGCCGGCCCGGCCGCCGCCGTCTGCGTCCTGCTCGCCGGTCACCCGTCCCGGCTGCCCGGCGAGACCTCACCGCCGCTGGGCGGCACCACCGCCATCCGGCTCTTCGAGGGGTACGCGCACGTCGGCGACCCGCCGGGCACCCCGTTCAGCGCCGACGGCAGCGGCCTCGCCGCACCCGTGCAGCTCGACGGCGACCCGCCCCCCGCCTCGGTACGCGCGCTCGCCGAGCACCTCGGCGCCGCCGCCCGCCGCTCCGAGGCGCTGCCCTTCGCCGAGTTGCTGCCCGAGCGGCGCTGGGCCGAGTCCGCCGGCAACGGGCTGCGTACCGTCATCGGCCGGGCCGGCTCCGCACCGATGACAGTCGCCTTCGACGATGCCACCCCGCACTGGCTGGTCGGCGGGCGCACCGGCGCCGGCAAGACAGTCTTCCTCCTCGACGTCCTCTACGGGCTGGCCGCCCGTTACTCCCCGGCCGAGTTGCAGCTCTACCTGCTCGACTTCAAGGAGGGCGTCAGCTTCACCGAGTTCGTGCCCACCGGGCGTGACCCGTCCTGGCTGCCGCACGCCCGCGCCGTCGGCATCGAATCCGACCGCGAGTACGGCCTCGCCGTGCTGCGCGAGCTGCGCCGGGAGGCACAGCGCCGCGCCACCGCCCTGAAACGGCACGGTGTCACCAAACTGGCCGACCTGCCGCCGGCCAATTCACTGCCGCGCATCGTGGCGGTCATCGACGAGTTCCACGTGCTGCTCGCCGGCAACGACGCGCTGGCCCGCGAGTCCGTCGACCTGCTGGAGGAGTTGGCCCGCAAGGGCCGTTCCTACGGCATACACCTGGTGCTGGCCAGTCAGAGCATGACAGGCATCGAGGCGCTCTACGGGCGGGCCGAGGCGATCTTCGGGCAGTTCGCGCTCCGGGTGGCGCTGCCCGGCGGCGGCGGGGTGCTCGACCCGCTCAACAACGCCGCGGCGGCCCTGCCCATCGGCTCCGCCGTGGTCAACACCGCAGCCGGCGCGGTCGGCGCCGACACCGTGCTGCGCTTTCCCGACGCGCACGCCGCAGCCGCCGACCTGGCCACGCTTCGCCACGAGCTGTGGCAGGCCCGGCCGCCGGGCTCGCGGGCACCGGCGGTGTTCAAGGGGTACGAAGCGGCGCGCGTTGAGGACGATCCGACGTTCGCCGGGTTGCGGCCCGGTGGCCGACGCCCGATGGCCCTCGTTGGCCGGACCGTCGACGTGCACGGCACCACAGCGCTCTTCCTCATGGACAGCGCCCCGGGCCGGCACCTCGCCGTCGTCGGCACCACACCGGGCGGCGCGGACGTGCTGCGCGCCGCGACACTCAGCCTGGCCCGGCAGCACATCCCCGGTGACGCCCGGTTCCAGCTCGCCTCGCTGGTAAGCGCCGCCGACCCGGTCGCGGACGAGACCGACGCCGCCCTGCGAGCCGCTGGTCACCCGGTGCACCGCCTGGACGCGGCGGGGCTGCGCGACCGGATCACCGCGCTTGCCGTCGAGCCCGCCGGCCGCGAATACCTTGTGGTGTTCGGCATGGACGCCGCCGCGCCGGTCCTCGGAGCGGCCGACCCGGTCACCTTCCGCTCCGGCCTCGACGACCTGCGCACCCTGCTGCGCCACGGCCCCGCCCAGGGGATACACCTGCTCGGCTGGTGGCGGGGCCTGCGCCGGCTCGCCGACGACCTCGGCGGCACGCAGAACCGCGACGACGTCGCCTGCCTCGTCGCGCTGAACGTGCCCGGCGCCGAGCTGGCCCTGCACCTCGGGGTGCACGACCTGACCTACACGCCGCGCGCCGACCGGGCGTTGCTTGTCGACAGGCACGACCAGCGCACCAGGCTGATCGTGCCCTTCGCCCGGGACGGGCACGAGCCGGACGGGGAGCGTTGACAGTGTCCTTCGAGGAGTACGCGGCGGCGGCCCGACAGCTCGCCGAGCAACGCCGGGCCGGTGAGCAGCACGCCGCCACCGAGTCCGCGCGTCGCCGTGACCTGCACGCCACCGCCGACTACCTGCACCAGCGGTTGACCGCACAGGGGCACCGCCTCGACCAGCTCGGCCGCGCGATCGGCCTCGACCAGCCCCCGACAGCCCCTGCCGCGGACCCGGCGGCCGGGTCCGGGCCGCCTCCAGGTTCCGGGCCGCAGGGTTCCGGATCGCCGTCGAGTTTCGGGCCGCCAGGTTCTGGGCCGTCGTCAAGTTTCGGGCCAGCTCCAGGCTCCGGGCCGCCGGGTTCTGGGCCGTCGTCGAGTTTCGGGCCGACTCCAGGCTCCGGGCCGCCGGGTTCCGGGCCGTCGTCGAGTTTCGGGCCGACTCCGCGTTCCGGGTCGACCGAGGACTTTGGGGCTGGGTTGGGGTCGGCCGGGATGCCCGGATCGGGGGACGGTGGGTCCGCCGGCGCAGCCGGCGTGTCGGGGCGGTCGGGGGTCGAGGCGTACCCCGAGCTGCCGGTGGGGGAGGCGCGGCTGGCGCTGCCGACGGCGGTGAGCCCGGCGGGCGTCGGGGTGCCGGCGCAGCGCGCGGCGGCGGTCGACCCGGCGACAGAGTTGGAGCTGGCGCGGCGGATGGCCGACGAGGCCGACCGGCACGGGCAGCAGGCCGAGTTGCTGGCCCAGCGGCCGGCGTTGCTGCCGACGTGGTCGCCGCTGGCGCGGGCGGTGGCCGTCTATGCCGGGTGCGGGGCAGCCGCAGGGGTGCTCATGCTGACGCTCGTGCTGGCTTCCGGGGTGGGGCTTGTCGACGGGTTCACCCTCGGCGCGTGGATCTGCGCGGGGCTGCCGGCGCTTGCGTTCTTCGGCGGCTATCTGGTGCTCGGGCGGTGGGGGAGGCCCGCGATGGTCGCGGGTACGCCGCCGCGCTACCTGCCGCTGGGGTTCCTGATCTGCTTCCTGCTGGTGCCGCTCGGCTACTGCGGCTACCTGCTGCTGTTCCGCGCCCTCCGCTGAGCCCGTCGCGCGGGAGACACCGCAGATCTTGGAAGGAAAACGCCCTCGGAGGGGCCGAAATCTTCCAAGATCCGTTGTGTGAGGAGCGCGGTCGTGCGGGCATCTCGTACGCTCCTCTGTGGTCTCCCCGGTGCCGTGTGGTGGAGGCGATGGTTGACCAGGGGAGGGGCGCGTGAGCGCAGCACAGATCATCGCGAGGCTGGCGGCGGCGTCGCAGAAGCTCGACGAGGCGAAGGCCAAGACCGCAGCCGCGGCACAGGACGCGGCCGAGGCGCGGGCGCTCGTCGCCGGAGCGTTGGAGGGCGTGGCCGCCGGCCCGCTCATCGGCATGATCGACTCGTACCGGCAGGCCCTCGCGCAGGCATCGCAGGGCGGCGACCCGGCCAAGCAGCACGTCCAGGAGACGATCGCCAAGGTTCGAGCGCTGGGAAACTGACAACGGGCGGCGGGCGGCGGGGCGCGCAACCCAACCCGCCACCGACTGTGCGGGTCGTCAGTCGCGCGAGCGCGGCAGGCAGCACTTCTTGTACTTGCTGCCCGAGCCGCACCAGCAGGTGTCGTTGCGGCCGGGCGGCCAGGCTGTCACGCCCGCCTCGTCGAGGCTGTCGGCGTACTCGTCGAGGGTTTCCTCGTCGATGGGGTCGTCACCCGCGAAGGCTGCCAGTCCGGTGACCGTGCCGGTGACCACGCCCAGGTCGGCGCCGCCCAGCCCGGAGGCGTTGACGAGCGCGCGTTCGATCTGGGTGCGGTGCTCGTCCCAGTTGGCGGGGTAGCTGTCGACAAGCGAGGGCCAGCGCACCAGCAGGGCGTCGAACTCCGCCCGCGGCCAGAACAGCAGCGTCGCCGGGCCGGCGTCGAGCGCGTCGAGCGCGTGGTTGCTCGCGGCGCGCAGCCGGTCGGCGAGGTTGTCGTACTCGTCGTGGGGGAGGCCCATCTCCTCGCGCAGGTCGTGTCGCCGCTGGGCCAGGCCGTAGATCATGGCGGCGGCCTCGTCCTGCGCGTCCTCGGAGGCGTGCTGCTGGGTCCGGGTCCGTTCCAGGATCGCGTCAAGCGCGGTGGTCAGCCATTCCAGGGCCGTCTCGGCGTGGCCGGATTCGGCCAGCTCGTCAACGAGGTACGTGGCGTCGGGGTTGGTCTCCAGCAGGGGACGCAGCGCGGTCAGTTCGGCCAGGCCCTCGGCCTCGCGGCCGAGGCGCAGCAGCAGGCCGCCGCGCACCGATCGGGCGTACGCGTCCTCGTCGGGCTGTTCGGCGATGGCGCGGGTGGCGAGCGCGAGCGCGTCGGCCAGGTCGCCGGCCTGCTCCATGATGTCCGCGGCGACAAGCAGCGCGTACCCGGTGTCGTCGGGGTCGGCTACCCGCCCCTCGTCGACGGCGCTCACCAACTCGGCGGCCAGCGCGGCCGGGTCCGGGCTCGCGGATCCCAGGGAGCCGATCTCGTCGATGCGGTCGGCGGTCAGCAGTTCGGACATGGGGCGCATCCTGACGGCGACGGACGGTGGGCGGGAAGCGGCCAGCGTACCCCCGGGCACGCCGGAGCCCGGGGCGGCGAACCGCCCCGGGCTCCGGTGTCGCTCAGCGGGTCGCGGGCATTGTGGCGAACTCGCCGGCTAGCTCCGATTCGATGATCGTCGCGGTGGTCGGCCGGCGGCCGGCCGACGGCCGCCGGGCGGACGGGACGGCGAGGGCCGCGAGTGCGGCGGCAAGGGCGATCGCGGTGAGGACGAGAAACCCCGCCGTGAAGCCGGCCTCCCGGGGCAGTCCGTTGGCCTGCGGGTTCGCGGTGATCACACCGCTGACCACCGCGGCGCCGATCGCGCCGCCGATGGTGCGGATGTTGGCGTTCATGCCGGTGGCCACGCCGGTCTGGCTGGCGGGCACGCTGCCGACGATCAGGTTGGCCATCGAGGCGAAGGCCAGGCCGATGCCGAGGCCCACCAGGCCGCCGGCGACGGCGACCTCCCAGCGGGTGTCGTGCGCGACGGCCAACATCGCGGAGGCGGCCACGTTGAACGCGGCCCCCGAGGCGAGCTGGGCCTTCGCGCTGAACACGGCCTGGAGGCGGCCGGCGACGAGCCCGGCGACGAACATGGCGACGAGCATCGGCAGCATGAGCAGGCCCGCCTGGCTGATGCTGGCGCCGAAGCCGTAGCCGGCCGCGCTGGGGGTCTGCACGAACTGCGGCAGGAACGCGTACACGGAGAACATCGACGCGCCGTAGAGCAGGGCGACCAGGTTGGTGGTCCAGACGCCGGGCAGGCGCATCATCCGCATGTCGATGAGCGGGTTGGGCGAGCGCACCTCGGCGACCAGCCAACCGGCCAGGAGCACCACTGCGAGCGCGAGCAGGCCGAGCACCCGGACGGAGGTCCAGCCCCAGGCGGCGCCCTGGCTGATCGGCAGGAGCAGCGCGACAAGCCAGCCGGAGAGCAGCACTGTGGCGCGCCAGTCGATCCGGCCGGGGGTACGCACCGGCGACTCGGGCACGAACAGGTGGGCGGCGACGGCGGTCAACCCGACCACGGCCATCGGGATCCAGAACAGCCAGCGGTAGTCGAGCGCGGCGACGATCGGGCCGGCCAGCACGACGCCGAGGCCACCGCCGGCGGCGACGATCGCCGAGATGGCGGCGACGGCGCTGGAGACCCGCGCGGCGGGGAACTCGTCGCGGATGATGCCGAACGACAGCGGGAAGACCGCGCCGCCGATGCCCTGCACGATCCGGGCGACGATGAGGACGCCGATTGTCGGCGCGACCGCGGCCAGTAGGCAGCCGAGGGCGAGCGCGGCGAGTGAGACGACGAGCATCCGCTCCTTGCCGACCATGTCGCCGACCCGTCCGAGGATTGGCGTGAAGATCGACGCGGAGAGCAGGTAGGCGGTGAGAACCCAGGTCACGGTGTTCTGTGAGGTGTGCAGGTCCTGCTGGATGGTCGGTAGTACCGGGGTGATGAGCGATTGGAGCATCGCGAAGAATCCGGCACCGGCCGCGAGCACGGTGAAGGTGAGCCGACGCGAGCTGCGTCGGGAGGTCACTGCCACGAGAGGAGACTCCCTGGTTGCGTACGGAAGGAGGTTTGTGGCCCGGCGATGGCGGGCGGGGTGTCGGGTCCCGGGCGATCGGGGTGGCCAGGCGGCGATCGGGCGGGTCCCGAGGTAAGCTAACCGGAGGCAGGCCTCCGGGATTCCGGAGGGGTGCCTCCACTAAGCTAGCGGAGGGTTGCCTCCGGATGCAACCAGGGTGAGGTGACGTACGTCATGACCAGCGCCGGCCAGGTGCCCGAGGTCTTCGCGCAGCGACCCAAGCGGGCCGACGCGCGGCGGAACTACGACGCCCTGATCGCCGCTGCGCGCGACGCGTTCGCCGAGAACGGCGCCGCCGCCTCCCTGGAGGACGTGGCCCGACGTGCCGGGGTGGGCATCGGCACGCTCTACCGCAACTTCCCGACCCGGCGGCATCTCTTCGAGGCCGTCTACGTCGAGGAGGTCCGGGCGCTCAGCCGCTCCGCCGAGGACCTCGCCGAGGTGCCCCCGTGGGACGCCCTCGTCGCCTGGCTGCACCGGTTCGTCGCGTACGTCGCCACCAAGCGGGCGCTCGCCGAGCAGTTGCTCCAGGACTCCGAGATCTTCCGGAGCTGCCGTGCCGAGATCTACGCCGCCGGCCAGCCGCTCATGCGGCGCGCCCAGGCCGCTGGCGCGGTCCGCGACGACATCGACTTCGACGACGTGGTGCGGCTGATCAGCGGCCTCACGATGGCCCAGTTCCCGTCATCCGAGCAGCGCGACCGTGTGCTCGGTGTGGCCCTCGACGGCCTGCGCGCCGGGGCCGCCGGCTGACGAGGCGACGCCGCACACCCTCGCTCAGGGGTCGACAAGCAGCAGCCACTCGTCGTCAAGGGGTCGCCCCGGACTGCCGGTGCGGATCGCGTCGATGCGCAGCGTGGCACGGGTGTCCGGCTGGCTGGCCCGGTCGGCCTCGGTGAGCAGCAGGTCCAGCACGAGCCAGCCGAGCGCCGCGGCGAGCAGCAGGCCGACCGGCACCAGCCACCAGGGCATCACCCGCAGCGAGCGCTCGGTGGGTTCGTCGACAGCCACGGCCACAGCATGCCAGCCGGCGCGTATGTCCGATATGGAGTGCGACGGAATGCCCGTTTACGCCCTCGCCGGAACAACGGGTTACCCGCGCGTAACAAGCCATTGACGTTTCTAAATTGTTGCGGGCATGATCGTCGCACGGTCGACCGGACACCCCCACCCACCTGCCCGGTTCGCCGGGTGCCTCCCCCGGAGGTGCGGCCATGCTGCTCCGAAAGACCGTCCTCGTCCTGTCCCTCGCCACCGCCGTCGTGCTCACGGCCGCCACCGCGGCCACCGCCGCCGCACCCGCCCCGACCGCACCCACTCCGGCCGCACCCGCCCCGGCTGCCGTGGCCGGCGCGGCGGCGGCCAACCCCGTCATCGTGGTCGGCGGGCTCAGCGGCATCGCCGTCGCGTACGAGCCGATCGCCGCCCGGCTGCGCGCCGACGGCTACCGGACCTTCATCTACCAACTGCCCGGTCTCGGCCTCGGCGACATCCCCACCTCGGCCCGCGCGTTCGCCAGCTACGTCGACCGGGTGCGCGCCAGCACCGGCGCGGCGAGCGTGGACCTCGTCGCCCACTCCGAAGGCGGCCTCGTCAGCCGCTACTACCTCAAACGACTCGGCGGCACCGCCAGCATCGGCCGCTACGTAAGCCTCGGCACGCCGCACTACGGCACGTACGTCGCCAACATCGTCGCGTTCCTCGGCCTGGGCAGTTGCGCCGGCGTCGTGGCCTGCCAGCAGATGACCATCGGCTCCGCGTTCCTCGCCGACCTCAACGCCGGAGACGACACCCCGGGGTCGGTGCGCTACACCACCATCCGCACCCTCCAGGACGAGCTGGTCCGGCCGACCGGGAACGCCGCTGTCAACGACGGTGCCACGAACGTGCTCATCCAGACGTACTGCCCGCTGCGGGTGGTCGGTCACCTCGGTCTGGTGCTCGACGGCACCGCGTACACCCTGGTGCGCGGCGCCCTTGTCGACGGCCCGGTGCGGCCCAACTGCCTCGCGGTCTGACCCGGTCGGGGTGGGGGTGGTCCCGGCCGGGACCACCCCCACCCGGCGGCGGGCGCTCAGCTCGCCTTGCTCAGCGCCTCGAACTCGTCGTCGGTGAGCCGCACGTCGCCCGCGGCCACGTTCTCCTCCAGGTGCGCCACCGAGGACGTGCCGGGGATCGGCAGCATCACCGGGGACCGGCGCAGCAGCCAGGCCAGCGCGAGCTGCGCGGGCGTCGCGCCGTGCTCGGTGGAGATGGCGTCCAGCGGGCCGCCCGGTCGGGCCAGCTCACCCGTGGCGATCGGGAACCACGGGATGAACGCGAGGTCGTTGCGCTCGCAGTACTCCAGCACGTCCTCGGCGCTGCGGTTGGCGAGGTTGTACAGGTTCTGCACCGAGACGATCTCGGTGATCGCCCGGGACTCCTCGATCTGGTCGACGGTCACCTCGGACAACCCGATGTGCCGGATCTTGCCCTCCTCGCGCAGCAACGCCAGCTCGCCGAGTTGGTCGGCGAGCGGCACCTTCGCGTCGATCCGGTGCAGCTGATAGAGCGGGATGCTGTCCAGGCCGAGGTGGCGCAGGCTCAGCTCACACTGCTGGCGCAGGTACTCCGGGCGGCCCAGCGGGCGCCAGTCGCCCGGACCGGAGCGGCTCAGGCCGGCCTTCGTCGCGATGACAAGATCGTCGGCGTACGGGTGCAAAGCCTCACGGATCAGCAGTTCGGAGACGAACGGGCCGTACGAGTCGGCGGTGTCGATGAACGTCACGCCCAGCTCGACGGCCCGGCGCAGGACCCGTACCGCCTCGGCCGGGTCCTTCGGGTCCCCCCAGACGCCCGGCCCGGTGAGCTGCATCGCCCCGTAGCCGAGCCGGTTGACGGTGATGTCGCCCCCGATCCGGTACGTGCCGGACGCCTTCGCGGGCTGCTTGCTGATATCGGTCGCCATACGCGGATCCCCAATCGTGGTCGTCGTGGCGGGACAACGAGCCCTCCCGCCACGTGATCATCCCCTGGGACCGGTAGGTCATGCGGCCACCTGGTCGATTGTGCGCGGCGACACGACAGTCCGGGGCCGCCTGCACCCACCTCGGCCCCTGACCCCGCGACCGAGCGGGGTGAGTTGCGCCGAGCGGCCGGTGTCGCCGTTGCCGGCGTGCGACGCTTGGCGCGTGCCGGTGCGGCGGGCTCGGGCGGCCGGGCCGATGCGGGCCGGCGGAGGGAGCACCATGGCGGAGGTGCCGCAGGTCAACTTCGCGCTCGACACGTACGAGTGCATCGTGATCTATCCCGGCGCGGCCGGACGGGCCCTGCCCGCCGAGACGGTGCAGCGGTTGCAGGCCGAGCACGCCGAGCACATGCAGGCGTTGCAGCGCCGTGGCATCGTCCTGGTCGCCGGGTCGATCGACGGTACGACAAGCAACCCGGAACCCCCGATCGGCTTCGGGCTGGCCCGCACCGGCAGCGTCGACGACGTGCGCAGCGTGCTGGAGGCCGACCCGGCGGTGCAGGCCGGCCTCTACCGGCTCGACGTGCTGACCTTCATCTGCCCTGCCGGGTCGCTGGAATTTCCGTTGGTCAAGACCGAGAGCTGAGCGGCCGGGGCATCGGCGGCTGTCGCGATGGCGACGGCACTCGCCCGCTCGCCGGTGCTACCGTCGCGCCCAGCGAGGGCCGCCGTCGGGGCACCCCGGCGCCAGCGGTTGGCCCGGTCGAGGAGTCGCCATGGTCTCCGCCGCCACCGTCCACCGCGCGGCCAACCAGGTCCGGCTCGCCCCCATTGCGACCGGAATGCGGCCGCGTCGGGCCACGCGCCGCTGCGACCCCCGTGACCTGCTCACCGAGGTCCCCACCCGGCCACCCTCGGTGCGCCGATCGTGAGCGTCGCTCGGGAGCACCCCGACAACGAGTGCCGGTGGAGGCGTACGATTCCCGGCGCGCGGTCGCCGTTGCCCGTCGCCACAACGTTCCCGGTGCGGGTCCGCCCGCCGGCCCGACGCGAACCACGCGTCGTTGGACAAAACTTCCACTGCCTGCAAGGGGTCGGCCCTGAGTCCGACCTGAAGGAGAGACTAGCCTGATGGGCGTGACACGCCGCGCGAAGATCGTCTGCACTCTTGGTCCCGCCACCTCGTCCCCGGAGCGCATCCGGGGTCTCGTCGAGGCCGGCATGAACGTGGCAAGGCTCAACTTCAGCCACGGCAGCCACGCCGACCACGAGGCGGTCTACCGACTGGTCCGGGAGGCGTCCGAGGCGTCCGGTAAGCCGGTGGCCGTCCTCGCCGACCTCCAGGGGCCCAAGATTCGGCTCGGCCGGTTCGCCGACGGCCCCCACGAGTGGCGCACCGGCGACTCGGTCGTGATCACCGGCGACGACGTCGTCGGCACCAAGGAGCGGGTCTCCTGCACCTACCGCAAGCTGCCGCAGGAGGTGCGCGCCGGCGACCGTCTGCTGATCGACGACGGCCGCGTCGCCGTCGAGGTCACCGACGTCACCGGCAACGACATCCGCTGCCTGGTCACCGAGGGCGGCCCGGTCTCCAACAACAAGGGTGTCTCGCTGCCCAACGTGGCGGTGAGCGTGCCCGCCATGTCGGACAAGGACGCCGAGGACCTGCGCTTCTCCCTGGGGCTCGGCGTCGACCTGGTGGCGCTCTCCTTCGTCCGCTCGGCCGAGGACATCAAGCTGGTGCACGGCATCATGGCCGAGGAGGGCGTGTTCCGCCCGGTGCTGGCCAAGGTCGAGAAGCCGGAGGCCGTGGAGAACCTCGAAGCCATCGTGCTGGCCTTCGACGGCGTCATGGTCGCCCGCGGTGACCTCGGTGTCGAGATGCCGCTGGACGAGGTGCCGCTGGTGCAGAAGCGGGCCGTGCAGCTGTGCCGGGAGAACGCCAAGCCGGTCATCGTGGCCACGCAGATGCTCGACTCCATGATCGAGAACTCCCGCCCCACCCGGGCGGAGGCCTCCGACGTGGCAAACGCCGTGCTCGACGGCGCGGACGCCGTGATGCTCTCCGGCGAGACGAGCGTCGGCAAGTATCCGGTGCTGACCGTCAGCACCATGGCCAAGATCGTCACGACGACCGAGTCCGGCTCGATCGGCGTGCCCCGGTTGCAGCACGACCCGCGTACCCACGGCGGCGCGCTCACCGTCGCCGCCTCGTCGATCGCCCGGGCCATCAACGCCAAGGCGCTCGTCGCCTTCTCGCAGACCGGTGACACCGTCCGACGGCTCTCCCGGCTGCACTGCGACCTGCCGCTGCTGGCCTTCACCCCGGTCCCCGAGGTGCGCGACCAACTCGCCCTGAGCTGGGGCGTCGAGACCTTCCTGATGCCCTTCGTGCAGCACACTGATGACATGTTCCGTCAGGTGGACCAAGCGCTGCTCGGCCTCAACCGGGCCAACCCGGGCGACTACGTGGTGATCGTCGCGGGCAGCCCGCCCGGCACCCCCGGCTCGACCAACACGCTGCGCGTCCACCAGCTGGGCTCGCTCGTCGACGCCGCGTCGGCGCGGGCCCTGCAGTGAGCGACGGCCAGGCCGCAGTCGGCCAGGCCGCCGTGGACCAACTGCTGGAGGTGCTGGACCTCGATCCGATCGGGGAGATGACCTTCCGGGGGATGAGCCCCCGGGTCGGCCCACAGCGGGTGTACGGCGGCCAGGTGGCCGGTCAGGCGCTTGTCGCCGCCGGCCGCACGGTCGCCCCGGAGCGGTTCGTGCACTCGCTGCACGGCTACTTCGTGCGCCCCGGCGATCCCGTCGAGCCGATCGAATACCAGGTGGAGAACATCCGCGACGGCCGGTCCTTCTCGGTACGCCGCGCGGTCGCGCTCCAGCACGACAAGCCGATCTTCTTCATGTCGGCGTCCTTCCAGCGGGCCGAGGAGGGGCTGGACCATCAGGCCGTGTCGCCGCTTGACGTGCCGGCGCCGCAGGACGTGCCGACGATGACGGACCGGCTCGCCCGCTACCCGGAACGCCTGGGCATCTGGGGCCAGATTCCCCGCCCGATTGATGTGCGCTACGTCGGCGAGCCCGGCTGGGTCCGTCCCGGCGACCGGCCGGCCGACCCGCACCAGCGGGTGTGGATGCGCGTCGACGGCAAGTTGCCCGACGATCCGCTGCTGCACGCCTGCCTGCTCACCTACGCGTCGGACCTGACCCTGCTGGACTCGGTGCTCTCCATGCACGGGGAGGTGTGGGGGCCGGGCGGCGTGGTCGGCGCGAGCCTCGACCACGCGCTGTGGTTCCACCGGCCGTTCCGCGCCGACGAGTGGTTCCTCTACGACTGCTGGAGCCCGTCGGCGTCCGGCGCGCGAGGGCTGGCCACCGGCCGGATGTTCACCACCGACGGCCGGCAGATATCCAGCGCCGTGCAGGAGGGCCTGCTGCGCCGCGTCGGCGACTGACGCTCGCGGTCATCCCCGCCAGGTGTACGCCCGTGCGAGCGAGGCGTCATGGCGGGGACGACCGTTGGGCGGCATGGTCACGCCTGGTGGATGGCCTCGCCAGCGATCTCGATCTGGACGGTCTTGCCGACCAGAACGCCGCCGCTTTCCAGCGCCACATTCCAGAGCAGACCGTAGTCCTCCCTGTTGATTTCGGCGCTCGCGCTGAAACCGAAAATGTTCTGCCCGTACGGGTCGCGGCGGGCGCCGCCGAAATTCACCTGTAGGTCCACCGCCCGCGTGATCCCCTTCACCGTCAATTCGCCGGTGAGCACGAATCGACCGGTGTCGGGCTGGGGTGGCGGGTTGTGACCTCTGCCTCGTCCGCCGAGCCGATTGCTGCGCAGTCGGGCCCAGTAGAAAATCGGGTCCTCGCTGCTCTGCCAGTTGATGCCCGTGCTTCGATATTCGAGAGTGGAATAGCGCTCCACGTCGAGGAAGTCGGCACTCTTGAGGTGGGTGTCCCGATCCGCGCTGCCGGTGGTGATGCTCGCGGCCTGGATGGTGGCCGTCACGCTGGAGAGCAGCGGATCCTCCGCCACGGAGATCTCCGCGGTCGCCTCGGCGAACTCGCCGCGGACGGGGCTGACCATCATGTGCCGGGACAGGAAACCGATCCGCTTGTGCGCCTGATCGAGGCGATAGGTGCCGGCGACCGGGATGGTCATGCCATCCCAGATGCGTGTGGCGACATCGGTCATGGTGTTGCCTTCCCCCCGGATGGAACCCGGGTGTTTATCAATGTGCTGCCCGAGCCCCCGCAAACGGTCAGACAGTCGTGCGTGCCACCCAGCATAGGGACGCGCCAAATCAGCTTCCCGAGCCCCCGAGGGCGGTGAATAATCACCTTTCTCACTGATCTGCCTCGGCATCCCGCGCAGTCAGATATGTATCGATGCCTGGCTGATTGGCGAAGGGTCGCCCGTCCGGGCGGACGACCAGCGGGATAGCCTTGCCGGCATGCGTCTCTCCGCCCGGGTCGACTATGCCCTCCGCGCGGCCGCCGAGCTCGCCGCGACGGCCAGTGGCCCCGGGCGTGGCCGGCCGGTCACGGCCGACCAGATCGCCCGAGCCCAGGAGATCCCGCCGAAGTTCCTGGAGAGCATCATGCTCCAGCTGCGCCGGGGCGGCATCGTGCATGCCCAGCGCGGCCCGGAGGGCGGCTACTGGCTCGCCCGCCCGGCCGAGGAGATCTCCCTCGCGGAGGTGATCAGGGTGATCGACGGGCCGCTCGCGCACGTCCGAGGGCAGCGCCCGGAGCAACTCGGTTACCACGGCCCGGCCCGCGCCCTGCAGGAGGTTTGGATCGCGCTGCGGGCCAGCGAACGGGAGATCCTGGAGCTGGTAAGCGTCGCCGACGTGGCCGCCGGCACCCTGCCGCCGCGGATCACCGAACTGGTCGCCGACCCCCGCGCCTGGATCTGATTGCGGCTCCGGCTCCTGTCGCGGCCTCGCCGCGTACCGCTCGCCGACGTCCCATCCACCGATCAGACACTTGACCGCGGTTGCCCCGTGGCGCATTGTCGACCAAGTTGATAGGAGAAGGCGAAAAGTCAGGGGGCGCTCGTGCGCAAGCTGCTGGTCCTCGCTCTGGTCGGGCTCGCGGCGCAACTGGTCGACGGCTCGCTCGGTATGGCGTACGGGCTGACCTCCTCCACTCTGCTGCTGCTCGTCGGGGTCGCCCCCGCCGCCGCGTCGGCCTCGGTGCACCTGGCCGAGATCGGCACCACCCTGGCCGCGGGCGTGGCGCACTGGCGGTTCGGCAACGTCGACTGGCGGGTGGTGACCCGCATCGCCCTTCCCGGCGCGGTCGGCGCGTTCGCCGGCGCCACAGTGCTCAGCTCGATCTCGACCGAGTCGGCCGCGCCGTGGATGGCCGGCATCCTCTTCACGCTCGGCGCGTACCTGCTGGTCCGCTTCGCCAGGCCCCTGCGCACCGACCGGATCGGTGGGCGGCTGCGCGGGCGATTCCTCGGCCCCCTCGGCCTGGTCGCCGGCTTCGTCGATGCCACCGGCGGCGGAGGCTGGGGCCCTGTCGCCACCCCGGCGCTGCTGGTGTCCGGCCGCCTGGAGCCGCGCAAGGTGATCGGCTCGGTCGACACCGCCGAGTTCGTGGTGGCGGGCGCGGCCAGCGTCGGCTTCCTGATCGGGCTGGGCACCGAGGGGTTCCTGCTGCCCATCGTCGCCGCGCTGCTCGTCGGCGGCCTCATCGCCGCCCCGCTCGCCGCCTGGCTGGTGCGCATCGTGCCGGCTCAACTGCTCGGCGCGGCGGTCGGCGGCGTGATCGTCCTGACCAACGCCCGGACCCTGGTCCGGTCCGCGGGGCTGGATGGCACCGTCCCTCCCGTGCTCTACGCCCTCCTGGCCGTCGGCTGGCTGGCAGCGCTGGTCCTGGCCGTGCGGACCCTGCGCCGAACCTCAGCCGCCACCGCCACCGCCACCGCCACCACCGCCACCGCCACCACCGCCACCGCCACCGCCGCCACCGCCGGCACCGCCACCGCCGGCACCGCCACCGCCGGCACCGCCACCGCCGGCACCGCCACCGCCGGCACCGGCACCGGCACCGCCACTGCCACCCCGCCCCCGACCCAGAGCCGGACCCCGATCCCGACCCCGACCCTGATCCCGGCCTCGGCCCCGGCCCCGAGCGAGGCAGCGGCCGCAGCGGCCGCAGCGGAGGAGGCGGCGGGCGGCGATGCTCCGGCCGCAGCCGGCAGCGTCCCGGTCGCCACAGGTGCGCCGAGACTCCGCTGAGCCCTCGCTGAGCCCCCGCCACTGTTGCGCCTACGCCCGTGGCCCTCCGCTAGACCCCGCGCCCTCGTTGGTCGGCGTTGTCTTCGCTGTCCTTATTGGTCTTCGCTGGTCTCCGTTGGCCCTCGCTGGTCCCGCATTACTCCCAGGGATTGCTCCTCTGAGCGTCGTCACTTGCCGTGACATCAGCCGCCGTCACGGCGTGCACCTTGCTCCCTTTGCTTTGCTTACCTATACGCAAGACCGGTCTGACCAGCTCACCTATCGGTGGCGCCTTCGCCGCTTCTGCCAGCCTGCGATGACTTTCGGTAACTGGTGCGTGGGTGTAAGCAGAGCAAAGGATGCCAACCGGACTTCGGGCACCGCAGGCGAGCGGCGAGTAGGCCAGTAGGCGAGCAGCGAGCAGCGGGCAGTGGCTCAGCGAGGCCGGGCCCGCCAAGGCGTCGGCATCACCGGCGGCCGTGCGGGCCTGTGACAGTTGAGGCTGGGCGAGCCGGGCGAGCCGGGCGAGCCGGGCGAGCCGGTCGGCCGGGCGGCTCAGCGGCCGAGCAGGTCGTCGGGCGAACAGGTCAGCGCGCGAGGAGGCCAGCGGCCGAGCGGGTCGTCGAGCGAACAGGTCAGCGACGAGCAGGTCAGCGGCCGGGCAGGTCAGCGCGCGAGGAGGTCAGCGGCCGTGTCGGTCAGCAGCGCCCATGCCTCGTCGACGTGCCGCTCGGCGGTCTGCGGGGAGCCGACCGCCAGACGCAGCGTGTACCGGCTGGCCACACGGGTGTGGGTCAGGTACGCCCGTCCGCTGCGGTTCACCCGGGCCAGCAGTTCGGCGTTCGTGTCGTCGTCGGCGCGCAGCCGGAAGCAGACAAGCGAGAACGGGTGCGCCGCGGCCAACTCGAACCGGTTGTCGGAGCGGACCCGGTCGGCGAACCGGGCGGCCAGCGCCACCCCGGAGCGGATGTGGGCGCGCAGCCCTTCGGCGCCGTACCAGCGCAGCACGAACCACAGTTTCAGCGCCCGGAAGCGGCGGCCCAGCGGGACCTGCCAGTCCCGGTAGTCGATCACCGCCCCGGAGTCGGACGCCGCGTTGCGCAGGAACTCCGGCAGCACGGTGAGCGCCTCGATCAACTCGGCTCGGTCGGCCACCCAGAACGCGTCGCAGTCGAAGCCGGTGAGCAGCCACTTGTGCGGGTCGAAGCAGTACGAGTCGGCGTACTCCAGGCCGACGTGTGACCAGCGCAGCTCGGGACAGACGGCGGCGGCCCCCGCGTACGCGGCGTCCACGTGCAGCCAGATCCCGTACTCCGCGCAGATCGCCCCGATTTCCGGCAGCGGGTCGACGGCGGTGGTGGAGGTGGTGCCGATGGTGGCGACCACGATGGCGGGTACGTCCCCGGCGGCAAGGTCGGCCTCGATCGCGGCCCGCAGGGCGTCCGGCAGCAGAGCCTGGGTGTCCGGGTCCACCTCGATCGATCGAACCCCGTCGGTGCCCAGCCCGGCGATCCGCGCGGCCTTCTCGATGGAGGAGTGCCCGTGCACGGACGTGTACGCGCGGTAGCGCCGATCGATGCCGGCGTCGCGCCAGCGACCCCCGCTGGCCCGGTGCAGCGCGGCGAGGGTGGCCACAAGGGTCGCCGAGGAGGCCGAGTCCTGGATGACGCCGCCGCCGGTGCCTGTCGAACGGAACCGCTGCGGCAGGTCCAGCAGTTGGGCCAGCCAGTCCATCGTCACCGTCTCCAGCTCGGTGCAGGCGGGGCTGGTGGCCCAGAGCATGCCCTGTACGCCGAGCCCTGCGCTGACCAGGTCGCCGAGCACGCTCGGGCCGGAGGTGTTGGCGGGGAAGTAGCCGAAGAAACCAGGATGCTGCCAGTGGGTCAGCCCGGGCACGACGATGCGGTCCAGGTCGGGCAGGACGGCTTCGATCGGCTCGCCGACGGTCGGCGGCGCGGCGGGCAGGGCGCTCGCCACAGCGCCCGGCGGGTCGGTCGGGGCAACCGGTAGCTGCTCCAGAGTGGCCCAGTAGTCGGCGATCCAGTCGACGACGGCGTGGCCGGCTCGGCGGAACTCGTCGGGGTCCATGTGGGGAACGCTCACCGACTGAGTTGATCAGGCGGCGGTCGTCGGAACAAGACCGGCCGCCGAGCCGGCCCACGAGGAGCGCGACGTCCGTCGATATTGCGGAGCGGAAAGCGCTTGCCCTACGATGCGCCTTGAGCCGCGAGTCCAGGGCGTGTCACCCGATCAGATCGCCATCCGTCGCCGTCGTGACGGGCCGTTCACCGTGCCTCCCGGGCAGGGCCGGTGGACCGACAGCGGTCACCACCGGATCCCCGGAGGCAGTTCATGCACCCGTCCAAACAACGGCTGATCCTGCTCGCCGCCACGACGGCGACCGCCGTCGTGGCCGGCACCGTCGGCACGGTCGTCGCCTCGGCCGCCGCTGCCGGCTGCCGGGTCGACTACCAGGTAACCAACCAGTGGCAGGGCGGCTTCGGCGCCAACGTCACGATCACCAACCTGGGCGACCCGGTCAACGGCTGGGCCCTGACCTGGTCGTACGCCGGAGGGCAGCAGGTCACGCAGGCGTGGAGCGCCGCCGTCACCCAGTCCGGCGCGCAGGTCACCGCCCGCAACGTCGACTACAACGCCGCCATCGCCACCAACGGCACCGCCTCGTTCGGCTTCAACGGCTCGTGGACCAGCAGCAATCCGGCACCCACCAGTTTCGCGCTCAACGGTGTCACCTGCACCGGCGCGCCGGCCACCGACGGCCCGACCACCCCGCCACCCACCACTCCGCCGCCGACCACTCCTCCACCCACGACCCCACCACCGACCACCCCGCCGCCGACGACGCCGCCGCCGACGACCCCGCCGCCCACCAATGGCGTACTGCAGATGGAGAAGTTGGACCGAGGGCTCGTCAGCGTCCGCTCAGGCAACGGCAACCTGGTCTCCTGGCGACTGCTCGGCACCGAGACCTCCGGGGTGGCGTTCAACGTGTACCGGGGCTCGACCCGGGTGAACTCCAGCCCGATCACCGGCGCCACCAACTACCTCGACAGCGGCGCGGCGGCCGGCTCGGCGTACACCGTGCGGGCCGTGGTGGGCGGTGCCGAGCAGGCGGCGTCGGCGCCCGCGCTCCAGTTCGGCGACGGCTACCTGGACGTGCCGTTGCAGATCCCCGCCGGGGGCACCACTCCCAGTGGGGAGAGCTACACCTACAGCGCCAACGACGCCTCCGTCGGTGACCTCAACGGTGACGGCACCTACGAGATCGTGCTCAAGTGGGACCCGTCGAACGCCAAGGACAACTCCCAGTCCGGCTACACGGGCAACGTCTACGTCGACGCGTACACCCTGACCGGCACCCGGTTGTGGCGCATCGACCTGGGCCGCAACATCCGGGCCGGCGCCCACTACACCCAGTTCCAGGTGTACGACTACGACGGTGACGGCCGCGCAGAGGTGGCAATGAAGACCGCCGACGGCTCCCGCTCGGGAACCGGCCAGGTGATCGGCTCGTCGTCGGCGGACTACCGCAACTCCAGCGGCTACGTGCTGTCCGGTCCGGAGTATCTGACCATGTTCGACGGACGCAGCGGCGCGATCCTGTCCACCGTCAACTACGACCCGCCGCGCGGCACCGTGTCGTCCTGGGGCGACTCGTACGGCAACCGGGTGGACCGATTCCTCGCCGGCACCGCCTACCTGGACGGGCAGCGGCCCTCGCTGATCATGGCCCGGGGCTACTACACCCGTGCGGTGATCGCGGCGTGGGACTTCCGCAACGGCACGCTGACCAAGCGCTGGACGTTCGACTCGAACGCCTCCGGCAACGGTGCCGCCGCAGGTCAGGGCAATCACCAGCTCTCCGTCGCCGACGTCGACGGTGACGGCCGTCAGGAGATCGTGTACGGTGCCGCCACCATCGACGACAACGGCCGGCTGCTCTACTCGACGGGCAACGGGCACGGCGACGCCCTGCACGTCGGCGACCTCGACCCGGGCCGTGCCGGCCTGGAGGTGTTCAAGGTCGACGAGGACGCCAGCAAGCCCAGTTCCTGGTTCGCCGACGCGCGTACCGGCCAGATCCTGTGGTCCACGCCGGCCTCGGGCGACAACGGCCGGGGTGTCTCGGCGGACATCTGGGCGGGCAGCCCGGGTGCCGAGTCGTGGTCGTCGGCGGTTAACGGGCTGGCCAACACCAGGGGGCAGAACGTCGGCCGCAAGCCGTCGTCGGCCAACTTCCTCGCCTGGTGGGACGGCGACCCGGTGCGGGAGCTGCTCGACGCCACGAAGATCGACAAGTACGGCACGGGCGGGGAGACCCGGCTGCTCACCGGCAACGGCGTGGCGTCGAACAACGGCACCAAGTCCACGCCGACGCTCTCCGGCGACATCCTTGGCGACTGGCGCGAAGAGGTCATCTGGCGGACCAGCGACAGCCGGGCGTTGCGCATCTACAGCACGCCCACGCCGACCAGCACCCGGATCTACACGCTTATGCACGACCCGCAGTACCGCGTGGCGATCGCCTGGCAGAACACCGCCTACAACCAGCCGCCGCACCCGGGGTTCTTCATCGGCGACCAGATGGGTACCCCACCGACCCCAAACATCTACCTACGTTGATCTGGCGATCCTGATCCAGTTCGCCTAAGGTGGCAGGCACCGGGCCGCAGCCGCGGAATCCGCACAGCTCCGGCCCGGTGCTCCACACCGCGGCAATCCCGACCCGTCCCGACCGGGAATGCCGTACCACCACCGGCATCTACGTTAGGCACCGTCCGGGTCGCGGGGGTGACGCTGACGTGAAGATCGTGTTTCACGCGTCCCGGTGCAGACCGCCCGCCACCTGCTCGGCGATCAACTCGTACGAGCGCACCCGGTCGGCGACGTCGTACACAAGCGTGGTCAACATCAGCTCGTCCGCGCCGGTGCGCTCCTGAAGGTCGGTCAGCTGCCGACGCACCGTCTCCGGCGAGCCCATCGCCTGACCGTCGCGCCGTTGCAGGACGAACTCCCGCTCGAACTCGGAGTACGGGTAAGCCGCCGCTTCGTCGGGCGTCGACAGCGGCTCCGGCCGGCCGGAGCGCAGCTTCAGGAACGACAGGGCGCTCGGCCCGGCCAGCCACTCGGCCCGCTCGTCGGTTTCGGCGCACACCGCGTTGACGGCCACCATCGCGTACGGCTTGTCCAGCCACTGCGACGGCCGGAAGTTCTGCCGGTACAGCGCCAGAGCCGGCAGCGTGTTCGCCGAGCTGAAGTGGTGCGCGAACGAGAACGGCAGACCGAGCAGGCCGGCGAGTTGGGCGCTGAAACCGCTGGACCCGAGCAGCCACACGGCCGGCTGCTCACCCTGACCCGGTGTGGCGATGATCTGCCCGGGGCGTTCTCCGCTGAAGTAGTTCATCAGGTCGGCCAGCTCGCGGGGGAAGCCCTCTGCCGACAGCCCCTCCATCGTGCGGCGCAACGCCAGCGCGGTCACCTGGTCGGTGCCCGGCGCCCGGCCGATGCCCAGGTCGATCCGGCCCGGGTGCAGCGCCTCGAGGGTGCCGAACTGCTCGGCCACGACCAGCGGCGCGTGGTTGGGCAGCATCACCCCGCCCGACCCGAGTCGGATCGTCGAGGTGTTCGCGGCCAGGTGTGCCAGCAGCACCGCCGGGGCTGAGCTGGCGATAGCGGGCATGTTGTGGTGCTCGGCCACCCAGAACCGGTGGTAGCCCAACGCCTCGGTGCGTCGGGCCAACTCGGTGGTGGCCTGGAGCGCGGCGCCGGCGGTGGTCCCCTTGGCGACCGGGGCAAGATCAAGAACAGACAACGGTACGGTGATCACACGCGTGGCCAACCCGCCGCCGGCCGGTTTTGTTCCAGCCTCGGCGCATTCGTCGGGCAACTCACCCGCTGCTCAGCCCACCCCACGGACCTGTTCGAAGATCAGACTCGTCTGCGTGTGCTGCACCGCCGGGTCGACCGCCAGGTGATCCAGCACGAAATCCCGCAACGCGTCACCCGAGGCCGCCCGGACGTGCAGCACGTAGTCCTCCGCGCCGGCCACGTGGAACACCGACACCACACCGGGCAGCCGCACCGACCGGGCCCGGAACGCGTCCACCGCCGCCCGCTCGTGCGCCGTCAGACGCACCGACACCAGCGCCTGCAACGGCAACCCCAGCGCCGCCGGATCCACCTCGGCGTGGAACCCGCGGATCGCCCCGCGCTCGCGCAGCGCCCGGGTGCGCGTCAGACACGTGGACGGCGCCACCCCCACCCGCTCGGCGAGGGCGTTGTTGGGCAGTCGACCGTCCGCGGCCAACTCGGTGAGGATCGCGCGGTCCACCTCGTCGAGGGGCGAATTCGACCGCACATCGTTCGGCTCAGGGGGCATCCCACCATCCTCGCCCGAACCAAACGGCGAATCCAGTGCCGACGACAGAATTATCTGCCAACCCATTGCCGACGAGGCTCCGGATGTTCGACGCTACCGCCATGATGACGGTGGACACCCAGGCCGTGCACGCCGGCCGCGACGACCTGCGCACGCTCGGCGTGCACGTACCACCTATCGACTTCTCCACGACAAACCCACTGCCCTCGGTCGAGGACGGCGGCAACGCCTACGAGCAGCTCGCCACCGGCGGCACCCTCCCCGCCGAGGGCGGTGCCGTCTACCAACGGCTCTGGAACCCCACAGTCGCCCGCTTCGAAACCGCCCTCGCCCAACTGGAGGGCACCGCCCAGGCCGTCGCCTTCGCCAGCGGCATGGCCGCACTCACCGCCACCCTGCTCGCCGCCACCCGCGACGGCAAGCGCCACATCGTCGCCGTCCGACCCCTCTACGGCGGCACCGACCACGTCCTCGCCACCGGCCTGCTCGGCACCACAGTCACCTGGGCCCACCCCGACCAGGTCGCCGCGGCCATCCGCCGGGACACCGCGCTCGTCATCATCGAGACGCCCGCCAACCCGACCCTCGACCTCGTCGACATCGCGGCCCTCGCCACCGCGGCCGGCGACGTGCCGCTGCTCGTCGACAACACCGTCGCCACCCCCGTCCTGCAACAGCCCGCCCGCCACGGCGCCGCCCTCGTCCTGCACAGCGCCACCAAGAGCATCGGCGGCCACGGCGACGTCCTCGCCGGTGTCGTCGCCTGCGACGCCGGGTGGGCCACCCGACTGCGCCAGGTCCGCGCCGTCACCGGCGCGATCCTGCACCCCCTCGGCGGCTACCTCCTGCACCGCGGCCTGCAAACCCTGCCGCTGCGGGTCCGCGCCCAGCAGGCCAGCGCCGAGAAACTCGCCGGCTGGCTCGCCGACCACCCCGCCGTACACCGGGTGCACCACCCGTCGGTGTACGACCCGGCGGCGCTCGTCGGCCGGCAGATGGCCGGGCCCGGCAGCCTGCTCGCCTTCGAGGTGCACGGCGGCGCACCCGCCGCGGCCGCCGTCGCCGGCGCCTGCGAGCTGATCACCCACGCCGTCTCCCTCGGTGGCGTGGACACCCTCATCCAGCACCCCGCCTCGCTCACCCACCGGCCCGTCGAAGGCGACGCGAAGCCCGCCGGCGGTCTGCTGCGCCTCTCGGTCGGCCTGGAGGACCCCGAGGACCTGCGCGCCGACCTCGCCCGCGCGCTCGACACGATCGCCTGACCGGCGCGGTCGGTCACCGCAGCTCGCGGTTGCCCACCACCCGATCCACTCCATGTCGCCGATCTGGCGGTGTCTCCGGTGGGGGATGCCGCCACATCGGCGATACGGAGACGATCAGGCCGGGCAGATTCCCGTAGGCGGGCGGGGTCGGTCGGATTGTCGACATCTGGCAGGCAGCCAGTGAAAGCACAGTGGTGCGGTGCCGAACGTCGCGGGTTGAGGCCGACCGACGCACAAGTGCCGGACCGTGGTGTCCGGCAACGAGGCGTGCGAGCCGTCGAGCGGATGTCGCGCCTGCGAGCGGAGAGCGCGGGCCTGTGCCCGCATCTGCGGTGGGTGCACACCCACATCGTCGAACAGGTGTATGACACGGTGCCGGGAGCGGGATTCGAACCCGCAAGCCCTTTCGGGCAGAAGTGTTTGAGACTTCCGTGTATGCCGTTCCACCATCCCGGCGGGTGGCGCTTACTGTACCCGACTACGCTCGTGCGGGAGCATGGGTGGTAGCCGTGCAGTGATGACTGGTGGGGGTAGTGCTGGTGGCCGAGATGCCGACGGATGCCGAGCGCAGGCGCGTACTGATCGCCGAGGACGAGGCGCTGATCCGGCTGGACCTCGCCGAGATGCTTGTCGAAGAGGGCTACGAGGTGGTCGGGGAGGCCGGTGACGGCGAGACCGCCGTCCGCCTCGCCGAGGAGTTGAAGCCCGATCTCGTCATCCTCGACATCAAGATGCCGATCATGGACGGGTTGGCCGCCGCCGAGCGGATCGCCGGTGCCCGGATCGCCCCGGTGATCATCCTGACCGCGTTCAGCCAGCGTGACCTGGTGGAGCGGGCGCGGGCGGCGGGCGCGATGGCGTACCTGGTGAAGCCCTTCCAGAAGAGCGACCTGGTCCCGGCGGTGGAGATCGCGCTGTCGCGCTACTCGGAGGTCGCGGCCCTGGAGGCGGAGGTCGCGAGCCTGACCGACCGCCTGGAGATCCGCAAGACGGTGGAGCGGGCCAAGGGCGCGCTGATGACCACCTACGGGATGACCGAGCCGCAGGCGTTCAAGTGGATCCAGCGCACGGCGATGGACCACCGGATGACCATGAAGGAGGTCGCCGAGCGGATCCTCACGGAGACCGCCGGCGGCGAGGCGGCTCAGCCGACCGTCTGAGCACCCGGCCCTCGCGGGGGGCGCACCGCACGGCGGCCGGTGGCTAGCATCGATGGATGTCCGTCCGACGGATCGTCGCGGTGTTCGGCCTCGTCGCGCTGCTGCTCGCCGGTTGTGACGGCCCGGCGCCGCCGAACGGTGACCTGTCGTCCGGGTCGACGTCGGCCGCCGCGCCAGCGCTCCGGCCGGATTGGCAGGCGCTGACGCTGCCGGCGTCGCCGGGCGACGCCGGCCGATTGTTGGTACGCGACATCGCGGCCTGCTCGGGTCGGTGGTTCCTGGTCGGCGGCGTCGCGGACGCGAGTGGCGGCACCCGTCCGGCGGTGTGGACCAGTGTGGACGGTACGACGTGGACGTCGGTTCCGGTGCGGGCGGATTCGTTCTACGGCCGGCAGAACGTGCTCTCCTCAGTCGCCTGTCGCGACGGGACGGCGGCGGTGATCGGCGCCAAGACCGGCGGGGCGCACGGCTATCCGCGGATCAGCACCTGGCGGCAGCGGGCCGACGGCGCGTTTGTCGAGGTGCAGGCGCCGTTCGAGACGTACGGCGGGCCGACGGCGGTGAACGTGTCCCGGCTGGCGGCCGGTCCGCCGGGCTGGCTGATCGTCGGCAACCGCTCGGCGGGCGCTGCCTCCTGGGTGTCGGCGCCGGCCGCGGAGGAGTTCGCGCTTGTGGAGGGTGCACCGGAGCTGGCGAGTGACGCCGTGGGCGTGACCTGGGCGTTCGACGCGGTGGCCGTACCGTCGGGTTGGTTGGCGGTGGGTGGTTTGCTGCCTGCGGGCCGGATCGACAGGGATCCGGCGGTGTGGTCGTCGCCGGACGGGCGGTCCTGGCGGCGCACGGTGTTGCCGGGCGACTCGGAGTACGAGGAGTTGCAGCGGGTGGCGCTTGTCGGTGGCGTGCCGGTGGCGGTCGGGCTGCGCGGGGCGACGTTCGGCGCGTGGCGGCAGGAGGCGGCCGGCTGGGTGGCCGCGGGGACGTTCGGTCGGCGGTCCTCGTCGGGCGTGCCGGTGGTGGCGTCGCTGGTGTCGGCGGGGGATCGGTTGTTCGTCGCGGTGGCCGACGGTTCGCGGTATTCGGTGTGGGTGTCGGCGGACCGGGGTGGGTCGTGGCGGCAGGCCGCGATGCCGCTGGAGGTCGGGGCGGGTGCCGACCGGGATGTGGCGCTGGTGGCGGAGGGTGACCGCTGGTGGCTGACGGTAGACGATGGTTCGCAGGCCGGTCTGTGGTCGGCGAGCGGCCTGGGCGCCTGAAGGCGGGGCGTGTTGGCGGCGCCGTGGTCCGGCCGCGTCGACGATCGGCTGTTTTACAGTTCAGGCGGTGTTAACGCGGGGTTCACCGGCCCGGTTGAGGGTGTCTGGGTCCCATCCGGACGCCAGACTAAGGACCGATCGACGGATTCACCTGTTACGGGCATCGACAGGATTGCGCTCGTCTTCGTAACGGTTTCGCAGACCCCCCGTTCAGGCCTTCCACGACGGTGTGCGGTGTCGGTACGCTCCGCCATCACGAGCCGTAACGCAGGGGGAGTCTCTGCGGGGTGGGTGGAATTGCGGTCTGCTGCTGTCGCCGTCGCTAACGGGTCAGCCGCGTCCGCATCTGGAGGAGGTCAGGAAGCCGTGAGGCGAAGCTATGTACGAGCGCTGGGAACAGTTGCGCTCGCCGCGTCCCTGGTGGTCGCTGCTGGTTGCCAGGATTCCGGTGGCAGCGAAGGTGGGACCGCGTCCGGTGACTGCGGTGGCAAGATCGCGATCTTCGGCGCGTTTACCGGAGACAACGCGGGTCTGGTGATCCCGTCGCTCAACGGCGCGAAGCTCGCCGTGAAGCAGTTCAACGAGGCGAACCCGGACTGCAAGGTCACCATGCAGGAGTTCGACACCCAGGGTGACCCGGCTGTCGCGACCCCGTTCGCGAACCAGATCGCCGGGGACAACTCGTTCCTCGGTGTCATCGGTGGTCACTTCTCCGGTGAGTCGGACGCGACGATGCCGATCTACCAGGCCGCGGGCCTGGCGATGGTCAGCCCGTCGGCGACCCGGACCGACCTGACCCAGAAGGGCAACACGTCCTTCTTCCGTGTCGTCGGCAACGACGGCACGCAGGCCGGCGCGGTGGCCAGCTACATGAAGTCGCAGAACGCGCAGAAGGTCTTCATGGTCGATGACGCCAGCGCGTACGGCGCGGGTATCACCGACGAGCTGGGCAAGCAGCTCGGCCCGCTGGTGGTCAACAAGGACAAGATCCAGGAGCGGCAGGCGCAGTTCGACGCCACCATCTCCAAGATCAAGTCGTCGCAGGCAGACTTCGTCTTCTACGGCGGTTACACCCGTGAGGCCGCTCCGCTGGTGAAGCAGATGCGTGCCGCCGGTATCCAGGCCAAGTTCGTCGGCCCGGACGGTCTCTACGACACCGCGTTCCCGAAGGGTGCCTCCGGCGGCGCCGAGGGTGCCATCATCACCTGCCCGTGCCTCCCGGCCGACAAGGCCGGCGGCACCTTCTCCGCCGACTACCAGAAGGAGTACGGCATCCCGCCGGGCTCCTACGGCGCTGAGGGCTTCGACGGCGCGAAGGTCTACCTGGACGCCTTCAAGGACGGCAAGAAGACCCGGGCCGACATCCTGGCGTACGTGAAGTCGTACGACAAGCAGGGTGTGTCGAAGTACATCAAGTTCGACGCCAAGGGTGACGTTGACCCGTCGAAGGTCGTCATCTGGGCCTACCAGATCAAGGGCGAGGCCATCGAGGCGCTGCAGGAGCTCAAGCTCAGCTGACGCCCAGGCGCTGGAGTGCGGCCGGGGTCTATCCACCCCGGCCGCACTCGATTCAAGGAGACCCCCGGTGCATTTCGATGAACTGATCGGCCATCTCGGCCAGCACACGGTCGATGGCCTGTCCAAGGGCGCCATCTATGCCCTGATCGCCCTCGGCTACACCCTCGTCTATGGCGTCCTTCGCCTTATCAACTTCGCGCACTCTGAAGTCTTCATGGTCGGCACCTTCGCGGTGCTGATCCTCTGGAACCAGCTCGGGGTGGAAAATAACCCCCCTATCGGCCAGGCGATCCTGCTCCTGGTGCTCGGTCTGATCGTCGCGGCGGTCGCCTCCGGCGGCACAGCCCTGGCGCTGGAACGCATCGCGTACCGGCCGTTGCGGCGCAAGAACGCGCCGCCGCTGATCTTCCTGATCACCGCCATCGGTCTGTCGCTGGTCTTCGTGGAGCTCTTCGGGCAGGTGCTGCCCAAGCTGCTCGGCTCCGTGTTGCCAGATGTGTTCGGCCGGCCCCGGCAGATCATCGGTATGCCGACGATCATTCAGCAGGAAACCCTGTTCACCATCGGCAACACGGCCATCACGAACATCCAGCTGATTGTCTTCGTGGCGGCCGTGGTGATGATGGCGCTGCTGGACTGGTTCATCAACCGCACCCGGTACGGCCGTGGTGTGCGGGCGGTGGCGCAGAACCCGGAAACCGCCGCGCTGATGGGTGTCAACCAGGAACGCGTGATCATGTTGATCTTCGTGATCGGTGGCATCATGGCCGGCGCCGCCGCTCTGCTGTGGAGCATGCGGTTCGGCTTCACCCAGAACAGCATCGGCTTCGTGCTCGGCCTCAAGGCGTTCACCGCCGCGGTCCTGGGCGGCATCGGTAACCTGCGCGGCGCGCTGCTGGGTGGCCTCTTCCTCGGCATCGTCGAGGTCTACGGCGCCACGCTCTTCGCGTCCAACTGGGAGGACGTCATCGCCTTCGTGGTGCTGATCGTGGTGCTGATGTTCCGGCCGACCGGTCTGTTGGGCGAGTCGCTCGGGAGGGCCCGCGCATGATTGACAAGATTCGCTCCGCGGACCGCCGCCGGGTCGGCGTCCTGAACTCGGTAGGCGATCGCTGGCGGGCACTGCCGAAGTGGCAGAAGGCTGTGGGCGTGGTCGCCCTGATCGTCTTCCTCTACCACCTGCCGTACCTGGGCAAGCTGCCCGGTGGTCTGATGATCCCCGGTCTGAACAACCTGCGTACCGACTCGATCGAGGGCGGCAACAACTGGGCGGGCGTGCTCTTCGTCTGCGCCATCTACGTGCTCGTCGCGATCGGCCTGAACATCGTTGTCGGCCTCGCCGGCCTGCTCGACCTGGGCTACATCGGCTTCTTCGCCATCGGTGCGTACAGCGTCGCGCTGTTCGGTTCGGTGAACTCGCCGGTGGTCAAGTGGATCCAGCAGGAGTTCGACCTGCCGCCGACGTGGGCGGTGACCTGGGGCATCTGCCTCCTGCTCGCGATCGTGCTGACGATGATCTCCGGGGTGATCCTGGGTTGGCCGACGCTTCGGCTGCGCGGTGACTACCTGGCCATCGTGACGCTCGGCTTCGGTGAGATCATCCGGATCGTGGCCCGCAACGCCACAGGGGTCACCAACGGTCCGGTCGGTATCTCGGCAATTCCCGGCCCGGAGGGCCCGCCGTCGGCGGACAACAAGGTCTTCGGTCTGATCGACGCGAAGCCCTGGTACTGGCTGGCGATCACCTTCGTACTGCTGATGGTGGTCCTGGTCCGCCGGCTGGAGCACAGCCGGGTCGGCCGGGCGTGGCTGGCGGTCCGCGAGGACGAGGACGCCGCCGCGGTGATGGGCGTGTACCCGTTCAAATTCAAGCTCTGGGCGTTCGCCATGGGCGCGGCGCTCGGCGGCCTGTCGGGCTTCCTCTTCGGTAGCCGAAACGCGTTCATCGACCCGACCCAGTTCAACGCGAACCTGTCCATCCTCTTCGTCGCCATGGTCGTGGTCGGCGGTTCCGGCAACATGATCGGCGTCTCGCTCGGCGCCGTGCTGTTGGCGTACCTGCCGGAGCGGTTCCGCGATTTCGCCGACTACCGTTGGCTGGTCTTCGGCCTGGCCATGGTGCTGGTGATGATCCTGCGTCCGCAGGGCCTGATCCCCAGCCGGCGGCGAGCCCGCGAGTTGAAGGATCGCGCGGCCGAGGCAGAGGAGGCGCCCGCTCATGTCTGACCAGACCACCAGCACCGCGACGCCGAAGATCCCGACTCAGCCGGGGCCTCGGCAGGTGCTGCTCGAAGTCGACGACGTCACGCTCCGCTTCGGCGGCGTGGTCGCGCTCGACAAGATCAATTTCCAGATCTACGAGGGCGAGATCCTCGGTCTCATCGGGCCGAACGGCGCCGGCAAGACCACCAGCTTCAACGTGATGACGGGGGTCTACAAGCCGACCTCCGGTGCGGTCCGGTTCCGTGGCGAGAAGGTGACCGGCCGCAAGCCGCACCAGATCAGCCAGTTGGGCATCTCCCGGACGTTCCAGAACATCCGTCTCTTCCCGGAGATGACGGCGTTGGAGAACGTCATGGTCGGCACGGATTCCCGGCACAAGACAAGCGTGCCCGGTGCGCTCTTCCGGGTGCCCCGGCACAAGCCGAAGCCACACGAGTTGCCGCAGGTGACCGCCGAGGCGGGCATCCAGCGGACGTGGCAGGAGGTGCGCCGGTCGTTCGCCAAGACGTTCGGCCTGTCCCGGCACATCCTCGAGGAGCGGGCGGCCGAGGCCAAGGCGCTGGAGCTGCTGCGCTTCGTCGGGATCGCCGACCGGGCCAACGACGAGGCGCGCAACCTCCCGTACGGCTACCAGCGTCGGTTGGAGATCGCCCGTGCGATGGCCACCGAGCCGAAGCTGATCTGCCTGGACGAGCCGGCCGCCGGCTTCAACCCGGCGGAGAAGGAGGAGCTGCTCACCCTGATCCGGAAGATCCGGGACATGGGCCTGACCGTGCTGCTCATCGAGCACGACATGCGGCTGGTCATGGGGGTCACCGACCGGATCGTGGTGCTGGAGTTCGGCCGCAAGATCGCCGAGGGTGCGCCCGCGGAGGTCAGCCGCGATCCGAAGGTGATCGCCGCGTACCTGGGGGAGCCAGCCGATGACGCTGCTTGATCTCGAGAACGTAACCGTCGCCTACGGCCGGATCGAGGCGCTGCACGGCATCAGCCTGAGCGTCAACGAGGGTGAGGTGGTGGCCCTGATCGGCGCGAACGGCGCCGGTAAGACCACCACCATGCGGGCCATCTCGGGGACCCGGGCGCTCGCCGGCGGCAAGATCACGTTCAACGGCGAGGACATCAGCAAGCTCCGGGCCGACCTGCGGGTCGTCCGGGGGTTGTGCCAGTCCCCGGAGGGCCGGCAGATCTTCCCGGGTATGACGGTCATGGAGAACCTGGACATGGGGGCGTACACGCGGCGGGACTCCGCCGGCATCGCCGCCGACCTGGACCGGGTGTTGACCCTCTTCCCGCGGCTGCGCGAGCGGCGCAAGCAGGCCGGCGGCACCCTGTCCGGCGGCGAGCAGCAGATGCTCGCGGTCGGTCGGGCGCTGATGAGCCGGCCGAAGCTGCTGCTGCTCGACGAGCCGTCGATGGGTCTGGCCCCGCTGGTGATCCGGCAGATCTTCGACATCATCACGGAGATCAACCAGCAGGGCACCACGATCCTGCTGGTGGAGCAGAACGCCCAGCAGGCGCTCTCCCGGGCGCACCGCGGCTACGTGCTGGAGACCGGCCGGATCGTGAAGGAGGGTTCCGGTCAGGAACTCCTGCACGACCCGTCGATCAAGGAGGCGTACCTCGGCGTGGCCTGAGCCACCTCGTTCGGCGGCCGGCCATCCCCTCGCGGGGTGGCCGGCCGCCGGCGTTGACGGTGGTTGTCCGTTTTCGTGTCCGGGGCGCGGTGCCGCCACCCGGGGATGTCGGTGCGACGGACTAGAGTCGCTGCCGTGACAGCTACGACGCCGCGCCTGCTCCTCGTCGACGGACATTCCATGGCATACCGGGCCTTCTTCGCCCTGCCCGTGGAAAACTTCTCCACCACGACGGGTCAGCCGACCAACGCGGTCTACGGCTTCACGTCGATGCTGATCAACGTGCTGCGCGACGAGCAGCCCACCCACATCGTCGTCGCCTTCGACGTCTCCCGCCGCTCCTTCCGCACCGACAAGTACGCGGAGTACAAGGCCGGCCGCAGCGAGACGCCCACCGACTTCAAGGGCCAGGTAAGCCTCGTCAAGGAGGTCCTGGCCGCGCTCCAGATCCCGGTGGTGGAAAAGGAGGGCTTCGAGGCCGACGACGTCATCGCCACGCTCGCCTGCCAGGCCCGCGACCAGGGCATGTCGGTGCTGATCAGCAGCGGCGACCGGGACGCGTTCCAACTCGTCGACGACCAGATCACAGTCCTCTACCCGCGCAAGGGCGTCTCCGATCTGGCCCGGATGGACCCAGCGGCGATCGAGGCGAAGTACGGCGTCGGGCCGGCGCAATACCGGGACCTGGCCGCACTTGTCGGCGAGACCAGCGACAACCTGCCCGGCATCCCCGGTGTCGGCCCGAAGACCGCCGCCAAGTGGATCACCACGTACGGCGGGGTGGAGGGCGTGATCGCCCGCGCCGACGAGATCAAGGGCAAGGCCGGCGACAGCCTGCGCGAGCGGCTCGCCGACGTGATCCGCAACTACGAGATCAACCGGCTCGTGTCCGATCTGGAGCTGCCGCTGCGCCCGGAGGACTCCCGCTGGACCGGTTGGGACCGCGAGGCGGTGCACCAGGTCTTCGACACCCTGGAGTTCCGCATCCTGCGTGACCGGCTCTACCAATACCTCGAGGCCGTCGAGCCGGAGGCCGAGTCCGGCTTCGACCTCACCGGCGAGCTGCTCACCGAGCCCGGCGCGCTTACCGCCTGGCTGGGCACCCACGCCCCGGCCGGCACCTCGGTCGGGCTGGCGGTGAAGCTCGACACCGGCCCCAACCGCCGGCACACCGCCTCGATCACCGGCCTGGCGCTGGCCACCGCCGGTGGCGCGGCCGCCTGGGTCGACCCGGCAGGCCTCGACGCCACCGACGAGGGCGCGCTTGCCGCCTGGCTGGCCGACGCGCAGCGGCCCAAGGTCCTGCACGACAGCAAGCCGGCCGTGCTGGCCTGCTCGGCGCACGGCTGGGAGTTGGCCGGCGTCGTCCGTGACACCCAGATCGCCGCATACCTGGCCCGCCCCGACCAGCGGTCCTACGACCTGACCGACCTGGCGCTGCGCTACCTGCACCGCGAGCTGCGGGTGGACACTCCGGAGACCGGCCAGCTCACCCTCGACGGGCTGGGCGACGAGGGTGTGGCCGAGCAGAACCTCATGCTCCAGGCGCGGGCCACCCTCGACCTGGCCGACGCGATCGACGCCGAGCTGTCCCGCGACGGTGAGCAGTCCGCCCGCCTGATGGCCGGGGTGGAGCTGCCGCTGATGCGGGTCCTCGCCGACATGGAGCGCACCGGCATCGCCGCCGACACGCACTACCTGTCCGAGTTGGAGGCGCACTTCGCCGCCGAGGTGAAGGCTGCCGCGCAGGGCGCGTACGAGGCGGTGGGCCGGGAGTTCAACCTCGGTTCGCCCAAGCAGTTGCAGGAGATCCTCTTCACCGAGCTGGGCCTGCCCAAGACCAAGAAGATCAAGACGGGCTACACGACCGACGCCGACGCCCTGCAGTGGCTCTACGCGCAGCAGCCGCACCCGGTGCTGGCCCACCTTCTGCGCCACCGCGACGTGGCCAAGCTCAAGTCGACAGTGGACGGCCTGCTCAAGTCCGTCTCCGACGACGGCCGGATCCATACCACCTTCAACCAGACGGTGGCGGCCACCGGGCGGCTCTCGTCCACCGAGCCCAACCTGCAGAACATCCCGATCCGCACCGAGGAGGGCCGCCGCATCCGCCGGGCCTTCGTCGTGGGGGAGGGGTTCGAGTGCCTGCTCACCGCCGACTACAGCCAGATCGAAATGCGGATCATGGCGCACCTCTCCTCGGACGACGCGCTGATCGAGGCGTTCAACTCCGGCGCCGACTTCCACGCCGCCACCGCCTCGTCGGTCTTCGGGGTGCCGGTCGACGAGGTCACCCCGGACCAGCGCCGCAAGATCAAGGCCATGAACTACGGCCTGGCGTACGGGCTGAGCGCCTTCGGCCTGTCCCAACAGCTCGGCATCAACACCGAAGAGGCGCGCGGGCTTATGGAAAACTACTTCGCCGGCTTCGGCGGAGTGCGCGACTACCTGCAGCAGGTCGTCGCCCGAGCCCGCCAGGACGGCTACACCTCGACAATCCTCGGCCGTCGCCGCTACCTGCCCGACCTGGTCAGCGACAACAGGCAACGCCGCGACATCGCCGAACGGATGGCCCTCAACGCCCCGATCCAGGGCTCCGCCGCCGACATCATCAAGGTGGCGATGCTGCACGTCGACACCGCGCTCGGCGAGGCCGGCCTGCGCTCCCGCATGCTGTTGCAGGTGCACGACGAGCTGGTCTTCGAGGTCGCCCCCGGTGAGCGCGAGGCGCTGGAGGCGCTGGTCCGACGGGAGATGGGCGAGGCGTACCCGCTGTCGGTGCCGCTTGAGGTGTCGGTGGGCGAAGGTCGGGACTGGAACAGCGCTGACCACTGAGCCTGCGGTGAGGGGTTCCGGGGCGACAAGACCCGCTTCGGGCGGTCGGCTGATCCGTGCGCGGGTCGGCTGCCTTCCTGTCCTGCCGGTTTCCTCGCCGCGCGCCGGCGACTGACGGTCCTTCGGGTCAGCGGCATCTGATCAAGGCGGGCTACCCTGCTGCGATGCCATTTGAGCCGGGAAAGATCATCAATCGTCGCTATCTGCGTGGCCGTTGGTGCACGTGGGTGCAGCCGATGCGCGTCATCGCCGACAACGAGGATGGGCTGCTGCTGTGGCATCCAGCCGGCAGTGACTTCGCCAGGCTTGTCGATGGGGACGGCAAGACTCAACACGAGATCACCGTCGATCAGATGCGTGATCCGAAGCTGACGGTCCTGACCTGGCAGACGTACGACATTCTGGTCCTCATGCCGCCGCAGGCCGCCTACTCGGTGTGGTGGTTTTTCCACGATGGCGCCTTCACTGGCTGGTACGTCAACCTCGAAACGCCCTGTCAACGGCAGCCCAATGGCGTAGACACCGACGACCTCGTCCTCGATATCGTCGTGACCCCAGACCGGCAGTGGGAGTGGAAGGACCTCGACGAGTTCGACGGGCGCATCGGCAACCCCCTGTACTTCGACAGGGCTACGGCCGACGCCGTCCGCGCCGAGGGAGAGCGGCTCATCAAGCTGATCGCGGCAGGCGATTTCCCCTTCGACGGCACCTACACCGACTTCCGTCCGGACCAGCGCGGGCCGATGCTGCGGCTCCCGGCGACCCTCGACCCGCAGCCAGGCTTAGCCGAATAGCAGGTCGCCCAGGGTCTGTCGACGACGCGCTGAGACTGACCCTCTAGCGGCGGATTGGGACTGACCCCTCCGAGGCTGGAGGGGTGATCGCACTGGAAGACTGGGCTGAGATCCGTCGGCTGCATCGGGCCGAGGGTGTTCCGATCAAGGAGATCGCGCGCCGGCTGGGTTTGGCGCGTAACACGGTCCGTTCGGCGCTTCGGGCGCAGGCGCCGCCATCGCGTGAGCGCGGCCCCCGCGGTTCGCTTGTGGACAAGGTCGAGCCGCAGATCCGGGCGTTGCTCGCGGAGTTCCCGCGGATGCCGGCGACGGTGATCGCTGAGCGGATCGGGTGGACGAAGTCGCTGACGATCCTCAAAGACCGG